>CAYSSU010000006.1:0-2512 GCA_964433895.1 uncultured Prevotella sp.
CTGATGGCTTTGCCTCACAGTTGTATTTTACAAAGAGACGTTCAAAATCACTACTGCTATACATATAAATTTGATTTATGTTAAACGTACTGCAAAAGTAGTGATTTTGGAGTATCAAGACAATATGTCAAAATTGGACGCTAACCTATGGCTGGATAAGGAATCCATACTTCCGAAACTCAAGTAATTAATCAGTGCTCTACGCGTTAAAGATTAAAAATTAAGGATTAAGAATTAATTTATGCCTTAATCCTTAATCCTTAATCCTTAATTTGCGCCTCAGGCGCATTAATCCTTAATTTGCACTTCCAGTGCATTTCGCCTCCGGCGCTTCTCCGTACATATTATCATAGTATTTCTGATAATCTCCGGAAGTCACATTGTCCATCCACTCCTGATTATCAAGATACCACTTCACCGTCTTTTCAATGCCCTCTTCAAATTGCAGGCTAGGCTCCCAACCCAGTTCTTCCTTCAGTTTTCTGCTGTCTATGGCATAGCGTGCGTCGTGCCCCAGACGGTCAGTAACGTGAGTTATCAAGTCATTGTCAGCACCCTCAGGTCTGCCGAGCAGACGGTCCACCGTCTTTATCAGCACCTTAATGATGTCTATGTTCTTCCACTCATTGAAACCACCAATGTTGTAAGTGTCAGCAATTTTGCCGTTATGGAATATAACATCTATGGCTCTGGCATGGTCAACCACATACAACCAGTCACGCACATTGTTACCCTCGCCATATACAGGCAATGGCTTGCGGTGACGAATGTTGTTTATGAACAGAGGTATCAACTTCTCAGGAAACTGATAAGGACCATAATTATTAGAGCAGTTGGTAACTATCGTCGGCATACCGTAAGTGTCATGGAAAGCACGTACAAAGTGGTCACTGCTCGCCTTGCTGGCAGAATACGGACTGTGCGGATTATATTTCTTATCCTCCGTGAAGAAGTCAGTGCCGTAGGCATGATGATGGTCTGATGAAGCCTTCGTGGTAAATGGAGACTCAATGCCCTCAGGATTGGTAAGCTTCAGCGCACCATATACCTCATCTGTGGAAATATGATAGAAACGCTTACCCTCATATTTCTCCGGCAGCGACTCCCAATAAAGTTTAGCAGCCTGCAGCAGACTCAGAGTACCCATCACATTGGTCTGAGCAAATGTAAACGGATCCTTTATGCTGCGGTCTACATGGCTCTCGGCAGCCAGATGAATGATTCCGTCTACATGATACTGCACCAGCAACTCCTGCATCTTAGCAAAGTCACAGATGTCAGCCTTCACGAAAGTATAGTTAGGCTTATCCTCTATATCCTTCAGATTAGCCAGATTACCGGCGTATGTAAGCTTATCCAGATTAATAATGTGATAATCAGGATATTTGTTTACGAACAAGCGTACCACGTGACTTCCTATGAAGCCGGCACCACCTGTTATGATGATATTACGTTTAAATTCCATATTCTTGTGTGTTTATTTCTTCAGTAAGTTCTTCATGCATATTTCCAGTGAATCCGTCCAATAAGGAATCTCAATACCGAAAGTATTCTTTATCTTTGTTTTGTCAAGCACAGAGTATGCAGGGCGTGTTACCGGAGACGGAAATTCGTTGCTGTGGCATGGCTCTATTTTGCAGGAAGTGTTTCCTGCCAACTTTGCTATTTCCTTCGTGAAGTCATACCAAGAGCAGACACCCTCATTACTGAAATGATATATGCCCGTGTTGCCCTCGTATTTTCTGTTCTCCACGATGTCAAATACAGCCTTGGCAAGGTCACCGGCATACGTAGGAGTTCCGCATTGGTCGAACACCACTTTCAGCATAGGCTTAGCAGCCGTAAGGCTGAGCATGGTCTTAACGAAGTTCTTGCCGAATTCCGAATACAGCCATGCCGTGCGCAGTATGATGTGATTAACGCCTGTAGCCTGAATTTTCTGTTCACCGTGCAGCTTAGTCATTCCGTACACACCGGTAGGCGTGCCCTTTTGTTCCTCACAGCAAGGCGTATTGTATGGGTCACCGCCAAACACATAGTCTGTGCTGATATGCACCAATAGCCCACCGACCTCTTTCATGGCCTTAGCCAAATTTTCAGGAGCCGTGGCATTCAGAGTCTCCACGATGTCGCCAGCCGTTTCTGCCGCATCCACATTTGTCCAAGCAGCACAGTTGATGATGCACTTCACGTCATGCTCCTTCACCATTTTGCGTATATCCTCCAAGCTGGTAATATCCAACTTGCGATATCCGTCACACACATCAGTAAATATATAATGGTCACGGCTGTTCTTAGAAACAATCTGAATTTCATTCCCAAGCTGTCCGTTAGCCCCTGTAACTAGAATATTCATGTCTTTATTATTTATGCGCCAAAGGCGCAAATAAATTGATAATTGACAATTGATAATTGACAATTAATCCTTAATCAATTTTTAATCCTCAATCATCAATTCTTAATTCTTAATCTTTAATTTGCGCCTCCGGCGCATTAATCCTTAATTCTTAAT
>CAYSSU010000006.1:2612-34841 GCA_964433895.1 uncultured Prevotella sp.
CTTAATTCTTAATCTTTAATTTGCGCCTCCGGCGCATTAATCCTTAATTCTTAATTTTTAATCTGCACTTCCAGTGCATTTCGCCTTCGGCGCAACAAATGGGGTCTCAAATTCTTTCAGCAGCGGGTGTTTCGTATCCTTCTCGCTCAGTATAGCCTTGTCTGTAGGAATTCTCCAGTCAATACCCAGGCTGTCATCCATTATGCTTATGCCGCCGTCAGCCTCAGGGTGATAGAAGTTATCGCATTTGTATTGGAACACAGCCACGTCACTCAGCACGCTGAATCCATGAGCGAATCCCTTAGGGATGAAGAACTGGCGGTGATTATCCTCAGTCAACTCCACAGCCACATGCTTACCGTATGTAGGTGAGTCCTTGCGGATATCCACAGCCACGTCCAGCACGGCACCCTTCACGCACCTCACCAGTTTACTCTGCGTGTAAGGCGGCTTCTGGAAATGCAGTCCACGCATCACCCCGTAACTACTCATACTCTCATTGTCCTGCACAAAGTCAATGTGCGCCACTTGCTCGTTGAAGTCCTTTTGAGAGAAACTCTCAAAGAAATAACCACGGGCATCCTTAAAGATGCGAGGAACTATTATCACCACGCCATCAATATCAGTTTTTATTACGTTCATAATTGTAGACTTGTTTTATTTCTTGCAGAATTCAATGATAAGACCAATTATCTTATTCACTTCTTCATCTGTCAGTTCGTAAAACAATGGTAATCTTACAAGACAATCTCCATAATGGTCACAGTTTACAAGCACTCTACCGTCGTGTTTGTCCTTATAATATTCACTTGAATGAAGTGGTAAGTAATGGAATGTTGTCTGTACTCCATTTTCTTTAAGATAACTCATCAGTTTCGTACGGTATTCTAATGATGGACATACCATATAAAACATGTGTGCATTGTTCGTGGCATAATCTGGTATGTATGGCATTTGTATTGCAGAGTTTATGTTTCCATTCAGACCGTCCCAATACATCTGCCAAATATGCTTACGCTTACCCTGAATATCATCAAGTTGTTCAAGTTGTGCCCATAGATATGCAGCATTGAATTCTGAAGGAAGGAACGAACTTCCCATGTCACACCATCCGTATTTATTCACCATACCACGATAGAACTCAGCACGGTTTGTTCCTTTTTCCCATATTATTTCAGCACGGCTTATATAGTGCTCATCGTTTACTACAAGCATACCGCCTTCACCGCTGCTGATATTTTTTGTTTCATGAAAAGAAAACGCTCCGAAGTGTCCAATGCTGCCCAATGGACGACCTTTATAGTAAGAGTCAATGGAATGAGCAGCATCCTCAACAACAATAATTCCGTTTTCGTTGGCAAAATCCATGATAGGATCCATGTCAACAGCAACACCGGCATAATGAACGACAGCTATGACCTTAGTCTTTTTTGTCACCAACGGTTTTATCTGTTCGATTCCGAAATTAGGAGATTCTCTGCTACTATCGGCAAATACCACTTTAGCACCTTCACGTAGAAAAGCTAGAGCTGTGGACACAAATGTATATGACGGCATAATGACCTCATCTCCAGGGGTTAGTTTACATAGCATCGCACACATTTCAAGAGCATCTGTTCCTGAAGTTGCAAGCAGACATTTCTTGAAGCCATATTTGTCTTCAAAAAACTTATGGCATTTCTTTGTAAACTGTCCGTTACCTGACATAGTTGTAGAGTGACACACCTCTTCTATGTACTTCAATTCTCTTCCAGAGAAATAGGGTTTGTTAAATGGAATCATAAATTAGAATATTTAACTATAATGATATAGGATAGTCTGCCAAGAACAAAAATGACCTTGGCAAACGTTGGATAATAATAAAAACAATTGATTATTTACTTTGTTCAGCAATTGCGTCAAAGTAATATTGTTGCATTCTTGCAGATTCACTGTGAGAATCAAATTTTGCATTAACAATGTCTTCTGTATGGCTGCAACGTAATGGAATATTTTTTTCAACAGTAGAAATTATCTTTTCTGCCCAAACAGAAGCCGATTCTTCAAGACTGATATAATGAGCCATCTCACATGCGGCTGCTTCCGGGGTGATTTCTGTAGAAAAGAAAATTGGCAGTCCGCAACTTTGGGATTCCAATCCTACAACAGGCAACCCCTCATATAGACTTGGCAGCAGAAAAGCATCGAAAGCATTGTAGAATTGCTTTATATCTTCTCGCCTTCCCAAATTTTCAACTTTGTCTTTAATGCCATATTCGACTACACGTTTCATCATCTCATCTTCAAGTCCTCCGAATCCTATTAACACAAGCTTGGCATTTTCCTGACGTTTCTGTATGTCATTGAAAATATCAATAATGAACAGTGGATTTTTCTGTGGCATATATCTTCCAATAAAACCATATACCACATTACTATTCCATCCGAATTTATCTCTTGTTGCCTGTCTTAGTTCCGGCTTATAAGAATGGTTACTGGCGTTTATTACCGTTTTGAATATTGCTATTTTACCATCATTATACGCTTTCTTTCCAAATTGAAAGATACCACAGTCAATTCCACAAGACATGTAGTAGTTGACATCAACAGAAGAAAACGGGCGTAGAGCATATTTTATATAAGTCTTAAGTTCATGTTTGTTTGCCATAGACAGACTTTCTGATATTCTAACCTTGATGCCGGCTCTTTTGGCCAATATCATTGGAAAGAGATTCATCATGCTGTTCCAAGCATGTACAACATCATATTTTTCTTCTTTAAATATGCGCATCATATCGCGCATGTTACCTACTATGTTCTGATATGGAGTAATTTTATAAACTTTACCACCTAATGACATGACTTCTTTTTCAGGTATAGAATTAGAATCAGAATCACATATAAAGTCTATTCTGATTTTACTATGGTCTACATGTCGATAGTATTCCAAGACAAGATTTTTCTTTCCTCCGGAATGAACTTTGCCTAATACGTATGCTACTTTAATCATTTAATAATATTATTTTATATGCAATCAATAATTGAATATTCCTAATTTTAATGCATTATTTTTTGCCCATCCGATTAGTTCTAGTAAGAAGAAATTCTGATGTTGAATGCTCCATAATGCAATTCCTCTAAATTTGTCAAATTGATTACAACTAACTTCTTTTATAGCATGTTTGAATAGAGGATTATCATTAATTAGTTTCTTGAATCTATATTTTCGTTGTTTGTATGTAGAATGATTGGCTGGATGAAAATATGTATGCATTGCAATGCTTATTAAAACGTATGCATTGCGTAGAGTGAATTCTTTCAAAAAAATATCATTTTCAGGTATATCTTTAATAAAATTATATATTACTTTCATACAATCTACAATACAGGCAGCATTATTCTCATCAACTCTTTTTGATATAGAATTTGCATTATATCTATAATGATAAAGTTTATCTTTAATAAATAAAGATTTACTAGCGTAATAGAAAGCTCTCATCATAACATCTACACTTTCTTCACCTTGTCTAAGATTTGAATTGTGCTTAATATTATAATTCCGACACCATTCAGTACGGAAAACTTTACCACATACATCTGATAAACCAGAATTATAATTTAGAACATACGAAGACAAAGATAAATTTTCATTCTTTTCATAAATACGACCATCTTCGTATTGGCTCCAATTCCATTTGTTATCAATAGTTTTGCCATTTAACTCTTGTGACATACTAAAGAATATCATATCTATATTAGAATTAGATAAAATAGCACATGTAACAGTCTCTATAAAATTCTCAGAAAACCAATCATCACCATCCAGATAAGTAATCCATTCTCCTGCCACCATATCATATCCGGCATTTCGTGCTGATACTAATCCACCATTACTCTTATGTATTACCATGATACGAGAGTTATGAACTGCATATTTATCACAAATTTGTGGTGTATTATCTTTAGAACCATCGTCTACTAGTATTAATTCCCAGTTTTTGTATGTCTGTGCCTGTATGCTCTCTACGCATTTAGGTAAATATTCCTCCACGTTATAGCAAGGAACAATTATTGATATTAAAGGTTGTTGCATGAATTATTGTTTTATTTTCCATATTATTTTTTTAATCATTAGCATGACAGGCATAGGGAGTAAGCCCTTTACCTTTGTTACGATGCTAGGATGGATAGCGAGTTTTCTCTCTATATATTCTGATGCACTCAGACTTGTGATATCATCATAGATTGTATCACGCTTCTTAGTCCGAAGGGTTGGTTCACGTAGGTTGCCATTCTTCACAACAGCATATTCCAACTTGCTCTCTTTAATAAAGAAGAATGATTCTACCTTATTCCATAAAGCATTGCCTCTTTCATTGTTCAACAATACAAGAGATACCCCCTTATGGCTATAGAAGTCAGGATGAAATTTTTCTATTCCCCAATAATCGGCAATAGTGATGTCACCCGGTCTTTTGGTGTTGGCATACTTACATTTGTAGCAACATTCACGATATGCATCGCCGGCAAGAAACGCAGAATAATAAGGATCTAAATTACATGAGCCATATTTATATTTATATTTATATTTATATTTATATCCTAGACCCCATCCACCTTTTTTATCACGAAAGTCATAATTAGAGATGGGCGCACCGTGTTTCTGTCGCAACACTTCCAAATATTTCTGAAATAGGAGAGGAGAGGTAACACCGTGGCACACAATGTCTACAAGAATGAGATTTGAATATTCCTTATGTAAAAATGATTTCAATCCTGCAATCTGACAGCCTGTGCCACTATAGAGTACGAGCCTGCCTGTTTCCAATATTGCTTTTACTTCCTTAAAAGTATTTCCCGTATCACTCTGTACATATTTAGAACTTAACAAAGGTTGTAATTCTTCTATGGTTTCTGCTTTTGCGTGAATCGCACGTAAATCTTTGTCATAACGCACACCAAATACAACCCCACCTTGATTAATTACTCTAATTGCTAATCCAGCGAAAGCTCCACCTGATGCAGACTTATAAAGAGTTTCTTCATCTTTTAGGCGTGCTGCAATAGTTGAGATTGGTGTATCATTTTGTAAATCATTTCTATTCTGAGGACATCGTTTTACACATAGTCCACAGTTTATACAAATACCTTGATTTACAACAGCAATCAAAAAGCCTTCCTTGTCTGGCACCATTGATATACTGTGTTTTGGACACAATTGTTCGCAGGTTCTGCAACCTGTACAAAAATCAGTTATCTTTTCCATCATTTAATGCATTTGTAAGGAATTCATATCCCTTGGCACGTTCTTTTTCAAGAATTTTATTCACAGGAGCAAAATCTATCTTGTTTGCATCAACAAATGAAAAGTCATCGTATGATGTGAGATGCCTACTTTGTAAACTCGTAAGGTTAAGAATACTTTCTATTCGTCCACCAAACTCACTAGGGTAGATACAAATCATCTCTGTGTTTAGATTTATTGAAAATGCAGTGGCATGGAATGAATCTGTTATCACATACGAAGCATTAGCAATAAGATTTACAAATTCTTTTACCTCTGGAACAATTTTAGGAGTACCATCTCTAAACATCTGATAATGTCTGATGCAGAATCTTACTAATCTCATTCCCTTCCTTTTAGCAAACTCCTTTGCATAGGCATCAAATTTTTTATTAGTGTTTAGTTGATATATTAATACATAAGGTGATTTTTCTTTGTTAACCTTGATATTAAATTTACTAATCCAAAAATCTCTTGATACTTGTAGTGTTGGGTCCAAAACCAGTTGAGCATTAAATCCAAGACCTTTGATTATATCTACAGCAGAACTTTCTCTTACTGAAATGGCATGATATCTTGAAATTAATTTCTTAGTCCTTTCAATCTCATCTTTGTCTAGCCTTTTCTTACCAAAGCTTGCAGCGTATGCGATTTTTTTCTTGTTGTCTGGAACGAAACTGAGAAACAATTCAGGCAATACACCATCATTCCATGTGCTATTCCAAGTTTGGTCACTTCCTGTACAATATACATCACTTACTAGAGGAAGTTTTCTGAAATCTTCTTCAGTGCAGACTTTTTCTTTTTGTACATTTACGTATTTCTTTAGGAATTTAGGAAAAACCATTTCTTCTTTTATACACGATGGCAATAATATTGCATAATAAATAGCTTTCTTTATTGGATTAAATCCCTTTGTCCATCGTTTTAGACGAAGATGTATAGATGCTGATGTTGGTTTGAAATAGTTGTAGAAGTCAACTTTACATCCTATTTTTTCAAACACTTCTTGTGTTGCCAATGCCTGCAATACGCTGCCGTAGTTGCGCACATTCTGAAGGGTTATGACAGATATTTTTTTCATATTGTTTGGTTTTATTGGTGAGGGGGCGTGATTAAATATCTGCCTTAAAAAATTGTGCGTTTGTTTGCCCACGACCTCAATACTGAAATTTTCCACCCCAACTTCATAGCCTTTTTGGCCGATAGTTGTAGCAAGCTGTGGATTATCAATCATTGAGCGCATAGCATTGGCATATCCTTTTATACTGTAATCTGCCGTAACAATGCTTTCGCCGCTTTTGAAATAATAAGGAATCTCGCCTACTCTGCTTGTTATGATAGGGCGTTTCGAAGAAGCATATTCTGCAATTTTCTGCGAGAAGCGGGCTTCGTCGGCAATGCTCTGTGGGTCTAATGGCACAATGAGAGCCACAGAACTATCATAGATGTCAAACAAATGTTTTTGAGGCACTTTCGTTTCTATAACAATATTGTTATCGTTGTTTTGCTTTAGCTGATGTTCTATCGTTTCCATGTCGCTGCTGCTACCCGAAAGCACCAGTACCAATTTAAACTTATCATTTGCCTTACTTACTTCTCGGAACGCATCTATTATCAACTGATTTCTCAGCAGATAAGACACGTTGGCGCAAAAGGTAAAATGTGTTAGTTCGCCGTGATTGCTTACCTCCCTATTATAGTCTGCCATTATAGGGAGAATACATTGCGGCTTGTTGAACCGCAATCCTTTCTTCTGCAGAAAATGGCTTATAGGTAGCATCCCATTTACAAAATAACCTTTAGTGTATGTAGATATAAAATCTTCTATCAGTGCTAACTTGTTGGAATGTGGGGTGCTAACAGACCACTCTTGGTAAATATAAAATCGTTTATATCTTAACATTTTAGCGACAAAGAATTGCAAGATATACAGCGGCAAGAATATTTCTGAGATTATTAGCACATTGCCATCGTCAGACTTCAATTCTTTCAGAATCTTATGTAATCGAGATAGGTTTTTAAGGGCTGAAAGGTATATATTCCCTTTTTGTGGCATCTGAATGTAGTCTATGCCACAATCAGAAACACCTTTTATCACTTTGTCGGTAGATGCGTTGCCATACAGACGGTCAACGATTGTCACTTTATCGCCATGCAGTTTCAGTCCCCTCATAATAAATTCCGCCTTTGAGTTGTTGGCAGAGAACTTATTGGGATAGCCATCCGTTAATAATATTACTACATTCATCTTTCTTTTGTGTTAATTTGCATTTTCAATCTTTCTTATTATTCTCGCAGGGTTGCCAGCCACCACCACATTGGCAGGTATGTCGTGGGTGACGATGGTGCATGCACCTACGAACGAATTTTCTCCTATGTGCACTCCCTTAAAAACCTTCACACCATAGCCCAACCATACATTGTCTTCTATCTTAATAGGGCGGTCTTCTTTGGTTCTATAGTCATCGCGATGCCAATCAGTGTCGGTGATAAGTGTGTTTGCACCACAACGCACATTGTGACCTATCTCTATCTTTGTGCCGCAACCAATCACAGTGCCCGAAAATCCGCAACCATTGCCTATGGTCAGATTTGCGCCCACTCCCACGCACGATATCATGCATGGGCTGTAAACGCCTATCTTGTTGGATGCATTAGATGATAAAAACATACAGCCATCGCCAATGGTTATTTTCGACTCGGGCAGACGATAGAAGTATGCCCTCCCACGAAACTTACACCGTTTGCCAATATGCACATTCCACCAATAGGCAAAGATATAATTCCATGCGCTCCATAGTGGATAATAGACATATCGCTCCACTGCCAAGCTGAAATAGAAATGATTTAAATATTTACTTAGTTTCATGATTTATTTAGCTAATATTTGTTTTAACATCTTGATATCATTCATCACTTCCCAGTTCTCCGCCAACCACTCTTTGCGATTGTTCCACCATTTTGTGCGTAACAAGAAAGCAATATCTTCTACGTTATATCTGAATTTAAGTACCTTTGCTGGCACTCCCCCCACTATTGCATAAGGCGGTACATCTTTTGTGACCATAGAACCAGCCAAAACCACAGCACCATCGCCAATGGTTACGCCCTGAACGATAGATGCACGAGAGCCAATCCAGCAGTCAGAGCCAATGACGCACATAAAACCATCTTCAGCATAACGGTCTTCTTTGACAATCTGCCGCTTAGCAAAGTTCTTTCCGCACTGACCACGCATCGAGAAGAATGCAGGCGAGGTGGTAGCATATGGATAGGTGTAAGGATGTGTACCGAATATTGTTAGAACTTCAGTGGCAATAGACGTGAATCGCCCTACCTTAGCAGTGATGACAGAATCTGCACCAATGTAGCTACCCAATCCCATTGTGCCCTTAAAGGTGGTGTTGCTCCAAATAACATTCATACCCTCAAAGAAGGAATAAGGAGAGACCGTGGCAGTGATATCAATCCTTACTTTACCACGAAATTTCAGTTTGACGAGTATAAGTTTAATTAATCGTTTTATCATATTTGTATGTCATTAGTTTTTTATTATAGCAATACGAATACCCATATCTAACATCTCTTAGGGAGGGGATGAACGTTATCTTTTGTTAATTCAATCAACATGCCGCTATCTTTGGTGTAAAGTGAATAGGTGTCGATATATTCGCAATTGAGTGCTTTGAAAAACTGTTTGAAAATAGAGTTGCGTACCGCAATCTTGGTGCTGTTGACATACTTATCCCAAACTGTATGATTGATAGAAAGTAATACTTTGCACATAAATCCTTGCGCTTGACACTTCCTTCTTAATTTCCTTTATAGCAGATTGTATTTATATTTGAAATTCTCTTCGCTCATATCTTTCAGCCAATAGAAGGTTTGAACACAGGAGAATTACTCTCCCTTTTTGTTTAATATAACTTAACATCTTACCAATCTTTAATTTGTGGTGCTTTAATTAGTTTGTTTGCAACACTATTATATAACCTTATTACTTTTGCAGCACTCTGTATGAACTTAGCCATACAAATAGTATTACTGGAAATTTTAATATTCGAATATAGCCTAGCTGAGTCCTTTGCATATAGGGTTCTTGCATTTCTTAACATACGATATAATGCTATTTGCTCCCATATAGACTTGTTATTAAAATTAAGATGACCCAAAAAATCGTTATCGATATTTTTCAATCTATGCGATGCTTCGCAAGCATCGCAATTGTAAACCATCACAGGTGTGTTACTTCTGTAGAAAGAATATTCCCTCATTATCTCAAACAAATTTTGTGCATCTTCGTTTCTTCTAAGATTTGAGTTCATAGGATGTTTAGACAAAACATCCTTATGAAATACAGACGCTCCTGTGCGTGGCATTAATGTATTTATTGACCAAGAGAGATATGGGTTAGCTACTATACCATTAGGACATATATGTGAATATTTACGGAGCCTCTTATTCGAAGAAATATAGAAGTTACAAGTAAAGCACTTTATGTTTTTATTTCGCAAAATTATGTTGTTGAAATGCTGCAATGCATTGGGGAGAAGATAGTCGTCTGCATCAAGGAACAGTATCCAATCATTTGTTGCGTTATCTACACCTGCATTTCTCGCTGATGAAGGCCCCCCATTTTCTTTTTGAATCAAGCGTACTCTTTTGTCACTAATCTTACTGACAACTTCCACGCTGTTGTCCGTAGAACCATCATCGACTACTACTACTTCAAAGCCTTTGTAACTTTGCATTAGTACAGAATTAATGCTTGCCATTATATAATTTTGCTTATTATATAGTGGTATAACAATAGAAAATTTCATAATTCAACTTCAAAATTAATTATTATAATAAACTCCTAATCGTAATGGATCAATCTTATCGTTGTCCCAAACGAAATGCATTAAGGCTCCATTTGTTAATGGCATTGCATACACATAAATTCGTTTTGAACAATAAAGTAAACAAAAAATCAAGAGTATCATGTTCATTGTCTTTTTAAATTTCACTTTATTCAAAGTGGAAATAGAAAGTGCAAACAGAAAACAATAAAACGGCACAAAAACTTGATGAAAACGTGACACAAGTTCCAGACCATTAGAGCAATTATAGAGAATAATGCCTATGATAGCAAAGTTGTATATAGACACCAAGTCTTTTCTATGTTTTACAATATCATATGAAGTATAAATAACAATCCATAAGGCTACGTTGTTGAGAATTGAAGAAATAATAGTTCTTCCTTCATCCTCGAAGTTTTGTCCAGATCCGGACAACCATCCTGCACTATCGGTCATGTAATTGGCAAATCTGTCATAAAATGAAAAGATATGCAATATAGGGGCAAAAATCGTCATAAATTCTCTAGAGAAAAAGAATATAAAAAATAGACAAATAAGAACTGTGGTACGAGGTTTGCAAATTAAATTCCTTTTTCTTGTGATGAACCATAAAATAGGTATAACAACTAATATTCCAATATGTATCATAACACTACACAGAGAAAAAACTATAGCAAGTTTATATTTTCGATCTTCATAGTTTCGCAAAGCTATAAGCAAAAATGAAAACGCCATATAAAATCGTATAAGATTAGTGCTATATACAGTAATAAAAATAACAATTATAGTTATCGTTATGTTGTTTAGTTTGGCATAAGGTCTAAAATAATAAAACAAAGAGAATATAAATAGACACGAACAGGATGCTATGATGCAAGGATAGCTTAATCCCATGTTTTTATAAGTACTCCATATCAAATAAAACAAAGGTTCAAATCCTTCTTCATTTCCATATTTAAAATTCTCATAAACATTGTAATAAACGCACCAGTCAACAGCACGACCCCATCTTAGACCTATAACTATAGTGAAAACAATAATAGGTATGATTGCTTTTTTCCAATAATTATTTTCATTTTGGTGTCTAAGACAACACACACACACTATAAGTACTAAACAATAAAGTGTAATATATATAAATGATACCATAATAAGATAATAGTTATTTATATTTGCTTTAACAACGATTTACTAGCATTGGATAATTGCAATAATTGTTGATTAACATTAGTCCAATTATAATCATAGTTTTGTACGTTTAGTTGTTCTGCGTTTTTTAAATCTTCAGAAACAAGAACACTTTCCAATCCAAACATTTTTAATAATGATAACATTCTTGTAATACCTCTGCGTTTATTGCCAAACACAATAAATGGTTTATTGAAAATTATACTGAATACACAAGAATGAAAACTATCTGTTACCACTAATTCTGCATCCATGAAACCTTGCAGCCATTGTTCTACTGCTGGTTGAATACGTTCTTTACATGGTGCTGATATATCATCAACTTTAGAATTTATCACAAATGGTACTAAGCCATTTTGTTGAGCAATTTGATTGATAAATTCTGTTTTTCTTTGAGAGCTATCAAGAATCGACACCATAAGATTTCCTTTACTTTTTGATGTGTTAATACCTTCAACCAAAGCACAGTAGTCTTCTTTTTTGAGCAACATAGTAGGATCTAGTACATGAACGGCTTTCATGCCAAAATACTCTTGACAAAGTGATATTCCAGAATTTTCACGAACTGAAACAGAATCAAACATTTGTATCAAAGGTTTGCAAACGGCTATTTGTTCTTTGGTATATTCTTTCTTGTCAGTGCCAAAAGAAACAGCATAGGCTATTCGCTTAATATTCCAATCTCTAGTGAAATCTAAAAATGCATGGGCTATCTTCATATTATTTTTTTTACCATAATAGGTAGGTCTCCATACTTGGTCGCTACCTACTATGATGGCATCGAAACAATCTTTTTGAAGATTGGAATAGTCGTTGCAATGATGTTGATGAATGTATTGATTAATAAACTTAGCTGTATATTGAGTAACGATGGGCCAGTCGTGATTAGTTTTTTGTTCCAAAAACACTGGAATTTTATTACTATTTCGTAAATTGTTAAATATGCGTTTACCATAAGTTAGTGGTATCTTCCATAATGGTATGCGAAGATTCTTTCGCTCCTTGGTTATCACCTCCACCTCATGTCCCATTCTTTCCAGTACTGTCTGAAGGGCGTATGCTTGCAGTATACCACCATAATTAGTATGGAGTGGCAGGGTTAGTATTCCTATTTTCATATTATTCTATTGCTTTGTTTGATTATTCTTACGATACATATAGACGTAGATGCTATCCTCTGTACCATTACCTAACTGTTCACCTGTATCAAAGCCTGTATTATGCAGATCTTCTTCTATTTCACATGCAATTTTAAAACTATTGCACGTTACTGTGGCTATGTATGAAGATATGTTATGTTCGATTCTTCGACGTTCTAAATCATTTGTGATACCACAATAGTAATCAGAGGGGGTGTCGAGAAATCCTCTGGCTTGATTATATTGGCTTATAAACCAATTAATAGTTTCTTGTATTGTCATATTTTTAAATGGATTAAATTCTTTGATACTATTTATCTTTCTTTACAAAGTATTACGACACATTAGTCTTAATCTCATTTCTTGCTTTTATATATTCTTCAGCATTAAAGCTAACAACGTTTGGAAATGGAGTCATTTAAACTCATGTCTGGGCATAAAGCCCAAACCTACAAAAGATGATGCGTTGAAAGCACAATTTAATTGTCAACTGTCAATTGTCAACTGTCAATTGTCAATTGATAATATGCTAATAAACTCATGTCTGGGCATAAAGCCCAAACCTACAAAAGATGATGCGTTGAAAGCACAATTTAATTGTCAACTGTCAATTGTCAACTGTCAATTGTCAATTGATAATATGCTAATAAACTCATGTCTGGGCATAAAGCCCAAACCTACAATTCCACCGGAAAGAATTGGAGAGGGGAGGGACAATAGATGCCATTGGGCATGCTCGTCATCACAACTTCTACGTATCTAAGCGTGGTATCAGTGGTTAAAAATTTATGGATTGGTGTAATTAGAATCAATTTCTCTTGGTAAGAAGAAGCCTTTAATACAATTCGGATTTCTAATACATATCTGTATATGGTTTTTCTCTGCAAATCCTGCTCCTGGATACAAAGGATCACCTTCCCAAAACACACCTTTCACTGAATCAAATGGTAGATCTCCAGTTTCAATATTTATCAAATGTTCTGTCTCAATAACAGCACAATCCAATCTTCTTAACAACTTATCATTTGACTTTCCTACATCTGTATTTTTGGGTAAACTATTACCATTAAGTTTACAAGTATCAACTAAGGTCTTATATGCTTCTTTTAACTCATCTAAATAATATGAATCTGTAAGATCAAGACAATACCCCAAATCAATAACGGCTCCAATTATTGCAGGTTTACTTTTAGATTTCTTTCTGGAAAGCATCTCTGTTGCATATTGCAAAGCACGAGATTCGTTATTTTCCCCAAAATAAATACCATGCCCCAACCAATCATAATTATTTTTACTAACATTAAGAATTTCCTTTCCGGAAATAATATCATTAATAATACGGCTGTCACAACCATGGAATCCAATAACTCTATTTTGACTAGTTGAGTACAATGTCTCTTTCATCGATAAATTTTTTTCAAATCACCTGCTTTCGTGATAATACCAGCTTTTTGAAGAAACAACCTAGCACTATCTTTATTTGCAGTAACTCGTTTTATAGCTTCTGCTCGACGTTCAGAACGTTCTTTAATAATATTATTCATGCTTACTTCCCTTCTCTGATTATTTGTATATATCAATAAATTTATCTGCAAAGATACATATTATTCCTTAATGTTAGCGCATTATTAACATTATTAATAGTAATATCACGCATAACTAGCAGAAATACGTGGATTTTATTTACATATAAATGCCCCATTCTTTCCAGCACTGTCTGGAGCGCGTATGCCTGAAGTATGCCGCCATAGTTGGTGTGGATAGGGAGGGAGAGATAATAAAAAAACTCTTCTAATGTTGCCATTATTGAAAAACATTTTGAAGATTTGCTGTATCTGTAAGATATGGCAATTCATCATTCTCTATTCCTGCCTCAAGAGCTATATTCTCAAAAGAAACAGGATAGTCTCGGGCTGTACTGCGCCATGCTGTATCGTGTGACTTTTCTTTAATCTCATCGTATGATAATGAACCATATTGCTCTACTACAGAATCAAGAACTTCTTTTTCTGCGGGTGATATTTCTTTTAAGTCTGCTTTCTGTAAAGGAGTAATAAACATCCAGTTTGTAATAGAGAAATATTTGCCTAATCCGTCAGTGTCACTCATATAAGAGTCTCCTCTTACAATTTTGAATATATCGTATGTCTTTGACGGCACCGGACCTGCATCCATTGCAATATAGGTATCTCCAGTGATAGGCATTCCATATTCTTTGATAAACTCTCTGTCTGCAAAATAGAGTATCTTGAATATTTTATGAAAATCACGACGCTTCAACTTCTCTGCCACATATAATATGACATTGATAGTCTTTTTCCTGTTAAATTTGTACTTTATAGCGTCCATCTTTATTCTCCTATTTTACGTTTATGCTGCAAATATAGTAATTTTTTCGATTCTCTCGAAATTTATTTTGCTATTTTATAATGGTTTGCACAAATAAGTATTAGTTAGTAATTGAAAGACGTTGTTGCACATTGTGTAATCTTTATTTTTCCTTTGTTTTCCGTTCCTTTTCCACGTCTCTTGCCAGGGCTTCCATCAGCCGCCATTCTATCTCGTTGCGCTTTTCGCTGCCTTTCTGATATGTTGCAATCAGCACATCTGTTACTTTGGCGTACTGACTCAGCTTGTCGCTGATTCCTAACTCTACTTTTTCAATGTGTGGGTGCTTATGCCCGCTTTCTTACTTAATGAGTTGGCTGTGAAATGGCGATTGCCATTCATCACCGTGTGATGCAGAATTTCAATCTCTGCACCTAATTCTATAAACTGCATTTTTGTTGTATAATTTTATATAAAAACGTTAATATTTCGCACAGTTATTGCTCTCTCATGGAGGGGCAACGGTGGTTTTTGTCGTTATGTATTTTTTACTTAATTTTGTGAGTGCCGATAAATATATTAGCGGCATAACTTAAAATTTTCAATATATAAATGTCTAATTTAATGTCTTACTTCCGTTGCCCAATCTCTACTGTGAGGGGTGCCGATGGAAGTGTTATCAGTTTTGCATCTGTGCTGCCATATAGTAATATGAGCGTCAGTCAATTGTATAAGATTATATCTACAGATGCTTCTCTTGCTAAACGTACTGATGAACTCAGACATAAGGCTTCGCCTAATGATATTCGCCGATTCAAAGCCACTGCTCTGCCTTTCGTTACGCCTTTCGGCACTTTCGCGCGCCGACGTGGTGATGCTCTTGTCAATCTGTCGGGGTTGGTGCCCATAGATGTGGACCATCTGCCAAGTTATGAGGAGGCGTGTAGGTTGCGTGATGTAATCTTTGAAGATAAGTGGCTTAACACTCAGCTGTGTTTCGTCAGTCCCAGTGGGCTAGGGGTTAAGGCTTTCGTGCCTTACCGTCTGTCGGGCAACCGTGAGGCTGACATCAATCTGTGCCGTGAGGCTACACTCACAGCTATGGAATACGTCAGCAACGTGTATACTCCACCTACTGAAGACCCTAAACGGGGCGTAGACCGCGTGGGGCGTGACCTCGCCCGCGCCTGCTTCCTGTGCCATGACGCTAATGCGCTCTGCGCGGAGCGCAAAAAATTGACAATTGACTTTCAGAATTGACAATTGTCAATTCTTAATTATTAATTTTAAATTGAAAATTTAATGAATATAGAACTTCTAGGCGCTCTCACAGAGCGCATTGTCAGCGCGGGTGTTGATATTGCCCCGAGCTATAACGAATATGTGCAACTTGCCTTTGCCATTGCCACTGATTGTGGTGAGGCGGGGCGTGAGTATTTCTATCGTATTTGCCGGTGTTCTGCCAAGTGGGACGCACGGAATGCGGAGAAGTTGTTCAGCGGAGCAATCACTTCCGCACACGGCAACGTTCACCTGTCTACTGCTGTCTATCTTGCTGACAGAGCGGGAATTAACGTGAAAAACTTATCGGGTTACGTGGCCGGGAACATGGTTCAGAAGGTTCAAAAGGTTCATGAACCATCTTTTGCACACTCGTCTGCCGTAAATGACGGCTCCGGTAACCTTGCCGATAGAGCACTGAATGGCTATGGCGGAAATGGTGTTTCCGGAGTGTCGCAAAGTGAACAGCAGTATTCTGAAGAGTCGATTGACGACAGCGTGGTGCCTTCATCAGAACCGTCATCTCCGCTGCCATTGTTCCCACATTATGAATGGCCGCATTTGCTAAGCCGCATTATAGGTTATGCCGAGAGTGATGCTCAGCGTGATGTTATGTTGCTGGGTGCCCTCACCACACTGGGTGCCACAATGTGGAAGTATGTGCAGGTGATTTATGGGCGTAAGCGTCAGAATCCGTGTCTCCAGACGTTCATCGTGGCTCCTCCTGCCAGTGGCAAGGGTGTGCTCTCTCATATCCGCCGACTTGCCGAACCTATTCATGACGAACTTAGGCGCAGTTCTGAAAAGGCGATGCAGGAATACCGGAAGAAGAAGAAAGATGCCAAGAATGATGAGTCTATAGAGATGCCGCATGAAAGGATGTTCCTTATTTCGGGCAACAACTCCGGTACGGGTATCATGCAGAACGTGATAGACAACAATGGGCGCGGACTGGTGTTTGAAACCGAAGCCGACACCGTGTCTACCAGTATCGGCAGTGACTATGGTCACTGGAGTGACATCCTGCGACGTGCCTTCGACCAAGACCGCCTTTCGTATAACCGACGTACTGACCATGAATATCGTGAAACGGCGCGCAGTTATCTCAGTGTGTTGCTCAGTGGTACGCCTGCTCAGGTGCAGCCGCTTATACCGAGTGCTGAGAACGGACTCTTTTCGCGTCAGATTTTTTATTATATGCCTGCCGTAACTGAATGGAAAGACCAGTTGAGCGACAACGAGACCGACCTTGACGACATCTTCATCCGTATGGGTGAGGAATGGGCTAGGGAGGTGAAGTGGATTGAACTTACCGGACTGTTCACTCTTAAATTTACCCAGAAACAGCACCGGCGCATTAACGCTGTGTTCTCAGCTCTGCTTCATCGTTCGGAAGCCGTGAACGGCATGGAGATGAACAGCAGTGTGGAGCGTCTAGCCATAAGTGCGGTGAGGATGATTAGTGTGGTGGCAATGTTGCGTATGATAGATAAGTTGCCTGCCGTGGACGGTCGTGACACGTGGGTGCCTGCCGAGGCTGGAGCCGTGCCGTCAGCCAGTGAAGTTTCAGACAATGTGAAAGACCGCATAGTGGGCAAATGGAATCTTAGTGTTAGTGATGCCGACTTTGAAGCCGTGTTGTCACTGGTATCTCCTCTCTATGAGCACGCCACGCATATAGTGTCGTTTCTGCCGTCATCGGGTGTCAAGCGTCGTACTAACTCCGAGCGCAATGCTATATTCAGCAAGATGGATAAACATTTCTCACATGGCGAATTGATGGACATGGCATCTGAAATGGGTATAAGCCCTAATACCGCGAACACGTGGCTTAAACGCATGGTGAAACTGGGAATCATCAAACATGACACTGAATATGGCATGTATGTGAGAATTGACAATTGACTTCTAGAATTGACTTCTAGAATTGACAATTGAAAATTGATAATTGACAATTGCCACTTTGTTAATGCGGCATTTTAGAATGTTTAACATGCCTGTTAATACGCTGTGGTGATTGGTTATTTTGTTATTGAGAATGAAGATTCCGGCGTAACCGTATAGTACGTCGGATTTTCATTTTCAGTTATATTTTTCATTTAAATAATTCCGTTATCAGTCTAAAAGATGGTTCATGAACCATCTGAACCATCTGAACCATCTTTAATTGACAATCTGGCAAGAATTGACAGTTGACAATTGACAATTGATAATTATGATTGCTAATCGAATAATCTGGCAAGAATTGACAGTTTTGAATTGTCAATTGTCAATTTAGATTGCTAATCGAATAATCTGGCAAGAATTGACAGTTTTGAATTGTCAATTGTCAATTGTCAATTGTCAATTTTGATTGCTATTAGTGTTTGACAATTTAAGTGCCACTTTGCTTGTCCAAAACGCTATCTTACGAAGTCCAAAACGCTATCTTACGAAGTCCAAAACGCTATCTTACGAAGTCTAAAACGCATAGATAAAATTGTCAATTGTCAATTATCAATTGTCAATTGTTACGGTTCTCCCAGTACATCAATTATAGCCGAGACCTCAGCAGGAGTATAAGAGCGGCATCCTGGAGTGAATCCCATAGATTTCAGTCGTTTGTCCAGATTTGGTACAAGTGCAATCCATCGGTTCAGTTTCCTGAGAGCAGCCTTAGGCGTGATAGAGGGGTTATACATAAGAGCCAGTTCCGTGCGTCCGTAAGTTCTGATTTTAAATTCATTTTCCATATCTCTGTAATACTTTTGATACTACAAAGATAACATTTTTTTTCAAAAAATGTTATGATTAATGATTAAAAATTAAGAATTAATTTGCGCTTTCAACCTACAATTGCGCTGATTATTTTGCACTAAAAATGTATCAAATGTCAATTTCCAACGTGTCAATTTCCAATGTATTAATTATCAATTGTCAATTATCAATTGTCAATTGATATTCCCCCATATTTCTCTCATTGTATCCGTATAGTTCCATAAGTCGTAATCACGCATATCCAATGTATTATCTTTGCACATGTAATCAGTTACATGGTTACAGACAACATATATATAACAACTAAATTATTATCAATTATGATTCGTTACAAAAAACGTCAAAACACAAACAAGAAGAGTGCTTCTTTTGGCAAATGGTATGGTCGCGCACAAGCCTCTGAAACTTACGACATCGCGAAGCTTGCCAAACACATGGCTTCTCACAACACTCCGTTTTCTCCCGGAGTAATAAAGGGACTAATCACCGATATGGTGAACTGCATCAAGGAACTGCTCCTTGATGGCAAAAATGTGAAACTTGATGACCTCGCCATTTTCTATCTCAAAATCGTTAATGCCAAGGGTGGTGCCGAATCTGCAGAGAAGTTCAGTATTGCTGCCAATGTGGAGGGCGTGAGAATGCGCTGTCGTGCCACGGGTAACCTGACTTTCAGCAATCTTAATCTGGACGCACAACTTAAGGAGGCTGATGCCTACGATGCTCCGGTAAAGAAGTCTGATTCTACAACTAAAACTACAGGGGAGGCTGGCGCATGAAAGAGAGCAGTAAATCTACACTGGGCGTAGTCATTAAGATTGTAATCACATTGCTCACTGCCTTGGCAGGAGCCTTAGGACTGTCGTCTTGTATGAACTAGTGCATACAAGGATTAATGATTAGTGCGCCATGGATGGCGCAAATTAATTAAGAATTCATAGACAATGCCAATAAACATATTAAGATACAAATTTATATGGTACTGATATGCAAATAGATTCATGTCGGGGCATGAAGCCCCAACCTACAAATCCGTAAAGAATTATTCCTTAATCTTTAATGGCGCTTTCAGCGCGTAAGTAATGCGAAGAATAGCATTTATCATCATTCATTGTTCGGCTACCCCAGAGGGGAAGAGCCTGACATTTGCAGAGTGTCGACGTGACCACATCCGTAACCGCGGATTCACCGACATTGGTTATCATTTCTATATCACCCGCGATGGAGTAATCCATCGTGGACGTAAGTTGGAACGGGTAGGGGCTCACTGCAAGGGGCACAATGCCCATTCCATCGGAGTATGCTATGAAGGGGGACTGGACGCTCGCGGACGGCCTGCCGACACGCGTACTCTGAAACAGCGCGGCAGTATGTTGGCTCTGCTCAGAGAGTTGTTGCGCATATATCCGTCGGCACTCATCGTGGGGCATCATGACCTCAATCCCATGAAGGCATGTCCCTGCTTCGATGCAGTTCACGAATATGGACATCTATTTTAATTGTCAATTGACAGTCTAGAATTGTCAATTGTCAATTGTCAATTTTGATTACGTTTGCAGACCGGAGGAGAAGCCACTTCCATATAGGAACAACCTTAATAGTTTTATCACCTAAAGCTATTTCTTCTTCCTGGTCACGCGTGATTATCATACCTTGATAATCGGGATATACATTAAGGAATTTCCTCAATCCCTCTGTTTCACGCGTAAATGTAGTAGTGGCATCTATATTATATGATACCTGAATAGCCAAAGAAGCTTCAGGTACACAAAAATCCACTTCTATATTCTTATTGTAATAATACAGTCTTATTTCTTCATCCGTATTGTGATAAAGCCTGTCTAAACTTATGGCAACCAAATTCTCAAGCAGTTTTGCCTCACCGCCAACAAGAAACAGATTTAAAAGACCATTATCAGAAAAGTATCTTTTCTTCACGGTTTCCTGATCTGTAATAGGAGATGCCATATTTGGAATTTCTATTGTGAGATAAGCTCTATGCATATATTCCAGATAATCCTTAAGCACAGGGATGCTTATGCTGTCACCGGTAGACTTTATTATGTTGTGCATTCTGGTCAAGGACACAGGTTGCATCACGCTGTCGGCCAATTTTCTGGCAAGCATACGAAACACACGATTATTTCTTATTTTATTTCTTTCTACAATGTCACCCATCAGCATTTTCTGATATATGGCATTCAGATATTCCCTTTTATCAGCTTTATTGTATGCCTCAGAAATACCTCCGATATAGAAATATTCATCAAAGAAGTTTACAACCCTGGCACATATATCCGCTTTATATTCCCAGTTGGCAGGCAAGCAGAGACCATGCCATATAAGGTATTCATTAAAACTGAAAGGAAAAATATCTTTTGGTATAAATCGTCCGCCAAGATTTGTCGCAATTTCGCCACTTAACATTTTGGCATTGCTTCCTGTAATTCTCGTCTGATAACCGGAATCAGCAAGTCGGCGGGCAAATTTTTCCCATCCGGTGATATTTTGTATCTCATCCAGATATATTACAGGTTTCCTATCAGGATAGAGTTCCATAAAAGAATCAAGAATCTGTCCCAGTTCCGATGCAATGATACCGGAGATGCGCTCGTCTTCAAAATTCACATACAGTATATCTTCCGCAGTATATTGTCCTGACCGGATTTTATTCTGTATATCCAGATAAAGAGTATATGATTTCCCTGCCCGACGTAATCCCACCAATACATAGTTTGCATTACAGTCAAGTGATATATGTCGGTTTATAATCTTATATAGAGGAATTTCAGATTGTTTCTCTATTATAATCCTCTTGATAATTTGTTTATCCATATCAATATTTTAAAGTATACCTTGCAAAAGTAGTAAATTATTCTAAAGTATACCTTGCAATATTTTGAAATATGAGATATATTGCATATTTTTAACAGTCTTGAAATATGGTTGCGTCTGTTTAAATCTATATTCTAATTATTCTAACATTCAAACGTGTTGCAGAAGTAGTGGTTATAGTTCATATTCTACATCTCCAAAGAGCCTGGACATCATGTTCATGTGGCGGAGGTCTTTTTGTGTTGGAGGCTTGATGCCGTCCTCTATCATCTTAAGATACAATGGGAGGCTATTGGCTAATGAATTTCTAACATCAGTGGGCATGATTATGTGCCACTGATTGTTTTCGGAATCTTCGTAGGAGATTACTAAATCCAGCTTCTGAAGCATATATGGTGTCTTGCGCATCTTACGAACTACATACTCGTTGACTTCAGCATGCACCAGTTCGGAAGCCAATTGCATCTCGTACTTGTTGAGTACAGACAAGACACTAATAGGATTGTCTATTATCTCTTTAGCCAGACGAACAGCAGTGTCAGCCTTCTTGATGTTTGGACTTACATATAAATCCAGCTTCTTACAAATCTTCAACATATTCACCTTACTGGTGGAGTAGAGTATTTGGGTCAGCTTTATACCGTCTGCTGAATAATGTGTATCTTTGACTGTTATCATAATTTACGTGTTACTTTTCACATTTAAATTCGGCTGGAGTTGTAATAATCTTCGTTAGGTTGATAGGAGGTAAGACAATTTTATTCAATGGACTGCCAATCGTTTGAGAATGGATGATTCCCCTTGTGGTTCCTACATTTATGGTAGCCATATATTGCAGAAATGCAGTTGGTATTGTTAAAACTCCATCCTTTTTCATGGCATTGAAAGCATTTGATTCTACATCAAAAGAACATGTAACACTAGTTTTCAAAAGTTGGGTATCTTTTTGGATATATTCATAATCACCCTTACATCTTATTTTATGATCAGCCAAACTAACTGCATATTCAAAAGATGTTTTAATATTTATAGGAGATTCCTTTGTGACATCACTACTTACGATAGTAAAGTAATTAGTTATAATCTCAAATATTTTATATGGTATCTTGTTCATTATTTTATCATGCTGCTGGAGCAAATTCTATTCCTACTTCCGTTGATATTTCCTCCGTAGACTCGTAGGCATAAAAGGCATCTGTTATATTAGAATAAGCAATACTATCGCTACCATTAAGGTCAGAGTAATTAATAGAGCTATCGTCCTTAAACTTTGTGATGGAATAACTCTCTATGAGTTGGAAGTTGCTATTTCCATAATCCTCTTCAGGAGTTATAAACATAACCTGTTCACCAATGGAATCTGCTAAATTGAGGGCGAAATCCATAAAAAGAATTCTAAACTCATCTTTTTGAGCAATAGAACCCTTCACTAATAGCACATGTGAATCTGATATATCATCAAAATCATAATATATACTATATTCCTCATTAGAAAATGAAGAATGAAGGGACTTAATAAAGTCCATTATGAAGTTAGGTGTATTCATATTTCAAATGTTTTGTTCATTAATAAGATGCAATTCCTTGCCTTGTCATATATTTCGTCAGTCATTTTCTTATCAAAGTTGTCTTTTGTATAGTCTGAATGTGTTCGATTTCTTTTCAAACTCATCATTTCTTGATAGATTTCAGAAGCATTACTCTTGTTTAAAAGCCCCGCTTTCTTAACAAACTCGTTAATCCAATATTCGTGACTACCTAATGGTTTACCTTTGCATAGAGAAGTATATTTATTGTATTGTATTCTACGCCTCTTATCATCTAAATTGCATTTTGTTTCAAGATAATGCATCATCATCTGGTAACAGCTATAATAAGAACAATGTACACTTGACATACAAGTTTCCGGCTTACTTGTTAATTGTAAAGCTGAATTTAAACTTATATTTGACTTTATATTTAATTCAATACTGTCCATTTACTATTCTATAGTTTACAAAGCTACATGTTTTATTTAATAGAAAGATGGTACGTTAAACTTTTTTATCTTAATTATCTTATGTTAGTCCTATTTTTTAGGCAGGCTTAACATTAATTCATTTGAATTCTTGTTAGCGCCCAATTTTGCCATATAGTATTTCTAACATCAGTGGGCATGATTATGTGCCACTGATTGTTTTCGGAATCTTCGTAGGAGATTACTAAATCCAGCTTCTTACAAATCTTCAACATATTCACCTTACTGGTGGAGTAGAGTATTTGGGTCAGCTTTATACCGTCTGCCGAATAATGTGTATCTTTGACTGTTATCATAATATCTGTAAGGAACGAAGTTTGTGAATTAACTGCACTACACTTGATTATCAAGAACTCTTGATTATTTTCTTGATGTGCCTCTTTATGAAGCATTTAACTTTTACAGAAAGAGGTATTCTCAATAAATCATCAACAATAGTGTCAAAATCGTCACCATTATTGAAACGTTTAAAGAAAAGATTGCGCTTTGGTGGTTCTGCTACAGGGTTATAATATGAAGGATTGCTCATTGTTCCTTCCTCCATGGTTACTTCTATTGTTTCCATTTTCGCCATGTCCAAAGCTTTCAGCCCCTTTTGTGTATGGACAATAGTCAATCCTACACCTTTGTCATCATCAAATTCTGGATGTTGATTCCATATTCCCCAATAGTCGGCAAGGGTTATATCAGAATGGGATTTGCCACCTTTTGCAGGACAATGATAGCATGAAGGACGTAGATTCAGATTACTCAAGAACGAACGCATATAGGTGTCTTCTGAGAGTATATGTGACAGAAAAACTGAATTTTTGTCGCCATCAGCCGAGGCTTCGGCGAGCGTGACAGAAAAACTTAATTTTTTCCAACCCACACATTTATCTCTAAAATTTATACCCGTTATCACGGGTACGGATTTTAGAGATGAAAAAACTGTATTTTTTCCAGCGAAGCCCTTACGGGCTTTTAAGTATTCAAGATAACTACGCCACACCTTAGGACTTGGCGTTCCATGACATATCACATCTACAGTCAGCAGATTGTCATAATCATGCCGTAGATAATTCCTCAGTCCGGCTATCTGACATGAAGTTCCCACGAACATAACCAGTCTGCCTTGTCTGAGAAACGCTTTTGCCTCAATATAATTGTCTTCCATACGGCTCTGCACATATTTTGAAGTGCGAAGCCTTGTCAAACCTTCTATGGTATAAGTATATCCGTGCTTTACCTCCCAATTGTCATCATATTCAGCACCAAAGACAATGCCGCCTGCGCGGATTACATTCTCGGCAAGCAATGTAAATACTCCACCGGAAGAACTGTTTCTGCGTATTTCTTCATCTTTGTTTTTACATGCCAACACTTTAAGAGGCTGCTCATCAGCAGATGCCTGATTAAGGACAGGACATACTTTCTCACACAGTCCGCAGTCTATGCAGACACTGCTGTCGGCATAAGGATATAGGAATCCCTCATCATCTTCAGAAAGGGATATGCAGTGCTTGGGGCATGCCTGTACACATGCAGCACAACCACAACAATTGTGTTTATCGGTAATTGATATCATCGTAAAACTTTATTCTTTAACATGCACATTTTCGAATTGATAAATGCACGCTCATGACTTGTAAGTCCAAAAATATAGGCTGCCGTAGACGCACTGATAACAGAAACTGTGATTACGATACCGGCATTTATCAAGGAGTCGGATAACGATAATCTAAGCAGTAAAGGAACAATAGTTCCTGACAACAAAACAAGAAATATAGGAAGCATAGCTTTCTTTACATATTCAAGTATCGATAACTTTATCATCGGGCGGATTAAAAACAGTCTTACAACAAAGGCTACTATTGCCACCGACAGATGTACTATAAATACAGAAACCGGATTGCCGCCCAATTTAAGAACTATGTACGCTATTGGGACAATGGCAAGCAATATGCCACCTACTACAGACTGATATACCTTGACATCTCCGGTTGCAGCCGCAGCGGTCATAAACGGACGTGCAACTGCATCAACTATTGCTGCACACAGTATGACGCATACGAAGATGCCTGTCCACTGTGGAGGATTTTTCAGCCAGACATTAAGGATTGTATTTATCTCCATAACTACCGGAAGAGAAAGAATAAACAGCAACATGAATGCAAACTTTGAGGCTCGGAATATCAGTTTATGCATTTCACGTAAGTCTCCCTGTGCATAAGTCTTGGTTATCTGTGGATTTACAGCAACAAGGAAATTACTGGAGAACTGCATTATGGCTCCGTTTACTTGTACGGCAACAGCACGCGCTGCATTTATGGCAGGACCGAAGAATACATTGAGAAGCATGTTGATACCTTGATCAAACAAAGTTCCGGCAAGGTTTCCCCACATATTCCATCCGGCAAAACACCCCATTTCCTTGAAAAGTTTTTTATTCCATATTCTGACTAACTTGGACTCCTCAAAATGACGGTTGCAGTAACAAGTATAAATCCAGCGGATTAGAAGTTGTATGCATGCCAGAAGAACGGCATAAAGCAACAACTTGTCGAAATTTCCGATATAAAGCAAGTAGACGACTAAGAGTTTCAGCGTTACTTCTATCACGGAAATATAGGCAAATGCAGACATCTTCTCGTGTGCGATAATGTCTGAATTATATGGTACGCTCATTATTGTTACAACAGCCGTGAGTATTGATAGCTGGAATACCCAGAAAGCTACGTTCAGGCGGTCTGCCGGAATTATCATCTTATTATAAAGAAACCAAATGCCTATGGTTTCTGCAAGAATGACTACAATTATCGAAATCAAAGCATGTATCTGAATGCTGGTGGTGAACACTGTCTTCAGATTAGCCATGTTTCCTTTGCCCAGATTATACGTAATATAACGTTGTGTGGAAGTTGACATTGCTCCATTCAGAAATGTGAACATTGAGACTATACCGCCTACTACATTATATATTCCATAGTCTACAACTCCTAACGTATTTAATACAACACGTGATGTAAACAATTGTATGCACATTATGAACATCATTCGTGCATAAAGTAGCAGTGTATTTTTCGCTATTCGTTTATTATTTGCCTGAGTATCAGTCATCTATATTTCTTTATTTATTTGGCAATGCCACTATTACCGCTTGTCCCTTATTTCCAATAAGTTACAGGTGTATGCAGTGAAAAAAAGTTTATTGATTTTTGTTGTTAATATGCTAATAAATTCATGTCGGGGCATAAAGTTCCAACATACAATTTCACCGGAAAGAATTGGATATTTTTATATGAATATCTAAAACTTTTTAGTAAGAGTACAGCTGGCATTATCACCACTGATATTCATTGTTATATTCTTGGATTATAAAATAAAAACCGTTACCCATATCAGTACGATAATTCATCCATGATACCTGTTTAGATAACTTTGAAAAGTTATTCATCTGTTTTGCTACAGCATTTGAACTTTCTTCAGCAGAGGTCTTTTTTCTTACAGAAAAAATAGCTACACGGTCGTTATAAGAATCTATTTTGGTATTTATTTCATCACAGTGACGTAACTTCTTTATGGAGTCATACATCTGTTGATAAGCATGAGCACGTTTCCCTTGCTTTTGTTTCCCATTAACTATATGAGGTTCTATATACTGAGGTTTGGAACACGTCATTTCCATAACGGCTATCTTATCTTCTGAATACATCAGTAAATCACAACAACCATCTTTAGAGATTGCAGGAATATTTTTGAACTCCTAAAAACATCTTCAAGCCTGATTATATGTATGTCCTGTTCTGATTTATGATAAGAATTTATTTTATCTCTGCATGAAAGTTTGAATTGTTCTTGGCAATCTTTACATGATTTTTCATCATTCGTACCAAAATTTCCTTTTTCAATTATTTCTTCGACAACAATATTTTTAGTGCTATTATATGATTTTGCAAAAAAATGCTCTATTAGATATTTCATATCAATTAATTCAGCGACATATATTCTTCGCAGATATTGTCCATTTCTTCATTCAAATCCATCATGTTGACTATTACCTCGCCACTCTGATTATCTTTAGCAACCAAAGGTTGTATTTTGCCATCAGCTACGCGGAAAACAGAAAGGTCGTCTTTTTTTATAAAGCCTGACTTATTGTTGTTTTTCATGCTTCTGCGTAGAAGTACATTCAAGTAGCTGATGATATATGGACTATGCGTTGCTAACATCAATGTAACATTATAATCCCGCTCAGAATTACCATAAACGCTTTCTGTTAGGAAATCCATTAATGAAGTTTGACTGGAAGGGAACAAACTTAGTTCCGGTTCCTCTATTATAAGGTGTACGTTCTTACTTGCGAAATCTCCGATGTTTTTTACTGCTTTAAAATCACTAAGTTGGTCGGATTTTGAAACATAAGATAATATTGCATTGTTAATAGAAGCAACTAAATCGTAATATTTAGAATAATATTCAACAATGATGTTCATTGGTACAACATTCTGCGTGCCGGAAGAAGCTTCATTAAGTTTTATTCCAAAATCGTTTGAACTAGTGTTAGATACAATCATATACTTAAGTCCCTGAGGTGTTTTCTTTACGGCAAAATGAACACCTAAATTAAGAACATCTAATTCTCTTACGGTTTCTACAGCTGTCTCGAAATCATTATAGGTTTCATTTGGATAAAACATATTCTTTTTTATTGATGTGTTATTATCAACAAGGTCTGAAATAATGTTTCTCTTGTCTGAAATGAAAGATATCTTTTCAAGGCTTAATTCTCCTTTTGGTATATAGACGGAAGTACCTTTTAGCTTTTTACTATTAGAGTCCAAAATTAAATGGCAAGAATTATTTTGGTATTCTAAAACAGTATTAGTTTTGATATAACCAAGCATGCCACTTGTTTTCAGAAGGTTGAAAAATGAAAAACGGAATGGTGATTTCTTTACTCCTGAATATTTCAAAAAGGAACGAATGTTAACCATTTTGTATATCCAACGGAAAAGAGAAATCAATTTCATGATAGTACTTTTTCCACTTCCAGATTCACCGACAAAGACTGTTATCTTGCTTATGTCTGAAATAGAAACTTCTTCAATTGGTCCAAAGTTTTTTATCAATATCCGTTCCATATAATAATATTTCGTTGCAGAAACGAGAGAAAAACTATATGCACTGTTTTCGCTCGTATGATTAACTTATTGCATAAACGTAAAATTCACGATTAACGCAAATGCAAATTTACTTTTTTTTATGGTAAAAGGAAAATAATATTACTCTCTTTCGTATAATTTATTGTTTTTTTTAATAAGCGTTTAGTTAAACTCAGTTATATAGCATAATTTTATATTTACGACTTTATGGCACTGCCACTTATCTTTTCTCCAACTCGCTCGAATGGAAATGCGTGCATGTCGGTGATGGAAACGGTCATGTTGCTTAAGGCGAAGCAGAGACGCAGTTCACGATGAATGCGCATCAGATAACCTTCTTTGCCTGCCATTACACCGGCTGTGATGCGGATGCGCTGACGGGTCTTTACATATTCTTCAAGATTGCAGTTCATGATTTCCAACTTCCACGGCATTGCCTCATACAGATATATGAACTGACGCATCTGGTCATCGGGAATGACGGTCTCTTTGCGGGTATTCCTATCTATGGCAAGCCTCTCTGCCGGATATTCCTGCTTCAGGGCTTGATTGATTTGTGTAACTTCGCCATATATGAACAGAAATCCGCTGCCTGCCATGGCTGTGTGATTTATGTCCTTGGTACCGGCATCTTTTATCTTGCCATCCAAAATGTCGATGGCATGCTGGGCTGCCGCACGGTGCTGACGATATTCCTCAACAGTGTAGTGACAGTCTTCATAACGATGCTTATGGTCGGTGGTTGTATATATATAGGTGGTGAAGTTTTTCAAGACATTATTCTTATATCTGATGATGTCACCATGACGCAGATACATGTAATACCATTTGTAGCCAACAGAATGTATTTCCCCTTCCGGCTTATCTGTAGCCGTTATAGGTTGCCTCTTGGCTGAGTCGATAGCGTTTGAACTGACCATCAGTGACTTACGCGCTACGCTCTTTATGTTCTGAGAAATGTGAGCCGTGGCTTTGTCGGGCTTTAGCTCACTATTAATCGGTATTTTCATGTTCCTATTATCTATACTTTACCTTGTTAAGGCATGGTAATCTCTTAGAAAGAGATCACCATAGTTTGCAATTGATTGATAATGATTAATTTATATTGCAAATTATTATGAAAATATTAATCATATTAGTAAATTTAAAGTAAATATTTTGTTTCATTTAATAAAAAACTATTGTAAATAACTTACTTTTAAAGAAAAATTAGCTACCTTTGCAAACTGTAGTAATCTCTTTCTAAGAGATTACCATATAAAATTTCCCAAGAATTGTTTATTTGGTTTAAAGTCCGCTGAGTATAAGTTTGTTGGCTTTATCCACTTCGGAGTTGTCTATAGACATGAGATAAATTTGGGTAGTGGTATCGCTGTCATGTCCCATGCCATCACGTATCACGTCTATGGGTACTTTTTTGTCTCTGGCAATATTTGCCCATGAATGGCGTGCTACATACAGAGTTAGCGGTACAGACAGATTCAACTTCTCGGCTATCCTCTTAAGACCGTTGTTTATCTGTTTGTATCTATTGATGCACTGTTGGCGCTCTGTGCCGTCAGCACATCGGATAATGGGGAGAATATAATCTGATTCAGCATTGCCATATTTATCAGCAATGTTTTGCATCAGTGAGTTCCATTCTATGTTGAGCTGCTGACCGGTCTTGCGACGGTGATAAACAAGCATTCTGCCATGAAGGTTGGCTTTCCTTAGGTTTGCCATATCTATATATGACATGCCACGGGTGTAGAAGCTGAACATGAACACATCTCTGGCAAAATCGAGAGAGGGATGAAGGGTGAGGTCGATACACTTTATGGCTCTGATGGTATCCAACGGCAAGGCACGCTTAATGGTCTTGTCTATGCCGGTGTAGACATGACGGAATGGAAATCTGTCTATGGTGAGTCCATTCTCGACAGCGAGATTATACACATTGCGCAAGTTGCGCATATAATATGAGGTGGTGTTTCTTACTAATCCACTGTTTCTGAGGTATGCCTCGTACAGTTCCATGGTGGCAGAGTCTATGGCATCGAAACTCAAATCATCACCATTTCGGAATCTACTGAAACTATTCAGAGTGGAGGAGAATCCGGCTGCAGTGCGCCATCTGCATTGCTGCTGCTTGTTAGAAACGAGCCGGCTAATGAAGGTGAACACGCTATCTGAACCGGATTTCTTTTTCTTGTGGTGACGTACCACCTGATAACACGTCTTTTGTTTTGTCTTTATCATAATTTTTTGTTACTTTTGCATCTGCATATAAGATATAAATAAAAAACGAAATGAAGCATATTGAAATATCAGAACGCACGTTGCACTTTAAACAGCCTGCGGGAACTTCGAGAGGGGTATACACAACCCGCCACAGTTATTACCTGACGCTGACGGACGATGAGATGCCGGGGGTGAAGGGTGTGGGGGAATGTGCCACGCTGCCTGACCTGAGTTGTGATGCCATTCCGGAATATGACAAGACGTTGAGGGAGACGTGCCGGATGGTGGAGCAGATGGGGCGGATTCCATACGAGATGCTGAGACCTTATCCCAGTATTCTCTTCGGACTGGAGACGGCTTTTGCGCAACTGGCTGCCGGTGGCAGTGAGGCTCTGTTTGACACTCCTTTCGGCAGGGGTGAAGAGGGCATAAGGATTAACGGACTGGTATGGATGGGCTCGTTTGAGGAGATGATGAGCAGGCTGGAGGAGAAGTTGAAACTGGGATTTGAATGTGTGAAACTGAAAATAGGTGCCATTGACTTTGAAAGGGAACTGGACATGGTGAAACATATCCGCAAGACTTACAGCAGGAATGACGTGGAACTGAGGGTGGATGCCAATGGGGGATTTACGCCTGAGAATGCCATGGGGCGACTGGAGGCTCTGGCGAAATATGATATTCACAGCATTGAACAACCGATAAAGCAGCATCAGTGGACAGAGATGGCGAGACTATGCCGGGAGAGTCCGCTGCCGATAGCTTTGGATGAGGAGTTGATAGGTGTGAACGTAAGGTCGATGAAGGAGGCTATGCTGGACACGATACGTCCGCAGTATATTGTGCTGAAGCCGAGTCTGCACGGTGGTATGCGCGGATGTGAGGAATGGATAGAGATGGCACGTGTGCGAGGTATTGACAGTTGGATAACGTCGGCATTGGAGAGTAACGTGGGACTGAACGCGATTGCTCACTTCTGCGCAAAGGTGTATGGACCGGACGTGAAGATGGCGCAAGGACTGGGAACAGGACAACTGTTCACTGACAATATAGAGATGCCACTGAAGAATCTTAATGAGAAACTTTTTTTCAAAAAAAAGTTTCTCATTAAGAATTAAAGATTAAGAATTAAAGATTAAGAATTAAAGATTAAGAATTAAAGATTAAGGATTAAAGATTAAGGATTAAAGATTAAGGATTAAAGATTAAG
>CAYSSU010000006.1:34941-120344 GCA_964433895.1 uncultured Prevotella sp.
ATTAAAGATTAAGGATTAAAGATTAAGGATTAAAGATTAAGGATTAAAGATTAAGAATTAAAGATTAAGAATTAATTAAGAAATGAAGAAAAAGAATGAAATAGAAGATTTAAGTTATAATTTTTCATTACGTATAGTGGAATTATATAAATATTTAAAATCTGAAAATATGAGTTACGGTATTGGAAATCAAATCTTTAGAAGCGGGACAAGTATTGGAGCTAATGTTGCAGAAAGTAAATTTGCTCAATCAAATCTTGATTTTATATCAAAGTTGAGTATTGCTCTTAAAGAGGGTAATGAAACGCAATATTGGATTCGATTGCTTAGAGATTCTGAATATATTAATGATTTTGAAGCTAGAAGCTTGTTGGATGATTGTAACAAAATTATAAGAATATTAATTTCTATAATCAAAACATGTAAAACAAAAAACATTGTTGCGCCGGAGGCGCACAATAAGGATTAAAGATTAAGGATTAAAGATTAAGGATTAAAGATTAAAGATTAAGGATTAAAGATTAATAATTAAAAATTAAAAAATGAAGAAAAAATTATTATGGAATTTGGTAAGAGTTTAATTCATCTTTAATCCTTAATTCTTCCTGGGCAATCCTTAATTATTAATCCTTAATTATTAATTAAATTGCGCCAAAGGCGCACATTGATATGACTTTATCTGATTTTTTATGTGATTGGCGCAATGATAATGATTGCGTGATGGTGCATACAAGCGGGAGTACGGGGAAACCGAAACCGATGTGGGTGGAGAAAAGGCGGATGCTGAATTCTGCCCGCATAACGTGTGACTTTCTGGGACTGAAGGCTGGTGACACTGCTCTGCTATGCATGCCACTGGACTATATTGCCGGTAAAATGTTGGTGGTGAGGTGTCTGGAAAGGGGAATGAGGCTGATAAACGTGAAGCCGTGCAGACTGCCGCTGAAGGACGTGACGGAGGATATAACGTTTGCTGCCATGGTGCCGTTGCAGGTGCATGCTTCGTTGGAGGTGCCCGTGGAACGGGAGAAACTGATGAGGATAAAGCATCTGATAATAGGCGGAGGAGCTGTGGATGCTGATATGCAGAGGCAGTTGAATGATTTCCCAAATGCCGTGTGGAGTACATACGGAATGACGGAGACGCTGTCGCACATTGCTTTGAGGCGACTAAACGGACCAGAGGCTTCGGAATGGTACACTCCGTTTGAGAGTGTGGAGGTGAGCTGTGGCACTGACGGATGTCTGGTGATAGATGCTCCGTTGGTGCATGATGGCAGATTGGAAACCAATGACATCGTGGAACTGCGTGGACGCCAATTCAGGGTGCTGGGCAGAAAGGACAATGTGATAGACAGCGGTGGAATAAAGATACAGGCGGAAGAGGTGGAAAAGAAACTGCAGCCGTATTTAGACCTGCCTTTCATGATAACAAAATGCAAGGACGCGGAGTTCGGTGAAGTGGTGGTGATGCTTACGGAGGCTACGGATATGGAACGGATAAAGAAAATATGCCGCGACCGTCTGCCGAAGTATTGGATGCCAAGAAAATTTGTGCATACGGATAAATTGCCGGTTACGGAAACTGGAAAACCTGCACGCGCATTAGCGGCAGCAGTGATAATTGACAATTGATAATTAATAATTGATAATTGTCAATTATTTTTTTCATTTGTAGGTTGGGGCTTTATGCCCCGACATGAGTTTGTTAGCATATTATCCCCGTGTAAATTCGTATTTTAATATGTTTTGTGGCATTGTCGGGGCATAAAGCCCCAACCTACAATTTCGTAAAAAAAAATCATTAATTATTAATTCTTAATCTTTGCGCCTCTGGCGCATAAGTGCATTTGTGATTATTGCCGTGAGACCGCCTGTGGTGATTCCACTGGAGAATATGTTGCCGATGGCGGGAGGAAGGGTTTTGAGAATGTCGGGCTGCAACTCTACGCCAAGACCAAGGCTGAAGCTGAGGGCTAGAACCAAAGTGGCACGACGGTCAATATGCTGCGATGAGATGATGCGGATGCCGGCTGCGGCAACCATACCGAACATGAGCAATGTGGCTCCGCCCAGAACGGAACTTGGAATGAGTGAGAAGCCTAATCCAACGGCAGGAAAAAGACCTAGAAGAACCAAAAATCCCGCTACGTAATAACCTATATAACGACTGGCAACACCGGTGAGCTGAATCATGCCGTTGTTCTGGGCAAAGATGGAATTTGGAAAAGCACAGAGCAGACCGGATAGCAGAGAGTTGAAACCGTCTCCTAGAATGCCACCCTGAGCACGGTGCATGAACTTGTCGCCCTCTACGGGTTCGCCGGATATCATGGAATTGGCGGTGATGTCTCCGTAAGCTTCTATGGCTGTTATCATGAATATGATGCCGAGGGAGATAATGCCTGACAGATTGAACTCCAGACCGTATTTAAGTGGCATAGGGAAGTTTATCAACGGAAATTTATCCACAGAACTGAAGTTTACCATGCCCATGAATAATGCCACGATGAAACCTGTAGCTATGCCGATGAAGATGGAACCCATGCGTAGGTATCTGTTGTGGGAACACTGAAAGATGATGATTACCAACATTACTATGGCGGCTAACATCAGATTCTGCCATGAACCGAACGTGCCGTCTGACGTGGCGGCAGTTCCGCCTCCGCAAGCATTTACACCTACCTTGATAAGGGTGAGTCCGATAAGGGTGACAACGATGCCGGAAACCAGAGGCGTGATGATTTTTCGCGCATATTTAAGCAGTCGGCTGATGATTATCTCAACTAATGCTGCCACAATGCAGCAGCCGAATATCATGGGCAGACCGCCTATGGCACCCACAGCAATGATGGGACCGATGAATGAAAAGCTGGTGCCCTCGATGCAGAGCATGCCCGTGCCAACAGGACCGAAACGGCGACACTGGATGAATGTGGCTATGCCGGAAGCAAAAAATGCCATTGAAACAAGAAATGCCGTGGTGGCAGTGTCGAAATTCAGCGCACCGGATATGATAAGGGGTGGGGTGGCTATTGCCACAAGAATTGCCATGAGATGCTGAAAACCTGCAAACACAGATTCTTTGAGAGGCGGACGGTCGTTGAGTCCGTATATAAGTTCTTTCATACTTAATATTTGGTTATATTGTTGTCGCCTTTTTTTGAAATAATCGTGCAAAAGTAATAAAAATATAGGAAATATTAGCATTATTCGATTATTTTTGTTAATTTCGCACGCTAAAATCCGATACATAATAAAATTGCCAGATATGAAAGTTTTGAAAGAAAGGATTATGAAGGATGGCTGTTGCTATTCTGGGGGAATACTTAAGGTGGACAAATTCATAAATCACCAGATGGACCCTTATCTGATGAAGCAGATAGCAGTGGAATTCATAAGGTTGTTTGCCAATGAGAACATCAACAAGATAATAACCATTGAGGCTTCGGGCATTGCTCCTGCAATAATGTTGGGCTACCTGATGGAACTGCCGGTAGTGTTCGCTAAGAAAAAGAAACCGTCTACCATGGACACTATGCTGCAGACAACGGTAAAATCGTTTACCAAACAGCGTGAATATAATGTGGTTATAAGCAAGGAATATCTTACGAAAGATGACCGGGTGCTCTTTGTGGATGACTTCCTGGCTTTCGGAAACGCTGCAAAGGGAATAATAGATCTCTGCAATCAGGCAGGAGCAGAACTCGTGGGCATGGGATTCATTATAGAAAAGGCTTTTCAGCACGGACGCGAGGAACTGGAAAAACTGGGCGTGAAGCACATAGAATCTCTGGCAATTATAGAATCTCTGGATAATTGCGAAATAAAAATCAAAAAATAAAAATCAGGAGATAGAAATATCATTGTGCGTTCACAATTTTATTTCTGTCTCCTGACTTAACAGATTATTTCTGTACCGGTATCTTCTTTACACGGCGTTCATGGCGTCCGCCCTCGAAAGATGCTGAGAAAAATTCATCAAGAATAGTTTCTGCTGTCTTGTTGTCGATGAAACGACCGGGGAGAACAATAACATTAGCATCGTTGTGCTGACGGATAAGCTGGGCTATATCCTTGTTCCATACCAATCCGGCACGGACACCCTGATGTTTGTTTAGTGTTATCGCCATGCCTTCTCCACTGCCGCAGATGCCGATGCCGGGATATACGTCTCCGCTTTCGATGGCTTCTGCCAGAGGATGTGCAAAGTCCGGATAGTCAACACTCTCGTCACTGTAGGTGCCGAAGTCCTTTACAGTATATCCCTTTTTATCAAGATATCCAAGAACGAATTGTTTTAATGGAAACCCTGCGTGGTCGCAGGCTATTCCGACTGTCTTAACTTCCATAGGCTTTTTAGTTTTTAAAAGTTTAAATAGGGAATGTCCCTCCGGACGATTCCCTATTATAATATGTGAACTGAATGTTACTTGTCTGCAAGAAAAGCCTTTACCTGATTGTAGACGTTCTCGCCTGTATAGCCGAGCTTCTCATCAAGTACCTTATATGGTGCTGAGAATCCGAAACTAGGCATGCCGAAGATGCGACTGTCAGGACCAATGCCTACAAGACCTTCGAGAGTTACAGGAAGACCGGCTGTCATACCGAACTTCTTTACGCTGTAAGGTAATACGCTTTCCTGATATTCTGCACTCTGACTGCGGAAAAGACCTTCTGAAGGAGCACTTACCACGCGCACCTTGATACCGTCTTTGCGAAGAGCCTCTGTGCCTGACTCTAATGTGGAAACCTCACTGCCGCTGGCTACGAGAATGACATCAGGATTCTCATCACTGCCTGCTACAATATAAGCTCCCTTGGCTGCCTGCTCATAATCATTTCCGGCAGGCAACTTGGCGATGCCCTGACGAGAGAAGATGAGAGCTGTTGGAGTGGCTGTATTCTCCATTGCCAGTTTCCAGCATACTGTGGTTTCGTCGGCATCTGCAGGACGGAATACGCGCACACTGTCTTTGCCGGCATGGTTTTTAAGTTTCTCCATAAGGCGAATCTGAGCTTCCTGCTCTACAGGCTCATGGGTTGGACCGTCTTCGCCAACGCGGAATGCATCGTGAGTCCAGATAAACTTAACCGGAATCTGCATAAGGGCTGCAAGGCGAACTGCTGGTTTCATATAGTCTGAGAATACAAAGAATGTGCCCATAGCTGCAACAACACCGCCATGAAGCATCATACCGATGCACATATCTGCCATGGTGAGCTCGCTGACACCTGCCTGGAAGAAAGCTCCGCTGAAGTCGCCACGAACAATGCTCTGGGTCTTCTTGAGGAATCCATCAGTCTTATCAGAGTTAGAAAGGTCGGCACTTGAACAAATCATGTTAGGCACCTGCTCTGCCAATGCACCAAGACATGCTGCGCTGGCTGCACGGGTGGCACTGCCTTCTTTCTGCTCTACCTTGCTCCAGTCTACCTTTGGAGCTTTGCCAGAGAACCATTCTTTCATCTGAGCTGCCTTTTCAGGATTGGCACTGCGCCATTCTTCTTCTGCAGCATGACGCTTGGCAACAATCTGCTTAAGTTCCTCTTTGCGTGCTGCATAGAGGGCTTTAACGTCATCGAATATGGCGAATGGATTTGTTGGGTCGCCACCAAGATTCTTTATTGTATTTACGTATGCCTCGCCGCCCAGAGGAGCTCCGTGAGTCTTGAGGTTATGCTCGTAGCTGCTGCCATCGTCTTTGCGGGCACCCTTACCCATAACGGTTTTGCCGATAATGAGGGTAGGACGATTCTGCTCTTTGAGGGCTGCATTGAGGGCACCGCGAATCTGCTCAACGTCATTGCCGTTGATTTTGATTACATTCCAGCCCCATGCCTTATACTTCATCTCTGTGTCTTCTGTCATCACAACACCACACTCTGTAGAGAGCTGAATGTCATTGGAATCATAGAACATGATGAGGTTGTTGAGACCAAGGTTGCCGGCAATACGACCTACGCCCTGGGATATTTCTTCTTCTATGGCACCATCGCTGATGTAGGCATAGATTTTATGCTGCATCATTGTGCTGCCGAGACGTGCTTCCAAGAATTTTTCGGCAACGGCTGCACCTGCTGCTATAGCGTGGCCCTGACCAAGAGGACCGCTTGAATTTTCAATGCCGCGGTTTACGTCAAGTTCTGGATGACCGGGAGTTACAGAGCCCCACTGACGGAACTGCTGAAGGTCATCAAGTGAAAAATAACCGCGAAGGCAGAGACCTGAATAAAGCATAGGACTCATGTGACCAGGATCAAGGAAGAAACGGTCGCGACCTTCCCACTGAGGATTCTCAGGGTCATATACAAGATACTCAGAGAAGAGAACGTTGATGAAATCAGAACCACCCATAGCACCGCCCGGATGACCTGATTTTGCTTTTTCTACCATTGATGCAGCCAGTATTCTGATGTTATCGGCTGCATGGTTCATTACTTTAATGTCATTCATTGTTTTATGTTTGATTTTACAAATATACTACTTTAATTTTAAAACGACAATTGATTTTGCCGGAATTTTAACTTTTAAGGTATTTTTCTTCAGTTTTGCATCTTTGAAAACAGAAGGAACTATGGTTTCCGGATGGTTGAAATCGTTATAGTCTTTGATATCTTTGCTTGTAAGTATTTCTCCTGTAAGGTTTTTACCGATTGTTCCGGAAAGGGAAATCTCTGTTTCGTGGGTATTCTTCAGGTCGGTATTGGCAAGAGCCACAATGATGCCGCCTTCTTTCATCCTTGCTGCAGAAGCACTGACGTAAGGCACTGTTTCTTCGCCAAGTTGATGTGAAGGTGTGCTTACCTCTATAGGAAGATTGGTGGCATCCTGAAATCCTTTATACATTGCGAACACATGATAGGTAGGGGTGAGAACTATATGACCGGTGCCTTTGGTATCGGTGAGAATCATGCTCTGGAGGACATTGATGACCTGAGCGATGTTTGCCATCTTTACGCGGTCGGCATGTTCATGGAATATGTTTAGTTCTATTGCTGCAACCATGGCATCGCGCATGGTGTTTTGTTGATAAAGATGACCTTTCACTGTGCCAGGTTCTTCATTCCACCAGTTGCCCCATTCATCAACGATAAGAGCAACTTTGTTTTTAGGGTCCAGTTCGTTCATAATCTTTTCATGACCTTTCAACAACGGGTCCATTCTGCCAGCATCATACAGATTATGATAATATTCATCTTCATTGAATTTTGTGGCACTGAGTTTGTCGTCCCAGTTGCGCACATTATAATAATGCACAGAAATGCCCTGCATGCGATGACCTATATTTTCAAGACAAACCTTTGTCCAGTTGGTATTGTCGGCATTGGCACCGGATGCTATGCGATAGAGTTTGTTGCTGTCATAGTCGCGCAGATAGGTGTTGAAACGGCGGAAGAGGTCACTGTAATATTCAGGGCGCATGTTGCCACCACAGCCCCACGCCTCATTGCCTATGCCGAAATATTTTACTTTCCAAGCCTTGTCTCTGCCGTTTTTACGACGCAGACGAGCCATTGGGGTATCTCCGTCACTGGTCATGTATTCTATCCATTGAGCCATCTCCTTTACTGTTCCGCTGCCCACGTTGCCGCTAATATATGGTTCGCAGCCAAGCAATTCGCACAGATTGAGGAATTCGTTGGTTCCGAAAGAGTTATCCTCTATGGTTCCACCCCAGTTGTTGTTGCGCAGGGACGGGCGCTCAGAGCGTGGACCAATACCGTCCATCCAATGGTAATCATCAGCGAAGCATCCTCCAGGCCATCTGAGAACCGGGATTTGAAGGTTTTTGAGGGCGTGGAGCACGTCGTTGCGGTAACCTTGAGTATTGGGTATCTTTGAATCAGGACCAACCCAAATGCCACCATAAATGCAGGTGCCAAGATGTTCGGCAAACTGACCGTATATTTCCTTATTGATTTTTGTTGTGCCTTTATCTGCTTGAATATTGATTTTCACGTTTTGTGCAGAAACAGATAATGTAAGGGCTGCACATAATACCGTGGTTGTAAAAAGTCGTTTCATATTATCGCAATGCTGAGTTTTTTATGATTGATTTATTATATAATACGATTGTCGGGGCATATTCCCCGACAATCGTAATGGTTTTCATCAGGCTTTCTTGTATTTTACAGCGGCTTGTTCTATTTCAAGCCCTGTCTTATAGTTTTCTATCCAGGCATTAAATCCTGCTACATCTTCTGGAGTAGGGGATACTTCTACGCCTTTGTTGCCACCGAATACACAGTCATCGAGGAAGTCGGCAAGTGACTGCTCTTTTTTCTTGTTGACAAGGTAAGAAGCAAGAAGGGCTATGCCCCATGCTCCACCTTCGCCGGCTGTCTCCATTACAGAGATTGGAGAGTTGAGAGCAGCGGCAAGGACACGCTGACCCACGCCTTTGGTCTTGAACAGTCCGCCATGACCGGTGATGCGGTCTACATTAATCTTTTCTTCATTGAAAAGAATGTCGTTGCCTATTTTCAATACACCTACAGAGGCATAGAGATTGGCACGCATAAAGTTGGCAAGAGTGAACTTATCGTTGGCTGAGCGCACAAAGAGTGGTCTGCCCTCTGAAAGACCTGTGACAGGTTCTCCTGAGAAATAGTTATAGGACACGAGTCCGCCACAGTCGGCATCGCCTGTAAGAGCATTGTTATAGAGTTTGCCGAAAACTTCGTTCATATCTACATTGATGCCCATTAACTGCTGGTATTCCTTGAAGATGTTTACCCAGGCATTAAGGTCGGATGTACAGTTGTTGCAGTGTACCATAGCTACCGGACTGCCATCAGGAGTAGTCACCATATCTATCATCTCGTAAGGACGAGAGAGATTTTTCTCCAATACAATCATAGAGAAAGAAGAGGTTCCAGCAGAGACATTGCCTGTGCGCTGCTTCACGGAGTTTGTGGCTGCCATGCCTGTACCGGCATCTCCTTCTGGAGGACAAACAGGAATGCCTGCCTGCAGATGACCGGAAACATCTAACTTTCTGACGCCTTCTGCTGTAAGCGTACCTGCGTCTTCACCGGATACAAGTACCTTAGGAAGAATATCCTGAAGTTTCCAACTGTAGCCTTTTGGTGAAACGAGTTTATTGAACTTATCTACCATTGTGGCGTCATAGTTCTTTGTTTCAGGGTCGATAGGAAGCATTCCAGACGCATCTCCGATACCAAGAACTTTCTGTCCTGTAATCTGCCAATGGATATATCCTGCCAGTGTGGTGATGAATTTGATGTCAGCCACGTGTTTTTCACCGTCAAGAATACACTGGTACAAGTGAGAAATGCTCCAGCGGAGAGGAATATTGAAATTGAAGAGACCGGAAAGTTCTGCTGCTGCCTTACCGGTATTGGTGTTTCTCCATGTACGGAAAGGAACCTGAATTTCCTGCTTATCATTGAAAGCCATGTAACCGTGCATCATGGCACTGATGCCGATGGCAGCCAACTTCTCAATTTCTACGTCATACCGACTGTTGACATCCTTACGGAGGTCGGCATAACAGTCTTGCAGACCATTCCAGATAGCATCTATGCTGTAAGTCCAGAGACCGTCAACGAGTTGGTTTTCCCATTCATGACTGCCTTGAGCTATAGGCTTGTTTTCATCATCAATGAGAACAGCCTTTATTCTGGTAGAGCCAAACTCGATGCCGAGAATGGCTTTACCGGATTCTATAATTTGTTTTGCGTTCATATTCTTTCTTTAATTGATAATTGTCAATTTAAAATGTGTCAATTATCAATTGTCAATTGATATTATCTAAGCGCCTTATTCAGCATATAGTACATTTCGTTCCAACGGAGTTCCTTGCGGAATTGCTGATAGTCAGTGTCCTTGTTGATGATGCAAGCTTCGAGATCGGCAATTTCAGCAAAGTCGCGCCAGTATTCGTCTGTAAGACCGAAGCTGAAGCAACTGTGGTGAGTGCCACCTGCTTCCATCCAGCAACCTACGCCCACTTCGAATGTAGGTTCAGGAATCCAAAGAGCAGAAGCTACAGGGAGCTTAGGCAATGGTTTGCTCTTGATAAGATTTACGTCATTGGCAATAAGACGGAGACGGTTGCCCATGTCTACGATTGTTGCTGTGATGCCATGACCCTGCTTTGTGGTGAATACAAGACGAGCAGTCTGGCTCTTGCGTATGCCGATGCCAAGGAAATGAACCTCAAGACGTGGCTTGTTTTCTTCTGAAATGTCAGGATTTACCTCCAGCATGTGGCTTTCGAGGATAGAAGTGTTTTCTCCGTCGAAATTCAAAGTATAGTCTTCAAGGAATGAAGTTCCACCCTCAAGTCCCTGGCTCATAAACCACGTTGTGCGATAGAGGCATGCGCTCTTCCAGTCACCTTCGGCACCGAAACCGTAACCGTCGTGCATAAGACGCTGTGAAGCAAGTCCTGGAATCTGGTCAAAGCCCTTGCCTGTTTCCTCTACATTATAATCGCCAAGATCGTCAAAGTTTGTTGTGAAACCCTTTGCACCAAAGTCTTTCAATACGGCACGAAGGGTGAGTTCTGCTTTAGCAGCGTTCCATATCTTCTTATATGCTTCGCTCTTTTCGTCTTTCAGTTCTTCAGCTACAGTGTATTCGTTGAAATATACATCTTTTACAAGTGCTGTAACGTCTGCATCTTTTACTTTGTCGAAATACTGCATTACGGTAGAGAACGGACAATAATCAACATGATAACCTAAATTCTGTTCGAAACTTACTTTATCACCATCGGTAACAGCAACATTGTTCATCTGGTCTCCGAAACGGAGGATAAGACAGTCTTTAGCATCAGCAACACCGGCACAAACACGCTCCCAAACAGCGATATGGTCCTGTGTCTTCTGGTCTTTCCAATAGCCGATGACAGTCTTGCGAGGTTTGCGCAGACGGCTCAGAATGTGAGCATATTCTCTGTCGCCATGAGCACTCTGGTTAAGATTCATGAAATCCATGTCCATTGTGTCGTAAGGAATGTGCTGGTTGTACTGTGTGTGCAGGTGAAGCAATGGCTTCTGAAGTTTCTGCAGTCCGTGAATCCACATCTTTGCAGGAGAGAAGGTGTGCATCCATGTGATGACACCCACGCATTTTTTATCGTTATTGGCTGCCATCATCACATCTTCTACTTCGTGAGTGTTGTTGGCTGTGCCCTTATACACTACATTAATAGGAAGGCGACCGGAATTGTTAAGTCCATCAACCATTTCCTTAGAGTGTCCGTCAACTTGCTTTACAGCGTCACCTCCATAAAGGAGTTGTGCACCTGTAACAAACCATACTTCAAAATTTTCAAAAGCTTTTTCCATCGTTATTCTTTTTTAATTGACAATTGACAATTGACAATTGACAATTAGATATGTCAATGTCGGATTGTTTTTTGCCATTTTTTTTAATTATTAGTTATCAATTTTTTTTAATTGTCAATTGTCAATTATCAATTGTCAATTATCAATTCTTTTGTCCATAATAGGCATTGGGGCCATGCTTGCGACTGAAATGTTTTTCAACAAGCAGCGGATTCATTGTTGTATCAGGATTGACACTGAAAGAGATGAAAGCCATTTTTGCTACCTGTTCAGCTACAACGGCATGGTATACAGCTTCGTCAGGATTTTTGCCCCAAGTGAACGGACCATGATTTTTTACCAATACTCCGGGAGTGTGAACCGGATTGATGTTGCCGGCCTTTATACGCTTTACAATTACATTTCCGGTTTCAAGTTCATAATTTCCCTTTACTTCAGCTTCAGTCATATCATCGGTGCATGGAATGCAGTCGTGAAAATAATCAGCGTGCGTAGTGCCTATATTAGGAATATCTTTTCCTGCCTGCGCCCATGCCGTGGCGTATGTGGAATGAGTGTGGACAATGCCGCCCAGCTCAGGAAATGCACGATATAATACCAAATGTGTTGGAGTGTCGGAAGAAGGATTCAGATTACCTTCTACAACTTTTCCGTCTTCTAAGTTCACAACAACCATATCGCTGGCTTTCATTGTGTCGTAACTTACTCCGGATGGCTTTATTACCACTAGACCTTTTTCACGGTCAATACCACTGACATTGCCCCATGTAAACAGCACGAGGTTATGTTTTACCAAGTCAAGATTGGCTTGAAAAACTTTTTCTTTTAATTCTTCCAGCATATATATATTTTTAATTTACAGTTTGAATACAGGGTCATCATCGTATGCACGTTTGTTGAACCGATATAATGCGGCTCCACGTTTTGAAGTGACTTTATCTATGAGTTCAGTTTTCTCAATGAAATCTATACATTTTATGCGCTTGCGGAAATTACGCTTATCCAACTCTTCGCTTAAGATGGCTTCATATACATGTTGTAATTGCGTAAGAGTGAATAAATCAGGAAGCAGGTTGAAGCTTAAAGGCTCTGTATTGATTCTCTGTCGCAACATATTGATGGCTTTCTTTACCATTATGTTGTGGTCGGAATACAATTTTGGCATGTTTTCCAAATTTATCCATTCTAGTCCGTGCTGCATACGTAGATTGTCATCATAGTCGTTTACGTTGATTAAAGCGCAATATGCTATGGATATTACTCGCTCTCCAGGGTCTCGATCTATATTTCCGAAAGCTCCAACTTGTTTCATGTATAGCTTGTTCAAACCTGTGAGGTCTCCAAGTACTCTGTTTGCAGCATCGTTCAGACTTTCATTTGCTTCAACAAATCCACCGTATAGTGACCATTCATCACGTCCAGGATCCATCTTTCGTTTGCCTATAAGCAATTTCAGCTTATCTTCGTCAAATCCAAAAACTATGCAGTCTACAGATACAAGTAGTTTGGAATGTTCACCATAATAACTTGTCATATTCTTTACTTTTACATTATTCAGATAGTCTATCCGTTTTATAGTCGGACACCTTAATATATATACCAAGGTGCCCGATATTTTAATTTACCACAATGCAATGTACAGAATCATTGTAATCAAGGCTATGCCTATTGAACCATAGGTATATCCGCGTGTGGTAGAGAAGAGTTTCAGATTTATAGGCAGAGCCTTTGTATCTTTAACCGTATCCTTTGAGTTGCTATAGAGCCATATAGCAGAACTTCCAGTGAGAACGCCAAAGAAGAAGAATGCCTGGAATCCTATATCATTGAGATATGCAATGATGCTGGTATCTGGATTTGCATCAGGTGAGAATGCACCAAGTAGGCACACTATAGTTGCGGCAACAATCATCAGAATGCCTGCGCCTCCAAGTATTTTACTCCAAAGTAACATCTGCTTCTGGTCTTTTTCTGATGGACGTTCGCACTGAACATATTTCTTGTCCATATAGCTCATGACAACGAAGAACACGAAGAGAATTATGAATATGTATCCTGCACGGAACTGGAAGGCTACGTCAGGTAACGTGATTTTGAAAAGAACTCCCATTGGAATAGTGAGGATAGCCGTCCACACTGCAGCAAGTGACGAAGCACGTTTCCATAAAAGACCAAGACCGAATACAACGATGATGCCCGGATATATGAAACCTGAATATTCCTGAATGTACTGGAATGCCTGGTCCAGACCGCCAAGAAGTGGTTTTACGGCTACTAATGCTATGAGCAATGCAGCTATAGAAACAAGGCGACCAACATTTACCAGTTGCTTGTCTTTTGCATCTTTGTTGATGTACTTCTTATATATATCCATAGTGAATAGAGTAGAAGTGGAATTGAACATTGATGCTAAAGAGGAAATGATGGCGGCAGTGAGGGCTGCGAAACTCAGTCCCTTTATACCTGTAGGGGTAAAGTTGCGTATCAACCAAGGATAAGCATCGTCGGCAACATTTATTTTTCCGGCAAGTTGCATTGAGGTAAACTGGTCCGGATTCTGCATTATGTAATAAGCGCAGATGCCTGGTAACACAACAATGAATGGAATCAAAATCTTAAGGAAACCGGCAAAGATAAGTCCCTTCTTGGCTTCATTTACATTCTTTGCGGCAAGACCTTTCTGAATGATATACTGATTGAAACCCCAATAACCTAAATTGGTTAACCATACACCACCGACTACGGCTGCTATTCCTGGTACATTTGAAAATGCTTCCGGATTATGGCTCTGCTGAATTACCAAATGGAAATGTACGTCCTGTGCATTTGCTCCTGTTGTTAAATCGGTGAAGACCTTTGACAAAGCTCCAAGTGCATCTGTACCAAATACATTACCTATTTCAGCCAATGCCACGTAAGCAGTGATAAGACCACCGCCAACAAGGAATGTAACCTGCATGACGTCTGTCCATGCTACGGATGCAAGACCTCCATATATAGAATATGTTCCGGCAATGATGAAGAGTCCCAGAATTATTAACATTCGCATAGAAACATCAATGCCTAAAATGCTTACTGATATTCCCTGCAAACCTAGAATCTGCTCTATTGCCAATGCTCCCAGCCATGCCACTGATGTGAGGTTAACAAAGACATAAAGGAATAACCACAAGATGGAAAATGCCAAACCTACACCGTCGTTGTATCGTTCGCGGAGGAACTGCGGAATGGTGAAAATCTTTCTGTCCAACATAACCGGAAGCAGAAACTTTCCTATTACAACCAGCGTGATTGCTGCCATAACTTCGTATGCAGCAATGGCTATACCGTCACGGAAACCTGTTCCTGACATACCGATAAACTGTTCGGCTGATATGTTGGCTGCAATAAGTGATGCACCGACAGCCCACCATGTTAGGGTGTTTCCTGCCAGAAAGTAATCATTGGCAGTTTTCTCTTTTCCGTCTTTATTACGGCTGAGGAACAATCCTAGTCCCACCAGCAGGATAAGATAGAAAACAAGAATCAAGAAGTCAATAGTCTTAAATCCGGATGAAGCTAAGGCTTGTGAAATACTGTTCATTTTTTAATTATTCGTTTTTAGTTATTATATTTATTCGTCTTATTTTACCGAAAATTTGTAAGCCAGATGGCTGTAATATTTTTCTCCCGGTTTCAGAGTAGCATCTGTCCAGCCCGGTGTCTTTTCTGTGATTTTAGTAGGAGAGTCCGGGTATTTCTGACTTTCAAAACATACACTCACGTGTTTTGGATATTTAATACCATGTTTGCAACTTATACCTGTACCCTGGAAGTTACCGGTATATACCTGGATGCCAGGCTCATTGGTGTATACTTCCAACATGATGCCTGAAACTGGAGAATAAAGACTTGCTGCCACCTTTGTGTCATCTCCCTTACCGTCTTTGTATGTGTTAAGACACCAGTTGTGGTCATATCCGGTTGCATTCTTTATCTGGTCGAAATTGTAATCTACTTTCTTGCTTATTTCAGTTGGCTTGCGGAAGTCCATAGGTGTTCCTTCTACATTTTTGATTTCACCTGTTGGTATATAGAACTTGTCAGAAGGAGTAAATTTGTCGGCATTAATATACATCACCTGATTGAATCCTTCTTTGTCGGGATTGCCATTGAGATTAAAGTATGAATGATTGGTCATGTTGATAACTGTTTCTTTGTCAGTTGTTGCTCCAAATACAATGTCAAGTGTATTATTGCTCTTTACAGTATAAGTGGCTGTGGCTTTAACATTTCCAGGAAATCCGTTTTCTCCGTCTTTTGCATTAATTGCAAATGTCACAGAAGAATCTGTTTTGGCTTCTACATCGTAAATCTGGTGCAGCCATCCGGTATTACCTCCACCATGCAGACAATTTACATTATCGTTAGGGCGTAGTTTATATTCCTTGCCGCTGAGAACCAGTTTGGCATTTTTTATTCTGTTGGCATATCTTCCTACAGAAGAACCGTAGTCTGATGGTGAATTCAAAGTGTCGGCATACTGTGAAATGTTGTCATATCCCAAAACAACATCTGTCGGCTTGTTGTTTTTGTCGGGTACAGAGATTGAAACCACACGACCTCCATAGTTTGTAAGACAAACCTCCATGCCGCTGTTGTTTTTAAGAGTAATCAACTCTGTCTTTTTACCATTAATGGTAGAATCAAAATCCGTAGGATTAAGTTTTGACTGTGTCAAACTTGCATTGCTGCCTGTTGTGCAAGCAGAGAACAAAATTGTTGCCATTCCGGCTCCAAAAAGTATTCCTTTAAAGTTTCTCATAAAACGGTATTATAAAGTAATTAATAAATTGTGGGTGTAAAATTACTGTTTTTATTGATAAGTTGTATCATTTACACGTATTTTTTTTCAGGCAAAAGTGTTTTATTAACACTTTTAGTATGTTTTTAAATAAAAAAACCTCACAATCAAGAAGTGATTGTGAGGGTATTATTATAATAAGTAGTTGTATGTTTAGCAAACTTTATGGCTACCCTGACTGATTATTACAGGGTAAACTTCAGGCTCATGACCATATTTAGCTGCAAATTTAGCTTTTGCATCAGCAATAAATTTGTCGTAAATATCATCTTTTACTAGATTTATGGTGCAGCCTCCGAAGCCACCGCCCATGATTCTGCTGCCGGTAACTCCGTTTTCTTTTGCAATATCATTAAGGAAGTCAAGTTCTTCGCAACTCACTTCGTATTCCTTGCTCAGACCATAGTGAGTTTCAAACATCTTCTTGCCTACGGTTTCATAATCGCCTTTTTCAAGAGCATCGCATACGGCTAGTACACGGTCTTTCTCGCCAAGTACGAAGTGTGCGCGGCTGTAGTCTTCTTCTCCAACTTCAGCACGAACCTCATCCAGCTGTTCCCATGTGCAGTCACGAAGAGTTTCAAACTTTGTTTCAGGATGCTTGGCTGCAATATGTTTTACTACATTTTCACAAGAGTTACGGCGATCGTTGTAAGGACTTCCTGCCAGTTCGTGCTTAACCTTAGAATTAACCAGAACTAGTTTGTATCCCTTAGGCTCGAATGGGAAATATTCAAACTCTCTGCTTCTGCAGTCCAGACGCATCAGTTTTCCTTCTTGTCCGAACACACTTGCAAACTGGTCCATAATGCCGCAGTTAACACCTATATATTTATGCTCAGTTGCCTGACCGGCAAGTACAAGATCCCATTTTGAAACTTTGTTGTCACCGAATAGGTCGTTCATAGCAAAAGCAAAGCAACTTTCCAAAGCAGCACTGGAACTCATTCCTGCTCCTAATGGCACGTCTCCATAGAAAGCTGCATTGAATCCCTTTACGTCTACTCCAAGTCCCTTCATTTCCTGTACAATGCCATATACATAGCGTGCCCATGAAGCCTTAGGACCTTCAGGGTCATTGACACTGAATTCTACACGGTCTTTCAAATCAATGGAGTAGAGCATTACTTTGTCTGTTCCGTTAGGGCGGATTTCAGCCATAATACCTTTGTCTACAGCTCCGGGGAATACGAATCCACCATTATAGTCAGTGTGCTCACCGATAAGGTTGATACGTCCAGGAGACATATAAATATTGCCGGTCTTACCATCAAAATGCTTGATGAAGCGGCTTCTTACTTTTTCAATATCCATAATAACTTTGGTTTAATTATATTAATAAGGTGAAATCAATCTACTGGAATATCTTTGTTTACATTCTTGCATCCAACAAGAGAATAGAACAACAGATAAGCTAACATTGCTATTACAAGCCAGTAACTTGTTATATATCCGGTGTTTGTGGCAATGAGGTTTTGAATCAATGGCATAACTCCGCCACCTACAACCATAGTCATGAACAGACCGGATGCAGAAGCTGTATATTTGCCAAGACCTTCGACGGCAAGATTGAAAATACCTCCCCACATCACAGATGTGCAGAGACCACAAAGAACGATGAACAGACACTTGGTTGGCACTTCAAACATACTGAAACCGTCAGCCACGCTGTAACCTGGCATTGATATTGTGTTTTCGCTAGGAGTTATGATGGCTATTATAAGTAATATTATAGCCAGTGTGGTGGTTAATATCATTTGTGTACGTGTGGATACTTTTCCACTGATAAGAGAACTGGAGAAACGTCCAACAAGCATAAGCAACCAGTACATAGCAGCAATAGCTCCACCGATAGCAGCACCGTTGAGTAGGCCAACTCCGCCTTCCGCTACAGGCTTTGCCAGATAGAATGTGAGCTGAGAAGGAATACCTATTTCTATACCTACATAGAAGAATATACCGATTATTCCGAGTAGACAATGACGGAATTCCAATGGAGAGTGGTCTAGTACGGCATTGCTTACCTGTTCTTGTGGTTCGCGGATTTTGATGAATGTCAAGATGAAGAAAGAAGCTGCGAACACAGCCATTGCTATAAATAGCAGAGGTGTGACATCGCTCATGGCTGTCTTTGGAGTTACACTGCCAATCAAGGCTCCTACGAACAGTGGTGTAAGGGTTCCTGAAAGAGAATTCAATGTGCCACCGGTCTGGATAAGCTGATTACCCAGATTACCACCGCCACCAAGAAGGTTAAGCATTGGGTTCACTACAGTGTTGAGCATACATACACTGAAACCGCAGATGAAAGCACCAAGAAGATAAATTACGAAGTCTAGCAATATAGGCTGTCCCTGGAAGGTGAAAACTGTTGTGTTGCCACCTACAACACTCGATAAATATTGAGTGAGTATGCCCACGAAGCCGACACCTAGTGCTATTACGGCAGTTTTCTTATAGCCGAATTTTATTAGCATTTTGCCTGCAGGAATACCCATAAACAAATAGGCGAGGAAATTCATCATATTTCCCATCATGCCTGCCCAAGAGTAACTGTTACCCCAAATTACACCTATAGGCGCAGCAAGGTTGGTAACGAAAGAAATCATAGCAAATAAAAACATCATTGTTACAATGGCAATGATGTTGCCCTGTTGTTTTGTCTTATTTTCCATTTTTTTATAAGTCAGTTTTCCTTTATTTATTTATTCCAAATTTATAAATTGTCTTTTGTTTATATTGTTCACCTGAGTTAAGTATCACAGAAGGGAAGTAAGGACGGTTTGGTGAGTCTGGAAAATGCTGAGCTTCGAAGCAAATAGCACTTCTTCTTGGGAATGTAGCTCCGTTCTGTCCTTTGTATCCGTCAGCCCAGTTGTCGGTATACACTTGAACTCCAGGCTCTGTGGTATATACTTCCATAGTTCTTCCGCTAACAGGTTCTGTTATCTTTGCAGCATAACTTAGTTCACCTTCTTCTTTTTTGTTCAGTACGAAACAGTGGTCATATCCTGCACCGTTCTTTATCTGTTGGTTGTCAGCATCAATATCCTGTCCTACCAGTTTTGGTTTACGGAAATCGAAAGGAGTTCCATTTACCTTGAGAATTTCTCCGGTAGGAATACTGGTTTCGTCTATAGGAATATAGAAGTCTGCATTTATTTCGCAAATAAGATTGTCAATGGAAGGGGTAGGATTGGAAATTCCTGCCAAAGAGAAAAAACCGTGATTGGTGAGGTTGATGATAGTTTTCTTGTTAGTTGTTGCCAAATAATCGATAACCAATTCGTTATCGTCGGTAAAACTATAGACCACTGTGGTTTTAACTTCTCCAGAGAAGCCTTCTTCTCCGTATGCACTAACGTAATTCAGAGCTAAAGTATTGTCGCTCATTTTATGTGCATCCCATATTCTTGCGTGAAATCCTGTAGGACCACCATGTAAAGCATTAGGACCGTTGTTTATTGCCAACTGGTATTCTTTGCCGTGTAATTGGAATTTACCCTTGCAGATTCTGTTTCCGTATCTGCCGATTAAAGTGGAAAGATAAGGCTCAGGAGAATTTATCACGTCCTGAATGTTGTCGTGTCCCTGAATTACATTGGCTCTGTTGCCGTTTTTGTCTGGAACCATGATTGCCACAATGGCTCCGCCGTAGTTGGTAATAGCCACTTCATTGCCATTTGCATTTTTCAGAACATATAAATCGGTCTTCTTTCCATTCACAGTGGTCTGAAAGTTCTCACGTTTCAGACCACAAATGTTTTCATTTGGTTCTGTGCTCATAATATATTTTAAGTTTTTAGTTTATTCTATAATCTAATGCAAAGTAACTAAAAATAATTGGCATATACAAATTAAAGCACAGAAAAAAACAGAGATTAAGATTTTTAAGTAAAATAATTAGTTTAGCAGGTCGGCGACTATATAACTGGAACCTCCTGCAAAGATAAAATCATCATCGGCAGAATCTTTAAGGGCTGTATGATAAGCTGTTTTTACATCTTCATATTCGTTTCCTTTCAGTCCGCATTGGCGTCCATATTCAGCTACTTTTTCAACAGGTATGGCTCTTTTGCTGGAAGCTTGAGTCCAGTAATAAATAGCATCTTTTGGCAGCATAGTCATCACTGTCTTGATGTCTTTGTCGTCTACCATTCCGAATACAATTCTTTTTTGCCTGCATTTCTGGGCTTTAATCTGTGGTGCCAGATATTGCCATCCGCCGACATTGTGCCCTGTGTCGCATATAGCTGTTGGCTTGTCGTTTATTTTCATCCATCTGCCAACGATGCCTGTTAACTCTGCTACGTTTTTCAGTCCGTCAGTTATGGCAGATGTCTTTATCAGTCCTTCAGGCAGATGTTTCAGAGCTGTGAGTATCGTATTCATATTTTTCTCCTGATAGTCACCAGACAAATCACCATGTATTTTTCCGTAGCTTACAGTGTCATAGTCTCTGCCACCTTCTTCCGTGATTTTGCTTGTAGTGACTTCTGGGAAATCTTGTGCAAAGAATATGGGAGCATGCATTTCTTTAGCTTTTTCTTCAAACACCGGACGAGTTTCTTCTACATCTTCACCGATTATCACCGGTATTCCTTGTTTGATTATGCCGGCTTTCTCTCCTGCAATCTTTGCGAGGGTGTTGCCCAGAAACTGAGTGTGGTCCATGCTTATGTTTGTTATCACCGACAGTATTGGAGTTATGATGTTGGTACAGTCTAATCTGCCGCCAAGTCCTACTTCTATTACGGCAATGTCCACATGTTGCTCTGCAAAATATTTGAATGCAATGGCTGTTGTGAGTTCAAAGAAACTTGGAGATAAGGGCTCAAAGAAATTACGTTCTTGTTCCACGAAGTCTATTATGTATTTTTCGCTTATACACTCACCATTAACCCTTATTCGTTCTCTGAAATCGACAATGTGAGGCGATGTGTATAATCCCACTTTCAGACCGCTTTCTTGGAGCATGGCTGCCAAAGAGTGGGAGCATGAGCCTTTGCCATTGGTTCCTGCAACGTGTATGGTCTTGAATTTCCGGTGGGGATTACCGAAGTGATTGTCCAATTCTATAGTATTGTACAGTCCCTCTTTATAAGCAGAAGCACCCACATGTTCGAAAACAGGGGTGCTGTTGAATAGATATTCTACGGTTTCTTTGTAATTCATTGTCAATTGAAGTAATTCCTGAATTTCTGGAATATGGTCTTCTTTGTGTTGCTGTCACCTTTGAAGTTGTCACTGTTCCTGAAGTTCTCTATTGCCTTTTTCTCATCTGCGGATAAAGTCTTAGGTACATATACGCTGATGTTGACCACCAAATCTCCTGTGCCACGTCCGTATCCCTGCACTGCAGGCAGACCTTTACCTCTTAGTCTCAGAGTTTTGCCCGGCTGAGTACCAGGTTCTATTTTTATTTTTACCTTATTGCCTTGAATGGTAGGTATTTCCACTTCGCCTCCCAAAGCTGCGGTAGGGAAGTCAAGCAACAGACTGTAAATAACGTCTTGTCCGTCTCTTACGAATGTGTCGTTCTTTTCTTCGTGTATGAAAACCTGTATATTTCCGTTTACTCCGTTGTGAGGAGCAGCGTTGCCTTTTCCCGGAACGTTTACTACCATTCCTTCTGCTACGCCTGCCGGAATCTTTACTTCTACAAGTTCTTCACCTTTCACTATACCGGAACCACCGCAGAACTTACATTTATTTTTTATTATTGAGCCTTCACCATGGCATGTAGGGCATTCGCTTTGCGTCTGCATCATACCAAGCATTGTACGTACGGTTTTCACTATATATCCCTGTCCATGGCATGTAGGACAAGTTTCTGTTCCGCTTCCTGCCTCTGCACCTGTTCCATTACAGTGTGTGCAGGCAATATCTTTATTTAGCTTGAATTTTTTAGTAACTCCTTCTGCCACATCCTGTAAACTCAGTGTTACTTGTATTCTCAAGTCGGCTCCGCGGTATTGTGGACGTTGTCTCTGACTGCTTCCGCCGCTTCCGAATCCACTGAATCCACCGAATCCGCCACCATGTCCACCGAAAATATCACCGAACATAGAAAAAATGTCATCCATATTCATGTCGGCTCCGCCTCCGAATCCTCCGAATCCGCTTTGTGGACCGTCGAATCCGAACTGGTCATATTGTTGTCGTTTCTGCTGGTCGTGCAACACTTCGTAAGCCTCAGCAGCTTCCTTGAATTTTTCTTCAGCTTCCTTGTTGCCTGGATTGCGGTCAGGGTGATATTTGATGGCTATTTTTCTGTAAGCCTTCTTTATTTCGTCTTCAGAAGCATTCTTATCTACTCCCAGAACTTCGTAGTAATCTCTTTTCTGTGCCATTTAGTTATCAATTGTCAATTATCAATTGTCAATTATTATTGTCCCACAGCTACCTGGGCATGACGAACAACCTTGTCGTTCATAATATATCCGGTTTTTGTGCAGTCTATCACCTTGCCTTTTTTGTCATCGCCCATTCCAGGAACCATCGCAATGGCTTCATGATAGTCAGTGTCAAAATCAGCATTCTCGGTCTCTATTTTTTTCACGCCTAGAGCTTCTAGGCATTTCTGGAACTTTTTGTAAATCAGTTCCCAACCTTCTTCCAGTTTCTTGGCATCTTCCATTTTGCCTGCATTAGATATGGCAAGTTCCATATCATCAATGACCGGCAAGATGGCTTCTATGGTTTTCACGCCGCCGTTAAGAATCAAGTCAGCCTTTTCCTTCAGCGTACGCTTTCTGTAATTGTCAAATTCAGCAGTTTTGTACAATATTTTCTTTTTCAGTTCTTCTATTTCCTTATTAGCAGTTTCCAATGGATTCTTTTCCTTCTTGCATTCTGCCTCTTCGCTTTTTTCTACTTCTGCCTCTTTGTCAGTATCTTGTTTTTTTTCAACTTCAGAAGCAGTATTTTCCTGCTTCTTTTCTGTATCTTTTATGTCAGTCTTTTCTTCTTTTGCCATAATCTTTAAATGTTGTTTGCTCTACTATTTGCAAATAGTGTGCCAAAAGCAATTAGATGATTGCTTAATACATTTTTGTTTTTTGCTCTTTTATTGCCTCGTCGTGAATATACTCGTCATACGGCATCATCTTATCTATAGTGCCTGACGGAGTGAGTTCTATTATGCGGTCGGCAATGGTTTCAATGAACTCATGGTCATGAGAAGAAAAGAGAATGTTGCCCTTGAAATTTACAAGATTATTGTTGAAGGCCTGAATACTTTCCAAATCCAAATGGTTGGTAGGGGTATCCAAAATCAGGCAGTTGGCATTCTGTAGTTGCATTCTTGCAATCATGCACCTCATCTTTTCACCTCCGGAGAGTACGTTTACTTTTTTCAGAACTTCTTCTCCGTTGAATAGCATTCTTCCGAGATAGCCTTTCATCATGACTTCATTGCCTACGCCATATTGTCCGAGCCATTCCACAAGATTTTTTTCACTGTTGAAGAATTCGGTATTGTCAAGCGGCAGGTAAGCCGTTGTAATCGTTACACCCCATTTATATGTACCTGCATCAGCCTGTCTGTTGCCATTGATTATTTCAAACAGAGCAGTCATTGCCTTTGGATTGTGGCTCAGGAATACCGCTTTTTGTCCTTTTTCTATATTGAAGCTTATGTTGTCAAACAATACAGTTCCGTCTTCTTCTACGGCTTTAAGTCCTTCTACCTCCAAAATTTGGTTGCCAGGTTCACGTTCCATCTGGAATATGATGCCCGGATACTTACGGCTTGAAGGCTTAATTTCGTCCACGTTCAGTTTCTCCAACATTTTCTTTCTTGATGTTGTCTGGCGACTCTTTGCCACGTTGGCAGAGAACCTGCGTATGAATTCCTCCAACTGCTTTTTCTTTTCTTCAGCTTTCATCTTCTGGTTCTGAGCTTGGCGCAGAGCCAATTGGGAACTTTCATACCAGAAGTTATAGTTACCGGCAAACACCGTAACTTTACCATAGTCGATATCTATTGTTTGTGTAGATACGGAGTCAAGGAAGTGACGGTCATGGCTTACAACAAGTACAGTCTGACTCTCATCTATTTCTCCGAGATAATCTTCAAGCCATTCCACTGTGTCAAGGTCAAGGTCATTGGTAGGTTCATCCAGCAAGAGGTTGTCCGGTTTGCCAAACAGAGCTTTAGCCAGCATGACACGCACTTTTTCAGTGTTGCTCAACTCGCTCATTTGCTTGTCATGCAGATTCTCTTTCACTCCAAGGTTCTGCAGCAGTTGTGCAGCATTGCTTTCAGCTTCCCAACCATTCATCTCTGCAAATTTTTCTTCCAGTTCGGCAGCTCGGTTTCCGTCTTCTTCTGTCATTTCAAGTTTAGAATATAGACGTTCGCGTTCTTTCATGTTTTCCCACAGAGGCTGATGTCCCATCAGTACTGTGTCCATTACTTTGAATTCATCATATTTGAAGTGGTCCTGTTCCAATATGGATAGTCTTTCGCCCGGCCCCATTTCCACGGTGCCCTTGTTTGGCTCCAAATCGCCACTGATGGCGCGCAGCAGGGTAGACTTGCCGGCACCGTTGGCACCGATAACTCCATATATGTTACCACGTGTGAATTTTATGTTCACGTCTTTGTAGAGCACTCTCTTTCCAAATTGGATAGCAAGATTTGTAAGTGTTATCATTTTTTGTCCTTAAACCTTAATTTTAATATTGTGGTGCAAAGATAAGAAAAATATCTGATATGTGCAAATTTCAAAATGTAAAACACTGATTTTTCAGAAGTTATCTTATTTCATAAGTGTGCACTTTAAGACAATTACCCTTCCCTGAAGAAGTCCAGAGCTTCTTTGATTTCTTCTTCTGTGGCAGTTCTGTTTATCTTTATGTCGCCTATATTTCCCAATAGTGTGAAGTTGATTATTCCTCCTGTGTTTTTCTTATCATGTTTCATAAGCTCTATCAACTCAGGATAATCATCGCATGATATAGGCAATGTTCCATAATTCTCTTTGATGAAGTTCACTGTTTGTCTCATCTTATCTGTTGGAAAAGATGCTTTTACGCAACTTAGATAAAGTTCTGGTATAAGTCCGTAAGCCACGGCATATCCATGAAGAATCGGCTTGCGCTTGAGGCTCCAACTTTCAAAGGAATGTCCAAAGGTGTGACCGAAGTTCAGAGCTTTTCTTATGCCTTTTTCGTAAGGGTCTTCAGCTACTACTTTTTCCTTAACCTTCACGGAGTCAGCCACCATTTTCTGCAACACTTTCAGGTCTGGTCTCAGTAAGTCGAAGTTTATAAGTTCAGCCCACATTTTATCATTGCTTATCAGCCCGTGTTTCAGCATTTCTGCATATCCGCTGCAGATATTTTCAGAGTCCAGTGACTTTAGAAAGTCTGTATCAAGGATTACAAATTTGGAATCATTGAAAACTCCTATCTCATTTTTCAGTCCACCGAAATTTATACCAGTTTTACCGCCCACAGACGCATCTACCATAGAAAGCAGGGTTGTGGGTATGTTGATGAAGTTCATGCCACGTTTGAAAGTTGAAGCGGCAAATCCTCCAAGATCGGTTACCATTCCTCCTCCAAGGTTTATCAGCAGCGAGTGCCTTGAGGCTCCTCCCTTCTGTAGTTCTTCCCATACATGACTGAGGCTTTCTATATTTTTATGAGTGTCTGTGGCTCTGATAACAATCAGTCTGGCATTCTTCATAGAGAAGAAGTCTTTCATCAGTGGCCAGCACATATCTCTGGTAGTTTCGTCTGTCAGAACGAACATTTTGTCGTGTTCACACTCAGAGATTGCTACGGCAATTTCTTCTTTAATATTCTTTGAAATAATAATTCTCTGCTCCATATTGTAACATAAAAACGTGATTTCTTGTGCAAAAATATATTATTTCAAGTTAAAAACAAAATTTTCTGTAATTTTTTATAGTTTTTGATTAAACTTATTTATTTTTTTTACGTCATATATTACAAAAGGGTTTTTCTGACACTTTATTAGTGTTTCAGAACTGAAAATAAAAACAAAACAAACAAAAATATGAAAAGAAACCTTTTGCTGTTTTTTGTACTTCTTTTCCAAATGACAGCATTTTCTCAATCACGCAATGTTTCCGGAACTCTTGTAGACAAGGAGAGTGGTGAGGGCATGATTCAAACCACAGTACAGTTGCTTAAGCGTAAAGACAGTACCTTTGTGAGTGGTACTCTAAGTGACGATAACGGAAACTTCCGGCTTGCGGCACCGTCTAATGGCTCTTATATTCTCAGAGTGTCATCTGTGGGATATAGGCAGATAACTCGCAACATCGTTGTGTCTGATGATAAAGACATAGCGTTGGGCAAAATAAATATGGGCACTGATGCCATAATGCTGAAAGGTGCGGTTGTTACCGGTCAGGCCCAGAAGGTGGTGTTGAAAGAAGATACTTTTGTATATAATGCTGCTGCTTACCGTACTCCAGAAGGTTCCACTATAGAGGAATTGGTAAAGCGTCTGCCGGGTGCTCAGGTAAGTGATGACGGTACTATTACTATTAATGGAAAAACTGTGAAGAAAATTATGGTAGAAGGAAAGGAATTCATGACGGGAGACACGAAGACGGCTCTGAAGAATATTCCTACTTCTATTATTAATAAGGTGAAAGCATACGACCAGAAAAGTGATTTGGCGCGGGTTACAGGTATTGATGATGGCGAGGAACAGACCGTGCTTGATTTTGGTATGAAACCCGGTATGAACAAGGGTATGTTCTCAAACATAGATTTGTCTGCAGGTTCAGAAAACCGATATGCCAATCGTGTTATGGGTGCGTATTTCAATGATAAATATCGTTTTATGCTATTTGGCAATGGAAACAATACCAACGACCAAGGATTTCCTGGCGGAGGAGGATATGGACGTTTTGGAGCAAATAAACAGGGCTTGAATGCCAGTAAGATGTTGGGAGCCAATTTTAATTATGAGATAAAGGATAAATTGCAGTTGGATGCTTCTCTGCGTTGGAATCATTCCGACGGAGATGTGAATTCTGTGAATGCTACTGAAAATTTTGTTAGTAAAACAGGAGCGTTTACCAACAGCCTCAACCAGAATTATTCTCGTAGCAATAGTATTGATGGGCGTATGCGGTTGGAATGGAAACCGGATACAATGACTAATATTATGGTTCGTCCGACATTTACTTATTCTCAGAATGACGGTATCACAATAAGCAAATCAGCTTCATACAATGATGATCCTTATCTGTATGTGGTTAATCCACTGGCAGCAGAGGCTATAACCAAAATGTCTGAAGATAGCCTTATGGTGAATACTCGAGATAATAGTGGTTTGAGTTACGCTAACAGTAAAAGTGCTGAATTGATGTTTCAGTATAACAGGAAACTTGGGTCTAAGGGACGTAACTTCACCGTGCGTGCAGAGGGCAGCTATGGAAAGAGTGATAGTAAAAGTCTGTCGTTGAGCAATGTGCATCTGTACCAGTTGTTGAATTCTGCCGGTCAGGATTCTACTTATCAGACCAACCGTTGGAATCTTACTCCTACTACAAATTGGGGGTATAAGGCAAAGTTCACTTATAGCGAACCTATCTTCAAAGCCACATTCTTACAGTTCAGTTATAGTTTCCAGTATAAATACACTAAGAGCGACCGTTCTACTTATGATTTCAGTAATCTTGGTGAAGACTATTTCAGTGGATTGAAACTTGTCTATGGTGGATGGGATAGTTTCCTGTCACGTCTTGCTAATCCTGTTGAAAGTTATCTTGATAGTGATTTGAGCCGTTATTCAGAATACAAGAATTATATAAATGAGTTTGAACTGATGTTGCGAATCATCCGTACAAAGTATAATTTCAATGTGGGTGTTATGGTTCAGCCTCAGAAAAGCAATTATATGCAGGATTACCAGGGGGTGCATGTAGACACAGTGCGCACGGTTACAAACATTACTCCTACACTTGATTTCCGTTATCGTTTCTCCAAAGTGAGCAATCTTCGTGTGAATTACCGCGGAACAACTTCTCAGCCTAGTATGACTCAACTCCTGGACATCACTGATGACAGTGACCCGCTGAATGTAAGCAAAGGTAATCCAGGTTTGAAACCATCGTTCACTAATAACCTTCGCGTATTCTATAATACGTATATAGAAAAACGTCAGCAGGCTCTTATGACGTATGTTAACTATAGTTCCACTAACAATAGTATTAGTAATATGGTGACCTATGATGAAACCACCGGTGGGCGTACAACTCAACCTCAGAACATCAATGGCAACTGGAATATGATGGGAGCTTTCATGTATAATACAGCTATAGATACAGCCGGAGTATTTAACGTGAATACTTTTACCAGTGCCAATTACAATAATTATGTAGGTTACATTACCCTTGACAGCAATTCTTCTTCTCAAAAAAATACAACAAAGAGCTTTTCTCTTGGTGAACGTATAGAGACTAGTTATCGTAATAGTTGGTTGGAATTAGCTTTGGATGGTTCTTTGAACTATACTCATTCCCGTAACGAACTTCAAAGTCAAAGTAACCTTGATACATGGCAGTTTGCCTATGGTGGTTCTGTAAATGTTTCATTTCCTTGGGGAATGAGTCTCGCTTCAGATCTTCATGAAAACAGTCGTCGTGGATATAGTGACGCTTCTATGAATACAAATGAACTGGTGTGGAATGCACAGTTGTCTCAGGGATTCCTGAAAGGCAAACCTTTCACGATTAGTCTTCAGATGTATGACATTCTTCGTAACCAGAGCAATCTTAGCCGTACTATCAGTGCTTTGCAGAAGAGTGATACTCAGTACAATAGCGTCAACAGTTATATGATGCTGCATGTTATATACCGCATAAATCTCTTTGGTGACAAAAATGCGCGTAAGGCTATGAATGGTCGCCGTGGCGGACCTGATGGAGGTGGTCCAGGTGATAGATATGGACGTGACCGTGGTGGAATGGGAGGCCCAGGCGGTGGCTTCGGTGGCGGTGGTCACAGAGGTGGCTTCTAAAAGCATAGCAAAGAAAAGAGGTTGGCGCAGGATGCAACCAACCTCGAAAGCGATTTAGAATAAAAAAGACTTCTAAATCAATACTTGGCACAAATATAAATCATATTTGTGTCAAATGCAAATTTTAAACAGAGTTTAACAGAGCCCTTTTTATAGACTAAGAAATCACCAATGGATTTCTTAGTCTTAAAACAGTATGTCTTTGATATAAAAAATAGATAAATTTATTTTGTATTGTATCTGATTTTCATTATCTTTGCACGGTAGATGAAAAAAGAAGATTTACGAATTATATTCATGGGTACTCCGGAATTTGCCGTGGGCACTCTTCAGTCGCTTGTTGAAGGCGGCTATAATGTTGTGGCTGTTGTTACTCAGCCTGATAAGCCGGTTGGGCGCCATCAGGACGTTCTGCAGCCGTCTGCCGTAAAACAGTTTGCAATGGCTCATGACATATCGGTGCTTCAGCCGGAAAAGATGAAAAATCCGATATTTGTAGAGCAGTTGCGTTCGTTCCATGCCGACCTTCAAGTTGTTGTTGCATTCCGTATGCTTCCTGAAATAGTGTGGGCAATGCCACGTCTGGGCACATTTAATGTCCATGCAGCTCTGCTGCCAAAGTATCGTGGTGCCGCTCCAATCAATTGGGCTATCATCAATGGAGAAAAGGAAACTGGTGTTACCACGTTCTTTTTGGATCATGATATAGATACAGGACGCATCATCATGCAGAAACATCTTCCAATACCTGAGAATGCTGATGTGGAATATGTGTATGACGGATTGATGAAGCTTGGTGCTCAGATTGCTATAGAAACGGTGGATGCTCTGATAGAAGGAGACGGAACTGTAGAGACAATTGAACAGAACTCTCTTTTGCTTGATGCAGAACTTACTCCAGCTCAGCGTGTGGCTCCGAAAATATTCAAGGAAACATGCCAGATAGACTGGAATAAAAAGGCTGAGAATGTACATGACTTTGTTCGTGGACTGAGTCCGTATCCAGGAACCTGGACTGTTCTGCCTCTTAATGGCAAGGATGTGACAATAAAGATATTCAAAACTTTGAAGACAGACCTGAAGACTGATGATGCACCTGCCGTAATGTTTGCTGAGAAAAATCATCTGTATATTTCATGTTCTGATAAATATCTTGAAATACTTGAACTTCAGCTTCCAGGCAAGAAGAGAATGAAAGCTAGTGATTTCTTGAATGGAACGCGTATAGGCTGATATATTATTAAATGATAATTATGTATTGTACATTGAAAAATATGTATTGTGAATTATGAAAACTTCTGAAGATATAAAAAATGCAATAGATTGCATGAAAAAGGGTGGGGTGATACTCTATCCTACAGATACTGTGTGGGGGATAGGTTGTGATGCTACTAATCCCGAAGCTGTAGCTAAAGTGTATGAAATAAAGCATCGTGATGATTCTAAGGCTCTTATCTGCCTTGTAGACTCAGATGCACGCTTGCAGCGTTATTTCCGCAACGTTCCTAATGTGGCATGGGACCTTGTTGATGCTGCGGTGAAACCTACTACCATAATTCTTGATGATGCCGTGAATGTGGCTCCAAATCTTGTGGCTGAAGATGGCAGTCTTGCTATGAGAATCACTAAAGAGCCGTTTTCTCATGAACTGTGTTTCCGTTTTCAGAAACCTCTTGTAAGTACGTCTGCCAATGTGAGTGGAGAACCGGCTGCAGCAAACTACGGTGACATTTCTCAGGAAATACTTGATGCTGTGGATTATGTGTGCGAGTCTCGCCGTCAGGAGCATAAGCCGCATACACCGAGCAGTATTATAAAATTGGATAAGTCTGGAGTTGTAACAGTTATCAGAAAGTAAGTGACTCTGAATATAATATCATGGTGTCAGTCGCGGCTGTCCAATCGACAGATGACGCTTATTCTGGCTTTCTTTATAGGGGTATTTGCTTCTATAGCCGGTTATGTGCTGCATACCATTATTTCGTTTATACAGCAGTTGCTCACTGCCAGTTTTGATTTTACGTCCATCAACTGGCTTTATTTGCTTTACCCTATTATGGGTATTTATATCACGTCGCTTTTTGTCAGACATGTGGTAAAAGACAATATCTCTCATGGTATCACTCGTGTGCTCTATGCGATATCCAGCAAAAAATCACGACTAAGGGCTCATAATTGTTGGTCTTCAGTAGTAGCTTCCGGCATAACAATAGGTTTTGGTGGTTCTGTGGGAGCAGAAGCTCCTATTGTGCTTACAGGTTCAGCCATAGGAAGTAATCTTGGGCGTATATTTCATTTGGATAATCATACTCTTATGCTCCTTGTGGGATGTGGAGCCAGTGCTGCCATTGCCGGAATATTCAAGGCTCCTATAGCCGGGTTGGTATTCACACTTGAGGTGTTGATGCTTGATCTTACCATGGCCTCTCTGTTGCCGATACTCATTGCAAGTGTTACCGCCAATTGCCTTACTTATATCCTTATGGGTAGTAAGTCGCTTTTTGACTTTACGCTTACCAATCCATGGAGTATAGACAGACTTCCTGCGTGTATAGTGCTTGGTATTTTCCTGGGTTTTGTTTCTCTTTACTTTATGCGGGCTATGACTGCCTGTGAAAATGTGTTTGCCGGTCTCAAGACTCATCCTTACATTAAGCTAGTTCTTGGAGGTGTAATTCTCAGTACGCTTATTTTTCTTTTTCCTTCACTCTATGGTGAAGGGTATTCAGCTGTAAATGTGCTGTTGTCAGGAAACACTCAGGCAGACTGGGACAAAGTTATGGATGGTTCTTTGTTCTATGGTGACAGTAATCTACTTGTGCTCTATGTTGGACTGGTAATTCTTACTAAAGTCTTTGCTACGTCTGCGACAAATGGAGCCGGAGGATGTGGTGGAACTTTTGCTCCGGCATTGTTTATAGGAGGTTTTGCGGGATTTTTCTTTGCCAGATTATGGAATATATATCAGATAGGAGTCTATGTGCCTGAAAACAATTTTGCCCTTATGGGAATGGCAGGAGTTATGGCAGGAGTTATGCATGCTCCTCTTACGGGTATATTTCTGATAGCTGAACTTACTGGAGGTTATAAACTCTTCATGCCTCTGATGATAGTCTGCATCTGTTCGTATCTTACCATAAACATCTTTGAGCCTCATAGTATATATGGAATGCGACTGGCGCGTGAAGGCAAACTGCTGACTCATCATACAGACCAGTCTATTCTGACTCTGATGAGTCTTGACAGCATCATAGACCGTCAGTTTGAAAGTGTCACTCAGAATATGCCGTTGGGCAAACTTATCAATGTAATCAGTAAAAGTCACACCAGTTTCTTACCTGTGCTTGATGAGGCAGGCACATTGCTTGGTGAGGTTGATATTACCAAGATACGTCATGTCATGTTCCGTACAGAATTGTACAATAGGTTTACAGTTTCGCAGATTATGACCCCGGCGCGTGCCAAATTACAGCGAGACGACAAGATGCAGGATGTTATGCGGAAGTTTGAAAAAGCTAATTGTAATTTTCTTCCTGTGGTAGATGTAAACAATATCCTCATTGGATATGTGTCTCGTACGCGTATGTATAGTATGTATCGCAAGATGGTGGCAGACTTCAGTGCAGAATAAAAAAGTATTGCAAAAATTTTGCGGTCTACTGTAAAAACCGTATTTTTGCATGGAGAAAAATATTATCTAACTATATAATAAGAAAAACATGGCAGCGAATGAAGTTATGAAGCCTTATGTAATAGGCTTGGATTTGGGTGGAACAAACTCAGTGTTTGGTATTGTAGATTCTCGTGGTGGAATAAAAGCTACGACAGCTATTAAAACCCAAGGTTATGAGAAAGTTGAAAGTTATGTGGATGCATCTGTGTCTGCGCTTCAGGTTATTATTGATGAAGTCGGTGGTATTGAAAATATCAAGGCTATGGGTATAGGTGCCCCTAATGGCAACTATTATACAGGTACAATAGAATTTGCTCCAAATCTTTCATGGGGGCATGACGGTATCGTTCCATTAGCAGAGATGTTCAGTAAGAAGCTTGGTATTCCTGTGGCTCTTACCAATGATGCCAATGCAGCCGCTATCGGCGAAATGACTTATGGTGTGGCACGTGGCATGAAGAATTTCATTGTGATTACACTTGGTACCGGTGTAGGTAGCGGTATTGTAATTAATGGACAGATGGTATATGGCAGCGATGGCTTTGCCGGAGAATTAGGTCATGTTATCATGCGTCCTGAGAATGGTCGTCCTTGCGGTTGTGGTCGTAAGGGATGTCTTGAGGCTTATTGCTCAGCCACCGGTGTGGCACGTACGGCACGTGAATTCCTGGAAACATCTCAGGAAGATTCTCTTCTTCGTAGTATGAAGCTTGAAGATATTACGTCTCTTGATGTAAGTATTGCTGCCGGAAAGGGAGATGCTCTTGCCAATAGAGTATATGAGTTTACAGGTGAGATGCTTGGAGAAGCTTGTGCTGATTTTGCAGCATTCTCATCACCTGAAGCATTTATATTCTTCGGTGGTCTTACAAAGGCAGGTGATCTTCTTATGAAACCTCTTAAGAAGAGTTATGACGAGCATGTGCTCAATGTATTCAAGGGTAAGGCCAAGTTCTTGATAAGTGGTCTTGAAGGTTCCAGTGCAGCTGTGCTTGGTGCAAGTGCTGTAGGTTGGGATATCAATAAGTAAAATAAATAAATGGCAGACTGGAATTTCCGGTCTGCCATTTATTTTTATTAGTCTGTTCTTATTTTTTTTAGAATTCACTTGTAAAGTGAAATTTAATGCCTTTGAAGTCTTGCTGAGCCATGCTTAGTACATAACCGCTATCAGCAAGGAATACATCTCGTCCTTCGGCATCTTTTGCCATATACTGATATTTGCGTTTCTTGAATTCATCTAGTTGCTTTTCGTCTTCAGCTTCTATCCAGCATGCTTTGTATAAGTGTACCGGTTCCCAACGGCATTTGGCGTTGTATTCATGCTCCAGACGATATTGGATTACTTCAAACTGCAACTGACCTACAGTACCGATGATGCGGCGGTTGTTGAATTGGTTGACAAATAACTGTGCCACACCTTCGTCCATAAGTTGGTCAATACCTTTCTGGAACTGTTTGCTTTTCATTGGGTCATTGTTTTCAATATATTTGAAAAGCAATGGAGAAAAACTTGGCAGTCCCCTGAAATGCAATTGCTCGCCTTCTGTGAGTGTATCTCCTATTTTGAATATTCCGTTATCAGGAAGACCTACAATATCACCAGGATAAGCTTCTTCTACTGTGCTCTTACGTTGCGCCATGAATTGTGTAGGTGAAGAAAAACGTACCGTTTTGCCTTGGCGTACATGAAAGTAAGGCTGGTTGCGTTGAAATTTACCTGAACAAATCTTGCAGAAGGCTATACATGAACGGTGGTTAGGGTCTATGTTGGCGGTAATCTTGAATATGAAACCGGTAAACTTTGATTCTGCAGGTTCTACTATTCGTTCTTCTGCCTTTGTAGGCTTAGGACTTGGAGCTATTTCAACAAAGCAGTTCAGCAGTTCCTGAACACCAAAGTTGTTTAAAGCCGAACCGAAAAACACCGGTGCCACTTCTGCAGAACGATAGTTTTCTATGTTTAATTCCGGGTAAACACCGTCAACAAGTTCCAAATCATCACGCAATTGTTGTGCTTCACGTTCTCCCACCTGTTCGTCAAGTTGTTTTGAAGCAATGTCTACTGCTACTTTTTCAGTGACGCGCTGCTTGTTTGGAGTGAAGAGATTTAATTGTTGCTCAAATATATTGTAGACACCTTTGAATTTCATACCTTGTCCAATTGGCCATGAGAGTGGTCGGACATGAATTTGAAGTTCCTGTTCCAATTCATCAAGAAGGTCGAAAGGGTCACGCCCTTCACGGTCCATTTTGTTGATGAATATTATAACAGGAGTATTGCGCATACGGCATACTTCCATCAGTTTTCTTGTCTGAGCCTCCACACCTTTTGCAGAGTCAACCACGATGATAGCTGAGTCTACGGCTGTAAGAGTACGGTAGGTGTCTTCGGCAAAATCCTGATGCCCTGGAGTATCCAGAATATTAACCTTATATGGTTCTCCTTTCTGTCCGTCAGGCAGATAGTCAAATTCCATAACAGAAGTAGAAACAGATATACCGCGCTGTTTCTCAATATCCATCCAGTCGGAGGTAGCTGTTTTGCGAATCTTATTGCTTTTTACTGCACCTGCCACTTGAATCTGACCACCAAACAGAAGAAATTTCTCGGTAAGAGTGGTTTTACCAGCATCAGGGTGAGAGATTATGGCAAAGGTACGCCGGCGTTGTATCTCGTTCATTACTTATTTTAATCTTAAGTTATTGATGCATGTTTTCAGCGAAGCTGTCCAATATGGTATCTGTATGCCGAAAGTATCCTTGATTTTAGTTTTGTCCAGCACGCTGTATGCAGGTCGTTTCACAGGTGAAGGGAATTCATCGCTATGGCAAGGTTGAATATCGCAAGTGCTGTGCAGAGACAGTTCTGCAATTTTCATGGTGAAATCATACCAAGAGCATACACCTTCATTGCTGAAGTTGTATATACCGCTGTGGTCAACGAATTTACGGAATTCAACAATATAGTAGATTGCTTTGGCAAGATCACCTGCATAGGTAGGAGTTCCACATTGATCGAATACAACTTTCAATTGTGGCTTTGTGGCAGTAAGTTCCAGCATTGTTTTTACGAAGTTATGCCCGAATTCACTATACAGCCATGATGTACGTATTATAATATGATTCACTCCTGTAGCCTGAATAAGCTGTTCGCCATGTAGTTTTGTTTTGCCGTATATGCCGGTAGGAGTACCTTGCTGCTCTTCATCGCATGGGGTATTGTATGGATCTCCGCCAAATACGTAATCAGTAGAAATATGAACAAGCAGTCCATTAACCTCTTTCATTGCTATAGCAAGGTTTTCCGGAGCTTTGGCATTAAGAGTTTCAACAAGAGATTCTTTTTCTTCAGCTTTGTCTACATTTGTCCATGCAGCGCAGTTGATAATACATTCGATATTGTTTTCCTTGACAACTTTTCTTATAACATCAATATTTGTGATGTCTACATGCAGATACCCCTCGCATACATCAGTAAAAAGATACTTATCCTGACTGTTCTTTGTCACGAGCTGAATTTCATTGCCAAGTTGACCGTTGGCACCGGTTACTAATATATTCATACTTCTTTTATAATTGATAATTGACAATTGGCAATTAAATCTTTGGTTCTTTGTCACCCCAGTCCAGTCCCTCTTTTTCATCTTTGATGTAATAATCAGAAAGTAGACCGGTGAATATGGTTATTTCTTTTATTGCAAGTTCTGTTTCAGGAGAAATCTCTTTATTCTGCATGTGCAGTACCATCACTCCATAAAGTGCATTCAGACAAGTTTCTATTTCACTGACATCCTTTTCACCTTTGTTTCTCAGTTCCACGATGAAAGGCAACACCTTGTAGTATTCGGCATTGTACACAGGAAATCTGTTGCTGTGAAGAAGACGGTTGTGAAAATCAGTCATGTCGTGAACAACAATTTCATTTATGCTTAGATGACCTTCGTCTCGTTTGCCTTCTTCATTCATCATGCGTACCATATTTCCAAACCAGTCTATTTCATCATTAAGCTGTTCTTCATCCAAATTGGTGAACTTACTGATGTAAGCCTTGCGTATTAGGGGCAGTGAACAGCCCATGGCACGGATTAAATCTTCCATCTGCCACATATAGAGCAGATATTCAGCTATTGACTTTTTCCTTAATTCTTTTGCTATTTGCATAATGTTTACTCTCCAAATGTAGGAAGATGATAGAGATTGAAAACTGTGCCGAAGAGGGCAATCAGCGAGAATATAATCACAATGCTTCCTATTATCTTGTTTATTATGATGATACCGTTTGTATCAAATTTGCTTCTAAGTTTATCCAGTAGCCATGTCAGACCATACCACCACATCAGTGCACCGAAAATAATACTTATATAGCCTACTGACATCTCAATAGGGCGATGAGGTACCACAAAAGCAAACTGAGCGAATGTGGCTATGAATATAAATATGATGAGCGGATTGGAGAATGTAACTAGAAATGCAGTTACCCCGTTATGCCATAGACTTCCTTTAGAATTTTTGGAACTTTGATGAGCATTGTGCATAGGATTATTGCGATAACAATAGATTCCAAATATCATCAATACAACTCCGCCTATTATCTGCAGATAAAACTTTCTTTGAGGGTCGTTTACAATGTCCATAACGAAACTCATGCCGGCGCCTGTGAGCAGAGCATAAATGAAATCACTTAATGCTGCACCTATTCCGGTAACAAAGCCAAACCATCGGCCTTTGTTAAGAGTCCGCTGAACGCAGAGTATTCCCACCGGACCCATTGGGGCCGATGCGATTACTCCTATTATGATTCCTTTGAAAATGAAATCTAAAATATCTAGTTGAAAGGGAAATAACGTATTCATATCAGGGTGCAAAGATACACCTAAAATATGAAATTACCAAATTTCCGACAATCTTTATGCGTTGAGCCAGTTGGATAAAATTGTTTTGCCCTGAGGGGTCAGCACGCTCTCCGGATGGAACTGAATGCCGTGTATGTCATAGTTCTTGTGGCGAAGTGCCATAATCTGTCCTTCTTCGCTTTCTGCTGTTATTTCAAGGCAGTCGGGAAATGATTCGTGACTGACCACCCAACTGTGATAGCGGCCCACTTCTATCTGTTGTGGCAGACCGTCAAAAATATAGTCACTGGCAAATTGTTTTATGGGGGTGGCTACACCTTGGTACACCTCTGACAGATTTTCCAGTTTGCCGCCAAAAGCTTCTCCTATGGCTTGATGGCCAAGGCAAACGCCGAGCATAGGTTTAAGACCGGCATAATGCTTTATTACATCAAGAAGAAGACCTGCTTCTGACGGAATGCCCGGACCCGGGGATAGAATAATCTTGTCGAAAGGTTCCAGTTGGTTTATAGTGAACTGGTCATTGCGGTATACTGTGACTTCAGCTCCAAGTTCCTTCACCAGATGAGACAGGTTGTAAGTGAAGGAATCGTAATTGTCTATTATAACTATTTTCATAATTTTTCTGCTATGTGAATGGCTTTCACCAATGCGCCTAATTTATTGTTGCATTCTTCCAGTTCGTATTGGTCGTTGCTTTTTGCCACGACTCCGCTTCCTGCCTGAAACCATAGTTCACCGCCACGGCTTATGAATGTGCGGATTACTATCGCCTGATTCAGATTTCCGTTCAGACCAATGAAACCTATGCAGCCTCCGTAAGCTCCACGGTTGTGGGGTTCCAGTTCTGAAATAATCTGCATGGCACGTACTTTTGGTGCTCCGCTTAAAGTTCCCGCCGGGAAAGTGTCTATGAACTCGCGTATGTGGTCGGCACCCTTGTTTATAGTACCGCTTACGCGACTCACTAGGTGAACCACATGGCTGTAGAACTGCATATCTTTGTAGAAGTCTACTTTTACGTTGTGGCAGTTGCGTGACAGGTCATTGCGAGCCAAGTCTACAAGCATTACGTGCTCAGCATTTTCCTTCGGGTCATTGCGTAGAAATTCGGCATTCTTGCGGTCTTGTTCTATGTTTCCGGTGCGTTTTGTGGTTCCGGCTATAGGATCAATGAATGCGGTGTCGCCTTCAATGCGGTTGTGGGTTTCAGGAGAAGAACCGAATATGCGGAATCCTCCGAAGTCAAAATAGAAAAGATACGGACTAGGATTTATGCTTCTCAGTGCGCGGTAAAGTTTGAAGTCATCACCTTCGTATTTCTGGATAAATCTGCGTGAAGGAACTATCTGGAACACATCGCCACGCATGCAGTGCTGTATGCAATGGCGTATGTTAGCCTTATGCTCTTCGTCGGTCATTGGGCTGTAGCTGTCACCGACAGGATGAAAATCGTATGGCTTGACATTGGCTTTGTTGATGTTCTTGTATAGTTCTTCAATTACGCCCTCACCGCCATCAGACTTATCATCACAGAGAGTTATCAGCTGCATGGTGTTGTTGAAGTGGTCGAACACGATTATGTCACGGTATATAATATAATAAATATCGGGAGCATCGTTTTTGGCTAGAGTGGTATCCTTTATTGGTATATCTTCAAAATAGCGCACGGCATTGAATGCCGTGTACCCGTACAGTCCGCAATAGTTGCTGCCTTCACCTTCCACATTGAATTTTGAAATAAAATCATTTATGGCTTGTGCCACCTGGTCTTTGGCATGTCCCTTTTGCATTTTGCAGTCATTGCCGTATCCATTGATGTCACTGTGCGTTACAGAGCCATCTGGAAATGTCATGGTTATATGTCCGTGACCAATGGCAATGGAACCGATGGGGTGGACACCGATAAATGACCGTGAGTTGTCATTGCCATGATAGTCGGAACTCTCCATCAGAGCCGACTGTGGATATATGTCGCGTAGACGCATATATACTCCTACAGGAGTGTAGAGGTCGGCAAGAATCGTTCTTGTTGATGTTTTATAATTGTTCATTATGTGTTGTTTAGAAGTTACCGTATTCCTTTGCCATTGTTTTATTATTGAGGTATGTTTCTACATCTTTGTCACCACGTCCACTTACGGTGAGAACAACAACATCGTCTTTCTTGAACTGCAACTTCTTCAATGATGCCACGGCGTGGGCACTCTCTATGGCAGGAATTATGCCTTCCATGCGTGTCAGTTCATATCCGGCATAAATAGCCTCGTCATCATTTATAGCCAGAACTTTCTCACGTCCTTTTGATGCAAGGTCTGCGTGCATAGGACCTATGCCCGGGTAATCCAGACCGGCAGATATGGTGAAGGCTTCTTTTATCTGTCCATCTTCGTCCTGCATAACAAGACTGCGTGCACCATGAATAATGCCTTCTGAACCACAATGTATTGTGGCAGCCGTATAATCAGTGTCAATGCCGTGACCACCGGCTTCTGCCAGAACAATTTTCACGCGGTCATCGTCTATGTAGTGATATATGGTGCCGGCGGCATTACTTCCTCCACCTACGCATGCTATGAGATAGTCAGGATAGTCGCGCCCGATTTTTTCTTCCAGTTGCCATTTTATTTCCTTGCTTATAATGCTCTGCATCTTTGCCACGATGTCAGGATAAGGATGAGGACCCATTGTAGAGCCTACGATATAGAATGTATTGTCCGGATGACAGCACCAGTTGCGTATAGCTTCAGAGCAGGCATCGCTTAGTGTCATATTGCCTGTGTGCACAGGTGTTACTTTAGCACCTAGCATCTTCATGCGTTCTACGTTGGTGTGTTGGCGTTCTACGTCTGTGGCACCCATGAATATTTCACATTCCATGTTCATAAGAGCACATACCGTAGCTGTGGCAACTCCGTGCTGACCGGCTCCGGTCTCTGCTATGATACGAGTTTTGCCCATCTTCTTAGCCATGAGAATTTGTCCCACGGTGTTGTTTATTTTGTGAGCACCGGTATGGTTCAGGTCTTCTCGTTTCAGATACAACTGGCATCCGTATTTCTCACTCATGCGCTTGGCATAATAAAGAGGTGAAGGGCGACCTACATAGTCTTTTAGCAGAGAATAATATTCTTTTTTGAATTCGTCACTCTCAATGATAGGTTTATAAGCCTTTTGGAGGTCTGTAACACATTTATATAATATCTCAGGCACGTATGCGCCTCCGAATTTTCCGAAAAATCCTTTATCGTCAACTTTATACATAATATTCTTTTTTTTGATTGGCAATGTGTAATTGCCGTTTATATTATTTTTTCAATGCTTCATACAGTTTGTCTATGGCTTCCTCTGCATTGCCGGTTTCATTAAGCAGCGTAACGAATTTTGAACCTATTATGGCTCCTGCAGCATTGTTCTGTGCGCTCTCCAGAGTCTGCTTGTTGCTTATTCCGAAACCTATCATGCGTGGATTACGCAGATTCATGCTGTTTACTTTGTTGAAGTATGCCTGTTTTGTTTCATCAAAATTGTTCTGTGCTCCGGTTACGCTGGCAGAACTTACCATATATATGAATCCGTCGGTGTTGTCATCTATGAAGCGTATGCGTTCTTCACTTGTTTCAGGAGTTATCATCATTATTACGCGTATGTCGTATTTGTCGGCAATAGGTTTCACCACATCCTGATAGTCTTGGAATGGAAGATCTGGAATTATAGTTCCGCTGACACCTGCATCGGCGCAGGCTTTGAAATATTCTTCGATGCCGAAGTGCATCACAGGGTTAAGATACCCCATTACAACGAGAGGAATATTTACTTCTTTTTTTATGGTTTTTAGCTGTGAAAGAAGAAGATGAAGACTCATACCGTTTTTCAGAGCTACTGTGCCGGCACTTTGAATAACAGGTCCGTCTGCAAGAGGGTCACTGAAGGGCATGCCGACTTCAATCATTGCAATGCCTTTTTTCTCTAGAGTCTTGATGACATTGCCGGTACCTTCGAGGGTAGGACATCCGGCACAGAAATACAATGACAGCAATTTGCGGTCTTTGTTTTCACTGAAAAGTTTATTTATTTTATTCATAATAACTAATTGTTTTTTTTTATTTCAATTTTGATATAAATTCAGACAATTTGGCAACGTCTTTCATAGCCGGAGTTGTTTCAAACCTGCTGTTCAGGTCAATGCCGATGCATCGGGGATGCTGAAAGGCTTTTAGTCTGTCAATATCTTCCGGTCCAATACCTCCGCTGAGTAAAAAAGGAGTGTTGCCGTCATAATAGTTCAGTACCGACCAGTCAAATTGTTCTCCGCTTCCTCCAATGGTTTTACATTTAGTGTCGAATAACAATAGGTCTGCAACCCCTTCATAATTCTTATATTTTGAGATGTCTTCAGGTCCGCTTACGCTTATTGCCTTTATGATTTTTAATTCAGACTTGGCATGTTGTGCAATGTATGTGCGCAGAGTTTCACATTCCCTGCGGGATTCGTTGCCGTGCAGTTGTATGTAATCTAAGTCATAGTCCGCAATTTTATGGATTATATTCTCAGACGAATCATTTACAAACACACCGACACGCTTTACGTTTGGCGTTTGATACTTTATGACCGGAGACGATACATAGCGCTTGGACTTAGGATAGAAAATAAATCCCATCATGCTTATTCCCAATCCAGTCACTGCATGTATGTTGTCGGCATCCCGCATTCCGCAAACCTTTATCAATTTATAATTCATAATCAGGCAGGTTGTGTTTATTTATTCAATTCTTTTATCTTCTGCAGAAAGAGTTTCAGTGCATCTCCGGGACAGTCTTGCTTCATGAATTGTTCGCCCATAAGGAATCCCTTGAAACCGGCTTGTCTCAGCATTTCCACTGTTTCAGGATTTGATATTCCGCTTTCACTTACTTTGCATACGTTTTCCGGTAGCTTTTCTGCAAAACGAAAACTGTTGTTCACGTCTGTGATGAAAGTGCCCAGATTACGGTTGTTGATGCCATACATATCCGGTTCAAGTTCGGCATATTCGAAATCATGTTCATTGTGCATTTCAAGCAGAACTTCCATTCCCAGTTCATGAGCAATTTTCATAAGATGTGCACATTCACTTTTGCTTAGGTCAGCAGCAATGAGAAGTATTGCAGAAGCCCCACAGTAGCGTGCCTGAAGGAGTTGGTATTCATCAATGATGAAGTTTTTATATAATATAGGTATATTGACACCGGTGGCACGTGCTTCTTGTATGAATTCATCATATCCGCCAAAATAATCAGTGTCGGTAAGTATGCTCAATGCCGTGGCTCCATTATTCTGATAACTTATAGGAATTACATCAGGCTTGCCGTCTTTCTTTATCCATCCCTTTGAAGGTGACTTACGTTTGAACTCAGAGATAATTCCTGTGTCTGATGCCATAAGAGCATCACGCATGCTGCCTCCGGGTACGGTTTCGCCGTCTTTGTCAATCTTTAGCCTTACAAGTTCAAATAATTTGGAAAAAGGAATGAACTGCTTGCGCTGTTCAACTTCTATTCGTTTGTGAGCTATTATTTCTTCTAGTATGTCCATATATAACTTTTTACTTTCATTGATGAATAGAATTCTTGTTAATCGTTCAGGTCAACGAATTTCTTGAATGTTGCCAGAGCTTTTCCACTTTCAATGCTTTCACGTGCAATGTCCAGACATTCTTCAATGCTCTTCTTACCTTTCTCCATAGCCTGAATACCGAATGCTGCATTGGCAAGCACTACGTTTTTCTGTCCGGGAAGTGCTCTGTTTTCAAGCACGGCATCAAATATCTCAGCTGCTTCCTCTTCTGTGGCTCCGCCTTTAAGTTCTTCTGGTTTGATAATGTCAAAGCCCAGGTCTTGTGGCTTTAATACCTTTTCATAATTGTTTGTTGTAACCTTGAAGTCGCCGGTGAGTGAAATCTCATCATATCCATCAATGCTGTTTACTATGCCATAGTCTATGCCCAATTTCTGGTACACCTGATTATATAGGCGCATTTGGTCAAGGTTGGCTGTGCCGAGTAGTTGGCATTTAGGCTGACTTGGATTAACAATTGGTCCTAGCAGATTGAAGAATGTAGGGAAGGGCAGAGCCTTTCGGGTTGGACCTACAAATTTCATAGCTTTGGCAAATAGTTGGGCATGCAGATATACAATTCCTGCTTCGTTGATAGAACGGTTCAGTTTGTCCATGTCATCAGTGAATACCACACCGTGATTTTTTATCACATTAGAAGCACCGCTTATTGATGTGGAAGCAAAGTTGCCATGTTTTACCACTTTATATCCTGCGCCGGCAATTACGAAACATGAAGTTGTGGAAATGTTGAATGTATTTTTGCGGTCACCACCTGTACCCACTACATCTATATAGCGGTCGCAGTCGAGAATGGCAGGGACACCGGTTCCGAGAATACCGTCACGGAATCCCAAAAGTTCATCTACAGTGATGCCGCGCATTTGTATTGCCGTGAGAAGGGCTGATATTTCAGCATAATTTAATTCCCCTTTTGTTATACCAATTAAAATTTCTTTAGTCTCGCCGCGGTTCAGTTCCTCGTGGTTGAGCAGTCTGTTGAAAACTTCAGTTACATTCATAGTCTTATATTATTTTTATTTGTTATTATCGTATTAAATGAAAAAAGGCCTGTCGTAAGAACGGCAGGCCTTTTTGTTTTGTATCTTTAGTATATACACACGGCTTAACGACTCACGACTTTTAAATCTTGAGAACGCCACCACCATGATGTAGATACAGAATTAATCATATATATAAATTGCTTTTTGTTATTTCGGTTGCAAATATACATATAATTTTTCAATTGCCAAACAAAATGAAAGAAAAAATCATAAAATACTTTCAAATCTTCGATAATGTGTGCTTGCTGACAGATTGAAATGGCAATCTATACATGATTAAAAGAGTACAGAGATTCGTCTTCAATATCTGTATTCGTTGTCTAAAGGCTTTGTACTGTGAATATGTAGCATAAAGACTGCGAGTATTCAGCATGAAAACAACGAGTATTTAGCATAAATACAATGAATATGTATCTTTTGTACAAATGTCTGTATTTTAAAATATCTTACCATAATAGACAGTAATGATTACGGCTTTTAGCATCAGGTTAGCGTTTTGGTAGTAAAATTTGCTGTTTTTTGCGACTTTTGAACGATAAAAATGCTCGAAAGTAGGTGAAAAATCGCAATTCCTGTCTGTTTTTAGTCTTTATCTGTCAATCTGTTATAGATCTGTCATAAGCCACGATGCCCATAAACACTAGGGCTGTGAGATGATTTATGACAGATGACAGATTAATTTGAAAAAAAATATAGATAGCATTTTAATTCAGTTGATGATTAAAACTACCTAAAAAAGTGTGAATATACCACAAACTAGGTATTAAAAACCATTATTTTTAGGTATTGTGCAGGTCGGAAAAACAGAATAACTTTGCATCCGAAAAGTGTTAAGTGAATTTGATTTAATATAAAAGGATGGTAAAAAGATTATCTGCTGCAATATTATTTGTTGTTTTTTCTGTAAATGCTTTCGCTCAGAAATATACCGTTGTCGGTGTCTTGGCGGGTGTGGATAACACTCCGATAGAGTTTGCCACGGTATTGATAAAGGAGAGTGGACTATGGGCAATGACAAATGAAAAAGGTGAATTCTCAATAAAAAATGTTCCGGCAGGCAAAACTGTGCTTGTGGTTAGATGTCTTGGATATGTTTCTAAAACATTACAGGTGAATGTGGAGAATGCCGGCGGTTTGAGAATACAGTTGGCAGATGATAATTTGAAACTCAATGAGGTGGAAGTGGTGGCGCAGCGCAAGAATGATGCTGCCACCACTTCATATATTATAGACCGCCATGCACTGGACAATCAGCAGATAATGAATGTCGGCGATATAAGTTCTCTGCTGCCCGGAGGAAAGACGGTGAACAGCAGCTTAATGAATGATGATCGTCTGAGTTTGCGTAGCGGTAACACAGAAAAGGGCAATGCTTCATTCGGTACAGCTGTAGAGGTAGATGGTGTGAGACTGGACAATAACGCCATGGCCGGTGAAACTTCAGGTGTCAGCACACGTAATGTGAACAGCTCAAATATCGAGAGTATAGAAGTGGTAACCGGTATTCCCTCTGTGGAATACGGTGATTTGAGCAATGGAGTGGTAAAGGTGAATAGCCGCAAGGGCAAGTCTCCATTTATCGTTGAGGGAAAGATAAATCCACATAGTCGCCTGCTTTCAGTTAATAAGGGTTTTGACCTTGGCAATAATGCCGGTGTGCTGAATGCGTCAATAGAGCATGCACGTTCTTTTTCTGATATAGCTTCGCCCTATACAGCCTATCAGCGCAACACTTTCTCGCTGCATTATATGAATGTTTTTATGAGTGGTTCCATGCCGCTTACTCTTAATATCGGACTTAGTGGTACTGTTGGAGGATATAATTCAGAGGCTGACCCTGATGAAGACCTTGACAGTTACTCACGTATCCGTGACAACAACATAAAAGGCAATGTGGAATTGAACTGGCTGCTTAATAAGAGTTGGGTAACAAATCTGAATCTAAAAGGCTCAATTTCCTATACCGACCGCCTGCAGACCGACTATACCAATGCCAGCAGTGCATCTACCCAACCTTATATACATACTCTGACCGAAGGTTACTATATGGCAGAAGACTATGATGCCGGCAGTAGTGCCAACATAATTCTTGGTCCTACAGGCTACTGGTATGTGAAGTCTTACGTAGACAGCAAGCCGTTAAGTGCATCGCTGAAACTTAAATATGACTTGACAAAGCGTTTCGGTTCCGTGCTCAGTAAACTGATGGCAGGTTCTGAATATACACGTTCTGAAAATCTGGGCAATGGTTCATATTATGATGATATGCAGTATGCTCCCACATGGCGTGAATACCGTTATGATGCTCAGCCGGCAATGAATAATCTGGCTTTGTATGGAGAAGAAAAGGTAACAGTGCCTGTGATGAGACATTCTTCACTGGAACTTACGGCTGGAGTGCGGGATGACATAACCATGATAGGAGGTTCTGATTATGGCACGGTATCGAGTATCTCGCCAAGATTCAATGGTAAACTGACATTGTGGAACAACAGTAGCCACTGGGTTCGCAGTCTGGCTTTTCATGCAGGATGGGGCAAATCGGTAAAGTTGCCATCGTTTCAGGTGCTCTACCCTTCACCTTCCTATAGTGATAAACTTGCTTTCTCGTCTACGAGTACAGCCGACAACAAGTCTTATTACGCTTACTACACATATCCGTCTACGGCTCTGTATAATTCCGACCTTAAATGGCAGTATACAAATCAAACAGACTTTGGGGTGGAGTTGAATCTGCTGGGAGCTAAAATCACGGTTTCAGGATTTCATAACCGTACTTACAATTCTTATATGGCTACAAAAGTGTACACACCGTTTACATATAATTACACGTCTCCCACGGCTGTGCAGAATTGCGGTATAGATGTGACAGACAGGACTTTCAGCATAGACAGTCAGACCGGTGTGGTTACTGTTCATGATGCGTCAGGACTTAAATCAGATGTAACTCTGGGATATAAGGAGATGAATACGTATGTCAGCAATACCAAATATGTTAATGCTTCGCCTATAGACCGCTATGGGTTGGAGTGGATAATAGATTTCCCGTGTATCACACCACTGAACACCAATATTCGTTTGGATGGTAATTATTATTATTACAAGGGCATAGACAATACGCTTATTACGGATATTCCGCTTGGTGTGACTTCAACTATGAGCGACGGTTCTCTGTATCAGTATGTAGGGTATTATCAAGGCAGCAGTGCCACGTCTACCGGTTACAGTGCCGGTGCTTATGTGGCTAACGGTGCCGTGGCAAAGAGTTTGAATATCAATACCACTGTAACCACCCATATTCCAAAGGTCAGAATGATAATTGCCCTGCGTGTTGAGGCTTCTCTGTACACTTATCGTCGTTCGTTCTGTCTAGGCAATGCCGAAGAAACGGGAGTGGTTTATCCTCTGTATTATTCCACGTGGGACAATCCGGAAACACTGATTCCCTTTGCCGCAAAATATGAATGGGCAAAGGAAAATGACGCAACTCTTTACAGTGACCTGACAAAACTTGTTGTACGCAATAATTATGACTATACTCTTAATGCAAACCGCATATCGGCTTATTATTCGGCAAACCTCAGTGTTACCAAGGAAATTGGTGACCACGTGAGTGTTTCCTTTTATGCCAACAATTTTTTCAACACCCTAAAGAAGGTACATAGCAGCCAGACTGACACGTCTTCATCGCTCTTTGCCAGCAGTTATGTGCCTTCGTTTTATTATGGATTATCTTTAAAATTAAAATTATGAGAAGAAAGTTAACTTTACTATTGATGATAGCCCTCGTGGCTATAGGTCTGTCTTCATGTACCGATTCTGAAGACGGTGTGCAACTGTGCAAGGTCACGGTTCAACTTGTTTATCCTGATAACACGGTGTCTCCTTATGCCGGTGTTACTGTGCAGTTGAAAGATGCTTCTGCATCTGTTACAGAAGGTACGACTGATGCTTCTGGTATCGTGGAATTCAGTGTTCCTGCGGGTTTATATGAAATTTCCAGTTCATCCACTTACCAGACAAATGACTATTTGTGTTATTTCAATGGTGTGAAGAGTAATGTTGTTGTTTCACAGAATGCTGAAACTCAGGTGAACCTGGAACTCACGAAGTCTTACAATTCCAGCAGTGTGATTATTAAGGAACTGTATAACGGAGGCTGTCCTAAAGATGATGGCGGAACAAGTTTCTTCCAGATGGACAAGAGTTTCATTCTGTACAATAACAGTGCCAAGGCTGCAATGCTTGAAAATTTGGCTTTCGGCTTTGCCGGTCCGTATAATGCGGAAGCGTCTAACGGATGGTATACTAATGGCACTTTGTCATACGCTTCTGAAGATTATATTCCGGCATTGAACGGTATTTGGTATTTCCAGAATTCTGTGATTATAGAGCCTTATTCTCAGATAGTGGTAAATTGCATGGGAGCCATTGACAACACAAAGACTTATTCACAGTCGGTGAACTATGCCAATGCTGATTATTACACCATGTATGACCCTGATGCCGGATATACAAATACAAGTTATTATCCTACGCCGTCGGACGCAATTAATACTTCGCATTATCTAAAGGCTGTGAAATATGGTCTTGGCAATGCGTGGCCGCTCAGTGTTACATCTCCTGCTGTTTTCATTTTCAGCACGGGTGATGACACCACTCCTGTTGCCTATGCTGCTGACAACAGCAACATTGTATATGAACCGGGTAAGGCACAGACTGCCGTTAATGCCAATCTGAAAGTAAAGAAAGATTGGATTTTGGACGGTATGGAAGTCTACACAAGTACGGCTATAGACCAGAGCAGCAAGCGCCTGACATCTGATATTGATGCCGGCTACGTCGCTCTCACCAACAAGTTAGGTTACGTGCTATATCGCAATGTAAACAAGGATGCTACAGAGGCTCTGGCAGAGAACAGTGGCAAACTGGTTTACAGTTATAGTCAGGGAGTGGGCAGCAGTACTGATCCCAGCGGCATAGATGCTGAGGCTTCAATAAAGAACGGCGCACATATTATATATATGGACACCAATAATTCTACGAGTGATTTCCATGAGCGTCAGAAGAGTTCGCTCCGTGAATAATAAATATTGAAGATGAAACATTTCTTATCATGCATCATTATGATTGCTGTGGCCTTCCCGGTTGAACTGATGGCGCAGATCTCAGACTCTACAAGTCTGCTATTCCGTGATTTCGGTTTTATCCGTGATTCGGACCCTTGGCTTTCAGGCAACAATGCCGCTGCTCTGACAAGGTACAGTTCCCGCAATATATCGCGGGCTGAGATATCCATGAGTTATGGCAAGGGCGGATTTGTGGATTATTACCAGTCTGGACGTACTATGGAGACCGGGGCAGAGGTGGAATCGTTCTACAGACTGTCTCAGAGTACAGTGGTGTATGGTAAGATGAGTTATGCCGGTTATACAGGTCATAATATGGCAGGCTCTGTGTTAATAGAACCTACGCGGATGCCTTTTGACATAGTGGAGGATTCTCTTTCCAATGCAGGTAAGAAACATCGTGACACATATAATCTTGTAGGAGGAGTGGGCATCAGAGTGTGGCGTGGACTGTCTCTTGGTGTCAGACTGGACTATACGGCGGCTGACTATGCCAAATACAAAGACCTGAGACATAAGAATATGCTCATGGATATGAATATCACTCTGGGAGCTTACTGGCAGATAGGCAGCAGTTTTGCTGTAGGTGCAAATTATTATTATCGCCGCCGTACGGAAGATATATCGTTTTCTACTTATGGCAAGGGTGGCGTAACATATATATCGCTGATAAGTTATGGAGCCTTTATGGGCAGAACCGAACAGTTCTCTGCCAATGGCTACACCGGTAGCTCACATGAGAAACCACTTGTAGACCAATATAATGGTGGTGGCTTTCAGGCTGAATGGCGTCTATCGCCGTCTCTTGTATGGTATAACGTGCTTGGCATGAGTCACCGCAAAGGCTATTATGGTAGTCGTTCCAACTACACCATTACATACACCGGGCACACTTCTAATCTGTATGATTATTCTACGCGTCTTTCGCTTTTGCTTAATTGTCAGCGCCATGAACTGGAGGCATCTGTGAGCAGCGAAAAACTGGAGAATTGGGAAAATACTTATCTTGAGGTGGTTAACGGCAGTGGTGCTTCTACATATCGGTATTACGACCCAGTGAAGTCGGCAGACAAGAAGTGGGTGAACTGTCATTTCGGTTATAATGCCTATCTTGGTATTGTGGGTGAAATGCCGGTATGGACCTTCAGAGCTGCCATTGATATGATGCACCGTGACATCACGGCTTACGATTATCCATATTACCGCAGACAGAATATTGGCAATGCAGAGGGTAGCATATCTGCAGAGCGAAACATAATGCTTGGTAGAGGTGTACTGGGTTTTGTTCTAGGTGTTTCTTATCTTAAGGGTAGCGGAACTCTATGTGAAGACCTTACCTATGTGACTCCTTCAAGCAGTCAGACGACTCCTCCTTCTATGGATATTTATCTTAGCCGCGAATACGAATATCTCACTTCTTCGCAGTATGCCGTCAGGACTTCTGTGAAATATTCTTTCCTTTTTCCGCAGACAAAGATTGACACTTATGTCAAGATAAGCGGTGAACACCGTAAGGCAAACGAAACTGATGAATGGATGGAAGGCAAGGACCATACTCAGATTCAGATAGCATTAGGGTGCACATTCTGAAATGAATAAATTATAAAAAAAACAAAGTATAAATGAAGAAAACTTTTATTACGTTGCTGTCGCTGTTGGCATTGCCGCTGCTGGCGACGGCACAGCTTCAGCAGGATTCCGCAGTGCGCATTGGCAAACTGAAGAATGGACTTACTTATTATATCCGCCACAATGCCAAAGAGACAGGACTGGCTGATTTCTATATTGCACAGCGTGTGGGCTCAATACTGGAAGAACCCAGACAGCGTGGACTGGCTCACTTTCTGGAGCACATGGCTTTTAACGGTACAAAGCATTTCCCGGGTAAAAACGGCAAACTGGGCATTGTGCCATGGTGTGAAACGATTGGCGTTAAGTTCGGTGCCAACCTCAATGCCTATACATCTGTAGACCAGACGGTATATCATGTTGGGGCTGTGCCCGTGAAGCGTGACGGCATCGTAGACTCCTGTCTGTTGGTACTGGCAGACTGGAGCCATTACATAAATATTGAAGGCTCTGAGATTGACAAGGAGCGTGGCGTTATCCATGAGGAATGGCGCAACCGCCGCACCGGCATGGCTCTGCAGCGAATGATGGAAAACGTGATGCCTGTGATTTACAAAGGTACAAAGTATGAAGACTGTCTGCCTATTGGAAGTATGGATGTGGTGGATAATTTTCCGTATCAGGACCTGCGCGATTATTATGCCAAGTGGTATCGTCCGGATTTGCAGGCCATTGTGGTTGTGGGCGACTTTGATGTAGACCGCATGGAGATTAAGATAAAAAAACTGTTTTCTAAAATTCCTGTGACAAAGAAACCTGCCGAGCGCATATATTATCCTGTTACAGACAACGGTAAGATGATTGTGGCTATAGATAAGGATAAGGAACAGCCTGTGGTGTTGGCTCATTTGTATATGAAGAATGAAACTACTCCCGATGCTGAGAAGAATAGTGAGAAGTATGAGAAAGACAACTATGTGAGTGGACTCATAACATATATGATAAACTGTCGCCTTGCCGAAAAGCGTCAGCAGGCGCAGCCTCCGTTTCTCAGTGCTACGGTGAAAAACGGACTATTTTTCGTTTCGCGCACAAAGGATGCCTTCAGTCTCAGTATAAGTTGCCGGCAGGACAGTATCCTCGGTGGCATTTCTGTTGCCGTGGCAGAGGTGGAACGTGCACGCCAGCATGGTTTCACGCAGAGTGAACTTGACCGTGCAAAGGCTTTATATATGAATGCGGCTGAGCGCAGGGTAAAGATGGAGAAAGACCGCACAAATGGTTATTTTGTAAATCAGTGTGTAAATAATTTCCTTGAATCGGAACCTATTCTTTCTGCTGATGTTAACTTTGAACTTCAGAACCGCTTTAATAAAGAGGTGTCGCTGACAGATGTCAATGCAGGGGCGGAAAGTATCATCACCTACCGCAATCAGGTTATGGTGATGTATGCTCCCGACCGTGATAGCGTATCTGTACCTTCTGCTGCTGAACTGGAAAATACGGTTGTTGCAGCACAGGGCAGACAATATGAAGCCTATGAAGAAAAAACTGTGGCAAATACTCTCGTATCAGATATGCCGCAGCAAGGACGCATTGTATCAGAAAAGCCTTTTGGCAAGTTCGGCTTTACTGAAATAACTCTTAGCAATGAACTCAAGGTTTATTTCAAGCAGACTGACTATCAGGCAGACAATGTGTATTTCAAGATAAAGGGTGAGGGCGGTACATCGGTATATCCCGACCGTGACATTCCAAACTTCTCCTTGCTGAGCAGTGCTGTTACCGAGGCTGGTGCCGGTAATTTCAATGCTATTGAATTGCGCAAGGCTCTTACAGGCAAGTCTATAAAGATTGCTCCGGCTGTGGGCAGCAAGAGCCAGTGGGTGAGTGGTACTTCTTCTGTGAAAGATTTTGAGACTATGCTGCAACTTAATTATCTGTATTTCACGTCTCCACGCAAAGACACTGCTGCATGGCAGGGACTACGCAACCGCACATTGGCGTTCCTTACAAACAGAAACGCAAGTCCAAAAGTGGCATATAACGATAGTTTGTCTGCCATTCTCTATGACGGTAATGCGCGTATGGCTCCGGTAACCAAGCAAGTTGTTGCCCATGCTTACTACGACCGTATTCTGCAGATTTACAAGGAACGTTTCAGCGATGCTTCCAATTTCAAGGCTGTATTTATAGGCAATATAAGTATAGAAACTCTCCGTCCGCTACTCTGTCGTTATCTGGCTACTCTGCCTGCCACTCACAAGAACGAAAAGGCAAATGAGGATAACGAACCGCAGTTGGCGAAGAAAAACGAAGTTCATAAATTTGTGAAGAAACAGTCTACGCCTATAGCAGAGGTTTCTGTATTCTATACTGGAAATACGGAGTTCTCTCCTAAGAATGATATTGTCATGGATATGCTCCAGCGTTGTTTGCAGATTGCCTATACCGACTCCGTACGTGAGGAGAAAGGCGGCACTTATGGGGTGGGGGTAAACTTCTCTCTTGAGAAAGATGAAAATCCCAATACTGTGCTTAAAATATCATATAAGGCTGGTCCTAAGCGTTATGCCGAACTTAATCCAATTATCTATAAGCAGATTGAGAATATATCCAAAAAGGGACCTGAACCAACGAGTCTTGACAAGGTGAAGAAGTATCTTGAAAAGCAATACGACCAGATGGTAATAACCAATGATTATTGGAATTATGTTATCTGGCATCAGCTTGATGATGATGCTGATTTTGATGCCGGTTACAAGAAACTGTGTAACAGCGTAACTTCATCTGACATCAGAAAGGCGGCTGCCGAACTGTTACGTCAGAATAATCGTATAGAAGTAACTATGCTGTCGGAATAAAAAGAAAATCTGCCAATTGCAATTTGGGTAATTGGCAGATTTTGTTCTCTCTACAAATATATCTGATTTATTTGTTATTTACGTAAAGTTTTGCTCTTTTGTATAATAAATGCTTGAGGGAGGCGTTATAATAATAAATAAAAAGCAGAGTGCCTATGAAATATTTTACTCCCGAAGAAAAGAAGCCTTCTGAAAGAACTTTGAATATTATTCGCCAGATAGCACGTGCCTATAGGGTGATGAAATGCGATGGTGAGACGAAAGTGCTCTGCCTGAATTGATAATAAGAAATATATAAAGATGAAGACTTTAGTATCTCCCTCATTGCTGTCGGCAGATTTTACTGATTTGAAGAGTGAGGTGGAAATGATTAATAAAAGTGAAGCTGACTGGCTTCACATGGATGTTATGGATGGTGTGTTTGTGCCTAACATTTCTTTTGGTTTCCCTGTGCTTGAGGCTGTAGGAAGAATATGCCGAAAGCCGATGGACGTGCATTTTATGATTGTTCATCCGGAACGTTATATAGAGCAAACAGCCAAGGTTGGGGCAATGATGATGAATGTGCATTATGAGGCATGTACGCATCTGCATAGAACCATACAGCAAATCCATGGGGCTGGTATGAAAGCTGGAGTTACGCTTAATCCGTCTACTCCGGTGAATGTATTGGAAGATATCATTCAGGATGTAGACCTTGTGCTGCTTATGAGCGTGAATCCCGGGTTTGGCGGACAGAAATTCATAGAAAACACAATAAAAAAGGTTTGCCGACTTAGAAACTTGATAGAGGAAAGTGGCAGTCAGGCTCTTATAGAGGTAGATGGTGGAGTACAGGCAGAAACAGCTCCTCGGCTAGTCAAGGCTGGTGTAGACGTATTGGTAAGTGGAAGTTTTGTATTTAAAAGTACTGATCCTTTGTCGACAATACATGCGTTAAAAGAGCTCAAGCGATAGTTTGTGCTCTTTGGTCATGCGTCGCAGATTGAGCAGGGCATAGCGCATGCGCCCAAGACTTGTGTTTATGCTGACGTTGGTTGTCTTGGCTATATCCTTGAACGACATATTCTGATAATAGCGCATATACACTACTTCGCGTTGGGCAGGGGGAAGAAGATTCATCATCTTTCGTACATCTGAGAATACTTGATTGTTAACATAGTCACGTTCTATGCTTTCTACCCGTATGTCACGACTACCGATATTGGACAAGTCGTTATCCTCTTTCGTTTCGACTGTCTTTTTTGATTTGCCAGAACGGTATATATCCATTATTATATTATGGGCAATACGCATCAGCCATGCCGAAAATTTGCCGTTTGCAGTGTATTTATGTTGCTGCAGTTTGACAATGGCTTTTACAAATGTTTCCTGAAAGACATCATCTGCGATATCGTGATTGCGGACAACGAACAGAATATATGTAAAAAGTTTAGTTTGGTTGCGTAACAACAATTCATCAAAAGCTGTATTGTTGCCTTCAATATAAGCTATGGCTAATTCTTCATCAGTCATTTCATTGATATTTCTCATTTCCTTAAATTTAAACTATTAAGTAATGTTGCTTCAATAGGCAATATGATTTATTATTGTACGTAAATGTTAATCTTTCTGCAAAGATAACATCTTTTTATTATAATGCAAATAAATTTCTTCGTTTTTTCGATTTTTATCAATAAAATTGTCTTTCTGATATTTCAGTAGGGAGTGATTTATTATTGCATGTAAGTGTTAATATTTCTATAACAGATAACATATTTTTATTATAGCACAAATTATATTTTTTGTTTTTTTCGATTATTATCAATAAAATGGCTTTTTTTGATATTTTTTTAAAAAAAACTTGCACGGATAAAAAAAAAGCACGAACTTTGTACCGAATTAGAGAAAACAAAAAAAATGAGCTGAATGGAATACCACTAAACAATTGATAATTGTAAATGGAGAAATTTTGTATTTAGCTTGGGTTTCGATAAAATTAATTTTGATAATAGTTTAATAATAACATTTAATTAATTAAAAATGAAAATCATTACAAAAATCATGTTGGCATTGATGGTTGTAGCTTCTTTTTCCCTTGCGTCTTGTAAGGATTATGATGAAGATAACTACACCAACGCAATGGTTGACTTCAACAAACTTCTCGATCAGCAGAAAGCTGATATGACGAAGGCAATTACAGAACTTCAAAGTGATGTTGCTAAAAATGCGGCTACCATTAAAACTTTGAATGATCAAATCAACAGTACGGATGGTATTAAGGCTCAGGTTCTTAAAAACCAGCAGGTAATAGCTGATCTTTCTAGTTCTGTAGATGCTCTTAAAAATAGTGAAATCCCTGCATTACAGACTCGTCTTGATGACATCTATATTTTAGCTAAAGCAGATTCTTTATGCATTGAAGACTTATATGACATTACTGACGATTTGGCTGGTGAGATTTCTAAAGTGACTGACCTTCCAGAGGCTGTAGATGAAATGAGTGATCGTATAGATGCTTTGGAAGACCGAGTTGAAGCTTTGGAGGATGCTCGTGCAAAGCAGATTACCGGAATAACTATTAATCAGGTTTATAATCCTGCCTATGGTTCTTACAATTCTCTTGCTACTAATGTGAAGACTAATATGCTTGTTGCTTATTATGGTACTGCTAACAGTGGAATTTCTTTCCCTTCTGTAGACCCTAAGTATACGGTTAAGTCTGGTGCAACTCTACTTGGTGATGAAGGTAATGCCGGTACACTTTATTTGACTATCAATCCTACTGATGTTGACTTTGATGGTTTCACAGGTTTGAAACTCGTGAACAGTCAGGATGAGGAATGTGCTATTAAATTGGGCGATGTGACTCCTTCTAGCAAGACTCTTACTTCAGGTTACACTCGTGCTGCTTCTTCAAGCAATGGCTTCTATGAGGTTCCTGCAACTTTGGCAGCAGAAGATCTTAACAACTCTGATCTTCACCTTAATATAGATAAGAGTGGAATTAAGACAGCTCTTAAGGAACTTATTACTACAAGTAGTAAGGCTGAGGCTAAGGTAGCTCTTAAAGATATTGCAAAAGTAGCTTTCACTACAGCTGAGGCTTTACAACTTCCTGCTCAGGGTGTTAAGTGCTCTTGGAAAGATACTTATGGTGAGCATAGTGTAGTTTCTGATTATGACATGACTGCTCTTGCTGTTGCTCCTCTTGGTTTCTATTCTGCAGATGGTTTGTTCGAAGAGGGTGGTGCTTATTGGCGTTCTTATGATAAAGTGAAAACGCTTATCTCTAATACAGCTACAAAAATCACATCAAAGATTTCTACACAGCTTAAGAATAAACTTAATCTTGATAAGTTGAGTGCAGACATCTCTAATATACAGGGTAAACTTACTCATATTAATGATATCTCAATGGATGGTACTTCTTGTATCATTAATACAGATGTAACTATTCCTGCATTTGATGTGCCTATTAGCTTGGATGTAACTGTTGGTGACCAGAACGTAACTGTTGAAGGACAGACTGTTACAACATCGGTTAATGTTCCGACTACATACAATTCTGAAACTGGAAACTGGAATTATGAAGATAAAGAAATTAGCGTTGTTATTCCTGGAACTACAGTACCTGTTGAAGGACAGACTATACATATTGAAAAGACAATAACTGTGGCAGCTCAAACTGCAAGTGTAACTATTGATATCACAGATCAGATTAATGATATTTTCGGAAGTCTTCTTGGTGATGTTAATGGTGCTTTCCATAATGTAAATTCTCTCATGGATGCTTTGAGCGGATCTCTTGATGACGTTAATACTATGCTTGATGCTATCAATAATCTTGAATCTAGCTTGAACAGTGCTTCTTATCTGTCAACTATTTATAGTTATATGGATAAGTTGGCTAATGGTGTAGCTAAGGTTACCCCTAAACTCTTCAAGCCTGTTCTTCTTGTAAATTCAGACAAGGGCTTTGGTCTTGCCGGTTTCAAGGGTGCTCCTTCTACTGTTTCTGGTAATGTTACAGTTTATCCTACAACTTACTCAGCAGAATTGCTTGCTCCTATCTTCAAGAAGTATATCCGTGTGAATGGAGCGAACGGTCAGCTTGTAACAAGTAAGTCTCTTGACATTACAAGCCAGTTGAAGTCTGGTTCTAACACTGTAGAATTCTATGCTCTTGACTATCTTGGCAATGAGTATTCTGCATCATACGTGCTGAATAAATAATATTTGGGGGACAGATTTTAAATAAATGTACCGTAAGTTATTATATGTAATATCAGTGCTTTCGCTCTGCATCACGCTTCTTGCCTCCTGCACAGGATGCAGCAATAGCAATAAAAAGAAGGCTGTGAGCGGAGTTGAAAGCCCGGTAAATCCAGAGGTGGAGAAACTTGATGAAACTCCGGATGAGGCAATTTTGGTTAAGTTGGACAGGTTTGACATGGATTCAATGTATGTCTCTGTTGCGGAGTCCGGTGAGAAAAAGGCTTTCTTTTATAGAGAGGCTAAGACTCAAGGTTTGTTTCATGGTTCTTTGAAGCGTGGAGATACATATTCTATATTCCCTGATAACAGTCGCAAGACTGCTACAATCGTGATTAATACCACGGAATTGAGCGGTAGATGGTTTTATGACCAGAAGCAGCATCGGGGGATAGACTTTAATGAAGGTGGAGGTATGTCGAGTATCAATTCTGATAAGATATGTTTCAGAGAATGGAAACTGCTAAATGGAAAAATGTATGTTTACTTTGTTGACATGCAGCAGTTGGCAAGCGACAGACACCAGTATCAGGTGGAAGAAGCTCAGATTTTTTTCCTTTCTGCAGATAAACTTGCTTTTAAGTTTCATGGACAAGACTATGAATGTAGCAGACCGTCTGATAAGCCTATATTAATTAGACCTAGAATATGATGATATACGGAATTTGATTCTGGAATTTGTCACGGTACAAATATAATAAATTTAAAAATAATTCAAATTATGGATATAAGAAAAATGGCATTCGCAACACTGCTCGCCGGTATTTCTCTCAGTGCTTCTGCACAGGATGAGAAAACAGAGTATGTGTTTCAGCCACATTGGTATATGCAGGCACAGGTAGGTGCTCAGTATACTCTTGGCGAGATTAGCTTTGGAAAATTGATTTCTCCGAATGCTCAGCTTGGTGTTGGTTATAACTTTGGAAAAGTGGTTGGTGCGCGCTTTGTTGTAAATGCATGGCAGAGCAAGGCCGGTTCTGAAATTCAGGGCGAAACTTACAAGTGGAAGTATAACTATGTTGCTCCAATGATTGATGCAACATTCAATCTTTCTAATCTTATCTCCGGTGTTAATCCTAACCGTCTGGTAGATATTTCTGCTTTTATTGGTGTAGGTGCAAACATCGCATTTAAGAATAATCAGGCTCAGGATGTAAATGCAGAGCTTCTTAAAAAATATGATCTTGCAACTTTAAGTGGTAACGATCAGGCTCTTCGCAAACTTTGGGATGGTACCAAGGTTCGTGTTGTTGGTCATGTAGGTGTTGCTGCAGATTTCAAGGTTTCAAAGAGACTTTCTGTTGGTCTGGAAGTTGCCGGAAATATGTTGCCTGACGCTTATAACTCTAAAAAGGCTGGTAATGCAGACTGGTATTTCAACGGACTCGTTGGTGTGAAGTATGCTTTCGGTGATACTTACAAGACAAAGAAGATAGAGCAGCCTGCTCCTCAGATAGAGTATCGTGATCGCATTGTTGAAAAGATAGTTGAAAAGCCTGTAGAGAAGAAGGCTGAAGTAGAACCTTTGAAGATTGATGTATTCTTCAATATTGCTGCTTTCAAACTTCTTGGCAGTGAGGCTCAGAAGGTTGCTGAGGTTGCAAGCTATTTGAAGAAGCATCCTGAAGCAAATGTTACAATCACTGGTCTTGCTGATAAGGGTACCGGTACTGATAAGATTAACATTCCTCTTTCTAAGAAGCGTGCTGATATTGTAAAGAAAACTCTTGTAAAGAAGTATGGCATTGCTGCAGACCGTATCACTACAGAGGGCAAGGGCTCTTCTGTTCAGCCTTATGATGTGCCGGCTTTGAACCGTGTAAGTATTTGCATTGCAAAATAATATTGGTATGTCTGAGTCATGAATAATCAATGACTTTAAGACAAGCATTTTCCGTAAATGTTTATGAACTGTGAGTTCATGAGCGTTTGCGGATTTTGTCTTTTAAAATTTTAGTATGAAAAAAATATTAATTGTGGCATTGGTTTCATTGGTGTCTATGTTTGCGAATGCTCAGCTCAGTGGTGATGGATATTATCGTGTCTATAATCTGGGACTTGATGTGATTGCGCCTAAAGCGAAATGTTACACTTGGGTGGCATTTAATAAAGCTGGTGTTTCTACTCAGGCGGGTACAGCTCAGTCTTTTGAGGCTATAGCTTTGTGGCCGGAAGCTGATAAGCCTTCGGTAAGTGAGCCGGCAACTGTGATATATGCCAAACTGAATGGTAATTCTGTAGATTTGGCTGCGCAGGGTACCAGTGTATCCAGTATGACAAACTCTACTTTGAATTATTCCCAGAATGGTTCTGTTAACAGTTATTCTCTGTATACAACGCAAAGTGGAGTTACGCTGTATCTTTGGACAAGTTCTACTTCAACATTTGGTCATTATATTGCTCAGACAAAGACCGGAAGCAGCGTGGCTTATAAATATTGGGCTGTAGAGCCGATATCCAGTTCTACAGACAATTATTTTGGTGTAACACCTACCCTTGAGGCGGGTGGTAAATACTATGCACCTTTTTATGCTTCTTTTCCATTTAAGTTCGCTTCAAAAGGGATGAAGGCTTATTATGTGAATTCTGCAGATGACAGTAATTTCTCTTTGACGGAGATTACGTCTGAAGTAAAGCCGGGAGCAACTCCAATGTTGATAGAGTGTAGCTCTGCCAATGCTACAGATAATCGTCTGGACTTGGTGTATGGCGACACTGGAACATTGACAGGGAATAAGTTGAGTGGAGTTTATTTCTGCAATGATTATTTTGATTCCGATAAATATCCAAGTTGTCGTACTACATTTGATGCTTCTACAATGCGTGTTTGGAATGTTGAGAATAATCAGCTGGTGCTTTCTACAGCTACTGATCATCTTCATAGTAGCAGTTTTACAGGTGAATTGCAGAATGGTTATCTGAATGCAAATCAGTCTTATCTGCTTGTTCCTACTTCTGCTGCCAAGACTCTTACGTTGAGCAGTACGGGTGTGACGAATATCGATACTTCTGACGAAGTTGCTGTACCGGTAAGTTATATTACTGAAAGTGGAATTAAACTTGATAAGCCAAGAAAAGGCATGGGTATAATAATAGTGAAATATAGTGATGGGGCGACCAAAAAGGTTGTTTATTAATTTATTTCTGATAAATAAAAAATCCGGTTCAGCATTGTGCTTAACCGGATTTTTTGTTTATCGTAGTTTATTAATTACCACAATCTTTGTGATATGCTTATGCTCAGTTCAGGAAACACCGGCAGTTTTTTTACCAGGTTTATATATTTGTCTACCTTGCCAGGGAGATTTTTTACATCTCTTACGAGGTCATAAGAGCAATATACTATGTTTCCGTCTGCATCTACTCCCATAGGTGTCTTTATATCTACGCTTGGCTTTCCGCCCCAGAACATAACTCCGGCATTGACGGATATATTGGTACGTTTGTCTTTTGTGATAGGGGAACAGTATCCAACTCCAATATATGGTTTGAATTTGTTTACTTTTGCTGATACGTTTACAGTATTGTTTTCATCAGGAACAAAGTGTAGTGTTTCTCCTGCCTTCTGCATAACTTCACCTTTCTTGTATTTTATTTCACCTTTTTTTATTATTCTGCCGTTGCTGTCAGTGCGATATTGTACTTGAGTATATCCACCATTATTGTCGTCAATATAATAAGGATTGTCCAGCACCTCTGTATAGTCATAGTATATGTCTTCTTGTGCAACAATGTCGTGCGTCAACTCACCCATGGGAATTGAAATTCCATATTCGGCAAAATATCTGTTTGCGGTGGGGTCTACGCCAAATACGGTATTAATGTCACTTGGCACGTCTCCTTCGTTATATCCTTTTTCTGATGTCCCGTTAGGACGTGCACCCCAACCGCGAAGTTTTTCGTTGGCTTTTTCAAATGATGCACTGCCATCGTCCTTTATTCCAAGACCTTCCAAATCTATCAGACTTTCTTTTGCGAGGGCTTTTTTGTACATGGAGTTGTAAGTGTTTATAGCCTCAAGATTTCTCATGCTCTCAGGTGTGTTGTGAACATCCACAATGGTGCTGTTGCCATAGTAGAACCCAACTGTGAGATAGAATTTATGACAGTCTTTGAATGGATATATATCAACGAGCATCTTGAAATTGTTCATGTTCATCGTTGCCTGCATGTCCACGGTGCTTTTTGTAGCCTTGCCGGTAAGAGCTTCCATAGTCTCAGACAGTTTCTGAAAGCGTCTGTTCTGCTCTGCTTCTGATAGTCCTTCTGCTACTTCCATACCGAAACTCGCATTATAGTGGTAAGAAGGACTGAAAACACCTCCGACACGTAGACGTGCCCATTTGCTCATAGGTGTGGAAAAATCAAATCCCAGTCCGCTTGTGCCAAATGAAAAACCTGCGTCTATGTGGTTAAACCATTTGTTTTCCAGTATGTTCGTTTTCTGTGCCATGACATTGCCTGACAATTCAAGAAGAACCATGACTATAATATTTTTTTTCATGAATTAACTGAAACGATATTTTTTAATTTATATATTACCATAGTCTGTGTGAAATTTTCACGCTCAACTCCGGACATGCCCAATATTTTTTTGCAGTTTTGACTTGTTCTCCGAGTTTGCCAGGCACATTGTCTACATCACGTACCAAGTCTATTGTCTGGTACGTGTTTTTGCCGTCAGCATCAACACCTACAGGAACATTGATATCTATTTTAGGTTTACCTCCCCAACAGCAGATACCTGCGTCAAAGGCTATGCTTGAGCGTTTGTCCTTGGATATTGACATCTCATATCCTATACCGAAGTATGGCTTAAATCTATTTACGTGTTCCCTGTAACGTATCATGTCGTCTTCATCTGGAGTAACGCGCACGGTTTCTCCTGATTTGTGAATTACGTCTCCTTTATGATAAATAAGGTCTCCGTTGCTGTTGTATATATCCTGAGCTGCCGTTATGTCATGGGCGTATGTTCCCATAGGGATACTTAGACCATACGCTGAGTATGCTATATTACCGTCTGCATCGGTTATTTCGCCCCAACTGCACAGTTTGTTTACGATTTTATTTTCTATTTGTTCACCTATAGTTATTCCAAGTGAAGACAAGTCTATGAAATGTCCGTTTAATGCGCTGCTGTACATTCTGTTGTATGTGCTTATAGCAGAAAGCGTATTTGCACTTACATCCGTATTATATCCATTTATAAGAGTACTGTTGCCATAGAAGAAACCAACTGTGGCATGCCAATGACGATTATTCTTAAAAGGGAATATATCTATAAGAAACTTGAAATTGTTCATTTTCATAGTTCCTTCCATTTCTACAGTCTTTGCTGGTGTAGTGCTCATGAAAGACTCTACTATTGTTGAAAGTTTTTCAAAGCGACTATTTTGTTCTTCTTGTGTCAGACCTTCTGCAACTTCCACATCAAGAGTTGCTTTCTTATGTGAATTAATGCGGAATACGCCCCCTGTACGGAGACGTATCCAATCGGTCAATGGTGTGGCTATGTCGAAACCTAGTCCTGTTGTTCCTGCAGTGAAGCCGACATCAATATGATTCAGTATCCCATTCTTTTCAAATGTTTGTTTCTGTATATTTAGTATTTCGTTATTTGCATTCTGTGCTGTGGCAAGACTGGCAATACCCCAAAATACAAATATTATTGATTTCATTTTCATTGAATATTCTTTATAATATTATTTGCTCTGCCACCAATGCCGTTTCTTTACCGGTTCATCATTATAATTACCGGTGTACCGTTCGCGCAGAATATCTTTCATGCTTATATGTTCCGTTATGATACGATATATATCACCCCAATCTGGAAGACCGGCAATACCGCAGTCATCAATGAAAAGGTCAGCTTTTATTTTACGTGAATAATGTCGATTTTTATCAGACTCCTCTTCCGGATAATCTCTGTTTATTGCCCAAAACTCAACTCCACGTGCGCGGCACCATTCTACGGCTTCATCTAAGAGCTTACCTTCACGTACAGTCCATAGTATGAGTTGATGATGGTCACGTATTAATTGTCGAAGAGTTTCCGTTGCAAACGGAAGCTCTTCGCCTATTTGTGGATAACGGTGGGTTACTACCGTACCGTCAAAGTCTACAGCTATTTTCATAATGTATTATATGCTTTTTTATTTTTTTATGGAGTTATCATTTTTGTTGCCATAATGACTATTAGAATAGTTGCCGTATGAACCATATTTACCGTATGAACCGTAGCGACCATATTTGCCATATTTACCATAGCCATACATATAGCTATATTTCTTCTTGCTCATATCTATGCCATTTATGACTATGTTCATATTTGGCAACTTGTTTTGTGCATGAATGGCATTTATATAACCGAAACTGTCTTTTGGAGTATAGTCGGCACGGCAAAGTACAACAGTTGCATCACAGGCATGTCCAATCTGAAGTGTATCAGTTACCAAACCTACCGGGGCTGTATCTATAATAACATAATCATACATTTCTCTAAGACAGTCAATTACATCTTTTAAACTCTTGCGGGCAAGAAGCTCTGTTGGATTAGGAGGGGTAGGACCTGCCATTAGTAATTCCAGATTATCGTTTATGCCTGAAGGTATAATCTGTTTTCTGATTAATTCTTCTGTAATATTGTCTTTTACAAGAAGATTTGTGATACCGTTATGATGGTTATCAATATCGAACAGTTCTGCCAAACGTGGCTTACGAATATCAAGACCTACCACAATTACTTTCTTGCCAAGAAGAGCAAAGCTCATTGCCAGGTTAGATGCGATGAAAGTCTTACCTTCACCTGATGTAGATGATGTGAATTCAATGACTTTTTGATTTCCTTTAAGCATAAACTGCAAATTGGTTCGCATGCTTCGGAAAATCTCAGCCATAAGGTTGTTTTCATTTTCATGAATAACCATATCTGCCCTGCCTCTAGTATCACTTACTACAGGTACATCGGCTAGAATTGGTATTGATGTGAGCTTTTCTACATCTGAATGACCTTCAATCTTGTAATGGAAGAACTGAATGATAAATAGTATACATGCAGGAATACCAATGCCGAGAATTAAGGCTATAAGGTAGATGATAGAACCTTTAGGGCTTATCTTTCCGGTTTTGCCTTCTAGTTCTGGTTTGTCTATAAGCATACCTTTATCAGCTGTGGCTGCAAGAGATATAGAATTTTCTTCTCGTTTCTGTAGCAGCATCAAGTATAGTCCACTCTTTACTTCCTGTTGGCGTCCTATCTGATTAAGCATTCGCTCCTGTTGTGGGGTAGTGCCTACTTCACCATTGTATTTGTTATATTGGCTAGCAACACTGTTGCGCTGAATTTCCATGCTGCTTCGAGACTGGCTCATTGCCTTCTTAATGCTTTTTGTAAGATCATCCAATTGAGATGTAAGTGGCGTTACAGTAGGACTGCTTTCACTTGCTGTGCGTAGCAGACGCTTGCGTTCCATTGCTATTTCATTGTATTTATTGATAAGCATTGTGGAACTTTCGTCTACAAGACCTACATTGGAAGGTATGGCTTCATATTTGTTTGAAGGCTGGTTCATGAAATAGTTTAGCTCGTTGAGCAATGCTACTTGGGTATTGGCTTCTGCCAGTTTCTGCTGATATTGGTCTTGGTTTATTACTGCCTGTTTGGCATTAACTTCAAGCCCTACCATGTTGTTGCTCTTTTTGTAACTTTCCAGTTGTCCTTCTGTTGTGCCCAGTTCCGCATTGATTTTTTCTAGACGTGTGTTTATGAATTCCTCTGTTTTGCGTGCTACTTCGTTTTTGTCTTCATTAGCCTGAAGATTATATACGATAGCCAATTCTGACAGAAAATCTTTTACCCTTGTGCGGTCTTCGTCTTTAAGGGTAAGTTGGGCAATGGTTGTTGTTTTTGACGTCTGACTTACTGACAAGCTGTTCTGATATTTATAAGTAGCCGAATTAGGAGATTCTATAAATACATTCATTATATCTCCAACTTCCATCTTTTCAGTATTTTCAGTTGTATTTTTTGAGATCGTTATTATTCCGGCTCTGGTAGCTATAGTTGTGGGAATAGTAGTTGTAGTCTTTTCTATAGCGAAAGGACCTTCTGAATTATATGCGTCAATTGGAATATAATAATCACAGGTGATACTATATCCATTTTGCTGTCGCTTAATAGTTAATTCTACCGGCTCCCTAAGTTTCTCAAGATGGGCTGCGTCCATGTCTACTGTGATAGGCTGCACCTTATATAAAAGTTGTTTTTTTATCTGACCTTTCATATAATACGTTACATATAGCTTGAGATTTCTTACAACATCTTCAGACAACGTATGAGAACTGAGAATTTCTATCTCGTTGTCAATACCGTTACTACTTGATATAAGTCCGAGGTTTGCCATGCCCTGAATGCCGTCAGTTCCCATTGAATTTTTATTGTCATCGTCCTTTATCAGTATTTTTGCATTTGCCTGATATTCGGATGTTGCAAATCTCAAATAGATAGCTGCAATTCCCAGACAGATGATAACAGATACAACAAACCACTTCCAATTGAGTACTAATGTCGTGTATATAGTTTGGAAATCGAACGCTGTTTTTTCTTCTTCCTGTCCCTGAATCTCTTCAGGTGCCAAATTCTTGTTTTCTTCCATTTGTTAATTTATCTTTATTTGCTTTTATTATAAAAGTAGCACTTACTGTTAGCGTATGATATCCATAAGATATTGTCCATATCCGTTTTTCAACATAGGCTTTGCCAGCAATTCAAGTTGTTTTGCGTTTATCCATCCTTGTTTATATGCAATTTCTTCAAGACATGCAATCTTAAGTCCTTGACGCTTTTCTATAACCTCAATGAAAGTACTGGCTTCAGAAAGGCTATCATGTGTTCCGGTATCAAGCCAGGCAAATCCACGTTGGAAAGGTTTGACTTTCAATGTATGTCGAGTGAGATATTCTTGATTGACAGATGTAATTTCAAGCTCACCGCGTGCACTTGGTTTTATGTTCTTAGCTATATCAACAACACTGTTTGGATAGAAATAAAGTCCCACAACGGCATAGTTGCTCTTGGGATGTTCCGGCTTTTCTTCTATACTGAGACAATTTCCGCTTTTATCAAATTCGGCAACGCCATATCTTTCAGGGTCATTTACATAATATCCGAATACGCTGGCTGTATTGTTCTTCTCAGCATCGATGACGCTTTTTTGGAGAAGTCCAGTCAGTCCGGCTCCATGGAATATGTTGTCACCCAAAACCAGACAGACACTGTCATTACCGATGAATTTTTCACCAATAATGAATGCTTGCGCAAGACCATCTGGAGATGGCTGTTCTGCATATTGAAAATTCACGCCTAATTCACTTCCGTTACCAAGTAGACGTTTAAATCCTGGAAGATCAAACGGAGTTGATATGATAAGAATATCCTTGATACCAGCAAGCATTAGTACTGATATAGGATAATATATCATCGGTTTGTCGAAGATAGGTATAAGTTGTTTGCTTATACCCTTTGTAATAGGATAAAGTCTGGTGCCGGATCCTCCGGCTAATACAATACCTTTCATATAATCTCTAATTATTAATAAGCGTTTTTATCTGGAATAATGAACCCTTTTAGGGTCATTAATATAATTCTTAAATCAAGTAGAACAGACCAATGTTCTATATACCATATATCTTTTCTGATACGTCCTTCCATTTCCCAAAGTTCTTTTGTCTCACCGCGGAAACCTGTAACTTGAGCCCAACCGGTGATACCCGGTTTGCAGAAATGTCGCACCATATATTTATTTATAAGCTGACTATACATCTCTGTATGGTGAAGCATGTGTGGTCGTGGTCCAACAATACTCATATCTCCCCGTAATACATTGAAGAATTGTGGTAATTCATCAATGTTAGTTTTACGCATGAAATTGCCAAAAGCAAATTTGCGTGGGTCATCTTTTGTTGCCTGAATGGTATCAGCATTCTTATTTACATGCATAGAACGGAATTTTAGACAATTGAAAGTCTTTCCTTCAAGACCTGTTCTTTCCTGGGAAAAGAATAAAGGACCGGGACTTTGTATCTTTATAATCAATGCTATTATAGGAATAAAAGGCAATATACAAATACAGACAAAGCCACTGAATAGTATGTCGAATGTCCTTTTGATAAGTTTATTTATAGGATAATTTATAGGTTCTTTCAAATTGGAAAACATGTTTATGTCACCTACAGTGATAGGTTTAAGATTCAATTTATAGTTACCAAACATTCGTGGTACGTAGAAAAAGTGAACAACCTGCTCATTGCAGTATTTCATAATCTTAATTATTTCATCAGACTCATTGTGAGACAGACTACAGTAGATGTCGTCGCAGTCTCTTGTTACGTTTTTTTCTAAGTGTTCGTTCAAATTGCTAATATTGCCTAGATGTTTGAATTTTTTCGGGCATTCTGAAATTTCAGTATCTGCATAATAACCATTGATGATATATCCCAATGTGGACGAGAACGTCAGATTATTATATACAGAAATAAGTGCCGGGTCATTTCCAACAAAGGTTATTCTTTTGCAATTCCTACCAATAGAACGATAGTAGTTTATTATGTACCTCTGTAATAATCTTGATATTATAAGGGCAATATATAAACTAATGCCCATTATAACTAATATTTTAAGGCATCCGCCTTCCTTAGAAAGAATTTTAATGAAAAAAAAGGATAATAGCAATTGGGCCATTACTAATTTGAAAGTTCTTATAAAAGAATCTTTTATTCGCATCTGTCGCCAATATATAATGCTACTGTAGAAATATTGTGCAATTATAAATGCAAAATTACCAACTATAAATGTGATTTTTGTGCATACATGGAAATAGTGTGGTACTAGGTTTGGCGTAAAGTAAATGTAAGCAGCTAACAAAACATTCAGTATTGCAAAATCATTAATCAATACTAAAAATTTTACGAGCATATTACCTTTTATAGCATAATTCTGTTTCATGGAAGTATATACGTTCTCTTGTTGTTTAAAATATTTTGCAAAGGTAATAATAAAAAACGAAAAATACGTATAGAATAAAGAAAAAAAACATTTATAGCAATAATTTGTAAAAATGTGCTTTTTTCTAATTAAAATTTGTAACTTTGCGAAAGATTTGATTTAAATATAGAAAAATTCATTGAAAAAACATTATGAGTATATTTTCAAAACTTTTTGAAAAAAAAGATAGTTCCGCCAAAGTTGGTGGCATGGAAGACTATATGACTTTGGTTAGAGTCTACTTCCAGGCATCTTTGGCTTCTGGTCTGGGAATCAATAACTTAGCGATGCTCCCTGATTTGCGTACCTTTAAAGCTACGTTGCATGTGCCTACTGTTAATAACAAGTTGGGAATAGGGGAAAAAAGTCATTGTAAAAAAATGATGAAAGAACTCTACAAAACTGATGATAGCTTTTTTAAAGAGGTAGATCAGAGTATCAGAAAAAATTGTCATAAGGTACAGGATGTGCAGGTATATATGTTTCAGTTTCAAGGTTTTTCTCAAGACATTATGATGTTGACAGGGAATCTTATGAAGTTTAAATTACGTTTGCCTTCTTTTTTCAAAAAAGCTTTGTATACAATGACTGAAAAAACCGTAAATGATATTTTTACAAAGAATGATTATAGTGACGCAAGTGTGATAAAAGCTGTCATGGCAGTAAGGCAATATAATAAGAAATTGAATTTCTCCCAGAAGTGGATTTCCAATTTTGTTTATCAGGTGGTAATGCTTGCAAAGAAAGAACCGCAGCCAAAAGACGTGGCTGCTAAATAAAAACTTTAATAAAAATTTGGAAATGTCAAAATATTAAATTATATTTGTAACCAAATTGTAAATTCTATGAGCGCAACTGAGAAAAATTTGAACCTATTTACCACTCGTGTAAGGCAGATGATTCTTCAATATAAAGATGTGAAGAATGAAAACAGCCAGTTATACGCCATGGTGGATGATAGAGACAAACTGATAGAGCAAATGCAAAAGCAGATTACTCAGTTGCAGAATGATTATAATGGTCTCAAGATGGCAAAGATGCTTGAAATTACTGATGGCGACTTAGAAGGCGCCCAGAAGAGAGTGGCTAGGCTTATAAGAGACGTGAACAAGTGTATCACGCTGCTGAATGATAAATAAACAGAGGCGATGGCTGAAGAAAACAAAGAGAAATTACATATAAGACTGCACGTATATGATACAGAGTTGTCTGTTAATATTCCTCGGGAAGATGAGGAATTGTATCGTAAAAGTGCAAAACTTATAACAGATATAGTAAATACTTATGCTGATGTGTTTAAAGGGCGCAAAAGTGATAAGGATTTGCTTTATATGGCATTGATTGACATTGCGCTTAGATATGAGCGTGAGGCTGATAGAAATGACACGACTCCTTTTAATGATATTCTCTCTAAGTTGACTTTGGAAATAGAAGATGCACTGAAGTGATTTGGAAATAATATTGTTAACTAAATTATAAAAAAATGATAACAACAATCATAGCAGCTGTTGTGGCTCTGATTTTAGGGGGTGCACTGGGCTTTTTTATTTTCCGTTATGTGTTAACCGGGAAATATAATGAAATGATGGAAACGGCTCGAAAGGATGCCGATGTGGTTAAGGAAAAGAAACTTCTTGAAGTTAAGGAAAAGTTTCTTAATAAAAAGAGTGAACTGGAAAAAGAGGTTCAACAGCGTAATCAAAAGATTCAGCAAGGTGAAAACAAACTTAAGCAGCGTGAAATATCTCTTAATCAGAGACAGGAAGAACTGGGAAGGCGCAAACTTGAAGTTGAGCAGAATCAGCAACGTGTTGATAATCAGGAAAAGTTACTTACTGTGAAACAGCAGGAACTTGATAAAATGCAGAAACAGGAGCAGGCTAAACTGGAAGAAATCACTGGACTTAGTGCTGAAGAAGCTAAGAGTAGACTGGTGGAAAGTCTGAAGGATCAGGCTAAATTGGATGCTGCAAGTTATATCAATGAAATTGTTGATGATGCTAAGTTAAATGCCAATCAGCAGGCTAAAAAGATAGTTATTAAAACTATACAGCGTGTGGCTACAGAAACAGCAATAGAAAATTCTGTCAGTGTATTCCATATAGACAATGATGAGGTTAAAGGCAGAATTATAGGTAGAGAAGGTAGAAATATCCGCGCTCTAGAAGCAGCTACTGGTGTAGAAATCGTTGTTGATGACACCCCAGACGCAGTTGTTATCAGTGCCTTTGATCCAATAAGACGTGAGGTTTGCCGTTTGGCTTTGCATCAACTTGTTGCTGACGGACGTATTCATCCTGCTCGTATTGAGGAAGTTGTAGCTAAGGTAAAGAAACAATTAGATAATGAGGTTATAGAAACTGGAAAGCGTACAGCTATAGATCTTGGTATTCACGGTCTTCATCCAGAGCTAATCCGTATAGTCGGCAAGATGAAATACCGTTCTTCTTATGGTCAGAATCTGTTGCAGCATGCTCGTGAGACAGCAAATCTTTGTGCTGTTATGGCAAGTGAACTTGGTCTTAATCCAAAGAAAGCAAAGCGTGCCGGACTTCTTCATGATATAGGAAAGGTGCCAGATGAGGAGAGTGAATTGCCACACGCATTATATGGAGCAAAGATTGCAGAGAAATATAAAGAAAAACCAGATATTGTGAATGCAATTGCTGCCCATCATGATGAAGAAGAGATGACAACGCTTCTTGCTCCTATTGTACAGGTTTGTGATGCTATATCTGGAGCTCGCCCTGGAGCTCGCCGTGAAATAGTAGAAGCTTATATAAAGCGTCTCAATGACCTAGAAGCTATTGCAATGAGTTACCCTGGAGTAACAAAGACTTATGCTATTCAAGCAGGTCGTGAACTTCGTGTTATTGTTGGTGCAGACAAGATGAATGATGATGAAAGTACAAAGCTTTCAGATGAGATAGCAACTAAGATTCAGAATGAGATGACTTATCCTGGTCAGGTTAAGATTACTGTAATACGTGAAACTCGTTCTGTTGCTTACGCAAAGTAATTCTTATTAATTATATTATCCGATATAGAATCGGTCATGGATTAAGTTCTGTGACCGTTTTTTTATTATCAATGTTTGATATTCCGTTTGGAATGTTTTCCGATTCCGAATAAGTCACGGAACCCATTGAAATCTTTCTTTAGGATAAATCCCATACCCTGTGTGTTCAGACTGTTGCGTGTGAAGTAACGGTCATTGGTCTGGTTATAAACTCTAATGGCGAAATTGCCATTGGGGAATATTAAATACCGAATGTCAAAGTCACCAATGAAACTTGTGGTGGCGTATGCATTGTCTCGATATCCGAATTGTCCGTTAATAAGTAAACGGTTGTTGAGTAATCTTCCGCTAAGCAGTCCTTCGTATTCAGCATTGTTGAATCCCTCGTCACCGGTAGAGATGTTAGCGCCAAAGTTCCAGTTTGTATTGTTTATTACGCTAGACAGTACATTGTTTATCTGTTGACTTACCGTGCCGCTTAGAATACTCTGCATGGCTAGTGATGTCTGACTCTGTTGCGAAGTTCCGTTTTCGGAAGCGTTGTTGGAATTTGGTGTATAAAAGCGTCCTATTGCAAGCAAGTACAATACCTGTTGATTCATCTCTTCCTGAGAGTTTATAATACTTAATATCATTTGTTTGGCATCGTTGTTCACAGTAGGCATATCTAGAGAGAAATCTACTTTTGGTGAAGATGGTGTGCCTGTAATGTTCATAAGACAGTTTACCTTAATATTGTTGCGTGAGAAACTGTTGCCTATGCTGAGATCGGCAAGGCTCACTCCCTGAACAGTATATAAGGCTTTTAAATTTATGGTAGCATTATAAGGGTCTCCACCGAAGCTTATGGTTCCACCTTGTTGAAACTGGAAATCTTTCTTTATTACATTCTGTATGGTTAATTTATAGATTCCATGATCAATAAGGTAATTGCCATACATGTCAAATGAACCTTTGTTGTAATATGTAGCGCGCAGTCCTCCGTTTCCATTAAGCGTAATATAGTCACCGGTTGATTTGTCCATGATGAGTTTCAGGGTTGCATCAGGAGTCATATTAATAAGAAAGTTTATTTTTATATCAGACGGTATATCGGCAAGAGTAGGTTCTTTTCGATCTTCTTGTTTGTCAGACTGTTCTTTTTTGCACAATATGCTGTCTCTGTCACTCCAGTGGATAAATTCTTGATTGTTTATTGCATTAGGGCTTTCTACATTATAGACGAATACGGAACCTTTGCCTGGCGTTCCGTTTACATCAATGTTCACCTCACCACTTTGCCCGCTTATGTTGCAGTCTCCTGTCATATATGCCGTTCCGTAGAATGTATTATCACCGAATCCATTAGTGTCATAAGTTAACAGATTGTAGGCTTTTATGCCAAGGTCATAACTTAGGTCGGTGAGATGCTTATGGTGTATGGCACCATTTATAATTCCAAGATTACCGTCTTTGTCCTTTATAGAATCATTTTGCAGGTATATTTCATCCGGCACAGCATGCACACGCAGATTGTTGAAATGATAATCTGTATTTAAAGTTGATATGTGAAGATTGCCGTTAACCAACAAATCACCTACAAGTTCTATATGGTCAAGTGGACCTATGACATTAACTTTTCCGTTAGTGAATGCGTTAATATCGCTCATGAAACTTCCGCAGAAAGATTTCAAAAATTCAGCTCGTGTACCATCTGCCTGAATGCCAAGATCTATATAGTTTTTCTTGGGTGAAACATATCCTTTTATATATGTATTTATAGGCATTATATCATTATTGACATAATTTGTTACCGTGTCGCGTGCTATGGCATTAATATCAATTTGCCCTTCACGTGTATTCCAGCCCGCATTGGCATATAAAGTTCCCAATCGTCCACTTTCAAATAAAAAGTCTTTAATCTCAAGTTGGGCGGCAGCTTCTGGTTTACTGAAGGCTCCGGCAATATATGCTTTGCCACTGGCTTTGCCACTGAATTCCACCGGATGGAAATTAATCAGATTCATTATGTAGCTTACGTCAACATCTTTGAGGTCTACAAGTATAGAATCAGACTGATTTTTCGTAGCCAGTCCGGCTATGAAAATATGTTGGTCTTTATGGTTAATGGCAAAGTGGTCTATCAAGATATGATTTTTACGGTAGATGATATCACTAGGTTGTACTTGCCATATAGAATCACCTAAAAGTATGTCTGACGTGTGGAAATTTATATGTGCGGATGATGCACCGTTTTCAGCACGGAAAAACTCAGTGTCAGTATTTATGCTTCCATGGAAGAGCTTTTGAGGATTCATATTGTTCCATGTCAGTACAGTTGACAATAAGTTATTTGCCGCCGCTGCTTGAATATTTACATATAGCCCATGCCCATTGCGATCAAGCTTCTTGGCATGTATGTCAGCTTTCAATGAGTCATTTGGAGAGGAAATATGTACGAATCCATCCTCAAAATAGTTGTTGTCATATCCTAATTGTGGAATATCAGCAGTGACGTCAATCTGGTGTTTTCTGTCATTGATGTATGCGTTTAATGTTATCGGCTGTTTTATATCTATTGGGATATTAAACAATTTGTTCATCCAGTCACTCTTCTTGATATTGGCTTTAAGAGAAAAATTGTTGTTATGAGTAGCTTTGACATTAGGCAGACCTGGAATGGTAGGGAGCTTACTGTTCACAATATTGATAAAACTCTGAGCCAGTGATGAATAATCATAACGTCCGATTATGTCAGCATTGGCAAAATCACTGTTTAAAGATAAATATTGGTGTCCGTTTTCTAAACCGGAGTGTATATGCAGTGCATCAAGAAAATAGGAATCACCGTTGCCGGTCATGGAAAAATTGGTTATATCAATTTTTCCTTTGGTGTTGGCAAAGGCATTTCCGGAAAAATCTGCCTTTATGTCAGCATTGAATGACCGTTGTTGCCAATTGTTAATAAGATGCAAGGCATTTGGATTGAAATGTCTTATCGCGGCTGTCATATTTGCAGTCTTGTTATTGCCTGCTATAAAGGCTTCACCATTAATGCCAATCATAGCATTAGGATCGTTAATGTTCAACTTTCCGTTGAAAGCCATGTTCTTTCCGTTTTTGTTGAATATTCCGTCAACAATGACATTACGGTAAGAATAGTTATTATAATCAATTCTATTGATATTACCTTTGGCTTTAATTTTTATTTTTGAACCTTTTATAAATCCGTCAGCGTTTATGTGTGTGGCAACAGTTCCCAATTTGGCATTATCCAGAATTTTACCCAGATTGATGCCGCCCGTCTCAATGCGTCCGCTGAAATTATAGCCGTGAAGTCCCAATGCTATATTAGCGTTTCCGGCATCGGTATGGAGAATTCCTTTTGTGGTTACATCTTTGCCGTATCCACCTATATTGCCGATGAATTTTATATTTCCCATACGGATAACCTGTTCGGGAATCTGAATTTCCCTGCCCATATTCTTGCTTATGAACTGTATGCCGTCACCGCGCAGCTTAAGGGCTTCTATATTTGCAAACCATCCGGGTGTACTTTCCCAGTTGTTAATGGAACCGTTTGCTTTCAGGTTTATGCTTCGCCCGGCAATATTGATGTCTTTTATTCTTAAAGAGTTAGAAGTGCCTTTGAATGATGATGACAGATAAATCTGATTTTTGAAATTGTGCAGTGCCGGCATTACACATGAAAAATCAGTCGGGCTGATGACAGAATATTCGATGCTTCCTTCATATTGCAATGATGGTATTTGTAATTCGTCATGCTCAAAATCATAAGAAGCACTGATGTCTCCTAATGCAATCCGTGTGACAGGCAATTCCAAGACAAAGTCTTTTAGTAAAGCGTGATGTTTGTCGGCTATGGCTTTGAAAGTAAGAGATTTGAAGTCCAATCCCGTTCTTTCGTTAAAAGCCAGTTTTTTTATGTTCAGGTTAATGCTGTCATTAGTGAGCGCATTGAGAATAATATGTGCGCTTATATTGTCTGCATTAATATGATGGATGTCAAATGTTGCCTTCTGTGGCATATATAGTTCATCCCATTTTATATGACCATGACGTATTATTAGAGAATTTATCTTAATGTCAAGAGATGATGCTTCTTTATTTTTGTCTTTTGACGCAAGGGAATCTAATACAAACTGGAAATTAGGTTTGCTTTTAGCCGTTTCTCTATATAGTTGCGCATTAGTACCGAATAGCTGGGCAGATGTAATTTCGATTTCTCCTTTTATAAGTGATATAATTGAAATTTTGGCAGATATGCGGCTTGCTGTCATCATTGGCTGATGTTTCTGGTCTTCAATATATATTCCGTCAACAATTATTCTGTTGAAAAGACCAATGTCAACACGTTCAACCACAACCTTTGTTCCTAGTTTATGAGAAAGTACAGTTGCCGTCTCACTGCCAATATAACTCTGCATGGCAGGTATATTCAGAAGCAAGACCATTGCAAAATAAAGACCGGCTAATGTCCATATAATTGCGTTGATAATATGTCGAATTACTTTATAGATTTATTTGTTTGCAATATTGACGTTGCAAATTTACATCAATTTTGACTTAAATCGAAATTATTTAGTAGTTTTTCTTTCTTAAGTGACGTTTTTTCACTATATTTGCATCGAATGTTTCAGTAAAAGAGTAAAAAGATTACTAAGATTAAAAAAAAATTCAACTCATAAATGTAGTTATGGCAAATGTAATAAAGTTACGTAAGGGCTTAAACATTAACTTGAAGGGTAAAGCCGCGCCACAGAAAACACACATAGGCATAAGTGCGGAATATGCGCTTGTGCCTGATGATTTTGCAGGCGTAACTCCGAAAGTCGTCGTCAAAGAGGGCGATTGTGTTAAAGCCGGTGATGCCTTGTTTGTTAACAAGAATCACTCTGATGTTAAGTTTGCTTCTCCTGTTAGCGGTACTGTTGAGGCCGTTGTCAGAGGAGACAGACGTAAAGTGCTTTGTGTAAAAGTTAAGGCTGATGCTGAGCAGCAGTATGCCGACTTTGGAAAGAAGGATGTTGAAGGAATGGATGGTGAGGCCGTGAAGCAGGCTCTGCTTGAAGCAGGACTATTCGGATTCATCAATCAATTGCCTTATGCCGTGTCCACATCTCCTGACACAAAGCCTAAGGCAATTTTTGTTTCTGCACTTCGGGATATGCCTTTGGCAGCCGACTTTGAAATCGAACTGCAAGGCAATGAATCTGATTTTCAGGCAGGACTTACTGCTCTGAGTAAAATTACCAAGACTTATCTGGGTATTGGAGCTATGCAGTCAACAGCGGCTTTAACGGAAGCTAAAAATGTCGAAATCAATGTCTTTGACGGCAAGTGTCCGGCAGGTAATGTCGGTGTTCAAGTTAATAATGTGAACCCCGTGAACAAAGGTGATGTGGTATGGACTATAGAGCCTTCTGCCGTAATATTCTTCGGACGTCTGTTTAATACAGGCAAAGTAGACCTGACTCGTACAATAGCCATAGCAGGAAGCGAAATAAGCAATCCTTGCTATGCTGACGTTTTGATAGGAACACCAATAAAAGATATTATTGATGGTAGGGTAATAAATAAGGAACACGTGCGCGTGATTAATGGAAATCCTCTTACCGGAAAGAAAGCCAATGCTGAAACTGATGTACTTGGCGCACATACAAGTGAGATTACCGCAATTCCGGAAGGTGACAATGCCGATGAAATGTTGGGTTGGATACTTCCACGCACAAAAGAATTTTCAGCTTCACGCAGTTATTTCAGCTGGTTGGGCAGCAAGAAAGAATATAATCTTGATGCCAGGGTGAAAGGTGGAGAGCGTCATATCATCATGAGTGGTGAATATGATAAGGTCTTGCCAATGGATATATATGGTGAATATCTCATTAAGGCTATTATTGCCGGAGATATAGACAAGCAGGAGCAATTGGGTATCTATGAAGTCAGTCCTGAAGATTTTGCAGTGGCAGAGTTCGTAGATTCATCAAAGCTGGAACTTCAGAAAATTGTAAGAGAAGGTTTGAATATTCTCCGTAAAGAGAATGCTTAAAATCATCGCATATAAGTTTCAAATTTCAAATTTTAAACAAAATGTCATTAAGAAAATATCTTGATAATATAAAACCAAACTTCGAAGAAGGCGGAAAGCTGCATGCTTTCCAAAGTGTATTCGATGGATTTGAGAGTTTTCTCTATGTGCCTAACGCTACGGCACAGAGCGGAGCTAATATCCATGATGCCATAGATTCGAAGCGCATTATGAGTTTTGTGGTTATAGCTCTGATGCCGGCAATGCTGTTTGGTATGTACAATGTTGGCTATCAGAATTATGCTGCGGCTGGCAAATTGGCTGAGGCTTCGTTCTGGGCAATGTTTGCCTATGGATTTTTGGCAGTGCTGCCTAAAATTCTTGTCAGCTATATAGTTGGCTTGGGTATAGAATTTGCCTGGGCACAATGGAAACATGAGGAGATTCAGGAAGGCTATCTGGTCACGGGAATTATCCTGCCTCTGGTCATTCCTGTAAACACGCCTCTGTGGATGTTGGCTCTTGCTGTAGCTTTTGCGGTAATCTTTGCAAAGGAAATATTCGGTGGAACGGGTATGAATATATTCAATCCTGCAATTGCTGCCCGTATGTTCTTGTTCTTCTCTTACCCATCTGCAATGACAGGTGATAAGGTGTGGATAGCCAAAGATTCAATCTTCGGACTTGGAAATGATTTGGCTGATGGTTTCACCATGGCAACTCCATTGGGACAGTTGGCACAGCATGCCATTCCCGACGCAAGTCTTCAGAATATGATATTCGGTTTCATTCCGGGAAGTATCGGTGAAACCAGTGTCATAGCCATAGCACTTGGAGCTATAATCCTTCTATGGGCAGGCATAGCCAGTTGGAAGACAATGGGCAGCGTATTTGCCGGTGGCATCATCATGGCCCTTATATTCCAGGCTTTTGGTATGACTCCTATTCCTTGGTATGAGCATATTGTTCTCGGAGGTTTCTGTTTCGGTGCCGTATTTATGGCTACAGACCCTGTGACATCAGCCCGTACAGAGAAAGGTAAATATTTCTATGGATTCTTTATTGGAGCCATAGCTGTTATTGTACGTGTTATGAATCCGGGTTATCCTGAAGGAATGATGCTTGCCATCTTCTTCGGAAACATGATAGCTCCGCTTATAGACTATTGTGTGGTTCAGGGCAACATCTCACGACGTGCTAAACGAGCTAATAATAAATAAAGGAGGAATGCATATATGAAAACAAATTCTAATAGTTATACTATTATATATTCAGTTGTGATTGTTGTCATCGTGGCATTTCTGTTGGCTTTTGTCTATCAGGTGTTGAAACCTGCGCAGGATGTCAATGTGGCACTTGACGAGCAGAAGCAGATTCTGAACTCTCTGAATTTGCGCAATCTTGACAATGAAGCTGCTGCTGCCAAATATAAAGAGGTGGTAAAGTCTGAGTCAGAAAAAGATGGCTTGAAAAGCTATGACTGTGTCGTAAACGGACAGAAAAAGACCGTATATTCTCTTAAAGGAATGGGACTCTGGGGTGGAATTTCCGGATTTATTTCTGTAGATGCCGACAATAATACTATTTATGGAGCCTATTTCAATCATGAGAGTGAAACTGCCGGATTGGGAGCTGAGATAAAGGATAATGCCAATTGGCAGAAACAGTTTCAGGGCAAGAAAATACATGCCGATGGAAAGCCGGGCATAGCACTTGGTGTAAAGAAAGGCGCTGTTGTCAATGATCCTAACAATGTAGATGCTGTTACCGGAGCGACGCTTACAAGTAATGGCGTAAACGAGATGTTGAAGGAAAGCCTTGCCAAATTCATTAAATAATTCAGGAATATGAGTTTATTTTCTAAACAAAATAAAGCAGCATTTGCAGAACCTCTTAATCTGAACAATCCTATTATGGTTCAGGTGCTTGGTATCTGTAGTGCTCTCGCCGTAACTTCACAGTTGAAGCCGGCTATAGTGATGGGACTTGCCGTAACTGTTATCACGGCATTCTCAAATGTCATTATTTCAATTATCAGAAATACCATACCTCAACGCATACGTATTATCGTACAGTTGGTTGTTGTTGCGGCTCTGGTAACTATTGTAAGTCAGATTCTCAAGGCTTTTGCATACGATGTGAGTGTTCAGCTCAGTGTCTATGTGGGTCTGATAATCACCAACTGTATTCTTATGGGACGTCTGGAGGCTTTTGCCATGCAGAACAAGCCTTGGCCTTCATTTCTCGATGGAGTGGGCAACGGACTCGGTTATGCATTGATACTCGTAGTGGTGGGTGCTGTCCGCGAGTTTCTGGGTCGTGGAAGCCTGTTGGGTTTCCAGATTATTCCAGACGGATTTTATGGTATCGGATATGTTAACAACGGCATGATGACAATGCCAGCCATGGCACTTATTCTTCTCGGATGTGTCATCTGGGTACATCGTGCATTCATTTATAAGGAGGACAAATAAAATGGAACACGCAATAAGTTTATTTTTCCGTTCGATATTTGTCGACAATATGATTTTCGCATATTTCCTGGGTATGTGCTCATTCCTTGCTGTATCCAAGAATGTGAAAACTTCTTTGGGACTAGGACTCGCTGTTACTTTTGTACTGCTGGTTACCGTCCCTGTAGATTATCTGCTGCAGACCAAGGTTCTCGGTCCTGACTGCCTTATGGAAGGCGTAGACCTAAGTTATCTTAGTTTCATTCTTTTCATTGCCGTTATTGCAGGTATAGTGCAGTTGGTGGAAATGATAGTAGAAAAATACAGTCCGTCACTTTACAGTGCTCTGGGTATATTTCTTCCTCTTATCGCTGTCAACTGTGCCATCATGGGTGCGTCTCTGTTCATGCAGCAGCGCATATTGCTTGAGCCTACAAACACTCAGACTATAACCAATGTCTGGGACAGCATCGTATATGCTGTGGGCAGTGGACTTGGCTGGACGCTTGCCATCGTCATGATGGGAGCCATCCGCGAGAAAATGCAGTATTGTGATGTGCCAAAGCCTCTTCAGGGATTGGGCATAACATTTATAACCGTGGGACTTATGGCAATGGCTATGCTTTGCTTCTCAGGTCTTAAAATATAATAAGGAGAACTAACGATATGAATACATCATTTATATTAGCCAGTATTGGAGTCTTCTTGATAGTAATTCTCCTTTTGGTTGTTATCTTGCTTGTGGCAAAGAGATATCTCAGTCCTAGCGGTAACGTGAATATTAAGATTAACGGAGACAAGACTATCTCTGTGGAACAGGGTAACAGTCTTATGTCTACATTGAATAGCAACGGTATTTTTCTGCCTTCAGCCTGTGGCGGTAAGGCCAGTTGTGGTCAGTGTAAGGTTCAGGTACTCCAGGGTGGTGGAGAAATCCTCGATTCAGAGCGCCCTCACTTCACCCGCAAACAGGTTAAAGACCATTGGCGTCTGGGATGCCAGTGCAAGGTAAAGGGTGATCTCGAAATCAAGGTTCCTGAGAGTGTGCTTGGCGTAAAAGAATGGGAGTGTACAGTTCTTAGCAACAGTAATGTTTCCAGTTTCATCAAGGAGTTCAAGGTAGCGCTGCCTAAGGGCGAACACATGGATTTCATTCCTGGTTCATACGCGCAGATAAAGATTCCTGCATACGATTGCATTGACTATGACAAGGATTTTGACAAGAATCTTATCGGTGAAGAATATATCGGAACATGGAAGAAGTTCAACATTCTGTCTTTGAAGGCTCACAACCCTGAACCTACAGTACGCGCTTATTCTATGGCCAACTATCCTGATGAAGGTGATATCATCACCCTCACCGTTCGTATAGCAAGCACCCCATTCCTGCCTCGTCCGCAGGTCGGATTCCAGGATGTTCCTACAGGTATAGCATCATCTTACATATTCTCTCTGAAACCGGGTGACAAGGTTATGATGAGTGGACCATACGGAGATTTCCATCCTAACTTCACGTCAGGCAAAGAGATGATTTGGATTGGTGGTGGTGCCGGTATGGCTCCTCTGCGTGCCCAGATTATGCACATGACTAAGACTCTGCGTACTACAGACAGAGAGATGCATTTCTTCTATGGCGCACGCTCGCTAACGGAAGCATTCTTCCTCGAAGATTTCTGGGAACTGGAAAAAGAATTTCCTAACTTCCACATGCATCTTAGTTTAGACCGTCCTGATCCGGTTGCTGATGCCCAGGGTGTGAAATACTATGCCGGATTTGCCGTTAACTGCATCCGCGAAACATATCTCAAGGACCATGAGGCTCCTGAAGACTGTGAATACTATTTGTGTGGACCTCCAATGCTTATCAAGACAGTTACTGATTATCTTGACAGTCTGGGCGTTGACCCTGAAAGTATCATGTATGATAACTTCGGATAAAAAATAAAATCAATAAGCTCGCCACATTTTTGGCGGGCTTATTTTTTTTGGCACGCTCTTTGCATAATTTGTTCTTAATTAAAGTAAACAATAATAACAATATAAAATTATGCAAAAAGGAAATATCGGGGTTACCACTGAGAACATTTTCCCTGTAATCAAAAAGTTTCTCTATTCAGATCATGAAATATTTCTTCGCGAGATGGTGTCCAATGCTGTTGACGCAACTCAGAAAATCAAAACTCTTGCTGAAAAAGGAGATTTCAAAGGTGTCCTTGGTGATCTTACCGTTCATATAAGTCTTGATGAGAAGGCCAAGACAATCACCATCAGTGATAATGGTATCGGCATGACCGAAGAGGAGATAGACAAATATATAAACCAGATAGCATTTTCTGGTGTAACCGACTTCCTTGATAAATATAAAGACAATGCTAATGCTATAATCGGTCACTTTGGACTTGGTTTCTATTCCAGTTTCATGGTTAGTGACCGTGTGGATATTATAACCCGTTCTTACAAGGATGGTTCCAAAGCTGTGAAGTGGACTTGTGACGGCAGCCCTTCTTACGAAATATCAGAAGTTGAGAAAGAGAGCAGGGGTTCAGACATTGTGCTTCATGTAAGTGACGACTGCAAGGAATTCCTTGATAAGAATAAAATTCAGGAACTTCTCAATAAATATTGTAAGTTCATGCCTGTGTCTTTGGCTTTCGGTAAGAAAACAGAATGGAAAGACGGTAAGCAGGTGGAGACTGAAGATGATAATATCATCAACAGTGTGGAACCTCTTTGGACTAAGACTCCTTCTACTCTTAAGGATGAAGACTATAAAAAGTTTTATCATGAACTGTATCCTATGCAGGACGACCCGTTATTCTGGATTCATCTTAATGTAGACTATCCATTCAATCTGACAGGTATTCTTTATTTCCCGCGTATAAAGAATAATATTGATTTGCAGCGTAATAAGATTCAGTTGTATTGCAATCAGGTGTTCGTTACAGATCAGGTAGAAGGTATTGTACCTGATTTCCTCACGCTTCTTCATGGAGTAATAGATTCTCCGGACATTCCGTTGAATGTCAGCCGCAGTTATCTGCAGAGTGATGCCAATGTGAAGAAAATCTCCACATATATCACCAAGAAAGTTGCCGACCGTCTGCAGAGCATCTTCAAGGAAGACCGTAAGAACTATGAGGAAAAATGGGATAATCTGAAAATATTCATCAATTACGGAATGTTGTCTCAGGAAGATTTCTACGACCGTGCCAAAGATTTCTCTCTTATGAAGGATGTAGACGGCAAACATTATACTTTTGATGAATACAAAACTCTTATCAAGGACAATCAGACTGATAAAGATGGTAATCTGATTTATCTGTATGCCAATAATAAAGAGGAACAGTATACTTATATTGATGCTGCCAAAAACAAGGGCTATAGTGTGTTGTTGCTTGATGGACAGTTGGATACACCAATGGTGAATCTTTTGGAACAGAAATTGGAGAAGAGCCGTTTCACTCGTGTTGATGCTGATATTGTAGACCGACTCATTGTTAAAGATGAACAGAAAAAGAGTGACCTGGATGCCGATCAGATAGATAGTATTACTGAGACATTCCGTTCTCAGATGCCTAAACTCGACAAAGTTGAGTTCACTGTTGAAATTCAGGCACTCGGCGAAGACAGTCAGCCGGTACTTGTTACCCAAAGTGAATATATGCGTCGTATGAAGCAGATTAGTCAGTTCCAGCAGGGCATGAGCTTTTACCAGCAGATGCCTGATACCTATACTTTGGTATTGAATAGTGATCATAAACTGGTTAAGGAAGTTTTGTCAGACTGTACCAGTAATACCGAGGAAACTCTGAAGCCTATTCTTGCAGAACTGAAAGGACTGCAGGCACGTCTTGCTGCTTTGCATCAGGCTCAGGATAAGAAAAAACCGGAAGAGGTTACAAAGGAAGAGAAGGATGACTTGCAGAACACAGAAAAATCTGTCAACGACGAGCGTGCAAAGAAGAATGATGTTATTGCCGGATATGCAAAGGATAATAAAATAGTTCATCAGCTCATCGACCTAGCTTTGCTTCAGAATGGTATGCTTAAGGGTGCTGCCTTAGATGCTTTCTTAAAGAGAAGTGTTGATTTGATAAAGTAAATATACATTATAATGCATAGGTAGTGCTAATAATTGTTAACTATAGAATAATTCTTAACAACGAATTTTTCTATTTCGATTAAAAGCATTACCTTTGCACTCGCAATAAAGAAATGAGGCTCCGTAGCTCAACTGAATAGAGCACTTGACTACGGATCAAGAGGTTCCGGGTTTGAATCCCAGCGGAGTCACATTGACTAGAATATTGCATACGGAAGGCTCCGTAGCTCAACTGAATAGAGCACTTGACTACGGATCAAGAGGTTCCGGGTTTGAATCCCAGCGGAGTCACCAAAGATAGATGCATCAAAGTAATTTGATGCATTTTTTTTATGCCTAGCATGGGCATAATGACGGCTCAGGTTCGGGCTCAGTTAATTAAGGATTAATAATTAAGATTAAGTTCCAAAGTAGGCTATATTACCTTCCATTATGTATTGAAATGCAAGACAATATATGCTACTTTGCCCGATAAAACAGCATATTTTAATTAAGAAAATATATGCGCTATTGTAGGTTGGGGCTTTATGCCCCGACATGAATTTATTTGCATATTATCCCCGTGTAAATCCGTA
>CAYSSU010000007.1:0-69076 GCA_964433895.1 uncultured Prevotella sp.
TACGTACGGTGCAATGAGAGGTGCTAGGGGAGTAATCCCCTACATCTACTCTATTGCACTAAGTTTATAAGGCTGTCCCAACATGGGGCTCAGGGCTCAGTTATTAAAGTTGGGGATTTAACGGACGAAAGTCGGACGTTAAAAATTTATTTTAAGTTTATTTTTCACTCATGATTCTTCATTCTTCATTTAATTGTTTATCTTTGCAGCAATTATTATAATAATTATACGTATTAAGTTTATGAATCTTGATGTATTAACCGCCATATCACCTATAGATGGTCGTTACAGGGGTAAAACAGAACCACTTGCAAATTACTTTTCAGAGTATGCTCTGATTCGTTACAGAGTCCGTGTGGAAATAGAGTATTTTATCACATTGTGCGAGTTGCCTTTGCCGCAGCTTGCTTCTTTTGACAAGGGCCTTTTCGGACAGCTCCGGGACATCTACCGCAATTTGGATGAGAAAGATGCGGCTCGTGTAAAGGAAATAGAGAAGATAACCAATCATGATGTCAAGGCTGTGGAATATTTTATCAAGGAGGAATTTGATAAAATAGGAAACCTTGAAGAATATAAGGAGTTTATCCATTTTGGACTCACTTCTCAAGATATCAACAATACCAGTGTGCCTCTTTCTATAAAGGAAGCCCTTTCTGATGTGTTCATTCCACAGGTGGAAGAACTCATATCTGTGCTTCAGGTGTATGCTGATGAGTGGAAAGACGTTCCAATGCTAGCCAAAACTCATGGTCAGCCTGCTTCTCCAACACGCCTCGGCAAGGAGATAATGGTGTTTGTGTATCGCCTCTCAGAGCAGTTGAACTCTCTAAAGGCATGCAAGGTGACAGCTAAGTTCGGTGGTGCCACCGGCAATTACAATGCCCATCACGTGGCATATCCTCAATATGACTGGAAAGATTTTGGAAACAAGTTTGTCAGTGAAAAACTTGGGCTTGAGCGAGAGCAGTGGACCACACAGATTAGCAATTATGATTATTTGGGAGCCATATTCGACGCTGTACGCCGAATCAATACTATAATAATAGATCTCGACCGCGATTTCTGGATGTATATTTCCATGGAATATTTCAAGCAGAAGATTAAGGCCGGAGAAGTTGGTTCTAGCGCAATGCCACATAAGGTAAATCCTATAGATTATGAAAATAGCGAGGGCAATCTTGGTATAGCAAATGCCATTCTTCAGTTCCTTGCTCAGAAACTGCCGGTGAGCCGTCTTCAGCGCGACCTTACCGATTCTACAGTGCTTCGCAATATCGGTGTGCCTCTCGGTCATAGTGTTATTGCCATACAAAGCACTCTGAAAGGACTTCGCAAGTTGATTCTTAATGACGACAAGATTCAGGCAGACCTGGACAATACATGGGCAGTGGTGGCAGAAGCCATACAGACCATACTCCGCCGTGAGGCTTATCCGCATCCATACGAAGCTCTGAAGGCTCTCACACGCACAAATAAGACTATGACTGAGGAAACTATTCATGAGTTTATTAAAAATTTGAATGTCAGTGACAGTGTCAAGGCTGAACTTATGGCTATCACTCCTTCTAACTATACAGGTATGTAGTCTTAGGGTGGAGAGGAACAGTCAGACCCACAAAAATAGAAATAAGATAAAAAAGAGCCGCGAGGCTTAAAATAGATAATAGAATTATTAAAAGAAAAGTAAAACAAAATTTTTAGGAAAAATGGATTCAGAATTAGAAAACAAAACACAGGATCTGTCAAATGAACAGAATGAGAGCAGCCGTGAGGGCTACTCACGTCCGGCTTATTCAAGCAACAATTATCGCCCGGTAGGTCGCTCACAGCGTCCCCGTATTCACACTCAGCGTGCTTATAGCACCGATCACAGTGACAATAATAATGACGGTGGTTTCCGCCCGGAAGGCTTTGGCTCAGGTTTCCAGTCTTCAGAGCGTCCGCAGCGTCCGTATCAGTCTCGCCCTCAGGGTGGCTATAATAATAATCGTGGTGGCTACGGTCGTCCTCAGCAGGGTGGCTACAACAACAATCGTGGTGGCTACGGTCGTCCTCAGCAGGGTGGCTACAACAATCGTGGTGGCTACGGTCAGCAGGATGGCGGCTATCGTCCTCGCTATAATAATGACCAGCAGGATGGCGGTTACCGTCCTCGTTACAATAATAATGATGACAACGGTCAGCAGGGTGGTTATCAGCCACGTCAGCAGGGCGGTTATCAGAATCGCGGCGGTTATCAGAGCCGTGGCGGCTACAATAACAATCGCGGTGGCGGCTACAACAACAATCGTGGCGGCTACGGACGTCCTCAGCAGGGCGGCTATCAGAATCGCGGTGGCTACAACAATAATCGTGGCGGCTACGGACAGGGCGGCTACGGTCAGCAGGGTGGTTATGGTCAGCAGGGCGGCGGTTATCGTCAGCATTCCGGCGACTATGATCCAAACGCAAAATATAGCTTGAAAAAGCGTATAGAATATAAAGAGGAAAATATAGACCCTAATGAGCCTGTTCGTCTTAACAAGTTCCTTGCCAATGCCGGTGTTTGCTCTCGTCGTGAGGCTGATGAATTCATTCAGGCAGGTGTGGTTTCTGTAAACGGTACTGCTGTTACCGAACTCGGAACTAAGGTGCTTCGTTCTGATGAAGTTAAATTCCACGACCAAGTTGTTAGTTTGGAGAAAAAAGTATATGTGCTGCTCAATAAGCCTAAGGACTATGTCACCACAAGTGATGATCCTCAGCAGCGCAAAACAGTCATGGATCTTGTTAAGGACGCCTGTCCTGAGCGCATCTATCCTGTAGGTCGTCTTGACCGCAACACTACCGGTGTGCTGCTTCTCACCAATGATGGTGACATGGCAAGTAAACTCACCCATCCTAAGTTCCTCAAGAAGAAAGTATATCAGGTGAATCTTGATAAGCCTGTTGCTGAAACTGATCTTCAGAAGATTGCTGAAGGCATAGAGTTGGAAGACGGTGAAATTCATGCAGATGCCATAGAATATGTAGAAGATATGCGTGGCGTTGACAAGACCAAGGTGGGCATCGAAATCCACAGTGGCAAAAACCGCATTGTGCGCCGTATATTCGAGAGCCTGGGCTATCGTGTCATGAGACTTGACCGCGTGCAGTTTGCAGGACTCACCAAGAAGTATCTCCGCCGTGGCGACTGGCGCTTCCTCACAGAGCAGGAAGTAGAAGTGCTCCGCAGTGGTATGTTTGAATAATTTGAATATTATTTAGAAAATGAAAAGAACAAAAGTTGTTGATGCTCTCAGCAGCACCGACTATGGTAAAGATATAACCGTAATGGGTTGGGTTCGTTCCCACCGTAGTAGTAAGGCAGTAGATTTTATTGCGCTCAACGACGGTTCTACAATCAAAAACATCCAGATTGTCGTAAATCCGGCATCAATGGATGAAGAATCTCTCAAGAGCATCACCACCGGCGCCTGCATAGGCGTCGACGGCACTCTTGTGCAGAGTCAGGGCAAGGGACAGACTGTAGAAGTAAGCTGCAAGAGCATACAAATATTCGGTCTTTGTCCTGCCGACTATCCAATGCAGAAGAAAGGGCAGAGTTTTGAGTATATGCGCAAGTATGCCCACATGCGTCTGCGCACAAATACCTTCGGTGCCGTGTTCCGCGTGCGCCACAATATGGCTATTGCCGTGCACAAATATTTCCACGAGCATGGTTTCTTTTATTTCAACACTCCGCTTATCACAGCCAGTGATGCTGAGGGAGCCGGTGAAATGTTCCAGGTTACCACTCTCGACCTCAATCGTACCGGCAAGGACGGTGATGTGGCTTACGATCGTGATTTCTTCGGCAAGAAGACTAATCTCACGGTGAGCGGACAGCTTGAAGGCGAACTCGGAGCCACAGCTCTTGGAGCCATTTATACCTTCGGTCCTACATTCCGTGCCGAGAACAGCAACACCCCGCGCCATCTGGCTGAGTTCTGGATGATAGAGCCCGAAGTGGCTTTTCTTGACAAAGACGGATTGATGGATTTGGAAGAAGACTTCATCAAGTATTGTGTGCGCTGGGCTTTGGACAACTGCAAGGACGACCTTGAGTTCCTGAACCAGATGATAGACAAGAGCCTCATAAGCACATTGCAGTCTGTAGTAGAAGAGGATTTCGTGCGCCTGCCATATACCGAAGGCATCCGTATTCTTGAAGAAGCCGTGAAAAACGGACATAAGTTTGAATTCCCTATCACGGGTTGGGGCATGGACCTTAGCAGTGAGCACGAGCGTTATCTCGTGGAAGAACACTTCAAGCGTCCTGTTATCATGACCGATTATCCTAGTGAGATAAAAGCATTCTACATGAAGAAGAATCCTGACGGCAAAACCATGCAGGGAACGGATGTTCTCTTCCCGCGCATCGGCGAAATCATCGGTGGTTCAGTGCGTGAAGAAAACTATGACAAGCTCACGTCAGAAATGAAGGCTCGCAACATGGAGGAAGAAACTTACAGTTGGTATCTTGATACTCGCAAATACGGTTCTTGTCCTCATGCAGGTTTTGGACTCGGTTTCGAGCGCCTTATCCTGTTTGTTACAGGTATGCAGAACATCCGTGACGTTATTCCTTTCCCACGCACTCCGAAGAATGCCGAATTCTAATTAAAACTGAAAAATGGGTAAAATAATACTAACTGGTGATCGCCCTACGGGTAAGCTCCATCTGGGGCATTACGTGGGCAGTCTCCGCCGACGTGTGCAACTTCAGAATGAAGGCAATTTCGACAAGATGTTTGTCTTTATGGCTGATGTGCAGGCTCTTACCGACAATGCAGACAATCCTGAGAAAATCCGCCAAAACATTGTGGAGGTGGCTCTTGACTATCTTTCTGCCGGACTGGACCCTGAAAAATGCACACTCTATATACAGAGTCAGATACCTGAGCTGGCAGAGCTCACCACGTATCTTATGAATCTTATTTCCGTGTCGCGCGTACAGCGCAATCCCACGGTGAAGACAGAAATCAAGATGCGCAATTTTGAGGCTAACATCCCTCTGGGCTTTTTCTGCTATCCTGTGTCTCAGGCTGCCGACATCACGGCTTTCAAAGCCACCACGGTGCCTGCCGGAGAAGACCAGGAACCTATGCTTGAGGTGACTCGCGAACTGGTGCGTCGCTTCAATCAGATTTACAGTCCTGTGTTGGTGGAGCCTAACATCATGTTGCCTGAGAATGCCACAGCGCGTCGCTTGCCCGGAACAGACGGCAAGGAGAAGATGAGCAAGAGCCTGGGCAACTGTATTTATCTTAGCGATGATGCCGATGCTGTGTGGAAGAAAGTCAAGGGTATGTACACAGACCCTGAGCATATCAACCTCAGTGACCCCGGTCATGTGGAAGGCAATGCCGTGTTCACATATCTTGATGCGTTTTCCACAGAACAGGATTTTGCCGACTTCTGGCCTGAATATAAGAATCTGGATGACCTAAAGGCTGCTTACCGGCATGGTGGAGTGGGCGACATGAAGTGTAAGAAACTTCTCAACAGTGTTATCAACCGCATGTTGGATCCTATCCGTGAGCGTCGCCATCAGTACGAGCAGGACATTCCCGAAATCTTCAACATTCTGAAGAAGGGTTCTGCTGTGGCGCGTGAGGCTGCCGCTGCTACTATGGATGAGGTGCGCAAGGCGATGCAGATAGATTATTTCACAGATGAAGAGCTGATACGTCAGCAAGCTGCGAAATACGCCAAATAAAAAAAGAATCTGAAAATGAAATAAAGAGGTGATAAGATATGTTCTTATCACCTCTTGTTTAAATTATTAGTGGTGTTTTCTTTGATAATCCGGCAAAAATACTTATTTTTGCACCCGTAACAAATGCTCCTTAATCTTTTATATTTTCTAGCTGTCAGCTACTGTAAAAATAAGAAAAAGTTAGTACATATTGTTATTTAACAGTATAACGTCTGTATTCTTTGCAGGTGTTAAAACTTTAGTAAATGACTGATATATGAAATGCGCAGATTCACAAAGAGGGAAAATAGTTCTAAATATATCCCGTGATTTTGATGAAATCTATTTGACCTATGCTTCTCGTATGTGTCGTTTTGCCGAGACTTATCTGACAAAAGAAGATGCCGAGAATGTTGTTCACGACATATTTATTAATATGTTGGAAGAAAATAGAGTGGTGGATATAAGAAGCAATATTGCTTCTTATATGTTTGTTTTGACCAAAAATCGCTGTCTGGATTTTCTTCGACATCAGGCTGTTATGAATAAACGCCGTCAAGAATATATCTTGAAATTAGAGGCATTGGAAAAACTAAATTCTTTGGAATTGAATGAAGAGGATATAGAAAGACTCATACACGAAGCATTGGATAAGTTGTCCCCAAGATGTAGAGAAATTTTTGTAAAAAGCCGTTTCGAAAATAAGAAGAATAAAGATATAGCAGCTGAGATGAATATATCGGTATCTACAGTAGAAACTCAAATGGGAATAGCTATGAAGAAAATGAAAGCTTTCTTGAAAGACTATTCTTTCTTGATATTTTTTTTATAAGATTACGAAAGTTAAGTGTTAATAAACGATAATAAGAGGGAAAGCTTTTAGTGGTTTTCCCTTATTATCACGTCATCCATTTAAAAGAACTGGAATGCAAGATTTAATACCAAAATATATCAGTGGAGATATTTCTATGGAAGAGAGAAAAAAACTTCTTAAGAATATCAAGGAAGATAAAACCGTTCATGATGAGTTCGTAGATGCTCTGAATCTTCATGGGCTTATCGGATGGTTACCTAAGGAATATGATTCCATAGAGAAAATACCGCAGCTGATTAGTCTGAAAAAGGAATGTGCCCACAAACATTTTGAACTGAAATATTTGTACAGATATGTTGCTGTGGCATGTATTGCTGTATTGTCGACATGGTTGATAAACAAAGCTCTTTATAAATCACCATTGCCAGAATTATCAAAAGTTGCTTATGAAGAGGTTTATGTACCTGTCGGACAACATGCACAAGTGACTCTGCAGGATGGAACTAAAGTGTTGTTGAATTCCAGAACAACATTGAGGTATCCAAATCATTTTATCAATGGTGAGCGCAAAGTAGAACTTGATGGTGAAGGATATTTTGAGGTGGCGAAAAACAAGAAACGTCCTTTTATAGTATGTACCGAGAAAGTTAGCGTGAAAGTATTGGGAACAAAATTCAATGTTTTTGCATATAAAGAAACAAATGCTTTTGCTGCATTTCTGCTTGAGGGTTCCGTGAAATTATATAAGAATGATGATGAAACCTGTAATATAATGATGTCACCGCATGATAAAGTATCGTTGACCAATGGTCTCTTTGTCAAGAGACATTTTGATGATGCAGACTTTATTTCATGGAAAGACGGCATATATACTTTCAATGATATGCGTCTGGAAGACATAATGAAAAAGCTGGAAATATATTATGACATACATATAGTAATAGAGAATAGAAACTTGTGTAATTTCAGATATAGTGGGAAGTTCCGTCAGATAGACGGCCTTGAAAATGTATTGCAGATTTTGCAAAAGGTACATTCTTTCACTTATACCGAAGATAATGCAAATAAGAAAATAATAATCAGATAAACGAAATAAGTCTAACCTTAAAAAAGATGCCTATGAAAATATAAGAAGAAAAGAAAACGCCGGATGCTGTAACATCCGGCGACTAAGAAAAGTTTAATACTAAAATAGTAATAAACCTCTAAAGAGTTAACAAATATATGAAAAAAAAATCAGAAATGCTAAGAGTTATGAAAGTTTCACCTTTTTTACTTTTAGTTTGTGTGCTGTCCATGTTTGCTTCAATGGCAACCGCACAGACTGCAAAGGTTAATATAAAGGGAAACAATCTTACAATATATTCTTTTATAAATCAAGTCGAAAAACAGACTGATTATTTGTTTGTGTATAGTAAAAATGAAATAGATACAAACAAAAGAATATCGGTAAAGTCGGGTAAAAAGCCAGTTAGGAAATGTCTTGATGAGGCTTTTGACGGATCAAATGTAAAATATACATTTGACAATGGTTACATTGTTCTTACTAAAAGAAATGTTACGTCCCGAATAGTTGAGAATGATAAGAAGATAACCGGTAAGGTTACAGATGAAAATGGAGAACCTGTAATAGGTGCCAGTGTATTGGTTAAAGGTACATCTAAGGGAACTGTGACTGATTTAGACGGAAGTTATTTCCTTGTAGTTCCTGACAATGCTATTCTTGTGGTTTCTTATGTCGGTTGTAAGTCAAGAATGGTAAGTGTAGAAGGTCGTGGCAAGTTGGATATTGTGCTTAAAGCCGATAACAAGATACTTAATGAGGTCGTTGTTGTAGGATATGGTGTCCAAAAGAAAAGTGTAGTAACAGCGGCTATAAGCAGTGTAAAGGAAGACATGTTAGACAAAGTTGCACCGACGCGTATTGATAATGTTCTGCAAGGTATGGTTTCCGGTGTGAACATTACTTCTGCTTCAGGTCAACCCGGTGACGGTTCTCAGGTTAGGATACGTGGTATAGGAACTATAAACGACAGCAATCCACTTTATATAGTAGATGGAATGCCAATAGAAGGCGGTATCAACTATCTTAATCCTGCCGATATATCATCAGTTGAAGTCTTGAAAGATGCTGCTTCTGCTGCTATATATGGTGCACGTGGCGCCAATGGTGTTATTCTTGTTACCACTAAAAAGGGAAGTGAGGGCAAGATAACTCTTACATATAATGGTTCTGTTGGTTGGCAGAATCCATGGCATAAGGTAGATGTGCTTAATGCCAAAGAGTATGCTGTGCTTATGAATGAAATGAGTCTTAATGATGGCGGTGGCATCCTTTATCAGAATCCATCATCTTATGGTGAAGGTACCAATTGGCAAGATGAGGTATTTAATAAGAATGCCAAGGTGGTAAGTCACCAGATTAGTGCCAGTGGTGGCAGCAATAAAGGAAGTTATTATCTTTCATTTGGATATTATTATCAGGAAGGTATTGTTGGAGGAAACGTAAACCGTTCTAATTATGAGCGTTACAGCGTAAAGGCAAATGATGATTATACCATTCTTGATGCTCCGGAACGCAAGTTGTTGCGCAGGTTCCGTATCGGTACAAATCTTTCATATTCACGTATAGAGTCTAAGGCTATATCCACGAACAGTGAACGTGGAACTCCGCTTGGAGCATCTTTGATGATTTCACCTATGCTGTCTGTATATGAACCAAATCAGGAAAAACTGTTTGCTGAACATCCTACAGCCGTGGCAGATCCTTCAGGACGTCTCTTTACTGTTGTAGGTGATGATTATGGTGGAATAACAAATCCTGTAGCTCAATTGTATTTACCCGGTGACGAGGATAATTCCGATAAATTTGTCGGTAATATTTGGGGCGAACTTGAAATGTGCAAGAACCTTAAGTTTAAGACTTCATACGGAGCAGACTTGGGATTTTGGGGCAATGACGGATATACTATGCCATATTATCTCGGACGTTTCAGTTTCGTGAATAATTCTTCCGTATGGTCATCTATGAATCGTTCTTTCACCTGGCAGGTAGAGAATACTCTTACTTACCATTTTAAACTGAATGAGTTGCATGATTTCTCTATACTGCTTGGACAGTCATCACAATCTACAAGGAGTAGAAATATAGGTGGTACTAGTTATATTATACGTGATCCGAGTCAACCTTATATAGATGCTACTGATCAAGATCAGAATTCACGCATAGCATGGGGCTCTTTGTCTCCTAATAGTCGTCTTGCTTCTTATTTTGGTAAGATAAGTTATAACTATAATGAGAGATATATGCTTGAGTTTACTGTACGTCGTGACGGTTCATCAAATTTCGGACCAAATAACAAGTGGGCAACATTTCCTTCTCTGTCAGCAGGATGGAATTTAACCAATGAGCCATTTATGAAGAGTCGTCCTGATTTCCTTGGTTCATTGAAGCTCCGTGCTAGTTGGGGTAAAAATGGTAATCAGAGTATCGGACAGTTTAAATATACTTCAATGATTGCCGGAAACAGCAACTATCTGTTAGGAGTTGAAGGAAGTAATAAAAATGTTGCCGGTGCAACTCCAAATGGCTATCCTAATCCAAATTTGAAATGGGAGGAATCTGAACAGACGGATATAGGTTTGGATGGAATGCTTTTCAATGGCGCTTTAACATTCAGTGTAGACTGGTATCAGAAGAAGACAAACGGAATGTTGATGACAATGTCTCTGCCTCAGTATATAGGCAATTCACGACCTGTGGGCAATGTAGGAGATATGCGCAATACCGGTTTTGAAATGGATTTGCAATATAAGTTTGTCGTCAGTGATGCTAATTTTAAGTTGGGTGCCAATGCTTCTTATCTTAAGAACGAACTCATAAAACTTGGAAATGACGAAGGATGGGCTAATTATGATACGGCTATGGGGGTAGGAACATTCACAAGAGGTCAGAATGGAGAGCCTTTCCATTTCTTCTATGGATGGAAGACTGCCGGGATATTTCAGACAGCAAAGCAGGTAACTGACTATGTTAATGACAAGGGAGTTATGCTTCAGCCAAATGCAAAACCCGGTGATGTGATTTTCGTAGATTATAATAAGGATGGAGTGATAAACGAAGATGACCGAACAAAGCTGGGCAAAGGTATGCCAGACTGGACTTTTGGTTTAAATCTAGGAGCAGATTGGAGAGGAATTGACTTCAGTGCGTTTTTCTATGCTTCGGTAGGAAACGACATCTTTGATGTTTCTCGCCGTACAGATTATCCGTACCTTAATCAGCCAGCCTATATGATGGACAGATGGTGTGGTCCCGGTACATCAAATAAGATACCTCGTTTGACTAAAGACTTGGATGGAAGTACATCTAATAATAACTGGCGCTCGTCTGATTTATATGTAAATGACGGTTCTTTCCTTCGTCTTAAGAGCATACAGTTAGGTTATACTTTGCCTTCATCAATTACTAATTTGTTTTATGTGAAGAATCTTCGTGTATATGTAATGGCCGAAAATCTTTTTACATTGACTAAGTATCATGGCTTTGATCCGGAAATATCTTCAGGAGGTACATCTCTTGGAGTGGACAGAGGAATTTATCCGCAGGCACGTACATGGTTGATGGGTGCAAGCGTTACGTTTTAATTTTAAAACGATATAAATTATGAGAAAAATAAAATATATGGTAGTTTGTCTGTGTTTGTCAGCTGTGTTGAATAGTTGTACAGACTCATTTCTGAATGTGGATCCTACTACAGAAATACCAATGGACAAATATTATGATACCACAGATAAGATAACCAAGGGACTTATATCTGCCTATGGACCTTTGCAGTGGCCTGATTTCGTGTTTGGTCAGTATGGTCCGTTACCGTTTGTGTCTGATGTAATGTCTGATGACGTGCGTGTAGGTGGCGCAAATGCCAATGATATAAAATTTTTGTCGTTGATGCGTTCTTTCAGTGCCACGCCAGAGTATACACCTTCTTCGTTGTGGGTGACATCTTATTCTGGTGTTTATCGTGCCAATCTTGTTATCAACAACATGGATAAAGTGAAAGATATAAGCACATCCAATCGTGACAGAATCTTGGCTGAGGCACATACCTTGCGTGCATATTACTATTATTGGCTTTGGAAGTTGTGGGGGAATGTTCCTTACTTCTCTGTAAATCCTGTACCGCCGGATTGTCTTGTAGACCAGATGAAAGCTGATGATGTGTATAAGAAAATAGTAGAAGACTTGGAGTTTGCCCTTGATGGCAACAAATTGCCTTTTACTACAACTATGGACGAAAAAGGACGTTTCACTAAGGCTGCTGCTCAGATGTTGCTGGCTAATACGGTAATGTATCAGAATGATGCCACGCATTATGATGAAGTGCTTGCTGATATGCGTGAAATCATAAACAGTGGACTGTTTTCATTGAATAGTGATTTTGCCGGTTTGTGGGAAGACAGCGGTGAATGGTGCTCGGAGTCTATATTTGAAATTAATTATACAGATTCTCCAAGTAGTAGAACCTGGGATAATCCTCTTGGCGTAGGAGGAACCGTATATCCTATTCTTATTGGTATAAATGGAGTCAGTGGTTCTCGTTTTGCCGGTGGATATGGATTTTCACCTGTAGAGCCGAGTTTGTATGAACAGTATGATGACAATGACACTCGCAAGGATGGAGGCATACTTAATTTCGCTAAGTATAAACAGAAGAATCCCGGTGCCAGTTATCAGCCACGATATGATGATACCGGTTACTTCAATCTCAAGTATATAGCGCGCAGTGACGGTAATAATAAATATGTAGGTAATTCTCCTGATATAAACTATCGTAATAACTATCGTGTATTCCGTTATTCAGAGGCATTGCTTAAAGCATCTGAACTTATAGTGCGGACTAAAGGTCCACAGGAAGAGGCTGACAAATATCTTAATGAAGTGCGTGCCCGTGCCTATGGTATGAAAGTCACAGATGCGGCATTTGCTCCTTATAAAAAGGTGGCTACTCTTGATAATCTGTTGCAGGAAAACCGTTTGGAATTTGCCTGTGAAGGACATCGCTTCTGGGATCTTGTGCGCTTTGGTAAGGCTGAACAGGTGTTGGGCTCACGTGGCTATGCTGCCAACAAGAAGCATTTGCCTATTCCTCAGTCAGAAATAGACCAGTCTTTCGGCACATTGGTACAGAATCCTTATTAATGACAAAATGCATACAACAATGAAAATATTATATCAAGCCCTGATATGCATGCTTCTTACAGGTATCTGTGTGGCGTGCGGTGATTCTTATGAACTGGGTGACGTGCCGGATACTGGTGATTTGCAATATACGGTAACTCCTTCGACAGAGAATCCGAATGTTATCAACTTTAACTTCAAGTCTGATGGGATGTCTCCATTTTGGAGTATAACTAAACCTGACGGACAGGTTATGACATCAAGTAAGCGGAATTTCTCGCTTACTTATCTCATGGCAGGCGATTACACGGGAATATTGCGCGGGTACGGTCATGGAGGCCTCAGTGATTCCTTGGCGTTTAAGTTCAATGTGCCTAAGAATGATTCACGTATATGGTTGCTTTCCGGTAAGGACGGTAATAAGAAATGGATTTGGGATTCTGATAATGCCGGACATCTGGCATGTGGGTATATAAAATCAGACGGACCTGACTGGTGGATTACTGTGCCCAATGAGTTGAATCAACTGAAAACTTACGATGATGAACTCAATTTCAGCTTGACGGACTATAAGTATAATCTGGACGCACACGGCTATGTGTATGTGGATCCGAGTGCTCTTCAGTACATGGATCCTGTGCATTATCCTAATGGAGGAAAGAAAGGCGTACCGGTAGCTTATACTCAACCTGATAATCAGAAATGGTCTGTATATGAGAGAGACGGTAAACTTTATCTGAGTTTCTCCAATGGAGGATTCCCCAGTTATGTGGCAGGTCCAAAGGCTCTTGGCGCAGAATATGAGGTGTTGGTTCTTACAGAAGAAGAACTGTACCTTAAGTGGAATGATACTGCCAATGAAACCAGTTGGTATTATAGGTTTAAAGCTAAGTAAATAAAAGGACGTATGAAAAAGAAATATAATTATATCATGATAGCATTGTTGGTGATGCCGGCATTATGTTCATGTAAACAAGATGACCCGCTTTATTTTCCAAACTATGACAAAATAAAAACAGATAGTCTGTCCGGAGAGTATAGGTTGGTATGGAGTGATGAATTCGACCAGCCTAGAGATGCTTCCGGTAAATGTGCTTTGCCTAATATTGATAACTGGAAATTTGAGACAGGTGGTTCCGGTTGGGGTAATCAGGAAGAGCAATATTATGCAGACAGGGTGTGTGGTCAGGATACTGTTGCCAAGGAAAAAGACGGCAAACTGGTCATCACGGCATTCAAACATCAGTATGAAGGTAATAAATACATATCTGCCAGAATGACCACAGCCAGGACATGGCAGTATGGTTACATGGAAATGAAAGCCCGCTTGCCAAAGGGTAAAGGGACATGGCCTGCTTTCTGGATGCTGCCGGAACACATGGAAACTGTTGCTGATGGCGAAATAGACATTATGGAGCATGTTGGCTATGATCCCGGAGTCATACATTTTTCTACCCATACCGGAGCATATAATCCTGCAAATGGAACAACCCGCAGCGGTACGAAAAAGATTTCGGATGCCGACAGTGAATTTCATACTTACGGTGTTGAGTGGACAGAAGATTATGTAGCCGGTTATATAGACGGACAACTCTATTACACGTTTGTCAATGATAAGAAGGACGACAAGAACACCTGGCCGTACAATATACCTTTTTTGTTGAAACTCAATCTTGCCATAGGTGGCTCATGGGGTGGCTATGAAGGAATAGACGATGCCTGTTTCCCTGCGACATACGAGATTGATTATGTTAGAGTCTATCAGCGTGTGGCAAAGTAATATCAATAAAATGAAGCGTATATTTCTTATGCTATGTCTGTCGGGACTTCTTATGGAAGTCTCGGCAGCTACACCCAAGCTATTGCTTAAGTGGACTGTAAAAGGAGGCGGCAAGGCCTTGTTTACTGTTGTTAATAAAGGAACCGGACCTGTACCTTCCGGATGGAAAATCTTGTTTACGCAACTTCCGCAGAGAGGTAATCCATGTAAAGACTCGAAACTTGTTTTGAAACAGATTTGTGGAAGTTGTTGGCAAATAGAGCCGCGGTCAGGAATAGTGCTGCAATCGCATGATTCGTTGACTCTTTGCATGGAAAATATGTCGGGAATAATACAGAAATCATTCTATCCTCATGCTCCGTTTGCTGTAATAGAAGGTGATGAACCTGTTGCTGTGCCTTTGCAGATAGATGACAGTAATAGTTATCTTCAATCTACAAATACGGATGCTGATTATGAAAAGACTATTATTGACCGTTCTTCTTTACAAATGCGTGTTACGGATATTCTGCCTCAGGTGAAGAGTGTTCGCCTTATGAAAGGTAACTTTTGCAAATCCAACAGATTTTTGATAAAGGTTTCTGATAATTCTCTGCTGAACGAGAAAGAATATGCCGAGACCCGATTACATACCTTAGGTTATAAAGAAAGTAAGGGTGGCATTACTTTGTCTTTGAAACTCTGCAATACGTCGGCAGAATCAATAGATGAATCTTATAGTATCAGTCTGAATGGCAGTGTAGCGGAAATAAGTGCATCTGCCGCATCCGGCATCTTTTATGGTGTGGTCACGCTTATGGCATGGATGGAAAACTCTAAAACACTTCCAAATCTCATTGCGCAAGATTCACCGGACATACATTATCGTGGTCTGATGATAGATGTGGCACGTAACTTTATGCCTAAGAATGACCTTTTGCATTTTATGGGTCTTATGAGTCGTTATAAGCTAAATGTACTTCATCTGCATCTTACCGATGATGAAGGATGGCGTCTTGAAATAAAAGACCTGCCGGAACTTACCTCAGTAGGAGCACATCGTGGCTATTCTGATAATAAAGACACTTGTCTTCCTCCTGCTTATTCCGGAGGCTGGAATGCTGTAGATGCCCACAATAGTGGAAATGGGTTTTATACGGCAGATGACTTTGTTGATATACTTTCTTATGCAAAGAAATATCACATACAGGTTATTCCCGAATTTGATTTCCCCGGACATTCACGTGCTGCAATTAAGTCTATGGAAGCCAGAGCAGAGCGTATGGCAAATACTCAGCCAGAAAAGGCTTCCGAGTTTCTGCTGTCTGATTCAACAGACAAATCTATATATACTTCAGCTCAAGGATACCATGATAATGTAATGGATGTGAGACTGCCGGGCAGCGTGCATTTTGTTCATAAGGTAATAGAAGAGGTTGAGGCTATGTATCGTGCAGCCGGACTTAAATTTACGGATATACATATAGGTGGTGATGAGGTTCCTGATGGTGTCTGGAATGGGGACAAGAATGCAGGATGCAGGTTCGTTGCCGATATATGCAGATGGATTAAAGCACGAGGTATCAATATTGCGGGATGGCAGGAGATTGCTAACCGGGATGCTATGGATTCTCTTACTGCTTATTGCTGGAATGATGCCAATGGCAAAGTGTATTCCGACATGGTATCAAAGGGTATACCTGTGGTATGGTGCAATGTATATAATCTTTATTTTGATTTGACATATAGCCATGCCTTTAATGAGCAGGGACATAATTGGTCAAGTCCTGTAAACGAGTATAGTTCTCTGGCAGTTGGCATACCTATGGATAAAAATGGGCGGGCTGCCGTAAAAGGGCTGCAGGGACAGCTATGGAGTGAAACTTTATTTGATGTAAGGAGCCGTGAGTATGCATTGTTTCCAAAAATGTTCGGACTTGTTGAGCGTGCGTGGAATGTGAATTCGTCTTTAGATGTATCCGGTTACAATGCCGTGATATGTCATAATGAACTGCCTCGGTTACATTCTTTGAAGGTGAATTTCAGAATAATGCCACCTCTTATAAACTTAAATAACGAAATATTGAATATCAGACATCCATATCATGATTGTGAAATCCGTTATACCACAGATGGTACAATACCGAATCATAATTCACTATTATGGACTAAAACGGTACCCGTTCATTCCAATATAGTTATGGCACGTGTCTACTATTTGGAACATGAAAGCCCGATAGCAATAGCCCATAAGTAGAAGCGAATAAAAAATTATCTTAGATGAAAAAGAATTTATTGGTAGTAATGGTCCTTATGGTCACTACATATATGTTTGCGCAGACTTCAAACAATGTCGTTCCTGTCTATCTTGATGAAACTCAGCCCTTGGATAAGCGCATAGATGATGCCCTAAAGCGTATGACTCTGAAAGAAAAAGTAGCGATGTGTCATGCGCAGTCAAAATTTAGTTCTCCAGGAGTTCCACGTCTTGGCATTCCGGAAATATGGTTCGATGACGGACCTCATGGTGTGAAAGCTGACATACATTGGGATAGTTGGGACTATGCCGGATGCACGGATGATTCTTGTACTGCGTTCCCGTCTCTTACCTGCTTGGCTGCAACATGGAACCCTTCAATGAGTTATCTTTACGGAAAGGCTCTGGGCGAAGAGGCTAGATATAGAAATAAAGATGTTATATTAGGTCCTACGATAAATATTTACCGTACTCCGCTGGGTGGTCGCAATTTTGAATCAATGGGCGAAGACCCTTATCTCACGTCTGTAATGGTGGTTCCTTATATACAAGGTGTTCAAAGTAATGGCGTTGGTGCTTGCGTGAAGCACTTCGCAGTTAACAATCAGGAGGCCTACAGACTTAAAGTAAACGTAGTAGTTAGTGAAAGGGCTCTGCATGAAATATATCTTCCTGCATTCAAGACGGCTGCAATTAAGGGTAAAGCCTGGACTTTCATGGGTGCATACAATAAGTATAAGGGAGAGTATTGTAGCTATAATCCGGAACTGGTACAGGAGATACTCAAGAAAGAGTGGGGATTTGACGGTGTATTGATGTCAGACTGGGGAGGTACCCATGACACTAAAAATGCTGCTTTAGGCGGGTTGGATTTGGAAATGGGTACAGATGATTTCTATCCTGCTTATTTCTTTTCCACCCCATTGCTTAAGGCTGTAAAAGCCGGTCAGATACCGGAAAAGGTCATTGATGAAAAGGTACGCCGCATATTGCGTTTGGACTTTAGAACATCGATGAATCGTCAGCGCCCGTGGGGCAGCTTTGCAACCGCGGCTCATGACAGTGTGTGTCGTAAAATATCCCAAGAGGGAATTGTACTCCTGAAGAATGATGACCTGTTGCCTATAAAGACAGGGAAATATAAGAATATCTTAGTGATTGGAGAAAATGCAATAAAGAAAATGACCGTAGGTGGAGGCAGCTCTGAGTTGAAAGTCGCACATGAGATATTGCCCCTTGACGGCATTCGTGCCCGTTTTGGAAAAGAGACTTCCGTGAAATATACTCAAGGATATGTGAGTTCATATCAGGGATGTCAAAGCAGGGGAGCTTATGCTATGGATGCAATCAAGATGGCTAAAGATGCTGACTTGATAATCTATGTTGGCGGACTAAACAAGCAGCATGGACAGGATTGTGAACAGGCTGACCGTGAGGATATGGATTTGCCTTATAATCAGGATAAACTGATAAATAAACTCTCGGAGTTGCATAAGCCTGTAGTTGTTTTAATAATCTCCGGAAATGCAGTTTCCATGCCATGGGAACATAAGGTAGGTGCCATTCTCCAGACTTGGTATGGAGGTTCGGAAGCTGGCAATGCGATAGCTGATATTCTGAGTGGAGATGTAAATCCATCTGGCAAATTGCCTTTTTCTATTCCTGTGAAACTCACGGATAACAGTGCTTTTTCTCCTAATGGGGGCGAATATCCGGGAAATGGCGACACTGTGCATTATAAAGACGGCATTTTTGTTGGCTATCGATGGTTGGAAAAAGAAAATATAAAGCCGCTTTTTAGCTTTGGACATGGGCTGAGTTATACTTCTTTCTTGTATCATAATGCTACAATAAACAAGACAAAATTTTCCGTTAATGACTCTATAAGGATAAAAATTCCGGTTTCAAATACTGGAAAGTTTGCCGGAGAAGAGGTGGTTCAATTATATATTACAGATGTGAAATCGAATCTGCCGAGACCGAAAAAAGAACTGAAGGCTTTTAAAAAGATATTTTTAAAAGTCGGTGAAACGAAAAATGTGGATTTTGTTTTAGGGAAAGACGCATTGAGCTATTATGATGACAGGCAACATAAATGGACTGTAGATTCCGGTGAATTCATTGCCAAAATAGGCAGTGCTTCTGATGATATTCGTAAGGAAATCAAGTTCCGAGTTTATTGATTTTAATTTCTCATTCACCGTAAAGCTCTGATTTGTAATGCTTTATGGTGAATGCAAAATTCCGCATACTTTGATATATGAATGCAATGTACATCATTAGGTGTCGGAATGAATATAGTCAGCTTCACGGTGAAGGCTTATATGCCTGTTGTAGTTAAGTAGATATGACTTTGTGAAATAGATTGAATCGGCTTGTGGTATGCACTATAGTGTGAGATGATATGAACTGAAACACTTAAAAACTCCGGCAATCAAAAAGGTTGCCGGAGTTAATATTTAACATTCGTTTAAAATCAATTCTATTTATCTATAAGCTTGTAATAAGACTTTTTAGCCCAAAACAGATTAGTATAATAACCGGTTGTTTCCTCATAGTTCTTGGATATTGCATCCTGACAGTTTGCGCTATTGAAACTAAGTTCATCACTTGGATATGGCAAACGGTTTGGAGGTGTTGGATAATTTGACACCTGAGTGTCTTTTGCGAAAGTAACTGTCGGATAACCAGTACGACGCACCACGTTCCATGCTTCCAGTTCGTTCATGAAACTAAAATTAAGCCACAGTTGAGTGCAGACAGTTTCCTGCGTAGGTTTCCATATTTTCTCAGCATAAGCAGTAACCTCAGCATCAGAAGGTTTCACCAGAGAGCGAAATCCGTTATAGCTGTCATTGCCTTCCTTGTAAAGAGAACTGGTATTTTTCATATTCCAATAATATGCAGAAGACTGTTCAATACCCTTTATGAAATTAGCCTTTGCAACAGCCTCATCAGCAGAAACGCCATATCCCATAAGATATGCTTCAGCCTTGCTAAGACTCACTTCTGCCGCGCCAATCCAGATTCCGTTCATTTTGGAATTGCCCTCGTATGTCTTCCAACCGGCAACAGCCTGAGAGTCTATTTCACAGAAATAATTTGCATTTGCAATTCCCCTGCCTACATATTCCTTATTCTTCTTGTCACTTAAATCGCTTATCTGTGTACTTGTCATATTTACATCGTAGGCTACATATTCACCGTCAGGGTTACAATCGTACATTGCCTCTATACGAGGGTCTGTATTAGCATCTGGAACTCCTGTTGATGGAACATTCATAGCGGTAAGTATGGTCTGTGACCCCACTGAGCCCCCATCATGAAGAGCCTGGGAAAGACTCTTTCCATAGTTGAAGTCGTCAGTCTGAGTATCACCGGTAACCCCCATGTTCTCATCATTGCTGTCTATAAGCGGATATTTGGCAGGATTGTTCAGAATTTCGGCAATGGCATTCTTTGCCTCTGCTGTGCAGTCACCATTCGTTGCCAGATGAAGAGCTATGCGAAGGCGAAGAGAATTAGCATATTTCTGCCACATCTTTGTATCACCGGCTGCCATGCTGTAATCTTGACGTACAAGAGATGCAACACCGGTGGTATTAAGATTGCCGGCTGCAAAATAGTCGCCCACTTCTTTTAAATCTGTGAGCATCTGCTTGTAAAGTGTAACGTCATCATCATATATACACTGCTGCTTGGCAGCATCGTAAGTTGAATTCCATAATGTGCCGGCACCACTGAAAGGAACATCACCGAAAAGAGACAGCATTTCATGAAGCTGACTTTCTACAAGGGTACGTGACAGATAATAGAATATCTTATTGATGCTTTTTTCCTCATCGGAAAGTCCGCTATATGTTTTCTCAAGTAGGCGGTATTGTGTCAGCATATCATAGAAGTTTTTCCAGCGTGTGTTGAAATAGTCTTCACCGGCACCCATGAAACGACCGCGGCCATTGCTGTTGCCCACTACTCCTGAAAAGACTCCGGAAGTGGAAGACTGCGCATAATAGCGATAGTAAACAGGATTCATCCATGTATTGGCCTTGAACATCACGGCTGTGAACACCTGAGGAACGCCCACGGTAGAAGTCTTTGAGGGGTCTGTGTATTTATCGTTATATTCAGAATCAGAACATGCAACGACTGACATTATAGTAATTCCTATAAATAATGTCGAAAATATCTTTTTCATATCTTTTTCTTTTTTAATGTGATTTACTTGAATAGAAATTAGAAACTTGCACGTAAAGACACACCGAATGTACGGGCACTGGCTGTGGAACCACCAATCTGTGCCTGATAAATCCAGTTTGTGGCATCAGAAGTCTCAGAATCGAACAACTTCAGACTTCGGTATATATAGAATGGATTGCGGGCGAAAGCAGAAACGGTAAGGTTATTGCAGCCAAACTTCTTTGTCCACTGCTTTGGCAATGTGTAAGCCAGACTTATTTCACGGCACTTAACATAAGAGTTTTTCTGTATTGCATTGGCATAGCTCTGAGTTGCGCCTGTGCCCCAGCCATACTGATTGTCATTGATTTCAAACTGAGTTACAACAACATCATTAGGTGTGCCGTCTGCCTTAACTCCTTTCTGTATAACACCGTTATCCCAGAGATAATGACCGTTGAATTTGTCACCTCGCTTATATGTATCCTTGACCTGCGCTACTTCACTGGCTGTAAGAACATGAATAGAAGCCTTGTTGGATTCATCGTCTTTGTCACTGTAATAGAATATGCCGCCGGTAGAATAGTCGCGGGCACCGACAGCATCAGTAATGGTACCGGCATCCATCATATACTGCCAAGGCAGATTGAGAACATCTCCGCCTATACGGAAATCAAAAGCCACGTCAAGTGTAATATTCTTCCAACTTACGCTTGTGCCGAAACCACCGACAAACTTAGGCATGGCATTGCCAACTTTGTGACGCTGTGTCTTGTCAGCAACATAAAGTCCGTCATCAACAACGATATAGTTGCCTTTGTCATCTGTTTTCCATGTATATGCGTACCAGTCGCCCATGGCTTCACCTACATGAGACTCCAAACTGGCAGCTCCATTGTCTACCGTTACATGAGAAAGCACGTCGAGACCATCGGCAAGTTTCTTCACTGTATTCTTGTTCCAGGCAATATTGCCACGTAGATCCCAGCGCCAGTCCTTATTCTGATAAGGAGTTCCGCTTATACTCAATTCAAAACCTTTGTTTGTAAGTTCACCCACATTCATCAGCATACTCTGTCCACCCATGGAAGCTGCTGATGTGGCGTTGAGAATCTGGTCTTTTATGTCATTGTAATAATAACTGAACTCCATGCTCAGACGATTGCCGAAAAACTTGTTTTCTATGCCGATTTCATATTCATGCTTTGTCTCTGGCTTGATGCTCTCATTACCAACTGCTGTAGGAACATAATTGTAAGTATAGTTAGTTGACCTTGTCAGAGACCCCTGACCAAAAGCATTGTTGGCACGATAAATTTCAGGCGCGTTACCAACGACACCATAAGAAACACGCAATTTGCCATAGTCCCACCAGCGAGGGCATTTGTCCTTAAGAAACTGTGTGTATATGAAACTGGCACTTACAGAAGGATACCAAAATGAATTATTACCCTTCTTCAGCGTAGAAGTCTTTTCCTGACGGATTGAACCTTCAAGATAGCCCCAGCTGTCATAACCGTAACTGGCTGTCATAAACATGCCGGTACGCAGCAGTTCTGATTTGGACATATCTGCGACTTTGGTTCCTACAGAAGCTGCCAGATCAAACCAATTCTCCTGAGTAAGACCGTTCTGTGTACTTACAGAAGATTCATAGTAAGTTTCCTGACGTGCATTCCAACCAAGATTGGCAGTGACATTATGCTTTTCAGCAAATGTTTTGTCAAACATCAACATCACATCACCATAATATATCTTGTATTGACTGTTTGCAAGTGCATAAGCATCTGAATACTGGCCATTGGTAGAAAAAATGTGAGCATTCTCTGTGTTATTCTTATTTTCTATTTTATCGGTAGTAATATCAGTAGCAAGACGTCCACTTAAAGTCAAGCCCGGAATAATTTCCCAAGTCGGATTTACAGAACCGATGAAGCGATCGTGATTTTCCTCCTGATTCTTGCCAAATATATTCCAAAAATATTCGCTCATAAGAGATGTAGAACCCATAGGACTGTACAGAAACTGCTCGTCCGGAGTCAATGTATCTTTGGTTCCGCCATTTACAGATGCAATGCTGTTCATATAACCTAAACTGGTTACAGTGTGCTCACGGATATATTTCACATCAGTAAATCCACCGAACATACCACTATAGTTATTTACCAGACGACTGATGCGATAGGCACGGTTCTTGATATACTGGTTCATATAAGTGGCACTGTAATTCAGTTTTATATTGTCAGTTACATTAAACGTACCGTTCAAGTTGAAATTATGCTTATGGTTATTTGAATTATACTGCATAGCCTCTGCATTGTTGTAGGTATAGGACAAACGCACATTATTGCGCTCTGTGCTGTTAGTAAGCGCAAGATTGTAAGTTTGGTTGACACCTGTACGGAATATGTCAGACCACTGATTATGGTCTATTGGAGAGTAAGCCCGCTCTGTGCCGTCAAAGTAAGTAACGCTTTTGCTTGAATCATATTTAGCACCCCATGAATAAAAAGTTTCTCTATTAGGGGTTGTTATTGTCTTGCCATTACGATCAAGACGAGTGTTGCGGAAACCTGTTGCAGCTTGTTCACCATCCCCCAATGCCCAGTTATCAAATCCCGGACCATATTCCTTTTGTATTTCCGGCATATAAGCAACTTTGTCAAAGCTGAGGTTGGCGCTGAAGTCAATGTGGGTACCGGTGCCGTTTTTACCTTTTTTAGTAGTAATCATAATCACACCGTTGGCAGCCTCTGAACCATAAAGCGCAGAAGCAGCTGCACCTTTCAGAATAGTGATATTCTCAATGTCTTCAGGGTTAATATCTACAAGACCATTGGAATTGATACGCTGATTAGTCCAGTAATCATCATTGTTAGTGTTGCCATTGTGGATAGGCACACCGTCCATAATCAGCAAAGGCTGAGTGTTGCCGGTAATAGAAGAAAGTCCACGTACCGTAACACTGCAGACGTACCGCCACCTGGAGCTGACTGGATGCGCACACCTGAAGCTTTGCCGTAAAGTCCGGCAGCTATATTGGTACCTCCGGTCCTGTTAAGGTCTTCAGAGGAAATAGAACTTACGGCATATCCTAGTTTCTTGGCATCTTTTCTGATGCCCATGGCTGTTACAACAACCTCATTAAGACTAGCTGCGGTTTCTTGAAGCACGACATTTACTGTTGTCTTACCTTTCACTGCTACCTTCTGGGTTTCGTAGCCGATGTAGGAGATTTCCAAATTTGCATTTGGTGAGCACTTGATGGTGAAGGCACCATCCACATTGGTTAAAGAACCATTCTTTGTTCCGATACATTTTACGGTTGCACCTATGACAGGTTCACCATTTGTGTCAGAAACGGTTCCTCGTACAGTCAAGTCCTGTGCATAAACAGATGTGAATAGCAACATCATGAATGCAACAAAACATGATCTTAAAGCACTTTGCTTTAGAATTAACTTTTTTCTCATACTTTTTAATGATTGTAAAAAAAATAGTTGTTAGTTGTTATAATTGATAAAACCTATTTGGTACTTATATATATACATCCATTCTATTTACGTAAAGAAGTTTTCTTATGGCTTAGAGCGTAATGAATATGGATAATAATGTTGATCTGTTTGCAAATGTAATAAAATTTTTTATAAAGTAAAAAACTTTTGGCAACTTTTTTCTAATAAAAGCGAAAAAAGTTGAATTGTAATTCAATAATCAACAAAAAGGTTACATATTAATATAATATGTAGCCTTTTTATAATAGATATATTAAAATGTTTATATCTGCAGTTATGAACTTGTTAGCTTGTTTTATTGAACGGCAATATGCTGATATTTCATAGCCTCAACTTCGTTTACCATTCTCACGGCCTTGAACTTTATGTATCTGGCATCTGTTGGAGTAAAGTAAACTTCCTGCATTATTGGATGATTGCGTATATTCTGAAACTGACCTTGCTTAATCAACTTCATATTATCGATGTCATTCCCGGCATATAGTTCATAGTCAGACACTATACCACTATGGTCTGTCTGATTGGGGAGATAAAAGAAAGATTTTATGCTATGTTGCATTCCTAAATCAATAGTGAGTTGCGCGTCATCATGAGATATTATCTTATAATCCAGACCTTTCAGGGGCTTCGCATTGTCATTAATCGCATCATGTGCATTGGGAGCATAGTATGCCCCTATATTATTTATGCACACCGGTCCGCGGCAGTCGGTAAACGTTATGCGCAGCCGTTTTGTCTTTATGGTCTTTATACGCAGAATACGTTTGTATCCTATAGTTGTCGTTTCTTCTCCGGCATTCACGGGCAACCATTCTCTGTCTGAAAGATATTCCACGGCAAAGGTTTTTACGCGTTGCCCCAGAGAAATATATTCCTGCAACATCAGTCGGTTAATCTTTTCCGGCTTCTTCAATCTTATATCAAGAACCGCATTCTTGGTATCATCGTCAGTTGTCCAATATGAATCGTAGTCATTGTCAGTAAGGGCCTTTTCTGAATATAATCTGCCACGTACATTGTCAGCCTTTATCCTTGCTGTTTTCAACAGGTTATTGCCTAACTCTGATTCTATCCGTTTATGAAATGCCACTATACGTGCAGAGTCTATAGGATGTATGAGCCCGTCCTTATCTATCGGAAAATTTATTAACAGCGTACTGTTATGCCCTACACTTCGATAATAAAGATCTACTAGCTGGTCTACACTCTTAACCTTGTTATCTTCAGACTCATGATAGAACCATCCCGGGCGGATAGACACATCGCACTCTGCCGGAATCCATGCGTCACCATCTGCATGACCATGTTGCAGAGTCCAATATTTGTCATATCCCGGATATACTTCCCTGCTGCGAAGAAAAGACCAATTTGTAGCAAAAGCATATCCCTCTTCATTGCCGACCCACCGGCAGCCCGGACCGCCATCACTGAAAATCACAGTCTTAGGCTGCAGTTCTGCCACCATTTTCCATGCACGTGGAAAATCATAATATGTGCGACGGTCAATCTTTCGGATTTCCTTAGTTCCGCCATACCATCCGTCACCACCATTTGCACCGTCAAACCATATTTCAAACAGTTCACCGTAATTTGTGAGAAGTTCTTTTAGCTGGGCATAAAAATACTCGCGATATAAATCAGTACCGTAAAAAGCCTGATGCCTGTCCCATGGAGAAAGATAAAGACCGAATTTCAGTCCGTATTTCTTGCAGGCATCAGCCAGTTCTCCCACTATATCTCCCTTACCGTTTTTATAAGGTGTATTGCGAATAGAATAATCTGTATATCTGGTAGGCCATAGGCAAAAACCGTCATGATGCTTGGCAGTAAGAATAATACCTTTCATTCCTGCTGCCTTAACAGTGCGTGCCCATTGTTCACAGTCAAGGCGCGATGGATTAAAAGAAGATAGGGGAGCATAACCATATCCCCATTCACGGTCTCCGAATGTATTGAGACCGAAATGAACAAAAGCATAAGTCTCCATTTTCTGCCATGCTATCTGATTGGCAGAAGGAAGTGGAGCAACGGGTTTCGGTGCATTTTGAGCAGTAACGAATAAAGGAATCAAAGCCAGTAGAAATAATATTTTTCTCATCGTATATAATTTAACTGTTGCAAAGATAAACCAAATTCATGGAACTTCAAAATTCAACCTGGAATTTTTCATCTCTTTATCTCATTGCAAGAGGCGGAACTTGTTTCCAACATTCCATATAACCCTCAAAGGTTTTACTCTGTTTCCATTAACAACCGGAATTATGTCAATATGCCTGTTTTCCTTATGTTTACGGAAATATTTATATTCCACTTTTATCTGAGTACGTTCATTAGGCTTAAGAGTTATCTTTTTAGGCATTTTCAAAACTGTATTGTCCGGTATTCTCCGGAATACAATATTCATTGGCTTATTGGTATTATTTGCCAATTTTAAATCATAAGAATATCTTTCTCCCGTTTTTAGATCAGGAAAAGGTAATGTCTGCTGACTCATATACAGTCCATAGCCATAATAATAAGGATGGTCTTCTTTTACCGGATGTACACATGAAACTACATTTGCCTTAATCCATAAACGCACATAAGCCTTACCGTCATTGAGAATCAATACTACGGATTTTACAAAGTTGCCTTGCTTATGATTCGGATCAAAAGTAACGTTTACATTGGCAGTTTCACCAGGGCGAATAGCCTTCCTCGTATAATCTGCGACCATACAGCCACACCATGTATTAACAGCAGAAATGGCTACGGGGCTAGTTCCTTTATTCTTCAATGTAAACACATTTTTTACCTTTCCGTCTTTTTCATAGATCTTGCCAAAGTTATGAACTCGCTCTACAGGTATCAGTGTTTTTAAAAACTCAGGATTACCCATCTGTGCAATTACAGAATTCAAGCAAAATATAGATATAAAAATAAGTAATAGTCTTTTCATTGTCAATACCATATAATTATCTGCTTAATTTTTATAAGTCCACTCCCTCTTTTTGAAAAAAGGAAGTGAACTTGAATATAACTTCTATTTATCTTTTTATTCTTATTCTGTGAAATAAAGATTCAAAGCACTGATGCAACACTTACTCCAAGACTCAGACATATAATCCCACATATAACTATTCGGATCCAATGTTATATCAAACTTAACATAACGGCAAGGAACTCCGCCATATAAAACATAGGTAGTAGGATTCTCCCATCCTCCAGATATGCCTTTATGATCAGTAGACTTCCCTACTTCTGTCCATTTTGTGTTATCTGAACTTACATAAACTTTAAAGTCTGTAGATACATATCCGGCATCTAAAGCAAAAGAACTAAGACTCTTTATTGATTTCAAATCCAAGGTGAAAATTGCACTTGACGTATTGGCCTTAGAATACATCCAATAAGAACCTTTTGACAAATTGCTATAATTTGATTTATCAAGATTTGCAGCATTTACTACAGTAAAGTCTGATAAATCAGCTTTCGTTCCCAATATAGATGTTGCATTATCATTAATCATAGACTCCTTTGTTTCCACTATAACATAAGCCGTATCATTTCCAAGAACAGTTGTTCCATCCTTAAATTTAGTTTGCATAACCAATGGAAGCACATAAGCCGGTTCTGTAAGTGATTTTGCCAAATCTGTAGGAACACTTACCTTTATATTTTCAGCACCAACGGTCTTTCCTGCACTGACTATTGCCGGAGTAACTTTCATAGCACTTATCAGATTAGACGGCAGAGCCTTATATGTTTTTGAATTAGCAATATTATAATCAGTTACAATATTATTATCTGCAACAACACTAGTTGTAACATCAGATCCAAGAGCATATTTAAGTTCTACAGGAAGACTGGCAGATATACTTCCAAACACTCCTACAGGTGTTCTGACTATAGAACATTTTGAAGTCTTGTTGCTTGAGAACTTCGCCAGTTTATTTGAAGTATTCACTTTAATATAAGCTATACCCAAATTATCACTACTGCCAATTTCTCTGGAAGCATTGCCACCTTCAGCAGATACTACTTTCAGACGCAACGGTATCAGATAAGAAGACTCTTTAAGTTCAGAATATTTGCTCTCCGGTACAGTCACATCAACAGAAGATTTACCGACATATTTACCTGCCTGAATAACAGTGGTTGTACTTTTTAAAGCATTAACCACATCAGCAGGACATTGAGCATAATCAGTTCCATTCTCACTATTATACTTGCTTACCAATGTTGTGTCAGCAACTGCAGCCACTTTTACACTGTCTTCACTTGCATACTGTATTTTTACAGGCAGACTAGCTGCCACCTTACCAAATTCGCCAACTGGTGTATGGATTACTTCACAGTTAAATATCTTTGATGATGAATTGTCAATATAGACAAGGTTGTCAGCCCTTCCATCGACATCATAGGTTTCATCATTACTACAACTTGTGAGAGATACTGCTCCAAGGAGCAGTACACCATAAGCCACAAATATATTTTTAAAATTCATGTTATTCAAAATTTAAATTATTAGTTTTGAATTAATACGGGCATTTGTGATTATGAATCCAAGCAGGAGATCCACTCATTGCAACAGCATTATAACCATGTCCGGTCTGATCAAGAATAGAACCGTCTTTCTGCTCATCTGTTCCACAGAATCGCCAATAAGCTATCAAACCCTTAGAATGTGGATCTACATAGCATATATTATTCAGCAAATCTGCCGGAGTACGCGCCACATTCCAAACACGAAATTCACTGATGCGTCCATTAAGAAAACGGCCACCTGCCGAATACCCGATTGCAAACGGTCCATTATTCTCACCATAAGATGTACCATAGTCATAACTCCATACAAGAGATATATCACCGGTTGCCTTGACAGGATCTCCCATAAGTTCTCCGTCCATATACATAGATATCTGAGTTCCGTCATACACACATGCAAAATGACACCACTTACCTGTCGGAAAGTGCGTAGGAAATGTAGTTGCATGCGCAGTGCCCTTATCAGGCTTGTCCCATGACGGTGCACCGGTCTTGCCACCAGCCAACTGTAACTGATCAGGATCACAGCTTACATCACCAAAACGCAACAGAAAATTTTCTTCACATCCCATCAGTGTTGAAATATAAGGGGATTGAGACTGGAACTTATTAACATAAACTTTACATTCCAAAGTCATTTGAGATAAATGCCCCAAAGCCTCATTATTACGAAAACCAGGAACAAGAAAAGCCTTGCCATTAATATCAGCTACATCCGTTGTTATAATAGGAACAAAAACTATATAGGCAACAGAACTAGACTGAAGTAAATTTCCGTCACTCTTCACACGTACAGGTAAACAATAGTTCTTGCCTTCTTCAAATTTTGTAGGATCAGCTATCATAAGTTTTGCAGAAGTAGAAACATACTGACCTTGTTCTATTACAACATCAGCATTCTTAATGCTATATGCATCAGAAGGAGGAGCTATATAACTAGAGCCCTGCTCTTCATTATAAGCATCAAGCAAATCAGGCGCAGCCTCAAACTTTCCGTTAATAGCTTTATCCACCAACGCAGTACTTGTAATAGTCAAATCTATACTGTCGTTGCCTTCAAAACCCTTGCGGATTGTATTTTTCTGCATGGTTCCTGTAATATATACCACATCGCTATAATCGCCATTGCTGTCCTGACAAGCAACACAGAACAATGCAATTATTGCCAAAAAAAATAATTTTATCTTATTCATAATCTTATTCTATTATTAAAATCAGATTAAATCAACGAATAGCAGGATTCTGGATTTGAATGCCTCTACGCATATTGGCATAATTGGAATATCCATAACCTGTATTAATATAGTCACGGTGCATAAAGAACGCACCAAATCCTCCTTTACGTCCAACCGAAGGCTGGTAACGTGCATAAGTCAACAACTTACCACACTCCGCTTCTTTCCATTTGTCGCCAACATTCTCTGTATATACTATTTTCTCATAAGCGCAACTGCCAAAAGGCTTTCCACCAGGAGCACTGCCATAAGTTTGGTTTACATACCAGTTTGTATAAGAATCAGTATTGGAAGAAGGCGTCTCACTAAAATAATCTATACAAAGCAACATTGTGGAATCACCCTTAATAGTAAAACCGTCATCAAAGACAATTTTATTAGAATCATTTGCCATTGGACCTACAAATTTACCAATATACTTAACAAAGAAATCAAGATTGTCGCCACTTAAAGGATCTCCTTCAGGTTCATAATCCAAATCAATTCCATCAAGCCCATTTTCAAATATCGGGCGAAGCAAAGACTTCGCATATTCTATCATTGCGGAATCCGGATTATTCTTATTTACCCAGATAGAATCATAAAACTGAGGATAATTATGAATTCTAATAATTGTAGGGACTACGAATTTAGTGCCCTTCTTCTGATGTACATCTTTCATTTCCTTATAGACGTCTGGCAGATAATGAGTATCAACATGAGTTGAATCATCAGACGGAATACCACCCCATAAAGAGCATATATCCAAAGAGTCCGGCAGACCGGCAAAGCGGGTAGCAAGAGAAAAGCTCTGGGTGTAATCAGAAAACCATCCCCATGCAATGCTGTGGTCAGATTTCTTATAGTCACGTAGATTCTGATAATATTGGTCACTATATGTATAAGGACTTATCACATCAACGTTTTCCACATCGGTATCACAAGAAGTAACTAAACACCCGATGAATATTGCTGACAATATATATTTTAATATTTTCATATTAGTTTATAATTTAATTATTTATCAGATTAGTGATTCGGATTCTTGTCCCACCACAGTTTGGTGCCTCCTGTATCAGCACCACCTAACAGTTTCAAAGCTGTAGCAACATTATTGCCATTATTTGAATATTCATCTGTAGGATAGCGCAAACGACGAATCTGAGTAGTTGTACTGACTAATCCGTTACTTGCATTATAATCTATTGTAAAAAGCTTTGGATAACCAGTTCGACGATATTCGCTCCATGCTTCCTGTTCATCAGGAAATATGGCTAAATACTTCTGGGTAATTATACGCTCAAGTTTTTGCTCAAATGTAGCATTGTCATCCCATTCCACTGTAATTGTACTTACGGCAGATGCATCACGACCATTACCACTGTTATCTGAAAAATCAGCAGGTGTGCTTGTTGAATTTGACAGATAACTAGTAATACCGGAAACATTCTCTTCTTTAAAAGATGCTGTGATGCCATCCTCATATAGGTTCTGTGCTGATTCTGAGCCTATATCCCAGCGGAGTTTAGCCTCTGCACGGAGAAAATAACTTTCTGCGCCAGACATCCATTGCATGGAACTTCCTGAAGTAACATTCATTGCTGATGTAGAATTTGTATATTTACTCTGATCTTGAGTTGTAGCATTTAAACCGGGATAAACACCATGTATACCTCCGCCACTGGCAGCTTCATTAAAGTACACCTTGGCACGAGGGTCATTATAACCGTTCAGATAACTTTCAAGAGAAGCACCAAGCCTCATGTCACCCCAGCTCTGAGTAACCTCCCAGAAAGGGTTAAGGTATGAATATTTGGAATCATTGGCGTGGATGGCTGCACTTTCCAGGAAACCTACACTGTTAGCAAATGATTTATGTGCTTCCTGTTTCGCCAACGTTTCATTTGCGTAACAAACACGGAGAGCCAGGCGTAAACGTAATGTGTTGGCAAACTTTATCCAGTTGCCGACATCACCATTGAACACATAATCAAAATTCTCAAGTAGTTTTATAGACGAATCTTTAGTATAGCTTTCTGTCAGCACATCTATTGCACTGTCTAACTCATTGAAAAAAGTCTTATACAAATTTTCCTGAGAATCATAAGCTACCTGAACACCGGTGCCAAACTTGGTATATGGTATAGGACCATACATATCTGTAATACGGCTCATGGCCAATACCTTTACTATATCTCCCAAAGCTGCAACATTAGTACGTTTGTCTGCCAATGCGTTTGTATTCAACTTCAGCCAAGGCTGCATCACATTTGTAAATGTATCATTAAAAGGTTGATTGACCCAAGCATCCGGCATAAGATAGTTGGCATTATGAATAGAGCCTGCACTGTAAGAAGCTTTTATATTAGAGAAATATCCTGAGAAAAGTCCTCCGGTAAGCATATCTTCTATCTGGAAAGATCCGCCTTTGTCCTTACCCACAATGAATACATTATGTTCCATCTGTGAAAAGAAAGCACCGGTATTCAGGTTATCATGACTCATATTATCCTCTGTAGCAGAGTTCGGGTCTGTATTCCACTTGTCAAATTCGCTGGTACAAGACGAAAAGACTAATGCGGCAGCAAATACAGCAACACCGCCTGTGGTTTTCATATATCTTTTTAATTTCATAATTTCTTTTTATTTAGAAGTCAACTTTTACAGAGAATCCCAAACTGCGCAGACTAGGCATCATGAAGTTGTCAATACCTGAGAAATAAGTACCTGTACTAGCCGTCAACTCCGGATCGAAAGGAGCTTTGCAATATAGCATTAAGAGATTGCGCCCTGTGAATGCAACGTGTAAATTCTGAATCCAATTAACCCATTTATGAACAGGCAGGTCATAGCCAAGGGATAATTCTCCCAAACGGACATTAGTTGCACTGTACACATAATAGCATCCGATATTTGAACCAACCTGAGAATAGAAATCCTGTGCAGGAATACGGTAGCCATTAACAAGTGCTCCTCCCGCATCACGGGCATCTGCTGTTGTCTTTGATGTACCGTAGTAGTCCATATATCCCTGTGTAATACTGAACACACGGCCTCCTACACGAGCATTGACTAAGAATGAAAGAGACAAGCCTTTCCATGCAAATGTATTACGCCATCCTATCGTATATTTAGGATTCACATTACCGGCGTACTCATATACGCCCTCATCCTGTCCCTGAATATTACGGGAATTATAATCTACTATGACATATCCATGTTCGTCGCGCTTTGGCACTGTAACATAGATGTCACCCATAGAGCCACCTTCTGTAAGGCGCACCTTCACCGGTCCCATGTTAATCATGTCCATGGCATCAAGAGATACATTTACTTTATTTCCATTTGCAAGAGTGAGTTCTGTTGGAGCTAGGAGTTGCTTTATCTTATTGCGATTTAGCGTATACGTTAAATTTGAGGTCCATTTAACCGGACCAAGAGGTTGGTTCAGGGTAAGCCCAAGTTCTATACCTCTATTATCTACACGACCACCATTGATAGGCAGTGCTGAATATCCGGAAGACGCTGACAATTCCGGCAGGAAGAACTGATCGTATGTACGAGTTGAGTATAAACTTAAATTAAGGTTTATCTTATTCTGCCACAAATTAGCCTGCAAACCTAATTCCCAAGATTTTGTGCGCTCTGGTTTCAAATTAGTATTTGGATAATATGATGTTGTTGAAGGAGACGCATTTGTATAAGAATATCTCAATAAAGCATAATATTTCTCCGGTGTATTGCCAACTTCACTGTAACTTCCACGAATCTTAAGGAAAGACAGCACATTATTCTTTATTCCGGGAATAAGATCTGTAAGGATGGCACTTAAGCCTACTGACGGATAGAAAAATCCTCTGTTCTTGTATTTGGTATTGCCCAAGAATGAATCCCAGTCATTGCGTGCCGTAAGATCAAGATAAACTTTGCTCTGCCAACCTAATTGGGCAGTTCCAAATACACTTTGTACCTGACGGTGATAGTTCAAAGCCGGGTCCTGATCTAAATATGCGGTACTGCGATTTACATTGTTCAATGTAAAGCTATTTGCCACTCCATTAAGGAAACCGCCGGCATAAGTGTAACTCGCATCTATATCCTTTATGCTTGTTCCCAAATTTGCCGTTACAGACCAGTCACCGAAATATTTGTCCAGATTTAATATCAGGTCACCATATATCTGGCGTGTATTGTCATTTGTACGGTAATAGGCACCATATTCTCCGGCAAACAAAGCATCCGTAGAAGCACAGTACTTCTTCTCATAAATACCTTCCGTCTTGTCTATTTTCGCACGTCCTGCTATGCTAAGTCCCTTAGCTATTTCATAAGTCAACCCTGCACTGAGAATATAACGGTCCTTATGATTAATAGTATTATCCCTGTTGATTTCCCAATAAGGATTCATCATAGACAGTCCTTGATTTCCATAAGGCCAATACTGTGTCTTGAAATTGCGGTCAGAATCATAATGCTCGTACGTTGTATATTTACGTATGTCATCACCTGCAGGGAAAAGATAGACGGCCACTATTGGATTAAAATACAATCCCTGTGATATCATGTTCTTTTCTGTAACCTTCATATACATTGCACTTAAATCCAAATGCAACTTGTCGTTGAGAAAATCAGTTGTATTGCGTATTGAGAAATTGTAACGCGAAAGAGTATTGTTCTCAACTATGCCTTCTGCATTGGTAGTTGCAATAGAAGCAAAAGTCTGACTGTGTTCTGAACCTGTAGAAAAAGTAATGGAGTTTCCTTCATTATATCCGGTCTGGAAGAAATCCTTAGGATCATAACTTGACGGTGTTGATAATTTACTTCCCCAGCTGCCATAGGAACCGGTAGCTGTCTGACCATACGTATTTTGAAATTCAGGAGTTCTGAATGGAGACATGAAACTGGTATTGTTAGAATAGGAAAAATGTGTCTTGCCAACCTGACCTTTTTTGGTGGTAATCATAACAACACCATTGGCAGCATCACTGCCATACAGAGCTGAAGCTGCGGCTCCACTCAAAACAGAAATGCTCTCTATATCATCAGGGTTCACCATTGATGCTCCATCTCCTGACTGAGCGTCACCATGGTATGCATCTGTAGGTTGATTTACAGATAGAGACGGCATTGGAATACCATCAATAACGTAGAGTGCATTATTATTTCCGTTGATAGATTTATTACCTCGCATAACAACCTTTACACCTCCACCTATACCTGCAGCACTGGTATTGATTTCTACACCGGCAACCTTACCGGAAAGAGAATTCATGAAATTCGCATCTTTTACGCCGGTAATATCTTCATTGGAAAGTTGTTGCACATTATAAGTCAGTGCTTTTGCTTCTTTTTTTATTCCCAGAGCCGTAACTACAACTTCATTCAGTTCAGCTACATTCTGAGACATGTTAACAGTGGTATTCTTACTGTTAGCAGACAATTCATGGTCTTTATAGCCTAAGTATGAGACCAATAGAACGCTTCCTTCTGGAGCATTCAGAGAAAAGTTGCCATCCATATCAGTAACGGTAGCCAGTCTCGTGCCCTTGACTCTTACCGTGGCTCCAATGATAGGTTCATTATTCTCGTCCAATACCAGGCCCTTTACATTTTTTGTCTTACCTGTTTTGGGCTGCCTGTCACGATTTTCTGATTTACCGTCACTCTTATGTATGGTAATCATCCTGTTGTCAATGTCATATTCCAATCCATCGTCGAGTACCTTATTTAATACTTGACGTACTGGAGTTGAATTAAAAGTGGCATTGATTTTTTTGTTTGCATTCACCTCATCTACCTTGTAGATAACAGACATTTTGGTCTGTCGCTCCACTTCCTTTAGTACTTTCTTAAGCGGTACGCTTCTGAAAGTCTTTGTCACCGACTGGGCATTTATGCCTATAGCGCCGAAACAGAAAGCTGCTGTTACAAAGGTTCTTAGCAATGTCATTTGCTTTACTTTCATGGTTTTACATTTTTATTTTACATGGTTTGTTAGTTAAAAATACTATTTGCGACTCTGTGATTATATATGTTTAACGTCGCAATGTCATGGTTGACTGTAAGTTAGAATTTGTGGGCTATGTTTTGATATTATTCATATTTCAAGTTGATTTAAAGAGTTATTAATAGTTATTTCAATATATATATATTCTTTCCATCACGTCTTATTTTCATTTTTGATATTACTTGTAAGGCATCAAGCACATCATATACAGTTTCTTTATTGCGTAATGACACTGAGAATTTAGAACGTCCCAATTCTTGGTCTTGCACATGTATGTAAACTCCATATTGACGCGAAAGAACTTTCGCTAACTCAAACAGTGTAATTTCGTCAAAGTCGGTCATGTTGTCTATCCAGGCTCTTGAGTCTCCGGTATATCTGTTTTTTGTTAATATCCCAGTGCTTTTGTTCAGTGTAACAAGTTCTCCAGGTTTCATCATTATATGATTATCATTTCTGTCAACAAGTACGGAGCCTTGCATCAACGCCACAGTTGCCAAATTGTCTTCTTTATATGAAGAAACATCAAATTTGGTTCCTTTCACCACCACATCATAATTGCTCGTCTTTACCGTGAATGTCTTGCCGTCGTGCTTGGCTACCTCAAAATATCCCTCGCCGTCAAGTTGTACATTGCGGTTATCATTATTGAATAATGTTGAATATCTGATTGTAGAGCCGGCATTGAGCCAAACAATGGAATGATCTGGCAATATGACCTTAGTTTTACTTCCGTAAGGAGCTGTGCAGGTGTAAAATTGTTCTGCACGGTTGTTTTCGGTGATAAAATAAGTAGCAGCGGCTGTACATGCCACAAGCAGTACAATAGCCGCTGCTGCAACAATCCTTCTTAAAATATTTTGATTTGGAGCGAATTTGTCATCCTGCATAACAATAGCAGACTGTAGTCTTTCCCAAGCTTCGTCTGAAGACATGTCGGCAATATGACCTGCAGCCCATTCTTTTTCCCACGCATGCAATAGATTCCTATTATGCTCGTTTGCATGGACGAAATCTGCGAGAATGAGTTCTTCATTACGGTTGATTACTCCGTTGAAGTACCTAATAGCCAATATATGTATGTTTTCAAAAGCTTCCATAAATTTGTTTTTCGTATGTCTTACATAGATATAACAACCTGATATATCATCTACCCACCCCCTAAAACAAACTTTTTTAGAAAAAATATTGTTTTATTGATAATAATATGTAATTTTGCAGCCAACTTTTATGTGAAAGATACACTTTATAATGAAATATGAAACTAATAACAGTTTGCTTATACAAGATATTAAAGCAGGAAATGCAGAAGCCTATGAGTTCCTGTTTAAAACTTATTGCCCACGCTTAAAGAATTTTGCAATGCACTTTATTGCTGATGAAGATTCTGCCAATGATATTATTCAGGAGTGTTTCCTGAAATTATGGGAGAGGCGCAATGAAATCTCAGATGTGTCTATACGCTCTATGCTTTTCACCATGATAAGAAATTCTTGTCTGAACTTGCTGAAGCATGAGGCTATTGTGAATAACCATAATGTGGAAATACAAAATAATCATAACTCCGAATGGGAACGTCTGTATTACTGTGATTTTCTTGATGACCCAGATTATCAGTTAATCTATGATGAATTGAAATCTCAGATTACAAATGTGTTGAATAAATTGCCAGAACGATCACGTCAGATATTTGAGATGAGTAGATTCGAGGGAAAGAAAAACCGCGAAATATCAGAAAAATTGGGCATATCTGTAAAGGTGGTGGAAAGACATATAAGTCGGGCACTTAACAGTTTCCGTGAATATTTTGACAAGGCTTCACCTTTGATGCTTCAAATTCTGTTGTTTGCATGGCTTGACAATATGAAATAGCACTCTTGCAAGTTTCGAATTCTCATTTTTTGTCTATTCCTATTATTCTAATATTCTCCGATTTTTTTAAACCATTATTATTACTATATTTTCAACCACATTAAACTTTGTTTATTGATGACTTTTTATTATACATCTTTATTTGTACCACAGTTGACAATAAACATCATTTATATTTGGTTGATAAAAATATCCCGTTTATTGAATATATTTTAACCATTTGCCGTTAGTTCTTATTTTTGCATAAAATTATTAACATATTGGATATGAAAAAATTTAATGTAGAAACGTGTATGGTTGCTTTGTCATTATTGCTTGGGTCATGTATCTCTGGCAATGACACCTTTAGCGACTCTGGCAGTAGCGGTTACAGTAGTAATTCTTCAAGTGGCAGCTCATCCACCAGTACTTCGGTAAGTGGAGATTTGGCTTCATTTACTGTAGCAATTGATTCCACAACAGCAATTTCCGAAACGGAAACTGTAGATGCCGACAATGAGGATTTTGTAGAAAGTGGAACTTTCGAAAGCACTGTTACCGTTACATACAACGGAACTTCTGCCACGGTAGAAGGTAGTGTGAGCGGTGTCGATGTAACCACATCAGGTGCTGACGTAACAGTGAATTCTGAGGTTGGCGGTGTGAACTATGTACTTAAAGGCTCTACATCTGATGGCAACTTTAAAATATATAGTGCAAAGAAGTTCAAATTAACCCTTGACGGTGTAAGCATCACCAACAGTGATGGTCCTGCAATAAACAGCCAAAGTAGCAAGCGTGCCTATGTTGTGCTTGTCGACGGAACAAGCAATTCACTTAAAGACGGCACCAGCTATGCCAGCAGTACTGAAGATCAGAAAGGAACGATTTTCGCAGAAGGTAAACTTATTTTCAGCGGAGGCGGTAGGCTTCGCGTGTATGCCAATACCAAAGCCGGTATAAGTGCCGATGACTACGTTACAATTCACAAAGACGTGAATATTTATGTTAAGGCTACAGCGGGCAACGGCATAAAGGCAAATGACGCTATAAATATCTGTGGAGGTATAGTGAACATAGAAACTTCTGCAACAGCGGCTAAGGCTATTTCTTCTGACAGTCTGGTAAATATAAGCGGCGGGCGCACCGTTGCCATAACTACCGGTGGAGGAGAATATGACAGTGATGAGAATGATGCCAGTGCATGTGCCGGTGTAAAAGCTGATTATGCGTTCAATATGACAGGAGGAGAACTGCTATGTAAGAGTTCCGGTGCCGGTGGTAAAGGGATAAGCTGTGATGGTGAACTGAATATATCTGACGGTACGGTGAGAGTTATCACAGAAGGCAAAACTTATACTTCCGGCAGCAGTGATTCCAAGGCTAAGGGCATAAAGGCAGATGGCAATATGAACATCAGTGGTGGTGATGTGATGGTACGTGCCATTGGTGGAGACGGTTGTGAAGGTATAGAGAGCAAGAGCATTCTTACTATAAGCGGTGGTAGTACTCAGGTGGAAGCCTATGATGATGCCATAAATTCTTCCAGCCACATGTATATTAAAGGTGATGGAACCTATGTCGTTGCTATAGGGCTTTACAATGACGGACTTGACAGCAATGGCAATATGTATATACAGGGCGGAACAATAGAGGCATACGGAACAACGAGTCCGGAGTGTGGTATTGATGCCAACGAAGAGAGTAATTATCATGTATTCTTTACAGGTGGCACATTGCTTGCAGTGGGTGGAGGAAATTCTGTGCCTTCAAGTAGCAGTTCCACTCAGGCATATATATCAACAACCGGTTCTGTAACTTCTGGCAGCACCATGGAACTGTTTAATGGCAGTACCTCTTTGGCACAATTCACGCCATGCCGCTCATACAATAATGCCAGCATTCTGATTACATGTGCCGGATTGAGCAGTGGCAGCAGTTATACATTAAGTAATAATGGTTCTAGCAGCAGTGTAACGGCATCGCAATATGGAAGTAGTTCCAGTTCCATGGGCGGCGGAGGTATGACTCCAGGTGGACATTGGTAAATATTGATGATGTGATGTGAGGGCGGCAGACATAAGGTTGCTGCCTTCACAATATTATTTTATACAACTCGTTATTTTTATAAAAAGCATCATTTTGCCTATGAGATTAAGAATACGCATTAATAAAGAAAATCTAATATACCTTATTGTCTGGCTGATGCTTTTCATTGCACCGGTTATAAGTCTTTATATACGTACTCAAAATGATTCAGATATAGAATTCGACCGTACAGAACTCTTTGGCTTATGGAAGATATATGCTGTTTATCTTATTGTGTTCCTGATACATAATTTCGTATTAGCCCCATTACTTATATATCGGCAGCGGAAAACTTTATATCTCACAACAACTTTGTGTCTGGTTGCTGTTTTCGCTGTATATCAATATATGTCACGTCCCGGTCATGATGAAATGAGGCGTATAAGGCGGCACAATATGGAGATGGAAATGCGGAATGGTTGTGTGCCTCAAAATCAGGGTAATCATGCGCCTGACGATATGGGACCGCATCAGGACATGGGACCGGGTAATCGACATAAACCTGACAGAAAGCCTGATTTGGAAAAAGAACGGAATTTCGGTCCTCCCTTTTTCTTTGCAGGAAGAGATATTGTGTCTACGGTAATTCTGGTCCTCCTTATAGGAATGAATCTGGGAGTGAAACTATATTTCAAGTCTGATGAGGATGCAAAGGAAATGCAGCAGTTGGAAAAGCAGAATCTGCAGCAACAACTGGAATATCTGAAATATCAGATAAATCCGCATTTCTTTATGAATACGCTGAATAACATACATGCATTGGTGGATATTGATCCGGAAAAAGCCAAGACAACGATTGTTGAATTGTCTAAAATGATGCGATACATATTATATGAGGGCAACAAGTCTCTGATACCTCTGCAGTGTGAAATCCAGTTTCTCAGAAATTATATCACTCTGATGAAATTGCGCTATACCAATAAGGTGAAAATAAGTCTTGAACTGCCTGAAAAATATGTAGATTATGAAATTCCGCCATTGATGCTCATTACGTTTGTGGAAAATGCCTTTAAGCATGGGGTGAGCTATCAGCAGGAAAGCTATATAAATATTGAAATGCATTATATCGGTAATCGCCTTATTTTCTGTTGTAAAAACAGCAAGAGCAAAAGTGAGGCTGAAATAAGCAATATGCCGAAACAAGGTGGGGTGGGACTGACAAATGTAAAGAAGCGTCTGAATCTCATTTATGCCGATAATTACACACTGGATATTAACAACGCAACAGATTGCTATGAAGTGAAACTCGATCTGCCTATGCATCAGTCGTGACTCTTCATGCCGTCAGTTTACTATTATAAAAAAAATATGATAAGATGTTTAGCTATTGATGATGAGCCTCTGGCTCTGCAGCAGGTTGCTGCTTACATCAGAAAAATACCGTTTCTGGAGCTCGCGGGAGAGTGCCAGAGTGCTATTGACGCTAAGAAAATAATGGAATCGGATAATATTGACGCAATATTCTGCGATATCAATATGCCGGATCTCAGCGGTATGGATTTTGTCAAGGGATTGGCTGCACCTCCTATAGTGGTATTCACCACGGCTTATAGTGAATATGCCGTAGAAGGATATAAGGTTGATGCGATAGACTATTTGCTAAAACCGTTCTCTCTTGATGATTTCAAGCGTGCTGCCAATAAGGTAAAGAAACAGTATGAAATGGAAAATCGCGAAGTTTCATCCAGTCAGAATACTGAAATATCTTCTTCAGAGGACAATGTGCTATTCTTCAAGACTGAGCATAGAATTGTAAGGGTTGGCGTTCCTGATATAAAATATGTAGAGGGAATGAGTGAATATCTGAAGATTCATCTTGATTCGCAGCAGAAACCGCTCGTGGTGCTACTCAGTATGAAGAAACTTCAGGAACGGTTGCCGCAGAATTTTATGCGTATACACCGTTCGTATATCATTAATCTTGACAAGATTCAAGAGGTGAACAAAAGCCGTGTTATCCTGGATGAAGATACTTATTTGCCTGTAGGAGATTTGTATCGTGATGATTTCTATAAATATCTGGATGGCAAATTCCTTGGTAAATAAACAATAAAGGAGAAGTTAAATGACTTCTCCTTTATTGTTGTTCAGAATTTAAAATTATAGCTTATTCCGATTATGTGCCTGTCTGCTTCATCATCATAGTCGTCATTTACATTCTGATATTGATAATAAATTCCCAATTTGTGTTGTCCGTTTATGTTCCAGTCTGCACCTGCCGTGTATTTACTTTTCTCTATGTTCCATGAGTTATACATCTCAGCACTTGTGTATGGAGAAACAGGACAATGTGGGATGTTATAAGTGAGTTTCAGACGGCTCCTCAGTACGTTCTTTCCTTTACCGCTATATGTCTTTTCCTCACCGTCATATCCCTCCTGGTCATAGTCATAACGTTCACTTATTGTTTTTTCAGGACGGTAGGTGTATTGCCACTGTTCTCTCAGAGACAATTTGAATGCCCCCATTTTTGCTGTGCCGGTCAAGTCAAGATGCAGACGGTGACGTGGAAGGTTGAATTTGGCATACTTGTTCACGGTTCCGTCGTTATGATAAGTGTATTTTTCTACATTATTATAGAGAAAATCATAACCGGCTCCGGCTTCCAGCCATGGCAGAAGTTTATACTCTGCATCTATGCCGACACTCCATCTGTCAGTTTTTCCGGCATTGTTTCTGCTGCGGTATTCGGCCTCAGCTCCAATTGTAAGTTTCTTGGATATCTTCTTTTCTGCTCCCACAGAACCATAGACACCGAAATCATCACCCTGTGCGAAACCAACAGCCGGTAACAGCATTATAATAATAGTTAATAAATTTTTCATATTTCCGTATATTGTTCTTTTGACATTTTAATCTGACTGTTCACAGAATTCTCTTCCTGATCTATGTAATGCACCTTCAGCATAGCCATATCACGTAGAAAATCAAGTCCGCCAATTTCCACCTTTATTATGTCTAATCCGGTGCGTTTCTTCAGGTCGTCAATCAGTTCCTGTTGCCTGTCGGGTGTTATCAAGGCAATACGGTCATACTGAATAAGTTTTGTTTTTTCGCCTTTATTCACGATGAAACTCTCAAAGAGCCATGTTGCCAATATGAACACGCTGTCGGTAACCAACATCTCAGGCCACCCTTTTGCCAGAGCGTTTATCACGGATATTGCTATTATGCAGAAAAGATAAGTCATTTCTCTTACCGGCATAGACTCCGTGCGATAACGTATGATACCGAAGATAGCAAAAAGTCCCAATGCAAAACCAATCTTTATCTTCACATCCCCTAATAGGAATATCATAAAAAAGATGCTGATGCTGATGAGCATAAACGTGAAATAATAATCTCGGCGATGACTGCTGCGGTAATAAAAACCATATATCATCACCCATACCACCAAAGTGTTAAGCAGGAATCTGCCTGCCAATTCTAACATTCCCATTTTCCAATATATTTATTTTGTGAATTCTTTGTTTCAGTCGGTTTTTCTTAAGCATAGGATTCGTAAGAGCTTCCCCCATTACGTATTTGCTGAATCCCATTGGTTTTATGCGTAGCATTCTCATTATGTTGAGTATCGGGGAATATGCCAGACCGTCCCTTTTCAGTTCTATAACAGCTATGTTGTCCAATCTTCGGCTTATATCTGTTTCCAAATTGTTGAAGCATAGTCCGGTATCTATTGTGAGCCGTTCTGTTTTCCGGTTGTTTACCAGAGTAATGCGGTTAAAGTGATTTTCTAGCTTTTCTTCTATATCAGCGGTATCATACCGAAGATTTTCTTTCAGGAAATGCAGTCCCTCCGGCATCGTATTATCAGTAAATCTGATATTATGGTCCGGGTTACACGGGTCGAATCCGGTAATGGAAATACGTTTCTTTCTTGTTCTTCCATGATTATTCTTGTTTTTTATTTCCAGAAAGTTCAAATGAGAATCAACGTAGGAGCGTATTCTCAGTTTCTGTCTGGTGGTTATTCCGTCCTGATGCGCCATATACATACTGTAGTGCGTGGTGTCAAAATAAACAGTATAATAGGGGGCTATTCGCTTCCCTTCAATTTCCTGTACCCGATATTCCGAAACTGCCATAGTGAGCAGTTGCCTTAAAGTATCAACATTGGTGACGAATTTGGTATCAGTACGGTTCATTAGTCTGATGCCACTCATTTCGTCAAGAGATATAGACCGGTAGTTGCCCAATATTTCTTTCATGGTTTATGTATTTACATTTAATGTTACAAATGTATTACAATAACCATTATAAGACAAAAAAAAATCAGCGACTCATTGAATTTCTTCAACAAATCGCTGATTGTATCTCTTACGGAAGTTTATTCCCAAGAATTTTTCTGTATAGTAAATTGCAACATACGTTGCAGTTTATAATTCTATTTTCTGTCGCCCACCTTAATAAGGTATTCTGCAATCTGCACAGCATTCAAAGCTGCGCCTTTGCGAATCTGGTCGCCTGTGAGCCACAGTGTGTTGCTATTGTCATCAGCCAAATCCTTACGTATGCGACCTACATATACATCATCTTTGCCAGCACTTTCCAGAGGCATAGGATACACGTAGTTCTGTGGATCATCCTTCACTGTCACGCCCGGAGCTGCTTCCAAAGCCTTGCGTATTTCGTCTACAGTAAGAGGCTTCTCTGTTTCAAACCACACACTCTCTGAATGAGAACGGAGAGAACTTACACGCACGCATGTAGCACTTGTGCGCACATCAGAATGCATTATCTTGCGTGTTTCGTTAAACATCTTCATCTCTTCCTTGGTATAGTTATTCTCTGTCATCTTGTCTACCTGCGGAATCACGTTGTAGGCCAGTTGATGAGGAAACTTATTTATTGTCTTTACCACTCCGTCTTCCACGATTTCCTTATACTGCTGCTGCAGTTCTGCCATGGCTACAGCTCCTGCACCGGAAGCACTTTGATAGCTAGAGATATGAATCTTTTTGATGTGGCTCAATTTGTCTATAGGGTTCAGCACTATCACCATCATTATTGTGGTGCAGTTAGGATTTGCAATGATGCCACGAGGGCGTTTCAGAGCGTCTTCAGCATTAATTTCCGGCACTACCAGAGGTACGTCCTTATCCATGCGGAAAGCACTGGAGTTGTCTATCATCACCGCACCATATTTTGTAATCGTCTCGGCAAATTCTTCAGATGTGCCACCACCGGCAGATGTAAAGGCAATGTCAACATCTTTAAAGTCATCATTGTGCTGCAGTAGTTTCACCTCATAGTCCTTACCCATGAAAGTGTACTTTCGGCCGGCAGAACGCTTGGAACCAAACAACACTAATTCGTCCATAGGGAAATTTCTCTCTGCAAGAATGCGCAGGAACTCTTGTCCAACAGCTCCACTTGCGCCAACAATTGCTACTTTCATCTTCGATAATTTTTGTTAATAATACTAATTCAAATTGCAAATTTACGACTTTTTACTCAATTCGGGAAATAATTTGCAGAAAATTTGGCAATATCTGTTACAATTTATTTGAATTGTTGATTTAGAATAGGTAATTCTCTATAAAATTCTTTTTTCTTTATTTTGCATTTCCATTCATTTGCATTATCTTTGCAGTCAATATGTTGAATCTGGCACAATACTTCCCCATTACCGACCCTACACTGATTTTCTTTGTAGTGTTGCTGATAATATTGGTATCACCTATTATTATGGGTAAGTTGCGCATACCTCATATCATCGGGATGGTACTTGCTGGTGTCATGATAGGTAAATACGGATTCAATATTCTGGTGCGTGATAATTCTTTTGAGTTGTTCGGTCGTGTGGGACTTTATTATATAATGTTTCTGGCTGCTCTTGAGATAAATATGGAGGGCATAAAGAAAAATAGAAATCGCTTTCTCATTTTCGGAGTTCTCAATTTTTTTGTCCCATTCGTAATAATGTTTTTCGTGGGCAAGGGACTTTTGGGATACACTGTAACAGCTGCACTTCTTCTTGGGTGCATTATGTCCAGTAACACCCTCATAGCATATCCGATAGTTAGCCGTTACGGTCTGCAGCGCAAGCCCAGTGTCACGTTGAGTGTCATCAGCAGCATGCTTTCGTTGCTTCTTGCCCTAATCACCCTCGCTGCCATTGTGGCTACCAACAAGGGCTCAGACGGCATCGGCTTCTGGTTGCTGTTTATCCTGAAGTTTGTGGTCTATTGTGGAGCAATGATAGTCTTTATACCAAAGATAACACGGTGGTTTCTTCGCCGTTACAGTGATGCCGTGATGCAATTCATATTTATTCTCTCAATGATGTTCCTCGGTGCGGCTTGCAGTGATGCTATTGGGCTTGAAGGTATTTTCGGAGCATTTTTCTCTGGGTTGATTCTTAATCGCTATATTCCCCATGTCAGTCCTCTCATGAACCGTATAGAATTTATTGGTAATGCCCTTTTTATACCATATTTCCTCATTGGTGTGGGTATGCTAATTAATGTGCGACTGCTGTTTTCCGGTGGTAACATATTGTTTGTGGTATTTCTCATTGTGTTCTTCGGTACACTCGGCAAAGCCATTGCCGCATATTTCTGCAATTTCATTTTCAGAATGCCCAAATATGCCGGTAACATGATGTTTGGACTTACTTCTGCTCATGCTGCCGGCAGTATTGCCATGGTCATGGTGGGTATGAAACTATATGACACTGGTGGACGGCATATAGTAGACGACCAAATGCTCAATGCCATAGTGATAATGATTCTATTCACATGTATAATTTCAAGTATTATAACAGAACAGTCGGCACGGCATATTATCCTCAGAGATAAGGAATTGCCTTCTGAGGATAATCGGAATAATGATGACGAAAGAATTCTTATTCCGGTGAAATATCCTGAATATGCTGACAGGTTGATGAACATGGCAATACTTATGCGTAATCAGAAATTGGGTAGGGGACTTGTAGCCATAAATGTAGTGTATGACGACAATAATATGCAGTATAATATGGATAAAGGCAGACAACTGCTGGAACATGTAAGCCAATATGCTGCAGGTTCTGATGTAAAAACGCAGACGCAGACACGTGTGGCGGCAAATATTGCCAATGGCATAAAGCACGCTTTTAAAGAATTTCGTGCTTCGGAAATTCTCATTGGTATGCATACTCACAAAGAGGTGTCAGGCAAGTTTTGGGGAGAATTTCATCAAAGTCTGTTCAATGGTCTTAACCGTCAGATTATGATGACGCGTCTAAACCAACCGCTCAGCACCATACGCCGCATACAAGTGGCTGTGCCATCGCGCGCAGAATTTGAACCTGGATTCTATCGCTGGCTGGAACGTCTCTGTCGAATAGCCGGAAATCTGGAATGTCGAATACAGTTTCATGGACGCACGGAAACTCTGTCGCTTATCAACGAGTTCATCATAAACAGACATCCTGACGTGAGAGCTGATTATCGTAGTATGGAACACTGGATAGAACTGCCGGAATTAGCACGTACAATAGCTGAAGACCATCTGTTTGTGGTGGTAACAGCACGTAAGGGGACAGTTTCGTACAAAAATGCTCTGGAACATCTGCCGGAAGAAATAACAAAACACTTCAATGGCAAAAATCTCTTGATAATCTTCCCTGACCAATATGGTGACGTGGAAGAAATGACATTCGCCCAATCTCAACATACAGAGGAACTGAGTGCATACGAGATGTTCAGGCGATGGATGAATAAAAAGAAAAACAAGATAAAATAAAAAAGCCTATAACTTCATCAATATGATAGATATAAAAGGAATAACCAAGAGCTTCGGTTCTCTTCAGGTTCTGAAAGGAATTGACCTCCACATAGATAAGGGGGAAGTGGTGAGCATTGTTGGACCTTCTGGTGCCGGCAAAACCACCTTGTTGCAGATAATTGGCACTCTTGATAAACCAGATGCCGGTTCGGTATATGTTGACGGTGTCGATGTAAGCTGCCTATCTACTAAGAAACTGAGTGATTTTCGTAATCGACATATCGGATTCGTGTTTCAGTTTCATCAGTTGCTGCCTGAGTTTACAGCAATAGAAAATATCATGATTCCGGCATTCATAGCCGGAAAAAGTCATGGTGAGGCTAAGAAACGGGCTGAGGAATTACTGGAATTCATGAAACTCAGTGACCGTGCCAACCATAAGCCGGCGGAGCTTTCTGGAGGTGAAAAACAGCGTGTGGCAGTGGCGCGCGCACTTGTAAATAATCCTGCAGTGATTTTGGCAGATGAACCTTCCGGCAGTCTTGACAGCAAGAACAAAACGGAGCTTCATCAATTGTTCTTCGACTTGCGTGACAAGTTCGGTCAGACTTTTGTAATCGTAACTCACGATGAAGGGCTTGCTGCCATTACCGACCGCACTATTCATCTTCGGGATGGTCTGATAGAAATGCCAGAATCTGAGGTTGACAGTTCTGCAATGCCGTTGCAGAATATAGATAATATTTAAAAACTAGAAACAATGAATAAAGAAATAGAATTAGGGCGATACAACACTCTCCGTGTAAAGGAAGAGGCACGTCGTGAAGGATTCGGTGAAATATTCGGTCTGTATCTTGATGGAGGCAGAGAGGGCGATATCCTTATGCCACAGAAATATGTGCCGGAAGGTGCCAAGCCTGGTGACGAGATAGAATGTTTTGTTTATCTGGATCAAGATGAACGTCCGATAGCTACCACAGAGGAACCTCTTGCTATGGTAGGTGACTTTGCTTATCTGAAGTGCTCCTGGGTAAACGAATATGGCGCATTCCTCAGTTGGGGACTCACCAAAGACCTTTTCTGTCCGTTCCGCGAACAGAAAAAACGCATGGAGATAGGCGACAGCTATATTGTATATGTACATATAGACGAGGAAAGTTATCGCATAGTGGCATCTGCAAAGGTAGAGCATTATTTTTGTCAGGAACTTCCTCCATTCCAACATGGTGATGAGGTGGATATTATTATATGGCAAAAGACCGATTTGGGATTTAAAGTGATAATAGACAACTGTTATCCCGGACTAATTTATCAAGACCAGATATTCAAGTACGTGCATACCGGTGACTGCATGAAGGGATACATCGGTACTATACGTCCTGATGGCAAGATAGATATAATGTTGCAGCGTCCGGGCATAGCGGCAGCCGAAGATTTCAGTAGTGTCTTGTTGAATTATATCAGAGATCATGATGACTTCTGCCCGCTTGGTGACAAGAGCAGTCCTGAGGATATTAAGCGTATGTTTTCAGTGAGCAAGAAGATATTCAAAAAAGCCATTGGAGACCTGTATAGGCAGCGTCTCATCGTTATTGCCGATGATGGGCTGCATGCAGCTAAGAAGGTGTAATGATATAAATTAAAAGTTGCTGAAAAAAGAGGCTGAATTCAAATTAGAGTTCAGCCTCTTTTTCGATTCATATATGATGATTTCTTAATTACAGCCTGATTTGTTAATTTAATATTATAGTTTTAACAAAAAAAGACACAGAAACATTTGCATTTTCAGAAAATATGTCTAACTTTGCCGCTGAAACTAACATAAAGTAACTATTCTGAGACCTAAATTCATTATTGCCATGACTTTAAAAAGCACAGAGGCATAATTGTTTTATCAACTATCTTGGAATTATGTGTATAATTATATTTTAATAACTAACAACAATCCTTAAATGAACAAGCGATGAAAAAGGCTAAAAATCATTTTTCACTCTCCCTACGAGTGTTTTTGACAGTGTGTTGCTTAATCTTTGCAACTGCTATCTTCGCACAGAACGTGACTGTTAAGGGTACTATTACCGATGCTTCTGGTGATCCGGTTATTGGTGCCACAGTCAAACAGTTGGGGTCAACTAACGGCGTTATCACAGATGTTGATGGGAACTACACTATCAGTGTACCTTCAAGTTCTAAACTTGAAGTTTCTTACATTGGCTACAAAACTCAGGTCGTTTCCGTAGGCGGCAAGGCCAGTGTCAAGGTGCAGCTTAAAGAGGAATCCACGGCTATTGATGAAGTAGTTGTAACAGCTCTGGGCATCAAACGCCAGGCCCGTTCTCTAGGTTATTCTACAACCAAGGTAGACGGTGATGACTTTACCAAGGCGCGTGATGCCAATATTGGCAATGCTCTGAGCGGTAAGGTTGCCGGTGTAAGTGTGGCAGGAAATTCTACCGGCTCTACCGGCTCTTCACGTGTCGTAATACGTGGCAATGCATCTCTCACGGGCAACAATATGCCATTGTATGTGGTTGACGGTGTTCCTTTTGACAACAGCAACCAGGGGGCTGCCGGTCAATGGGGCGGCTCTGATATGGGTGATGGCTTGAGCAACATCAATGCAGATGACATTGAGAGCATACAGGTGCTAAAGGGCGCTGCAGCTTCTGCTCTTTATGGTTATCGCGGAGGTAACGGTGCTATCTTGATTACGACAAAAAGCGGTAAGAAAAATCAGCCGGTATCTATTGAGGTTAATGAAAACCTGACTTTTAATTCTATTTATGATTATCGTGACTGGCAGGACACATTCGGTCTTGGACTTGATGGCGTGAAGCCTACTTCTGCAACTTCTGCAAAGGCAGGAGAAAGCAACAGTTGGGGTGGTGTTCTTGACGGCAGTGATGCGGTGAATTTCACGGGTGATACTTATAAATACAGTAATGTAGACAACTGGGACAAGTTCTATCGTACGGGAATTACCACAAATACTTCTGTCTCCGTATCAGGTTCTTCTGATAAGGTACTGTACCGCATAGGCGCATCTTATAATAAGGAAAAGAGTATTCTTCCTAATGCAGGGACGCGTCAGCTCGGTCTGAATACCAACACTACATATCAGATTTACAAGAACCTTACGGCTACCATTACGGCAAATTACGTACGTGACAAGGCCAACGGACGTTCTAATCTTTCTGACGGTAATGGCAATACCAATGCATCTCTGCTGTATCGTGGCAATTCTTTCGATATAGATTGGCTGAAAGGTACGTCTGCCGGATGGGGCACTAACCTGGACGGAAGTGAAATGATAGGCGGTACCAATGTTTACTTCAATAATCCTTACTGGCTGCAATACCGCAAGACTAATGATGCTGAGCGTGAGCGTCTCACGGGTGGTGTCAATTTGAAATGGGACATAACAGACTGGCTGTATCTTCAGGGTGCCGTGCAGCGTGACGGCTATAATCTTGAGTACAAGCAGGTGCAGCCTATTGGAGCTGCTGCTGATCCTAAGGGATATATGACGGAGTATGACAAGCGCTTTGAAGAAATGAACTACAACTTCCTTATCGGTTTCAACAAGACTTTCGGTGACTGGGAAGTTGGTGCTACTTTTGGTGGCAATAAGCAGAGTGACAAGACAAAGTATTATTATACTTCCAATGGAGGGCGTCCGTTCACTGTAAACGGTCTGTGGTCTGTGAATAATATTACGGCTTCAGGTCAGAACCCTTCAAAGACATACGAGCGTTATAAGGTGAATTCTCTTTATGGCACATTTGATTTGGGATGGAAAAATCAAATATTCCTGAATGTTACCGGCCGTAATGACTGGTTCTCAACATTGTCTAAAGACAACAACAGTTATTTCTATCCTTCAGTGACTGCATCATGGGTGTTCACAGATACATTCCGTGAACAGTTGCCTAAGTGGATTGATTTCGGAAAACTCCGCGCTTCTTATGCTGCTGCATCTAACGGTACGTCAGCTTACCAGAATCTGCTGCTATATCAGTTACGCAACTATACAGTAAACGGTCAGCAGACTGCAACGCAGAATAACGGTGATGTATATCCAAATGCAGATTTGAAACCTGTGCATATTGCTGAATATGAAATAGGTCTTAATCTGTCATTACTTGACAGCAGACTGAACTTTGATATGGCATGGTATAACAAGAAGACAACTGATGATATTGCAAAGGTATCTACGTCTTCAGCTTCAGGTTATAGCGCAAAGGTGGCAAATGTGGGCAAAATTCGCAATACCGGTTTTGAGTTTATGACTGATGCTTATCCTGTGAAATCAAAGGAATTTACATGGAATACTACTTTGAATTTCTCTTACAATGATTCTAAAGTGCTTTATCTTGGTGACGGCGTAGATCGCTTGTCCATCAGTGGTGCTCAGTCTCGTAACGGCAATGTGTATATTTATAATATTGTAGGTCAAGGGTATGGTGAAATTGTTGGCTATTCTTATAAGAGAAATGCTGACGGCAAACTGCTTCTTAAAGACGGTCTGCCTCAGGCCGGAGAACAGAAAGTCTTGGGTAACGGCGTTTATAAATGGACCGGAGGCTGGAGAAATACCTTTACATATAAGGGCGTGACACTGTCATTCCTGCTTGATGCTAAGTTCGGTGCAAAGATATTCTCAGGTACCAACTATCAGCTTTATTATTATGGCATGCACAAGAATACTCTTACTGGTCGCACTGCATCCAATCCTGCTGGCTCTATAGTAGCAGACGGCATTGACGAGACAACTGGCAAGGCCAATACAACATCGGTTTCTTCTCAGAATTATTATCGTGCTATATGCAATGCAAATATAGCAGAGGAATTTGTGTATAGTGCTGACTTCATCAAGTTGCGTGAACTGACATTGGGATACACATTCCCTAAGTCAATGATAGCCCCACTTCGTGTGGTTAAAGGTCTGAGTGTGTCTTTGGTAGCCCGTAACCTATGGACTATAATGAAGCATACTCCGAATATAGATCCAGAGTCTTCCATAAACAATACCAACGGTCAGGGACTCGAACTTAATGGTTATCCTACTACCCGCAACATTGGCTTCAACGTTAATGTTAAGTTCTAAAATCTTAAAAATAATAAAGCAATGAAAAACTTTAAATATTATGCACTGGCTTCGGTTTTCGCTCTTGGTTTGACAGGCTGCGATAATTTCGGTGATACGAATGTAGATCCGGAGCACTTGAATGAAGATAATGTACCTTATGCTATGCTTTTTACCAATGCCGAGCATCAGGCTCTTGGATCAGACTGGGATATGTGGAGAACAGGATGTATATATTCTGCCCAGTTCACCCAGCAACTCTGCTCAATAGACTGGTGGCACTGGTATACCCGCTATGAATACAGTGACGGGTATTCTGCATCATTCTGGGATACATATAACAGCGACCGTGGCGCCATGCGTGATGTGACTACCTGTTATGATAAGTGGAATGGAGCATCAGGCTATGAACTTGACTGGAATATGGCCCGCGTGATGCGCATATATGCGTTTGCCAAGATGAGTGACCTTTATGGTGACATTCCTTATTCACAGGCAGGTCGCCCTGCTAAATATTCTTATCCTGTTTATGATACTCAGCAAAGCATCTATATGAGTATGCTGAAGGAACTTGATGAGGCTCAGGCTAATCTGGGCAGTGGAACAGCCGTGATGGGTTCTCAGGACGTGTATTACTCAGGCAGTGCCGCTTCGTGGAAAAAGCTGGCAAATTCTCTGATGCTCCGTCTTGCAATGCGCCTTGTAAAGGTTGATGAAGCAACAGCAAAGAAGTATGCGGCAAAGGCTGTTGCCAATGGCGTAATGACATCTAATGCTGATAACTGCAAGTTGGATCATCCAAGCGCTGTTACTACAAATGATTCTTCAGAGCCATTTGCAAAGATTAATGCCCATGAAGACCGTGAGTTCTATCTGGCATCTACATTTGTAGATATACTTAAGAACACTAGTGACCCGCGTCTGTCTCTGATAGGAACAGTGGCTCCTACTCAGGACGGAAAACAGTATACTGATATTCAGAAAAATTCAAGCGGTGCATGGACTTCTGCCGATTACGGCGATATGAGCTTCGCTTCACAAAAGGGGTTGCCTGTAGGCGGATACAGTAACTCAGAGGACAGTCCTTATTTCATAGGCAAGGCATATCCTGAGTTTAAAGACGCTGCTTATCTTGCCCACTATGGCATTCATTATTCATCTCCTAACCGTGCCACTTATGCCGACCCTCAGGGGCCTACGTTTGTAGTTACTTATGCTCAAACTTGTTTTCTGATGGCTGAGGCTGCTTATAGAGGTTACATCACAGGTAGCGCAGAGTCTTATTACGACAAGGGTGTTGAGGCTGCTTTTGACCAGTTCAGTCAGTTTCCTCATGCATCTGACGTTATAGCGGAATATCTGCCTTCTGGTTCTGCCGCAACTTATCTTGCTGCCAATCCTTACGATGCAAGTAAAGCTCTGGAACAGATAAATACTCAGTATTATATCAATACTTTCGGTGACCCTCATGAGGTGTTTGCAAACTGGCGCCGTTCAGGCTACCCTGTTCTTACACCTGCAGTTATGGCAAAGGAGGATGGGCAGTGCGCAACAGACGGGTCAATACCTCGTCGCTTCTGTTATCCTTCTTCTGAATCTCAGGTAAACAGCAGCAATTATAAGGAAGCTGTCAGCAGACTTAGCAATGGTGATACTTTCACTTCCCGTGTATGGTGGGATGTGGCTAAATAAGAATAGTTAAATAGATTAATCTATTTAACGGTATAGATTTTAATTATAATAAATAAGTGTCTGGTATTAATGCCAGACACTTTGTTTTTAATATTGTACCTTCTGTGCAATACATTCTGTTTCGATGAGCCATCCAGGTCTGCATACTTTTGCTTTCACTATTATATGTGGAATTTTAGGAAAGAGTGCGCTCGTCAGTTTTTCCACAGTATTATAGTCGGATATATCCCGCAGGTAGATTATGAAGTATTTTATATCATTCATAGTTGCATTTCCGTCTGCCAGCAGTGCCCCTATGTTTTCAAACAGTCTGGCTGTTTGTCTTTTCACGTCCCCTTTATACAGAATGTCACCTTTCTTGTCTATGCTTGCGGTTCCTGAAATAAAATAAATTTGACTGTTATTTGTTGTCAGTCTTGTTCCTCTTTCAAAAGCTACTCCATATTCTTTTGTCGGATTCAGATGCTCTAAGGCTTCTAGATATTTTTTGTCGTTTTCTTTAATATCCGGATAAGTTAAAAAGTCTATTGCGACATTGGCATTGTTAGTCTCGCATTCTCCTCCGATACCTGTACTTGCAATGAAGTGAGTGTCGGCTGTCAGCCCATTTTCTCTGAATATATCATTTCTTGCTTCTACCACTTTAGCGTAGTCCTTGTCTATATTGGCAACATATATCCATGTCCTGATCAGATTTGTAGGCATGTCAATATCTTTACCCTTTATGCTTTCAATGTATTTTTTGAATAATAAAACAGTTTGTTCGTATGTGCTTTTTTTCTTGGCTTCATCTTCGTTAAGCCTTATACTTTGAAAAATATATTTTGGTTTTTTGCTGTTGGTTTTTATCAAGAGACTGATTTTGCTCCCATCAAGCGGTGGTTGTTCTATTATTGTAAAATTTGCTCTGCTAAGCAATTCTTTAAAAAGAAGTGAATTCACAAATTCCTCATGTTGATTATGTATGTCACTGAGAAAGATTTTACAATATTCTATATTCCTTCCATGAATATTTTCGGATTCCAGATAATCCCCCACATTTATGTAGAGTTCTCCTAGTCTTTCTGTAAACGAGCCTTTGTTTTGAGGCTTGATGATAATATAATTATTCATATTTTTTTTATTTGGCAGCAAAGATAAAAATAAAAAATGATGTAAAAAAGCGATTGAAAAATATTTTTATGAAATTACCTAGAAATGGTGATAGTGGTTGCTAATAAAATTTAAAAAGAATGAATTTTTGGATTAAAACTTGCTTCTTTCTGTGGATTTACTATCTTTGTGGCAATGTTTAATGCGAATACGTTTTTATATTTAACGTAAAAAGGTAAATCTAGTCGTGATGACTCGGTTTACCTTTTTTCATTCCTATAATTTGCCAATAACCTTTATCAGCTGTTCTCCGAGTCCGATTGTATATCCCTGTGATACAAACACAACTCTGTTGAATGTGTCGGCAATGATAAACATTGGCAACTGTGTGGCATTGTTTAATTTCATCTGCGTGGCAATCTGCCTGCGTATATTTCCGTCTTTGTCAATACCAAATATTATATTATCAGGCAAGTTGCCAAATTCTTTCTTCTGAAATTTATTTTCAGCTTCCTTGCTTTCAAACAACAATACCATTGGACGCCCCCATTTATCCATTTGCTGCTTCATCTTTGCAATGTCATGGAGAGCGTGGTTTGTAGGCTCTTGTCCTACTCCTATTACTCCAAGCACGTAATATCCTCTGCCTGTTTGAGACAGCAGACTAACTTCTTTACCGTCCTTGATAATCTTAGACTCGCTGTCAAAGTTGCCTATTACCTTTATACCTTCTGTGGCTTCGCGTATGACAAGGTCTACATTAGTAGTTTCTCCTGCTTTGATTTGAAATATAGTGTTGCGTGCCAATACGCTACCGTCGGCAAGTCGCTGACCGCTTACCAGTAGGTATGTGCCTTCATCAAGGGTGGTCCCGTTTTTGAAAGTTCCTGCCCATGATGTTCCGCCGCCCATGTCTACCTGTCCTTCATCAAAGTTCAGCAGTTTTGTTCTGCCGTCGGCAATCTTGCTTATTGTGAAGTAACTGTAGTATTTGGGATTATCCAGAGTTGGAGTAGGAGTGTATCTCAATACCAGAGTGCCGGTATTTGCCACACTCTGTTGTGCAGAGTCGAAGTTTACGTCTATCCAGTCTCTGTTTTTTCTGTATTGCACCTTACCGGTAACAACATCCTTGCGTGCTTCAATATTCAAACTCCTGGCAAGATCAATAAAGAATATGTCACGTGAAAGTTCATCCGTGACTTTTGACTTCCATACCCCCATAGGCGTTTGAGGTATTCTCATTGCACGTTTGTCCGGGTTCAGTTTTATGTTTCCTCGTACCCATTCAACCAGTAATGCCGGATTATTTTGATATTTCTTTATTTCATTAGCTTTGAACATCTTTTCCAGTTGCTGTTTGAATGGAGATATTATCAGTTCATCTTCTACTCGTGGACATAACTGGTTACTCTTGGCATTCATGTTGTCATCCAGTATAGGCATTTGTATATCTCTCAAGTCTTTGTCGCTCAGAGTGCCCAACAGTTTCATCGCCCGTTCCATTCTGTCTGTATTTTTATCAGTAAATCTGACTATATTCTTCCAGTTGCCTCTTGCTTTTATAATATAAGGTATTGCAGCTTTGTGCTCATAGTATCTCAGGCTTTCTTCAGTCTGGAACGTCTTTATATAGGCATTGCGTACAGAGTCTTCGTAAGCGAATCTTCTGTCGTTATCCTTGCGCTGCTCAGCTGTTACTTCCGGAATATTAGCTTTCTCAGCCGGTGGTACAATATCAATGTCCTGTCCGCTTATGCTTGTATTTGCATCATACTTCAGAGATATTATTATTAGTTTGTCTTTTCCGAAAGAAACTTTAGCATAGCCGTATTTGCCGTTTTTAGAAGCCCATACCAACATGTCGCCTTCTCCGGCAGTTAGAAATGTCATTCCGTCTTTGCCGGTATATTTTGAAGCCGCTGTATAGAATTCGGCATAATTATATATCTTGAAGTCTACGCGGGCATCATCAACAGGTTGTCCGTTCTCATCTGTGATTTTGAAATCAGTGCGTGCTGAACTGCCATAATTATCAATGAGATTTATCTCTGTGAAATTACCTGTGCGCAGCATCACTTCTTCCGGTCCGCGGTAATCACCGAAAGCCCGTGTGTGTGTAAGTAGAGCTCTAGAGGCGGGAACATTGAACCATCCGAGGTTCAATACCGGTTCCGGTTCACACGCACCGAGGAAGTACCATTTGCCGTCAGCCCATGCTTCCACCCAGGCATGATTATCGTCAGTATGTGCCCAGCGTGGTGTGTAGACCTGTCGTGCCGGTATGCCGACAGAGCGCAGGGCAGCTACAGTGAATGTACTTTCTTCGCCACATCGTCCTCTTGCCGTTATAACACTCTGCATCGGTGATGATGTGCGTGCGTCAGATGGTTCGTATGTAACGTGCTCATGGCACCAATGGTTAACTTCAAGTATGGCATCAGCCATTGTCATGCCTTTTACTCTCATCTTCAGTTCATTGAAGAACTTTGCCCGTGAGTCATCAAGAGGCTCGTTGTTTACCCTCATTGGTAAAATGAAATGCCGGAATAGCAATTCCGGAATTTTATCTCCCCATGACATCTCTTTTCTAGTCTGTAATGCTACACGTACGTTATTCAGATGATATGCTGTTGTATAGTCGGTGGCATCTGCTACTGGCATATAGGCATATAGAAATTTCAGGGCTTCTTGTTCTTCTTGTGTGACTTTCAGACCTTTCACATTATAGAAACCGGTTCCTATGAGCTTTATCTTTGCGGAGAAAGCTGAGTCCACTTTCTGGCGAAAGCCTGCGTCTGATATGAAATGCTGTGCGCTTGCCGTAAAGGCTGTAGCCAGCATAAATAAGCTGATAAATATTTTCTTCATACAATTAATGTTGTCTGTTTTTTACAATTCCGTTAGTTTGGCAATAGTGTTTCTCACCCTTCTTTCTGTAGTGAGCATGATGTTGACCTCTTCTGCATCTTTTGTTCCCATATATACATTAGGATTAAAGTATTTCATTTTACTTTGTTGCGGTTCGCGGGCAGAGAAATGGAAATTGGTAATTTCTGTTTCTCTTGCTATCATGGCAATGTTGTCTTCATTAACTCCGCATCCTGCCATAATCTTCAGTCTGCCGGCAGACTGAAGATTGATATTTTTCAGCAGAACAGTACCTTTGTCTGCAGTAGACTGTTGACCTGAAGTTAATACCCGGTCGAATCCCAAAGATATAATGTCTTCAATAGCCAACCTGGGATTTCTGCAACGGTCGAAGGCACGGTGAAATGTAACGCTCATATTTCCGATGTGTCGCATCAGTATGGCATTGGCTTCTTTGTCTATGTCGCCTTCTTCGGTCAGGCAGCCGAACACCACTCCGTCTGCTCCCAGTTCCCTACATACGTCTATGTCGACAGCCATTCGTTCCAGTTCCAGACCTGTGTATATGAAATCACCACCACGGTTGCGGATAATAACGTGCAGTTTTGTTTCCTTCAGCGCTCGCCGTGCCGTAAGTATTTCTCCGTATGAAGGAGTTGTCCCGCCCTCAGGTATGCCGGCACATAATTCTACTCTGTCGGCACCTCCGGCTTGGGCAGCAATGCAACTCTCAACACTGTTGGCACATATTTCTATTTCGTATTTTGACATAAGATATATAATATTGTCAATTATCAATTTGCAGGGCAACAGGTTCATTTTTCAGTCCTGTAGGCAATGTCACGGTAGTTTTTCCATTATTCCGGTTTACTTTCAGCTTTTGTCCTGTGCTAAGCAGTCTCACACTTTTAGAACTGTTGTTGCTCCATGTTATAGTATGTGGCAGTGTTTCCCCGTCAGCAAGTGCATATATGGCATATAGTTTTTTACCATCTTTAGAAGCGGTGAACCATATATTGCCGTCATGATAATACTTTGTAGTCGTGGTGTTATATATGGCTTTCCCGTTTTTGTTGAGCCAGTAGCCTATAGCTTTCAGTCTGGTTACAGCTTCTGGTTGGATAAGTCCTTCTGGTGTAGGACCTACTCCCAGAACCAGATTGCCGCCTTTTGCCACAACCTCTGCCAATGTGCAGATTACCTTTTCCGGAGTTTTCCATGTAGGGTGAGCCACCCAGCCCCAGTCATTTGTAAGAGGTATGCAACTTTCCCAAGGATTGTTAAGTTGTTCTTCGGGAATTGTGCGTTCCGGAGTCTGGTAATTTTCATACGGTCCGCGTATAGTCCGGTCTACTATGATAAGTCCTGGTTGGTGTTTTCTTGCCATAGTTGCAATCTTTGGCAAGTCAATGTCTTGATTATTCTGCTTGCACACCCAACCACCGTCGAGCCAGAATATATCAACGTTGCCATAACGTGATAATAGTTCTTCCATTTGATTGTATGTGTATTGCTTGAATGCATTCCACCGCCATGGCCATTTCTTTATGTCATAGTTTACGTTGCGCCCTTTCTTTGTAGGGTACACGTCCCACCAATAGTCCTGGGAATGCCAGTCAGGTTTAGAGAAATATTCGCCAATCATGAATCCTTTTTCGCGGAAAGATTCTAGTACATATTTCAGTACATCGCGTTTCGGATTGTTTTTGAATGCGTGATTGGCAATGCTATAATCAGTGTACTTACTGTCATACATGCAGAAACCGTCATGATGTTTAGTAGTGAAAATCATGTATTTCATACCTGCATCCTTCATGGCTGCAGCCCATTGAGCCGGATTGAATTTCACAGGATTGAATTTGTCGGCAAGTCCCCAATACCAGTTTTTGTATTCCTGATATGTCATTGTGGTGTCACGTGTCACCCAGTCTTCATCGCAGATAGCCCATGATTCAACCATTCCAGGCACGGAGTAGACTCCCCAGTGCATAAGTACACCGAATTTTAGGTCTTGCCATTTCTTTAGTTTATTTACTACTTTTTGGTCGGCAGGCCATTCATAACTGTCAGATTTTTTGTAGACATCGCCTTGTGCCATCATCTGCAAAGTAATGATGAATGCCACAAGACCAAAGATAATTCTTTTCATAATAATGATACATTAAGTTATTTAGAAATTTTATGTTGCAAATTTACTAAAAAAAACACTCATATCATTATTTATTGAATATTATTTTGTAATTTTACACCGAAAATACGAAACAACTTATTATTAAATTATTTAAGATGAAAAAACTGCATCAACTATTTGTCTTTGCCGTATTGTTGCTCTTTTGTATCAACGTGTCGGCTCAACAGAAATCGAGAATTGTTGTCGCTTATGTGTGTTCGTGGACCACTCAACGGTTGCCTGATCCTACTCTTATGACCAATATCAACTATGCGTTTGGTCACGTGAACAAGACTTTTGACGGTTGTGATATTCAAAAGCCTGATTTTCTTAAAAAAGTAGTTGCTCTTAAAGAGCAAAATCCCAAACTTAAGATTCAACTTTCTGTAGGAGGCTGGACAAGTGGGAATTTCTCAGAGATGGCTGCCAATGCCAAATACCGTATGTCTTTTGCACGTGACTGTGGCAGAATAGTTAAGGAATACGGACTCGATGGCATAGATATAGACTGGGAATATCCTACAAGTAGTGAGTCTGGCATATCAAGTTCTCCTGATGATACTGAGAATTTTACTCTTCTGATGCGTGATTTGCGCAAGGTGCTGGGTAAGAAGAAACTTCTCACGGCTGCAACTATTGCCGACGGATTGTATATAGATTTCCGCTCCTGCATAAAGTATATGGATTTCGTGAATATAATGGCATACGATGTCGCTGACCCTCCAAAGCATCATACCACACTTTTCCGCTCGCCTCTTTCTGGGCGCATTACTGTAAGTGAGGCTGTGGATGCGCATATTAAGAATGGTGTGCCAAAAGAAAAACTTTGTCTGGGACTGCCTCTTTACGGACGTGGTGACCATAGCAATAAGATACTGGATAAATATATGAAGACCGGATATACCGGTGGACTTTATGAGGAACATTGGGACGAAGCCGGCAAAGTGCCTTATCTTACAGATTGGTCGGGCAAACTTGTATGGGAGGCTGATAATCCACGTTCTATAGCTGCTAAGTGTCAGTATATTATAGACAAGGGACTTTTGGGTGGAATGTATTGGGAAACCACAGAGGATAATGCCCAAGAAGACCTTATGAATACTGTTTATCTGTCGCTGATGAAAAACGGCAAGGCAACTGTTCCACTTAAGCATGTGCTCCTGCTTACTGCCGGAGGTGAAGAAGATACGCTTGATTCTCTACGTAGACTGGGAGGCAGATTGGGATTTGATGTAGCCGTGTTCCGTAAGGGCGATGATTATAAGGCTGATGCTTTCAATCATTATCATCTGCTCTATAATCTTAATCTTTCGCCTGATGATTTCTGTGATGCAGCCCGTGCTGATTTCAGAAAATACATAGATGATGCCTATGGCAGTTATTTGGCTGTAGATGCTGATACAGCCAAGACATGGAAATGGTATACCGACTTTGTAAACAATAGTTCGGAAAAGCATGCACGCACGGTGATTTATAAATTAAATCCCAAACTGGGTTATATGCCGACTTTGAAGTCGTATAGTGACACACGTGAAAAAGCCGTGAAGTGGTTACTGCATGAGTAACCGCTCCATATTTTTTTTATAACTTCATAGACAGTGAGATGCGCTTGCGCTGCAAGTCAACTCCTGTTATTCTTACCGTTACGTGCTGGTGCAGTTTCACTACTTCCGTAGGGTCTGCCACGTAGCGGTTTGCCATTTGTGATACATGAACCAGTCCGTACTGATGTACGCCTATATCCACAAATGCCCCGAAATTAGTTATGTTAGTCACTATACCCGGTACAGTCATGCCTTCCTGAAGGTCATCTATTGTCTTTATACCGGCATCAAATTCAAATTTTTCTACTTCTCCGCGCGGGTCCAGCCCCGGCTTCTCCAGTTCCTTCATGATGTCTGAAAGGGTAGGTATGCCAACTTCTGCAGTTACATATTTTTTTATGTCCACCTCCTGTTGCTTTACCCTGTTACCCATCAACTCCTTTACGTTGCACCCACAGTCTTTTGCCATAGTTTCCACAAGTGTGTATCTTTCCGGATGTACGGCACTGTTGTCCAAAGGATTTACAGCTCCAGGAATTCTCAGAAAACCGGCACACTGTTCGTATGCCGCAGGACCGAGCCGCTTCACCTTTTTAAGTTGTGCCCTTGAAGTGAAGGCTCCGTTTTCTTTTCTATAATCAATAATGTTCTGTGCCAGAGTAGGTCCCAGACCACTGACATAGGTGAGCAGATGCATTGATGCAGTGTTGAGGTTTACTCCTACAGAGTTGACACAGCTCATAACCACATAGTCCAGACTCTTTTTAAGTTTTGCCTGGTCCACATCGTGCTGATACTGTCCCACACCGATGCTCTTGGCATCTATCTTTACCAGTTCGGCAAGTGGGTCCATGAGCCTTCTGCCTATGGACACAGCTCCTCTTACCGTTACGTCTTCATTTGGAAATTCATCGCGTGCAGTCTTTGACGCTGAATATATTGATGCACCGTCTTCACTCACCACGTATATATCCACTTTTGTCTTGAAAGAAATGCTGTTAAGCCATTCTGTTGTTTCCCGGCTTGCAGTGCCGTTGCCTACAGCCATAGCCTCTATATTGAATTTCTCCACTATATGCTGCATTGTCAGAGTGGCTTCAGCTCGCCGGTTGTGTGGTGGGTGAGGAAACACTATCTCGTGATGCAGCAGGTTGCCCTGAGCATCCAGACAGGCAGTTTTGCATCCGTTGGCAAATCCGGGGTCTACAGCCATTACTCTCTTCTGTCCAAGAGGTGCGGCAAGCAAAAGTTGTTTCAGGTTGTCTGCGAATACCTTTATGGCTTCATCATCGGCATCCTGTTTGCTAAGACCTGCAAATTCCGTTTCTATGGAAGGTGCCATCAGTCGTTTGTAGGCATCGTCTACGGCTTCATTCATCAGAGTCTGACATTCACCGTATCCGCGTACATAATAACGTTTCAATTTGTCGGTACATTTCTCTCCGTCTATGCTTATGCTTACTCTTAGAAATCCCAAAGTCTCGCCACGACGCATTGCAAGCAGCCTGTGAGAATGACATTTTCTCAGTGGTTCGGTAAAATCAAAATAGTCGGCAAATTTCTGTGCGTCTTCATCGTCTTTTTTTGTCTTTACTACCTTAGAGATAATCATAGCCTCGTGTTTGAATTCTGCCCTTACCACGTTTCTGGACTGTTCGCTTTCGCTTATGGTTTCTGCAATGATGTCTTTGGCTCCGGCTATAGCAGACTCACTGTCCTTTATGTCACCCTTGACGAATCTTGCCGCTGTCTGTTTTATGTTCCGTTCCCGTTGCAGCATTATTGTCTGCGCCAGAGGTTCCAGCCCCAGTTCACGCGCAATCTGCGCCTTTGTTCTGCGTTTAGGTTTGTATGGCAGATAAATGTCCTCCAGAGTGGTAGAGTCCCAGCACAGTTCTATTCGCTTTTTGAGTTCTTCTGTCAGTTTGCCCTGTTCCTCTATGGTCTTCAGTATTGTCTCCTTGCGTTTGCCCAGTTCTTTCAACTTGTCATTGATATTGCTTATGTTTTCTATTTCCACGTCATCAAGTCCGCCGGTCTTCTCTTTGCGGTATCTTGAAATGAAGGGAATTGTGCATCCTTCTTCCAAAAGCTGCAGCGTATTTTCCACTGCCCCTCGTTTCAGATTCAGTTGGGCAGCAATTATGTCGGTAAATGTATTCATAATACTTGCTAATGTTCTTGTTTCAAATTAAGATTGGGGGCAAAGGTATGAAAAAAAGTAATAAACGCTTGCTTTATGTTGGATTTTATATTACTTTTGCAGAAGTAGTAATGAATAATATAGAATTTTTTATGTGCCCGAAATCAGTTATATTAGTACTTGCTTTTCTATTGGCAACTGTGGAAGTAAGTGCTCAGCATCCTTTAAGCGGTAATGTCGCATTAGGCAATACACATCACGTAGACAGTATGAGAGTAAGTAATGTCAATATTGGTCTGTTGAGCAATATTGATACTTTGCGTGGCTTTCAGTTTGGACTCACCAGAGCAGGAGTGTGGAAAAAGATGACCGGGTTGAATATAGGGGTATTGAGTTCGGCTCTCTTCGGTGATGCTGATGGTGTAACCATAGGCGGGCTAGGCAGTAATGTGGAGGGAATGATGCATGGTTTCCAAATTGCCGGTTTCAGCAATGTAACTAATAAACTTCATGGTGTGCAGATTGTTGGTTTCAGTAATGTGTCATTTTCTCCTATGCATGGAATTCAACTTGCCGGAATCAGCAATATATCCATGGGTGTAAAGAAAGGTATGCAGATTTCTTCGGCTGTAAACGTCTCAGCAGGTAGTATGCGTGGTTTGCAGATGTCAGCTTTTAATTATGCAGATACGCTTAGTGGTACTCAAATTGGTATAATTAATTCTGTGGTTAGTCATCCGCGTGGTGTGCAGATAGGTATATTCAATTACTCACGTGATACCGTGGCACATAAAATAGGTCTTGTCAATGTAAATCCTAAAACACGCATAGATTATTTGCTGTATTTGTGTACAACGTCTAAACTGAATGCTGCTTTGCGTTTCCGCAATCGTTCCACATATAATATTATAGGTGTGGGCTCTCACTATATGGGGCTTGACAGCAAATTCTCCGGAGCGGTGTTCTATCGTATAGGACAGTATTTTCAGCTCACTCCTAAGTGGAGTGTTAGTGGAGACGTGGGCTATTACCATATAGAAACTTTCGAGCATAATACGAATGATTCTCCCGAACGTCTTTATTCTCTTCAGGCTCATGCCAATGTAGATTATCAGATAAACAGATATGTTGGCGCATTTGCATCATTGGGCTATGGTGACACAAGGTATTACAAAAGTAATCAGCATTACCGGAATGGGCTGTTGGCACAGGTCGGAATATCTTTGCGCTATCATAGGAGCAGCGATATAAGGTCTCCTTTTGATAATAGGTATATTGCCGAAGAGGATTCGCTGCCTTCATATATGCGTTTTGGCTATCGCTATGGTAGTCCGCATCCTTGGATAGCCGTGGCTGAAGCTACAGGCATAAATGCCTTTGTGCATTGTTTCGACCGTTTTGTTATGAATGAAGACTTTGCCCAGGTGAACCTGCATACCATTCACAACAATTTCAAGCATGGTCTGGTGTGGGATAATGACCAGTTTTCCACCAATCTTTTTGCTCATCCTTATCATGGCAACCTATATTTCAATTCAGCCCGTAGCAACGGTCTCACTTTCTGGCAGTCGGCTCCCTACGCTTTAGGAGGAAGTCTTATGTGGGAATTCTGCGGTGAGATAGAACCGCCTGCTATCAATGACCTTATGGCTACAACCTTTGGAGGTATTGCCATAGGAGAAGTTATGCACCGTATAAGCAATGTAATTCTTAATGACCGTTCTCACGGATTCCGCCGTTTCCTTCGCGAGGCTGCTGCCACAATAGTAGACCCGATGAAGGGACTTAACCGTATTGTATCAGGTGATGCGTGGACTGTGCGTAATGATAAATACCTGTATCACGACAAGAATGAGATACCTTTGGATTTCTCTATGAATGTAGGCTGGCGTTATCTTGCCGATAATGGAGCTCTGTTCCGCGGAGAACACAATCCGTATGTAAATTTCTTCCTGGAGTATGGAGATGCTCTCAGCACAGAGAATAACCATCCTTACGATTTCTTCTCTGCTGAGGCTACATTTGGGCTCAGTGGAAATCAGCCGCTCATCAATGGTTTGCATCTGCTGGGACGTATCTATGGTAAGACTTTATATGACGATGACCGCTATAACATTCAACTGGGCATATTCCAGCATTTCAACTATTATGATTCCAAACCGGTGAAAGACGGTACCAATCTCACTCCTTACCGCATATCAGAGGCGGCTTCGTTTGGTCCGGGTTTCATAATGTCATTTCCTAAGATAGGTGCTTTGGCAAGGTTGGAAGAGCGGATATTTCTCAGTGCAATATTGCTTGGTGGTACAAAGAGTGACTATTATAATGTCATAGACCGTGATTACAATATGGGCAGCGGATATTCTCTTAAAACAAAGACGTTCATGGAATTTCTTCATTTCGGACGTTTTATTCTCCATACAGATTTCTACCGTCTTTATACATGGAAGGGATATGAAAACAAAAACCTTTCTACAGTGGATCCTCTTTATCTCAATGCGCAGGGTGACAAGGGCAATGCGCTGTTGTTTGTATTGAATCCTATCTGGGAGTTTGACGTTAAGGGACCTCTTAGTGTCTGTGTTTCGGGCAGCTATTTCATACGCCACACTCATTATTCTTATCATGATGACGTTAATGCCAGAACTTTTGAATCCCGCATCGGACTTACTTATCACTTCTGAAAATATATAATACTCGTTAGTCTTTTTGGTCTACGAAATGTTCGTAATCTGTTAAAATACAGTTGCTTTAACTATATTTAAACCGTATACTCTTGCTTTATCTACGAACATTTCGTAGGTTTGCAGCATCAAATACCAACGAATATGGAAAAACTTACCAAACAAGAAGAAGATGTGATGTTGCAAATCTGGCAACTTGGCAGTTGCAATGTACGTGAAGTTTTAGCCGTGATGCCAGAACCTCAGCCTCCTTATACTACATTGGCTTCTATTGTGCAGAATCTGAAAAAGAAAGGATATGTGCGGCAGAGCAGAAATGGAAATACCTATCAGTATAGTCCGATAGTTAAGGAGTGCGATTACAAACGTATTGCGATGGGGTCTTTTGTGCATGATTACTTCCGCAATTCTTTCAAGGATATGGTCTCTTTTTTTGTGAAGGATGAAAAGTTGTCGGCTGATGACCTGCACGATATTATCTCTGAAATAGAAAAGAAACAGACTGAATAATCATGAATATGGCAATTATCTTTCTTAAAATCAATATAGCTCTCGTCATTCTGTATGGATTCTATATGGTGCTGGCAGGCAGAGATACATTCTTTGGCTGGCGCAGGGGTTTGTTGCTTGGAATATATGCCTTGGCATTTCTAGTGCCTTTCCTCAATGTGCAGTATTACGTCAGACAGAATGTTACCGCTATGCGTATGGCTTCAGACTATGCCGATGTCGTGCTGCCTGTGGTTAACGTGTATGCAGAGTCGCCCGCAATCACATTTGCCGATGTGCTTATGACTGTGTATATGACAGGCATGGTGATATTGGGATTGCGCTTTCTGGTTCAGCTTATGTCTATAGTCAATATGGCTTGTCATACTAAAAAGAGAAAGGTAATGGGCTTTGATGTAAGGGTTATGGATACAGACGACAGTCCCTTTTCATTTTTCAGATGGATATTTGTAAATCCAGAGGGACAGACAGATAAACAACTGTCAGAAATATTGCTTCACGAGTCCACTCATGCCCGGCAATTACATTCATTGGATATAGTGCTGTCAGAACTGTTCTGTGTATTCGGATGGATTAATCCGTTCTGTTGGCTTATGAAACGGGAAGTGAGAATTAATTTGGAATATCTTGCCGACGAAAGTGTAGTAGCTGAGGGCAACGCGCGCAAAGCCTATCAGTATCACCTGCTCGGTCTGGCATATCATAAGTCTTCCATGGGGACGGAGATAGCCAATAACTTTAATGTTCAATCCTTAAAAAAGAGAATCAAAATGATGAATCGCAAAAGAACCGGCAAATTGTTCAGGTCTAAGTACCTGCTTTTTGCACCTGTAGTTGCTGCCCTGTTGTTGGTCAGCAATGTAGAAACTGTGGCGCGCAGCATAAGTAAATACGTGCCGGAAGTTAAGAATGTTGTAGAGAAGACTGCTTCGTCAAAGATATTGCCACCGATTACAGAACCTTTGGCAAAGCCGGTTGCCACTATTGAGAAAAGTCAGGAACCGGTGGATACTGCTGTGTATGACATAGTGGAGAAAATGCCACAATATCCCGGAGGTGAAACCGAAATGTTCAAGTATCTTTCAGAAAACATAAGGTATCCGGAGTCTGCCTGCAAAAATAATATATCCGGTCGTGTGATTGTCAACTTTGTGGTGAGCAGAGACGGTTCTGTGGTTAATCCCAAAGTAGTACGCAGTGTAGACCCTGCTTTGGATGCAGAAGCTCTCCGTGTGATAGGACAGATGGTAAAGTGGACTCCAGGCTCACGAAATGGCAAGGTTGTTAACGTGAGATACACGTTGCCTTTAAATTTCAGTTTGACTGCTGCACATGAAGACAATAGTAAATAAAATTTTGCTTTGATTTTTATAGTGGGGGGAGAGAGATGCTGTAAATGTTCTCCTCCCCATTTTCAGAACTTCTTTATGAATATAATTCAATTTGAATTCTAT
>CAYSSU010000007.1:69176-117567 GCA_964433895.1 uncultured Prevotella sp.
CTGAAATTGTTAATAAACAGTCGGCTTTATCTAATTATGATGATGTATATAGGTGGCTTCAAGTGAAAAAGTACGTTTTTATAAGATTTTGAACAAAATGTCAAGTCGGATAATATCTTATTGCTTATATTTGCATCATGAAAACAACAACTGAAAATTTTAATTTTTAAAACCGACAAGTCATGATGTTTGTGAAACTTAAAAATCTAATATTGCTATTACTGCTAGTAAGTGGCATTAATGCTAATGCACGGCAAACTTATAATTTTAATTCAAATTGGCGAATTGATAAGTCAAAAAATACAGTTACTCTGCCTCATGCTTGGAATGAAGATGAGTCTTTTAAAGTGGCAACATATTATACTTCAACTTCTGTTGTATGGTATCGTAAAACATTCTGTTTGCCGGAAACGGCTAAAGGTAAACGTGTTTTTATAGAGTTTGAAGGTGCACGCCAAGGTGCAGAAGTTTGGTTAAACGGACATAAACTAGGATTGAATGAAAACGGAGTAATGGCGTTTGGCTTTGATCTTACTCCTTACATAAAGAAAGGTAAAAACCTTATAGAAGTAAGAACAGATAACGATTGGGATTATAAAGAAAAAGCAACCGGTTCTCACTTTCAATGGCAGAATAAAGCTTTTAATGTAAACTATGGCGGTTTACCTAAAAATGTGTGGTTACATCTTACAGAGCAAGTGTATCAAACACTTCCTTTGTTCAGTAATCTTGGCACAACAGGTACATATATATATGCCAAAAACATAGATATACCTACAGCCTGTGCTACTATTCATGCTGAAAGTGAAGTGAAAAACTATACTGATTATCCCATTGTTAGAGGTTATAATGTTGTTATTATCGATAACGAAGGTAAAGAGATTGCTCGTTTCGTCGGTGATAAAAAAAACATACCTGCACATTCTACAGTTACATTGTCTGCTGAAAAACGTGTTAACGAATTGCATTTCTGGAGTTGGGGATATGGCTATCTATATAAAGTGAAAACCATGCTTACAGATAATTCTAAGGCACTTGATGAAGTATGTACAACAACCGGTTTCCGCAAGACAGAATATAAGAATGGAATGATATATCTTAACGACCGTGTGATAATGATGCATGGTTATGCTCAGCGTAGTAGTAATGAGTGGCCCGGAGTCGGGATGAGTGTTCCTGCATGGTTGAGTGATTACAGCAACGACTTACTGGTGAAATCAGGTGGTAATATTGTGCGTTGGATGCACACCACACCTTGGAAACAGGATGTGGAGTCATGTGACCGTGTGGGACTTATAGAGGCTATGCCGGCAGGTGATGCTGAAAAAGATGTTACCGGACGCAGATGGATACAAAGAAAAGAAGTGATGCGGGATGCTATCATTTATAATAGAAATAATCCTAGCATTTTTTTCTATGAGTGTGGTAACCAGAAGATAACCGGTCAGCATATACGTGAGATGAAAGCTCTTAAAAAACAATTCGACCCTAATGGTGGCAGGGTTATTGGCAGCAGAGAGATGCTTGATGAACCTGAGGCGGAATATGGTGGCGAGATGCTGTATGTAAACAAAAGCGACACAAAGCCGATGTGGATGATGGAGTATTGCCGTGATGAGGCTTTGCGCTGGTATTGGAATTCGTGGAGCTATCCTTATCATAAAGAGGGTGACGGACCGTTATATCGCAATGCTTCTGCAGCAGCTTATAATCATAATAACGATGAGTTTGTGGCAGAACTTGTTCGCCGCTGGTACGATTATTGGCTGGAGCGTCCGGGAAGTGGCACTAAAGTGAATTCCGGTGGTGCTAAGATTATATTCAGTGATACTCAGAGCCACGGTCGCTCGGCTGATAACTATCGTGTGAGTGGTGTTGTAGACCCTATGCGTATTCCCAAAGATGCTTATTTTGCCCATCGTGTGATGTGGGACGGATGGGTTGACGACCTGAAACCACGTACTTATATTGTGGGACATTGGAATTATGATAAAGGATTTGTTATACCTAAAGTATATGTGGTCAGCAATGCAGACAGTGTAGTGCTTTACCAGAACGATAAAGCTATTAAAGCTACATGTCACGATTACAGATTCTTATATACTTTCAAAAATGTGAAATACGAATCTGATAAGTTACTTGCTGTATCGTATAATAAAGAAGGCAAGGAAATTTCTCGCTATGAACTGCAAGCAGCAGGACAGCCTGACCATCTTAAACTTACAACTATAGAGAATCCTACCGGATGGAAAGCTGATGGCAATGACTTGGCTCTTGTTCAGGTTGAAGTTGTAGATAAAGAGGACAGAAGATGTCATCTTGATAATCGTACTGTAAAATTCTCTGTAAACGGTCCTGCGGAATATCGTGGCGGACTGGCAAAAACCAATGATACTCTACATGTTAATCATGTGCTTTGCGACACTCTGCCTGTTGAGTGCGGAATAAACAGAATAATGCTTCGCTCACTCACTAAAGCCGGTAATATTATGGTTTCTGCAAAAGCTAAAGGTTTGAATGATGCTACTATTTCTCTTACCACAAAACCAGTTGAAGTTAAAGACGGATTAACTGAATATATGCCTTCTGACGGTTTGAAATCAAGGTTGGATAGAGGCGAAACTCCTACAATGGCTTCGTTTAAACAATGGAGAAGAGAAGTCGCTATTATTGATGCAAAAGCCGGAAGTGGAGATGATGTAACACAAAGTTACGATACATACGAGAATACTTGTTGGACCAGTGCCGGAGATACTGATAGCGCATACGTAACATATACCCTTTGTGAGAACACAAAAATAGATGATATCTGCATGAAGATGAAGGATTTCCGTTCTACGTCTTATCCCATAGCTGTTTATGCAGGAGATTCGCTTGTGTGGAAGGGTTGGACTTCGAAGTCTTTGAGTTTTATTCATATCCCATTGCACAAAGCTCCTGCTACAGCCCGTTATACCATCCGCATGACAGGAGAGTGTACCAAGGGAGATGCCTTTGGAGCTGTAAAGGAGATGGACAGTAGCAATGATGAGAAGAAAACTTCGGGTAGGAGACAACTGAAAATTATAGAAATAGAGTTTTTGAAAAATCTGAGATAAAGATAATTATATATGAGATGTTGCAATCTGATATTGTTTTCCATTTTATGTGCGTGTTCGGCTTATCGTGTATGTGCGGCTGACTTTGTTTGGTATGATGGTACGCACTCCATATCTTACAGCATCAGCAAAACACCATCACCTGTCGTTGTCATGGCTCTGGATATGTTTGCCGATGATATGCGCATGGTAACGGGACATGGTGTAACTGAGGCACCGGTTGAAAAGGCTACGGTACGTATTGTGCAGTTGGACAGAAACCGCAGTATGCGCCGTAAACTTATGCGGCTCGGCGTTCCTGCAGACAGTCTGGCTATTTGTAAAGATGCCTTTTATATAAGGGTTCTTGATTCAAAGCAATGGCTTGTAGTGGGGTCTGATGCCGGAGGCACAGCATACGGAATATTGGAATTGTCACGGCTTGCAGGGGTGTCGCCTTGGATATGGTGGAATGATGCTGTGCTGGAGAAGAAACCGCGGCTTGTAATAAGTTCGGATTTTAAGAGTTTTCAGAAACCTTCTGTGGAATACCGTGGCATATTCATAAATGATGAAGAGTGGTCTACGCGACCATGGAGCTGTGATTCTTATTCTCCCGGTAATGGCAAGGGAATGATAAGTGCTGCTGCATATCGTCAGATATTCAGACTGCTTATGCGGCTTCGCGCCAACACCTTATGGCCTGCCATGCACTGGGGAACAGTGCCGTTTTATTTAGTTCCGGGTGCCAAAGAGGCTGCCGACAGTTGTGGCATTGTTATTGGTACGTCACACTGTGAACCGCTTATGCGCAACAATGTGGGTGAGTGGAATGTGAAGGAACGTGGACCGTATAATTATATTGCCAATAGAGAAGCTGTGCTGAATTATTGGGCAGAACGACTGAAGGAGGTTGGTACATATAATAATATATATACCATCGGAATGAGGGGTATTCACGATGGCTCTATGGAAGGCGTGAACACGCTCGGTGAGAAAACTGTTGCCTTGCAGCAGGTAATAAACGACCAGCGGAAATTGTTGGCAAGATATGTAAACAAAAATGTAACTGCAGTCCCGCAGCAGTTTGTTCCCTATAAAGAAGTGCTGCAGATAATGGATAATGGGCTTAAAGTGCCGGATGACGTGATGCTGACGTGGTGTGATGACAATTACGGATATATGACTCGGCTTGCTGATTCTCTGCAGCAACAGCGCAGTGGCGGCAGTGGGGTGTATTATCATCTTAGCTACTGGGGGCGACCGCACGACTATCTGTGGCTTACCACAACTCAGCCCGGACTTATAGTGAATGAGATGCACGAGGCTTACAGTCATAATGCCCGTAGGCTTTGGATTGCTAATGTGCATGATGTTAAGACTGCTGCCTATGACTTGGAACTGTTTTTGGATATGGCATGGAATATCCGCAGTGCCACACCGTCTTCTCTTTATGCCCATACTGAGAATTGGCTCAGAAGAGAATTTGGGGACGTAGCAGGAAAAAGACTGCTCCCCGTGATGCAGGAGTATTATCATCTTTGTGGTATTCGCCGTCCTGAGTTTATGGGTTGGAATCAGAATGAACTGGACAAGAAGAAATACTCTCGCGGGCTTTCTCCTGTTACAGATACCGAGTTCAGTCTTACGGAGTTCGGTGGAGAACTTGACCGCTATCTTAATAGTTGGCGCAATATAGGCAGAGAGGTGACAGACATTGGCTCAAAGTTGCCTGCCCGTCTTCATGATGCCTATTTTGCCATGATTGCTTATCCTGTTAAAGCAGCCGGAGAGATGAGCCGCAAGATGCTAGAGGCTCAGCGTGCGCGCTATCTGGTTGATATGGGCTGTGGACTGCGTGACACTGCTCTGCTTGCGGCATGTGCCAACAGTATTGAGGCATGGCACAATATCCGCAGTCTCACGGATTATTATAATCATAGTCTGGCAGGCGGAAAGTGGAACGGACTTATGTGTGATCATCCGCGAGACCAACTGGTGTTTGCTGCTCCGAGTATTCCTGTAAGTATTACAGATGAAGACGTGAAACGTTATGCCACAGATGAAAATGCATCATGCAGCGATTTTTCATCAGATGATTATATTGCCCGGAATGCTTGTGAATTTAATCGTTCCGAAGGAGAAGTCAGGGCTGTGCAGGCACTTGGTCACAGTATGAATGCCGTGAGCCTGAAGAAAAACTCATCAGTTACGTTTGATTTCCAAAGCAGTCGTGGCGGAGAGGCTTTGCTTAGAATAGCTGTAATTCCCACTCAGCCGAATGATAAAGGCGATATCCGCTTTTCAGTGAGTATAGACGGTGGTGAACCGACGGTTCACTCGTTCAGAGAACCTTACCGCTCTGAGACATGGAAACAGAATGTGCTTCGTGGACAGGCTGTAAAGACAGATAGTGTGAAACTCTCATCGGGACATCACACGCTCACCATAAAGGCTATAGACAATCATGTTATCGTAGACCAATGGATGATAGATTTCAAACCGAACCGCAAGTTCTATGTCTTTCCATATAGCGCAATAAGGTAATGGTATATAGATATTTGTAACGTTTTAAAAATCAATTTTCCAAATAGATTTTGCACAATTAGCCATAGCTGTTTGTCGTGAAATTATGTTAGATTCATTCCATGAAGAATATCTTACTGCTATATTCTTAGTCGTTTGAAACTGAGAATTTTCATATATTTTCGTCTTTTCTTCAAAAGAGTCATTCCCTATGTTAATATTCAGAGAACGCTCCAACAGACACATATTGCCTAGGCGTATATTCAGACGGTCAACCTTGTTTTCTTCGATGTCCCAATCTGTTCCGGGATGTTGTGGCAGAATATGTTCTATTGAATTTTGTTCATCATCAATATAAATAATTTGTTTCCCGTTTTTGAAATTTTCAATCTTGCCCAGAATGTATCGTATTACTTTTGTATTTCTGGAACTTGTAGAGAAATCTTTTGTAGCAAATGAATTGCAAAAGGAAGTATCATCTACATATATTTTTAAAAATTTAGAATAATCTATTTCTTTAGAATTACTTATGTTTATGGCAATATCATTGAATGAACGTTCTATTTCATTTGGATTTCTGCCTGAAATTACATTATATCTGAAACATATAACTATGATATCTTTAAGGATTCTTTTGAAATCATCGATGCTCAGATTCTTTTTTGCAGCCATTAATAAAGAATATGGCTGTTTTAGATTAAACACATTCATTAATTGTATATTTACAGATATGTCTTTGTCATTATCCCATAAGTCATCGTTACAATCCCTTAAGGCCATATATGTGTCGCTGTATTCCAGCATATCATTAATTACAGCAAATACTTGCTTTTCATCTTTTATGTTTGTCCTGATTGCCTTGAATAGTTCTGATGCTCTTACAGTTTTATGCTTTGAATTCCAATAATATCTCATAAATTCCGGCAATTTTTCAGATCTGATATTGTCGGTGAGTCGCGACCATTCGCTGTCCAGAGTCTCAATACGTCCTTTATGACTGGAGTTGTTGTCTACGAGGGAAAAGAAATAATTCTTTAATAAATCGGAGGATGATAGTTGTACGCCTCTTGCATTCAGTGTCTCAAATACTCTGAAAGCATTCATTTCATCATTTACAGTGATGGTTGTAAAGCATAAGTTATCACACATTTTGACAATGAAGTCTGCGTATTCTCTTCCTGTTCTGAATTTTCCATTTAATTTTTCTTCATACCATTCAAAACATTTTTTCATCAATTTTTCTGTAACGGAAAGATTTCTGCTTCTTAGTTCTCCTAACTTTACAATATATTCTCGGTAATATCCGTCATTATTTCTATTTAAAACCAGAGTGTTGTCGTATGCCAGACTTACGGGGTCCACATGCCCAATGTAAGTTTCTGTTAATGACTGAATACGTTTTTCATTCTCTTCACTGTCAATTCCTTTTCCAATTAATGCTTTTATTGCTTTTATTGCTGCAAGGATTATTAATGTAATAGTGGTGAAGCGTTGCTGACCATCAATGATGAAGAATTTTTTATCATTAGAAATTTGAAGTACAAGATATCCCATGTAATGATCGCTTGATTCATTGAACATGCTTAATATATCCTGCCAGAGGTCGTCCCATTGCTCTGTATCCCAAGAATAGTCTCGTTGGAAACGTGGCACAATATATTTTTTGCCATTTGCAATAAGTTCTCCAAAGTTGTCTGTTGATGTATTTTGTATTCCTTTCATGTTCTTATATATAAATATATTATTTGCAAAGATATAAAAAAAAGTAGAAACAATAGTGCTTTATAAAAATATAATAGTGAATTTTAATCTTGTTTTTTTTTAAAAGTAGTTTATTCTAATCTCTTTTATAAATAAAAATAGTTGAGTTTGGTATAAATGTTACATGGCACAAACTATTTGTAACTTATAATAAAGACATATTGCCGGCTTTTGTTTATTTTTGCAAAGTGAATTATATAGTTGACTTTAAATGGAAAATTCAAATATTTTTTAACATGAAGAAAATTACATTTGTCTCTTTGCTTTTCCTTATGCCCGCCATGGCTCTGGCTCAGAGTGTGAGCATTGCGGAACAGGGAGCCGCTATTGAAAGTGACGGTGTGAAGTGTTCGGTGGAGTTTTATGCTCCCGGCATTGTGCGCATCGTGAAGTATCCGTCGGCTATGGCGAAAGCTCCGGAGAAAAAAAGTCTGTCTGTGGTTATGACTCCGCAGAAGACAAAGGTCTACAGCACCGACAAAAATGGAACCGTGACTATGAAAACCGCTGAAATGACGGTGGGCGTGGACAAGAAAAGTGGAACACTGACTTTCATGAATGCCGCAGGACGAGAAATGCTGAAAGAAAATGGACAAGCCGGTTTCGCTGAGATTACAGACAATGACGACCGTGGCAGTTACCGAGTGAGCCAGAGCTTCGCGCTGGATGCTGATGAACCTATATACGGTCTGGGTAATCTGGAAAACGGCAAATTGTCTCAGCGTGGACTTCACCGCACTCTGATGCCGGGCAACGTGGAGGACGGAATACCTTATTTCACGTCGGTAAAGGGATATGGAGTTTTCTGGGACAACTATTCGCCTACTGATTTCAATGATGCTGACAACGTTACAACTCTTAAATCAGAAGTGGGCAAGTGCGTGGACTATTATTTTATGTGCAGCAGCAATGCCGATGGGGTGGTGGCGCAGATGCGTACTCTCACGGGCAATGTGCCCATGATGCCACTTTGGACATACGGTTTCTGGCAGAGCAGGGAAAGATATAAAAGTGCTGACGAACTGCTTCAAGTGGTGAGCAAATACCGCGCTCTGAAAATACCCATCGACGGTATTGTGCAGGATTGGCAGTATTGGGGCAACAACTATCTGTGGAATGCCATGGAATTTCTTAATGGCGAGTTTGCTCGTCCACAACAGATGATAGACAGCGTTCACGCCATGAATGCCCACATCATAATCTCTATATGGTCGTCTTTCGGACCTAAGACAAAGGCTTTTAACGAGATGAACGCTAAGGGAATGCTCTTTGATTTCACCACGTGGCCCGAATCAGGCATTGCCGAACAGTGGCCTCCTCGCAAAGATTATCCTTCGGGCGTGAAAGTGTATGATGCCTATAACCCTGCAGCCCGAGATATCTATTGGAATAATCTTACCCGCCTTAACAATATGAAGATAGACGGTTGGTGGATGGATTCCACAGAGCCTGACCATATAGATGCCAAGCCTTCCGACTTTGATACTAAGACCTTTTTCGGTACGTTTCGCAGTGTGCGCGGTGCTTATCCGCTCATGACGGTGGGCGGTGTTTACGACCATCAGCGCGCTGCCACGCCCGATAAGCGTGTCTTTATCCTCACGCGTTCAGGCTTTGCCGGACAACAGCGTTACGGCTGCAATGTGTGGTCGGGCGATGTAGCTTCCACATGGGAATCATTGAGAAATCAGATACCGGCAGGGCTCAACTTCTCGCTTACGGGCAATCCTAATTTCAATTCCGACCTTGGCGGTTTCTTTGCCGGGTCGTATAATCAGAATTGGAACGACGGGTCGGGATATCAGAATCCTGCTTACCGTGAACTCTATGTACGCTGGATGCAATTCGGTGTGTTCACTCCCATGATGCGCTCTCACGGCACAGAGGTGCCTCGCGAACTGTATTATTACGGCAAAGAAGGCGAACCTATATATGATGCTCTGAAAAATGCCGTGAAACTGCGCTATGCACTTTTGCCTTACACCTATTCCACATCGTGGCAGGTGACTCACGGCAAGTCTACTTTTATGCGTGCTCTGATGATGGATTTTGCTGAAGACCGCAAGGTGTGGAACATTGGAAATGAATATATGTATGGTTCTTCATTTCTTGTTGCGCCGGTGGTGAATGCCCAATATACGCCTGAAGTTATAAATAAAGTGTCTGCCGACGACGGATGGAACAAGAATACGGGCGATAAGAACGTCACGTCGCTGAAGAATGTGGATTTCTCGCAGGCAAAGTCTAAAAATGTCTATCTGCCATCGGGTACATCGTGGTATGATTTCATGACAGGCAAAAAATATGACGGAGGACAGGAGATAGTGTGCCGCACTACAATAAGCAATATCCCTGTATATGTGCGTGCCGGCAGCATTATTCCAATAGGTCCGGACGTGCAGTATGCCGGAGAGAAACCGTGGGACAATCTCACCATACGCGTGTATGCCGGAGCAGATGGCTCATTCACTCTCTATGAGGATGAAGGCGACAATTATAATTATGAAATGGGAGCGTTCTCAACGATAGATTTCAAATGGAAAGAGCGTGAACATCAGTTGGTTATATGTCGTCGGGCAGGCAAGTTCCAAGGTATGCAGATAACCCGCAATTTCAATGTCGTGCTTATTGATGGTGCAGATAAGACAGCAGAAAGCAAGACCGTGAAATATAAAGGTAGTGAGGTGAGTTTGCGCTATTGAAAAATAGTGATGTTCCGCCTTGCTCACTTATGGCAGAAATAGTCAATTTATCTGCCATATCTGTTTATCTGTCATATTCAAAGTATGTATGCCTTGTATTTGCAGTATGTATGCAATGTATTCACAGTACAAAGCCTTTAGACAACGAATACAGAAATTGAATATGATTTTCTGTACAGTGTATTTTTGAAGAACAGAATAATGAATGAATAGTTTTACGGTGAGTTTATAGGGAGCATTTTTGCTTGTTTTTTAGCCATTGATTAGTAAAATCTTAAGTTTTACACTTTATTTTCAGTGTTTTTACAGCAGAGATTATCATTTTCTGGGGTTTTTTAGTGGTTAAAACACGCAAAAAAGGGGCTAAAATGTCTGTTTCTCGCCATTTATCTGCCATATCTGTTAATCTGTCATAGTATCTGTCATAGGCTGTAATGCCCATAAACACTGGCGCTCCGAGAGTATTTATGACAGATAACAGATGAAATGCAAAAAAAACATAGATAGTAATTCTTATAAAAAAGATGAAATATCACAAGAGGAAGTTGCATTATAAATAATAATTAGTATATTTGCGAAATGATAATAAATTTAGTCTGGATAAAATATCCTTGTCTAAATTCTATTTTGAAATAAGTAGATATTGCCTTGACGTTTCTTAGTTAATTATAGGTGGTATCATCCTCTCGAGTATAATAGGACTGAATTGTCTGTGCATGATGAATGAATAAGAATTACAAAATAAACTTATGATATACACATTTAAAATTCAACTTAGGTATATAAAGAAACCTACAGTCTGGCGCAGACTGGAAGTTTCTAGCACAATTACTTTCTCTCAATTTCATCAGATTCTTCAGATAGCATTTGAGTGGGGAGGTTATCATCTTTATGCATTCCGTGAGCAACCTTATGGAGGGCAGCTGTCTATAGAGCACCAGGGAGAAGCAGCATCTATGTGTAAACTGTTAGAGGCTGATGATGTAAGGTTGGAGGAAATATTTTCTTCCATAGATAAGTTTGTATATCTTTATGATTTCGGAGATGATTGGGTGCATGACATAACTCTGGAAAAGACAACAGATGGAGCTCTCTTATACCCTAAGTGTCTGGCAGGAAACGGAGCTTGTCCCCCTGAGGATTGTGGCGGTCCTATTGGTTATGAGATTATGAAGGCTGAGGATGCCGACGACCCAGTGATGATGGAAGAACTTAAATATTTTGACAAGGGCTCACTTAACGAGGAATTACTGAATATCATGTTATAATAGGATTGTGGCTATTTGTCTTTTTTATATGGCCTTTAATGAAAAGGCCATATTACTTATGAATCATAGTTATTTCATCAGCAAAGGGAATTCCATATTTAGCCCGATACTGGTTGTATATTTGCCCGATGTTTATTTCGTCAATATCTGTTGTCGTAAAATGCTCATGTGTATCATCACATTCATAATAGAAATGTACGTATTTGAACACTTCATTTCTATAAGTTAATTTTGCCGGCTCATATTTAAATGTAGCGTTACCGCCTGTAAATGGACTTCTCATATACTATATTATTTAAATTGATAATTCATTTTATGTTTTGCTATATGGAAAGAGATGCAAGATCAAGAGTAATCGCTCAATTTCTTCTTTCGTTGTTATTTGTTTTATGTTGAGAATATAAACTAATTAGTTGAAATATCAAAATATTTACCTTATATTCTTATTTTAAAGTCTATTTCTATCTATGAATAAGATATGTAAATAACAAGTTTTATTATTTAAAGCTCAGTCTGATTAGCAATATATTTGTATCTTTGCAAAAGCAAATATATAGATTATGAAAATAAGAAAGGCTGAACTCAAGGATATTGATGATATAGACAAATTATATAAGGATGCTGTTGCCAGAATGGAAGAGCAGGGTATAGACCAATGGGACGGTCTGTATCCTACCAGAGAAATTATGGAAGAGGATATTCGTAAAGATGAAATGTATCTGTATGGAGATAGTAATAAAATATATTCTGTGTTTGTATTGAATAGAGAATATGACGATGAGTACAATAAGGCATGTTGGAATTATCCATGTTCAAATTTTATAGTATTGCACCGTCTGTGTGTTAATGTTGAGGTGCAGAATAAGGGCATCGGTACCGGAACAATGAAATTGATAGAAAGCATGGTACTAAAGGAAAATGTGACTTCAATCCGTTTGGACGCCTTTTCCGAAAATCCTTATTCGTGTAGAATGTATGAAAAGGTAGGATATGGTAAAGTGGGAGAGGCTATATGGAGAAAGGGACTGTTCTATCTGTACGAAAAGAAAATATGACAATATTAAGCCATATCTTCTTTTTCGATATAAGAAATGTCGCATTTTATCTGTTGCCTGTTAAAGGTTTCATTATTCTAGGCATATATTTTTCTAATAATATATAGGCAAACAGACAAATAGCAGCTTTGGCAAAGGGAGTTGTTATATATACAAGTGGCTCCAAGTATGCGCAATTAATGAAAGTCATTAATTTGTTGATAATCTTGTCGTATAATCCTATAATCAGTATAGTGTGGAATGCATAGATGAAAAATACGCTGTTGGTAAGAGTTTTGTTGACTTTCGTGTGATTTGATTCTAACAGACGTGATGCTATGTTGAAAGCGGAGACAACACCAAACAGAATGTATAAATGATATAGGTTAAATCCAATCGGAGTATTTATACCGTCATAATAAGTGTCTGTCATTAAAAGAATTAAAGTTAAAATGTAAGAAGGTTTTTCTATTTTTCTGAAAGTTGTAATTATATTCTTTCGATTGATAGCCAAATATGCTCCGATACTGAAAAACAGAACTGTGGTTGCTGTAAGTCCCGGAATAACGGGCCATATACCAGATATGTATGCGAAGGCAATTATGAGAATATAATAGATTTTAAAATGTCTGATAAGCCAATACACCACAGGGGTAAGTAATGTGATGATAATAAGATCCCGTAAATACCATAGCGGAAGATTCAAGGGACCGGTCATGGTCATGTGTGTACCAATCCAACTCAGTCTGTCTTCAGCCCAAAATATATGTGCCACCATCCGTTTGATGACATATATGTATAAGATTTATCAAAAAACATATTCCAGTTTTTTGCCATTAACAGATATTTTATTGCGTATGCCGGTATCTGGATTAATATCGGTATGGTATTCCATAACAGATATGGTATAAGCAGTGTGTGCAGACGTTTCTTTATTTTGTTTTTGTAAATATTTAAAGTTAACTTGGGAGTTCTCAGAAAAAACAGAAATCCTGATATCATGAAGAAAATAGGAACGGCTATATGGGTCAATACATGAGAGAACAAAATTTTCATGTATATGAATAAATCTCCGGCACTTAGACTTTGCCAGTCTATGGTTGTTACATCAAAGTCTGCAGGCAAAGCCGCATTATGTATAAAAATAACGCAAATGATAAGTGGAAATCTTAGCCAGTCTATTGTTTGTGACTGAAGTGCCTGTAAGTCGTGTGTAGCTTTCATTATAAAAGTCTTGAAACTTGCAGCATTCCCCAGAACAAGTAGTTTAAAAGTTGTATTTATCATATACAAGAAAGCGTGGGTTGCTGACAGTCACCCGTTCCACGCGCAGAGGCCTTCGCATTGCCCATCACAGTCAGAACGAGCAACGCAGAAGCCCACGCAGATATGTATATCACCTTCAGTATATCCCATATCAAAATGGAATACACATTTGGGCAAATGTATACACTCTCATGGACATCTACCGTTGCCTTGCCTTTGACTGTGATTGAAAGTTGCGAAGTTTCTGCACGCCAAGAACAAAGCGTTAGTAAACGCCTTATCATATATGTGTTCCCACTTGCTGGCTTGTTGCCGTTTTATGAGAACGATGCAAAATTAAGAAAAATATTTTAGAATACTTCCTCTAATGAGAAATATTTAAGGAAGCAATCACATTTTAAATTGTCTGATAAGATATATTATATATAGTGAATACAAACACTGATGATTATTATGGAGATTGTGGCACGAGTCTGGTTTATGTAATATATGTCGGGTATAAACAAACTTATGGCATGACAGAATTTAAAGCCGGTCGGCTTTTATTCTGTCAGCTACATTCATTCCCTGTTTTATTCTGTCAGCTATACCTATACCGTCACGCATATTGCCTGCTATGTGAAGGGTGGGATATTCAGATTCAAGTTTGCCGATTGCGGCGAACCGCCTATCTGAGTTTTTTCTGTATTGCGGTATGGCATGTTTGTGGCGATATATACGTATAACGTCAGCCTTTGTACCTTCTGGGAATTTAAGATATTCATGTAGAGATGCATTTACAAGTTTCCTCAGTTCATCATCACTTGCATTAAGATATTCAGGATGTCGTATGCCGCCAATGAAGTAAGCTAGAGCTATTCCGCCTTCCGGAGTTCTGTCGGTAAAGCAGGCTGACGGATAGAGAATGCCGAGTATAGGCTTGTGTTCACATGACGGTATCAGTCCCCCGAAAGCATTTGGATTTATTTTGCCTGGATTTCGTATGCCTACCCCTATTTGTATCACAGAGGCATATTGCAGGTTGTTGATGTCATTCATTATGTCTGTCGGCACGAATGGCAATAATGACGGTAATGCATACGAGCCACAGGTGGTAACCACATAAGAAGCCTCAAGCTCGTCACCGTCATAAGTGATGTGCCATTTACTGTTTCTGTGGTTTATACTTATATTTTTTGCTTCTGTTGTTATGCGGTCGTTTCCTATGGCTTGTGCCAAAGCCCCGGTCAGTTCATTGAAGCCCCCATGTGCAGAAAATACTTTCTTGTTTACGCGGGCATCTTGTTCTTTCTTGGGCTCATGTGCTTTTGCTATTGCTCCTTTTATGAAACTGCCGTATTCTTGTTCCAGATTATATAGTTTAGGCAATGCTATCCGTGTAGGCAACATATATGGATCTCCGGCATATACACCGGAAACAAAAGGGTCTACAGCATAATCTACGTATGATTTGCCAAGACGACGTTCAGCCAATGCCCCCACGCTCTCGTCTGGATTGTTGCCCTTTGCTCGCCATGGTTCACTCAGAATACGGAATTTGTCATGCCATGTAAACAGTGGGGTTACAAGTGCCTGAACTGGTCCTGCCGGTAAATCATGGAATCGGTTTCCTTTCCAGATAAGCCTGCGTTTGCTGGAATCTTTGGCAGTTTCAAGTTTGCATAGTCCGCGCATGTCATCAAAGAGTTGCACTACTTCGGGATATTTCATCACACCGGTATTAGGTCCACCTTCAAAGATAAAGCCATCTTCATGGTGCGACCATATCTGTCCGCCTATATGTTCATGGCATTCCAGAATTTCAACGTCAATACCGTTCTTTTTAAGTTGCCATGCGCATGACAGTCCTGTGATGCCGCTTCCTATTATTACCACTTCACGTTTCCTATTCATTTCTGCAGAGTTGTTAAATTGGTTTTGAGAACTTTCTAGTTGTGTCTTTCATCAGTGGATCCAGTAGGGCAGCCACATTACGCACGAATGGATTGCCGTCTGAAGTAATGATCAGAACATTATCATTATATGTAATTATTCCGTCGGCCTGCATTTCAGTCAGTTTAGATTCATCATAGTTGACGGCAGCCTTAATGTCATCGATGCTTACCCCACAGTCTTTGGCAAGTTCATTCCAGTTGATATGATAATTACACATCACCGATTCAATCACCGCCCTTACAAGCTGTTCTTTGTCAGAAAGCTGATAGCCTTTTCTTGTTGTCAGTTTTCCTTCATCTGTAAGTGATATATATTCAGCAATGTCTTTAGTGTTCTGTGCGTATGCATTGTCAAGCTGACTTATGCCGGTAACTCCGAATGCATATACCTGACCGGTGGTGCGGCGGGTACAATAACCTTGAAAGTTGCGATGCAGTCTTTTGGTTTGCAGAGCTGTGTAGAGTTCGTCATCAGGCAGAACAAAGTGGTCTAGTCCCACTGACATATAACCGGCTTCATGCAGAGCCCGTGCTGCACAATTAAACATCTCTGATTTTGTATTGCTGTCTGGCAGTCCTATTTTTTCCAATATCTGCTGGCGCTTGAATACCCATGGCACGTGACCGTAGCTGAATGTTACGAGTCTGTCTGGATGCAAGGCTATAGCTCTTTCTATAGATTGTAGAAAGCTTTTTGGCGTCTGAGATGGCAGACCGAACAGAAAATCTGTGTTTATTGTAGCTCCGGCTTTTCTCAGAATACTGAATATTTCTTCCATAGGCAATGCCGATGGAACTCTGTTTACAGTCTTTAACACCCGTTCGTCAAAGTCCTGAATGCCTATGCTGAAACGGTTGAATCCGGCATCAGTAAGTTCTTCCCAGTTCTCGTGGCTCAGATATCCGGGATGACATTCTATTGCTATTTCTGGTTTGTCAATGGATGGGAATAGAGACAGTATGTGACCGTTAAGTTCTTTCAGTATGTTTGCAGGCATGGCTGTAGGGCTGCCGCCTCCATAATGAATTTGGCTTATAGGTCTGTGCTTGTCCAGATGAGCGGCAACAATATCAATTTCCTTATGCAAGGCTTTTATGTATTTTTCTGTTACATCATTGCTGCTCATAGGGTAAGAGTTGCAGCCACAGTAATGGCAAAGCCTACGGCAGAAAGGTAAATGCAGATAAAATGAAATGTTACTGTTGCCATTGTCATTAGACTTATCCACAGCGTCAAGATATTCTTCATCTGTGTAAGAATGAAAGAAGTTTGCAGGTGGATAACTGGTGTACCTAGGCACAGGCATATTGTATTTTTTTATAATTTCAGTTTTCATTTCAGTTATAATTAGAAGTTTACAGAAACAGATGTTCCGAATGTTGCAGGTTTGCCTTTTTGAGCAAATCCTGATGATGACATGAAGTAATAACTTATGTAATCCGTGTCTGTGAGATTCTTTGACCATATATCCCATGTGAATATACCTTTCTTTATGCTTATCTTTGCGTTTATCAGCATATAAAAGTTCTGGGTTACGGCATTATCTTCATTCCAGTATATTTTACCGATACCTGTAAGTCCTGCACTGAAAACAATTCTGTCTATGGCTTTTGCCGGAGTTATGGTATAGCTGCTATTTAAGGACAGAGTATGCCGTGGTACCATTGGCAGCATATTGCCACTATAGTCAATGGTCTCACTTTTTTTATAATTCAGAAACCGTGCGTAAGTATAACCGTAGTTCAGTTGCAGGAGCAGATTGACAATAGGATTTGCCGTTATTGACAGTTCTAACCCCTTACTGTCTGAATGCCCACTGTTGGTTAGTACATTTCCTACACCCGGTACGGTATGGTTCACTTGTTGGTGTCGCCAGTCAATATAGAATAAGGCAAACTCGGCAGATATGCGATTGTCGGGTAAGTGCAGTTTGCTGCCAATTTCATAGTTCCAACTGTATTCCGGGTCGTATGTGCGCTCATCATCAGTTTGGAAAGACTGATTGAATCCGCCCGCTTTATATCCACGTGTCAGACTGGCGTAAATAAGATTATTTTTATCTGTAAGATATTGCAGACTTATCTTTGGAGTGACTTGACAGAAATGCAAATCACTGCTGAAATCATTCGAATGTGTGCGTGTGTTGTCATTTGTCTTAATCTGGTCACGTGAATAATCTATGTGAGTGTATTCGTAGTCCATACGCAATCCTACTGTTACGGAAAGTCCACGCCAGATATTGTAAGACGACTGATGATACAAAGCCCATGTGTAAACCGGTATGCCATAATGTGTAGGCATGGATATGCTGCGTGAAATATAATCAGTGGTCTGGTCATTGTTCACTTTCTGCACCATTCCGAAAGCTCCGAATATCCATTGGTATCTGCTTTCGTTATTTGATTTAAGTGTGAATTCCTGGCTCAGCATATTTTGGCGTATGCCATTATCCACGAAGTAAGTGTCCTTGTCGGTAAAGTCCTGGTCTATGCCCTGATTGTCATTTATATATTGATATACGGTTTGACTGTTAAAGTCAAACTTGCTCCCATAGTATTGTGCGTTCAGTCCTGTGGATGATATAGTGCGTCGGTAATGACTGTATCTGTTATAGTTTACATCGCTTACTGTTCCGGTTTCAGCATTGTATGCTCCGTAGGGATAACCTCCCTGGTCAGAATAGTCAAGAGAAGAAATAAGTTTTAAAAGCCATTGTTCTGCAGGTTTCCAGTAAAGCTTTATTCTGCCGGCACCGTCATCTATATTGTCAGCCTTCTTGCCTGTGTATGCATTTTTGAAATATCCGTCATTATGATGATAGTCAGCGGAAACGGAAAATCCGAATCTGTCAGAAAGTTTAGTATAATTGGATATTTGTGTTGTTAAATCATTATAAGAACCGTATCCCAGTTTTATGCGAGTGTTCTGATATTCCAGAGGTGAGAATGTGTACACATTGATAACTCCGCCTATGGCGTTACGCCCATATAGTGTGCCCTGCGGACCGCGCAACACTTCTACATTCATAACGTCGGCCATATCAATGTCAAAAGCCGAGTTCTCAAAGTGTGGCATGCCGTCTACATAGAATCCTACGGCAGGACCTTTGGTCTTTGCACCGACACCTCTTATATATATAGGAGAATTCTGTCGGCTGCCATAATCCGGCATGTAGAAGTTAGGAAAAACAGTAGTAAGTTCTTTAAGGCTTGAAATCTCGTTGTTTTTTAGTAGTCTACTGTCTGCCACAGAGACTGAGCCGGTTGTGAGGTTCTTCCTGTTTTGCTTGAAGTCTGTAATCACCACTTCTTCCAGGTTTATATTTTTGCTGAGTGTAGTGTCGGCATCAACATTGCCTGTTAATAGGATAGAAGTCATTAATAATCCAATCATAATAATATCATTTATTTTCGACTGCAAAGGTAATGCTTAGCCATGAATTTCACAATCCTAATTTATGTGGAAATTTTAATTGCTTTTTATATAAAAAAACAGTAACTTTGCAGCAAAAGAATAATCTTATGATAAAAGTACTGGTAATAGATGATGAAACTCAGATACGGACATTGCTTTCAAGAATAATTTCTCTTGAAGGATATGACGTGACGCAGGCTGATTCAATAAACTCCGGCATAAAACAGATAAGGCTGCACAGACCGGATATTGTATTGTGTGATGTGTTCTTGCCTGATGGAAATGGAGTAGAGATGATTCCAAAATTAAAGGCGCTGCTTCCTGACGGAGAACTCATAATACTTACGGCTCATGGAAATATCGCAGACGGTGTAAAGTCAATAAAGAGCGGTGCCTATGATTATCTTACCAAAGGGGATGATAATGAACGCATTGTTCCGATGCTTGCAAATGCCTCTGAAAAGGTGAGACTGAAAAAGAAGGTATTTAAACTGGAATCTATTATCAACAAAGAATACACATTTAATTCTGTAATAGGCAAATCCAAGGTGCTTCTTATGGCTGTAGATATGGCAAAGAAAGTGGCTCCAATGGATACCACTGTGCTGATTACCGGTGAAACCGGTACCGGAAAAGAGGTATTCGCAACAGCTATTCACAGAGCCGGCAACCGTGCAGATAAATCATTCGTGGCTGTGAATTGCGGGGCTTTAAGCAAAGACTTGTTGGAGAGTGAACTGTTTGGATATAAGGCGGGTGCTTTTACCGGAGCCGTTAAGGATAAAAAAGGATTGTTTGAACAGGCTGACGGCGGCACTATCTTTTTGGATGAGATTGGGGAGATGCCTATGGAATTGCAGGTAAAACTGCTGAGAGTGCTTGAAACCGGCTGCTATATCCCTGTAGGAGACACGCAGACAAAAAAAATCAATACGCGCATAATAGCTGCTACTAACAGAGACTTGAAAGAACTGATAAAGGAAAAGTCATTCAGGGAAGACTTGTTTTACCGTTTGTCGGTCTTTACCATAGAACTGCCTCCTCTGCGTGAAAGAGGTGATGATATAGTTATATTGGCAAAGACTTTTATTGATGCCTTTTCATCAAAGATGAATAAGGATATAGATAAAATAAGTGATAAATTCTTTGATATATTGAAAAAGTATTCATGGCCCGGAAATATAAGGGAATTGCGCAATGTGATGGAACGTTCTATTATCCTGTCTGCCAACAACGAACTGACTGGCAAGGATCTTCCGCTTGAACTTCAGATGTCACAGGATTCAGTCATGAACAGATTTGAACTGGCTGAGATTGAGAGAACTCATATCTGCAAAATGCTGAAATACACAAATGGAAACAAGACCGAGGCTGCCCGACTTATGAAGATAGGGATAACTACTCTGTATCGCAAGATAGAAGAGTTTGGCATTATAGTTAAATAGCTGCAGGCGGAATCTTATATTAATGGATATGTGTTTTTATCAGCAGTTGAGTATAATTCTGAACGTACTGCCTTTTCCCAGTTCACTGTCTATTGTGAGAGTGCCGTGATGGGCTTCAACGAAGTCGCGTGATATTGCCAGTCCCAGACCGCTACCCTGTACCTTTGTACCGGGCACACGGAAGTAATGGTCGAAGATGCTTTCGTGATAGCGTTTGTCTATACCCTTGCCGAAGTCTCGCACATACATTTCTATATGGCGACTATCAGTCTGCCTTGCGCCTATAATCACACGACCGTTTTCGTGAGAATAGTGTATGGCATTGCTCACCAGATTAGTCAGTACCCATGCTATCTTCTCACTGTCAACGAACAGTTTGCCTATTTTCTCATTCTGCGGATAGTCAACTTCTATGTGTGTTCCGAATCTTTCAGCCTGTACCCGGTTGGCCTTTATGGCATAGTCGATGAGTTCTATAGGTTTTGTTATCTTTGGTTTCAGTTGCAGTTTGCCGCTTTCCACTTTGGTTATGTTCAGCAGTTCTCCTGTTATGTTCAGCAGTCGGTCGCTGCTTTCCCTTATGCCGTCTGCCAGATGCTTCTGTTCGTCAGACAGTTTCCCGATTCTTTCATCTTCCAGTAGTTTCAAGCTCATCATGATAGCTGCAATAGGTGTTTTCAGTTCATGTGAAATTGTCGAAATGAAGGTAGTCTTGGCAGCGTTCAGTTCTTGATATTCAGTTACGTTCTGCAGCAGAATCACACAGCCCATTCTCAGTTTGCCGTCTTTGTCCTGTGGCACTTCTATGTGCAGATACTCCACATTGAAATAACTCTCCTTGTCGTTGGCATATATGTTAAGAGGTGTCTTTTTCTTCTTTTCTATGGGTTCTTCTTTGTCATCAACGATACCGCGTATCAGTTTTCTTAGCAAGTCATTGCCCATGGCAATGTCTTCGGCAGAACGTCCTGCCAGTTCATTGTCTCTGATGTTCAACAGAGTCAGGGCTGCATCATTTATAAAAAGAATCTTCATGTCATTGTCTATGCCTATTATCGGTTCTTTCATAGAGTTGATGACCGTTTCCAGATAACGTTTGGAAGCCATGATGTCTGTCAGTGTACTGTGGTAATATTCTGAAAGCCTTTTGGTCATGGTATTGAAGTTTACAGAAGCCTCCTGCAGTTCACGACTGCCCAGAAGGTTCAGTTTCACGTCATAGTTTTTGTTGGCTATTTGCTGTAGGGCATTTATAAGCTGTTTTACGGGTGCATTTATGGAATAAGGTATTTTTATGAAAAGAAATATACCTATACAGATACATATTATACCCGTTATAAGTATCCACAATAATGCTCTTTGCAGTCCCGGTCCAGCAGCAGGACTGTCAGGTTCTGTGGCTGTAAGAATCTGCAGGTTTGCCACAGACAGTGATACGAGCAGTACAATCATCGAAACGAGTGCCCCTATGGCGAGTGTGAGTTTAGTCTTTATATTCATGATGTTTAGCTTTTTGTCATGCAATTATAATTAAATCTATCTTGTTATGTGACAGATAGCGTAAGAATTTACGGTATTTTATAATATCCAGAAAAGAACGGGGAATCTTGAATGCCGGCTGTCCCATGCAAACGTCAGTGATGTCATATTTACAGCAAGTCTGCATGATGGCATCTGTTATATTGTCTGAAATCACTTCTTCCACCTTGCCACCAAGTTCAGCCACCAGTTCCAAATGTTTCAGCAGATGACGCTGTGAAGAAAGCTCAATCTTGTCTGGTTCTTCATGTCGTGTCTGCACATACAGAGCTATAAAGGAAGTATTGTAGTGGCGTGCAAGCCTGTAGGCTTTTCTTATTATATGTCGCGGCGTACCCTTGTTGCTACTCACGCAGGCAAGAATCTTCCTTCCTGCCGGCTGACCTCCGTATGTCGGTATAGAGCTTGCCACTTGGTTTTCTACACTCAGAGCCACCTCTTTCAATGCAAGTTCGCGCAGTCGTAGAATATTGCCGGATTGGAAGAAATTGTCCAGAGCCGTCTGTACTTTGTCTTTTGCATATATCTTTCCGGCTTTCAGTCGGTTGATAAGTTCTTCAGATGTAAGGTCTATGTTCACCACTTCGTCAGCTTCCTGAATAATCTTGTCGGGTACGCGTTCCTTTACTTCAATTCCGGCAATATCCTTTATTTCTTCTTTCAGACTTTCTATATGCTGAATGTTCACTGCCGAGAGTACGTTGATTCCCGCATCCAACAGTTCTTCCACGTCCTGCCATCGCTTGGCATTGCGGCTTCCACCCACGTTGCTGTGGGCAAGTTCGTCTACGATCACCAGTTCCGGTCTGAGCAGCAGTATGGCATCAATATCCATCTCTTCTATTTCCATACCTTTGTAGAATATATTCTTGCGTGGAATTACAGGCAGACCTTTCAGCAACTTTTCTGTGTCATGCCGACCGTGGGTTTCCACATATCCTATCTGCACGTCAGCCCCGCTCTTCTGCATGTCATGGGCATCCTGAAGCATGCGGTAAGTCTTGCCTACACCGGCAATCATGCCTATGTAGAGTTTTAACTTGCCCTTTCTGGAACGTTGTATGAGTTCTAGAAAATGCCTCACGTTATCTTCTTTGCTGTCCATGTCTATTTGCTTTTATCCAGTGCAACATTCAGTTTCAGCACATTTACCTTAGGCGTGCCGAATAATCCCAGCAGAGGCTTTTCCATAATGCTGTCAACGAGATGTTTTACTTTGTTTTCGCTTATTCCACGTGCCAGTGCTACACGCTTCACCTGCACATAGGCTGACTGCGGAGTTATGTCAGGGTCAAGTCCTGAGCCGCTTGCCGTCACCATTTCTGCGGGCACGTCCTTGCGCTTTAGGTATGGATGATGTTTCATGAAACTGTCTATTCGTGAATTCACTTCAGCCAGATATACTCTGTCGGTAACACTTTTATTGCTTCCATGTGAGGCTGTGCCATCATAGCCTTTACTGCCTGCACATGACAAGCGTCCCCAGAAATATCTGTCATTGGTGAATCTTTGCCCTACATTGGCTGCGCCTACAGTCTTGCCGTTTAGCGTAATCGTCTCTGCGTCACCGTTGCCCGGACCGGCAACTTTGGCAAACAGCCAGAGTACAAGTATATAGAATACGCAAAGGAATGCGCATAACACCAAAGTGATTCTTATTGATTTTAAAAATGTTTTCATATCCTTTGTTTTTTGATATTAAAAGAACATACCTACGAACATATCTATTAGCTTTATTCCTACGAAAGGAACAGCCATGCCGCCAAAACCGTATATCAGCAGATTGCGGCGAAGAAGAGATGAGGCTCCTATAGGCTTGTATTTCACACCTTTCAAAGCTAGTGGTATAAGTATAGGGATTATTATCGCATTGAATATCACTGCCGACAGAATGGCACTTTCAGGACTGTGCAGTTTCATGATGTTCAGTGCTGCCAGTTGCGGTATTGAAACCATGAACAGTGCAGGCACAATAGCGAAGTATTTTGCCACGTCATTGGCTATGGAGAATGTGGTAAGCGTGCCGCGGGTCATAAGCAACTGCTTACCTATTTCCACAATTTCAATTAATTTTGTGGGGTCGTTGTCAAGGTCGACCATGTTTCCTGCTTCCTTGGCAGCCTGCGTACCACTGTTCATAGCCACTCCTACATTGGCTTGTGCCAGAGCCGGAGCATCGTTGGTGCCGTCGCCCATCATTGCCACCATCTTGCCCGAAGCCTGCTCTTTCCTGATATATTCCATCTTGTCTTCAGGTTTGGCCTCGGCAATGAAATCATCAACGCCCGCCTTTTCAGCTATATACTTGGCGGTGAGGGGATTGTCACCGGTCACCATGACAGTCTTTACGCCCATCTTGCGCAGACGCTGAAAACGCTCGCTGATGCCCGGCTTTATTATATCTTGCAGTTCTATCACTCCCATGACCTTTCTGTTTACGATTACTACCAGAGGAGTGCCGCCGTTGCCGGTTACAGTCTTTATCGTCAGAGCAGTTTCTTCAGGAAAAGTATTGCCGGCACCGGTCACCATAGCCCTTATGGCATCAAAAGCACCTTTGCGTATTTCGGTGCCGTCTTTCATGTTTATTCCTGAACTTTTGGTTTCAGCGGTAAACTTTATCATCTTAGCCCCGTTGGTGTTCATGTCACGCATTCTCAGTCCTGAAGCCCTTCCCAGTTCTATAATAGATTTGCCCTCAGGAGTGTCGTCAGCCACTGATGACAGCATGCATGCTTTGATGAAATCTTTGCTGTCTGTTCCTTCTGCCGGATAGAAGGCAGTAGCCTTGCGGTTGCCTATTGTTATTGTGCCAGTTTTGTCTAGCAGCAGAGTGTCTATGTCTCCTGCTGTTTCCACTGCCTTGCCTGATTTTGTTATCACATTTGCTCCCAAAGCTCTGTCCATTCCGGCAATGCCGATTGCAGAGAGCAGACCGCCTATTGTTGTAGGGATAAGACATACAAACAGAGATATGAATGCTGCAACCGTGATCGTGGTGCCTGAATAATCTGCAAAAGGCTTCAGGGTTATGCAGACTATTATGAATACCAGCGTGAACATGGCGAGCAATATGGTAAGTGCAATCTCATTAGGAGTCTTCTGGCGCGAAGCTCCTTCTACCAGAGCTATCATCTTGTCTAGAAAACTTTCACCAGGTTGTGTGGTTACTTTTACTGTGATATGGTCTGATAGCACCTTTGTTCCGCCTGTTACAGAACTCTTGTCGCCGCCAGCCTCACGTATCACCGGAGCTGATTCTCCGGTGATGGCACTTTCGTCTATGGAAGCCAGACCTTCTATGATTTCTCCGTCTGCCGGAATCACGTCACCAGATTCGCAGACGAAAATGTCATTTCTGTTCAGTCGGGAACTGCTTACGGTTTTTATGTTGCCGTTTACAATCATTTTGGCAGGTGTTTCTTCTCTTGTCTTCCTCAGACTGTTGGCCTGTGCCTTGCCTCTGGCTTCAGCTATTGCCTCGGCAAAATTGGCAAACAGCAGGGTTGCAAACAGTATTGCAAACACCAGAGCATTGTATATAGGGGAGCCTTGACCGTTTGCTATAATGGAATAAAGCATTACAATGAACATTATGAATGTGCATACTTCTACAGTAAACATTATAGGGTTCTTGATGAGCAGTCGCGGATTGAGTTTCACAAACGACTGCTTTATGCTTTCTTTTATCTGTTCTCTTCCGAACAGAGACTTATTTCTGTTGTTGCTCATACTTTACAGTGTTAAATGTTCTGCTATCGTGCTCAATGCCTGTACCGGGAAGAAAGACAGGGCGGCAACGATGATTATTACTACAAATGTCATTACGCTGAATGTTACGGTGTCTGTGCGTAATGTGCCATTGCTTTCCGGTATGTATTTCTTTTCGGCAAGTATGCCTGATATTGCCACCTGTCCGATGATGGGGATGAACCGCCCTAATAAGAGAACTACTCCGCAAGAAATATTCCAGAATGGAGTGTTGTCTCCGAGTCCTTCAAATCCTGAACCATTGTTGGCTGCTGAAGAAGTGAATTCATAAAGCATTTCACTGAGGCCGTGATAGCCGGAATTGTTCAGCCATCCACCTTCTCCGGCTACAAACTGTGGCGCATGGACGAAAAGATATGCGGCAAGTGCCGTACCGGTCAATATGAGAAATGGGTGCAGCAATGCCACTATGGATGCTATCTTCATCTCTTTGGCTTCTACCTTCTTGCATAGAAATTCAGGTGTCCTGCCTACCATAAGCCCGCTTATGAACACAGCCATGATGATGAATGTGAAATAATTCATCCAACCGACGCCTACACCACCGAACCATGTGTTTATCTGCATATTCAGCATTTCCACCATACCTGACAGTGGCATCATGGAGTCGTGCATGCCATTGATGGAACCGTTGGATGTGGCGGTTGTGGCTACACTCCATAGAGCTGTGGCTGCTGAGCCGAATCTTACCTCTTTGCCTTCCATGGAACCGCCATTCTGCGATATGCCCATATTGCTGATATGTGGATTACTGCCTGTTTCCTGACTTACGTTCACACATACGCCTATAAGAAAAGCAGCAAACATGACACCGAAGATGCAATATCCCAGCTTTTTCTTCTTTATGTAAAATCCGAAAGCGAATACCATTGCCATTGGTATTGCCATTATAGAGCAGCATTCCACCATATCGGTTAGATATGAGGGGTTCTCCAGAGGATGTGAAGAATTGGCTCCGAAGTATCCGCCGCCATTGGTGCCCAACTGCTTTATCGGCACTATTGCCGCTACGGGACCCTGCGATATTTGTTGCCTTGTACCTTCAAGGGTGGTGATTTCCATCTTGCCGTCGAAGGTCATAGGCGTGCCTTCTGTAATTATTATGAATCCTATAATCAGAGACAGAGGTAACAGAATGCGCGTACAGCTAAGTACCAGATAACGCCAGAAGTTGCCTATTGTTTTGGTGGTCTTTTCGCTCAGAGCCTTCATTACCCCTGCCATTGCTGCCATGCCTGTTGCGGCAGCGGTAAACTGGAACAGCATCACTACTGATAATTGTGTGAAATATGTAAGTCCGTTTTCACCGCTGTAATGTTGCAGATTGCAGTTTACCAGAAAACTGATGCATGTATTGAATGCTTGGATAACAGTCTGACTGATGTTGCCGTCAGGATTCATAGGCAGTGCCCCCTGCAATGTAAGCAAGAGCATGCCCCACAGAAACCAGAATAAGTTAAGTGTGAGCAATGCGCGCAGAAACTGTTTCCAATTCATCTCCCTACCGGGGTCTATGCCTGCCAACTTATACATGATGCGCTCCACCGGTTTCATGAAGTCTAGCCATGTCCTGTTGCCTTTATATACGTTGGCAATGTATTTTCCCAACGGGTAACTTATTGCGACCATAAACACAATCTGTGCTATGATTCCTGTAATTTCACTGTTCATAATATCACGTGTCTAAAAATTTTCCGGCTTTATGATGACGTAACCCATATAGATGAACATCACGCAACCTGCAATAAACAATAATGTGTACATAAGTATTCTCCTTTTACCTTTATTTATTCTAAAATGATTATGCCCTAATAAGGGATTCCTTTTTCTGCAATATTTATTGGCAATGGCTGTGCCAGAAGAGCGCATGTTGATATAACTGTAAGATTATCAATGAATTAAAAATGTGTGTGCAGATGGCATCAGATAATAACCCTTTCAAAATGGAATGGTTGTCTTTTCATTTTGAAAGGGTATAATGGAGGGAACAAGGCTTGTGAAAGTCCAAATTATAGAGCATTACGGTTAAAAAATAGAAAAGTTGTTTACAGAAGTCTTGAAAACTAGAGCGTTTTTATAATGACCCCATATTATTTTTTGAATTTACTTGTTTTGATGCGCGTTTGTAATGGTTTGATATTCAATAGATTAAGAAAATGAGCCCCAGGGCGTTTATGAAAACTCGTGGATTTAAGCCTTATTTGGTGTCATTAAGTCATAAAATGGTTTGGCATATAGGCTCTTTTAGCTTGCGATATAGTACATAGGGCACTCTGAAGTGTTATTTAACGCAATCCGAAACAATATATATTGAAAGAAAAACCGTGAAAAAATGAAGAATGAAGTGCCTGTAGCCTGTTTGCCGGAGCTAGTTTAAAAGTTCAGAAAGTGTTAAATAGCTGATTCTTTTTTTACAGTTATATTGTGGTGATATGGAAAGTCTTGCGGATAGCATTATGATAGTATGTCAGTTTCTGTATAATAAAAGTTAAAGTAGCTCAAATATAGAATAAAACTTAGGATGTATTTAATGTTTTTTATATATTGCAAAATATGTAATGTATACTGTTAGTTATAACGCATGATAATAAAAGGTAAGCAGTAGAAGTATTTGACAGAATAAAGATTATATTATTTTGAAGTATTTGAAAGATGATAAAAATAAATTTAAAGAAAAATCTACTTATGGTGACAATGACAAACAAAAGAAGACGCAGTATTTTCCAATATTTCGCATTATGCGGTATGCTGTCTGTTTTTTTGTTTAGTTCATGTAGTGACAATACCGATTCTGATAGTAGCAATGTTTCATCTGTAATAAGTGAAAGTGTAATTGTAGGTTCAGGTTCTTCTGAATTTACGGGACGTGTGGTTAATTATAAGAGCTCAGTAACAAGAGCTGTGGCTGTTGCTACAAGAGCCTTCAGCATGAGTTCTGAGCCTGAAGTGCCTGCAGACGCTATTGTATTGAACTCTGTTCCTGCTAAGGCTGCTGCGAATGCGGTTTATGTAGTAAATGAAGATGCTGACATAAAATTGGAGGATAAGAAAGTTCTTGCTCTTAATGGATGTACAATCTATGTAAAAGGAAAAATTGAATTGACAGAAGGTGTTTCCGGTAGTGGAACTATTTTCATCTTGTCAAGTGGTCAGGTTAAACTGAATAATGACTGGTCCGGTGGTGTGACGGTTGAAAATTATGGTGATTTGAATATGGGCGGCAATGATTTGAAGATAGGTGAGGGATGTACATTGAAAACCAAGAAAAGCATTAGTCGTAACGGTAAAGTGACTGTTGCCGGTACTTTGGATATAGAAGGTAATCTTACTGTAGCTAAGAATCTTTCTGCATCGAGCACTGCTGTTATAAGTGTTGGAGGCTTGACGGCTGTAAGTAAGGATATTGAACTTGTCGGTGGAGAATCTGAATTCAGTGGAAGTCTTAAGGCTGAGAATATGACTTTGGAAAGTGGTGCAGTAGTTAAGACAGGCTGTCGAGACTCCATAAGTAAAAGTCTTACCATTAAAGATGCTTCAGTATTAACTTCCGAAGGTTATATAGGTGCGGCAGAAACAATAATGTCCGGTACAGCCAGACTTGTGATACCTGGCGGTTCTATGGCTGATTTGGGAACTCTGACACTAAGTGATGTATCCGCAACACAAGGAAATGGCGTAAACATAAAAATATATAACAGTGGCAGCAATGAATATTATGGCATTGTTAAAGCAAAGACCATAACTTTCAGTGGGGATGAAGATTTGTCGCAAACATTCTCAGGAATCATGGGACTTCACTATGATGAACTTATATATAATAATAGTACACTGTATTCTCCGCAGTTCAATACCGGCATAGCCGTAAACAAAACCAATGAAACATATATAGTGGCAAGCAGCTGCACTCCTGGATATGGAACGCAGGGGGCTCAGATGTCATTGGTGTTGGAGCCTATTGCAGATATAAAAAGTGCTGTGGTTGATAATGATACTCTTTCAGCTACAAGCGTAGACAATGCCGATGCTTATATATATATGTCATATCATAAGCGGGGCACTGAATATAAAGGACGCATAGAGGCCATGAATATGGTTTCTGACCAGATAACTCTTAAGTCGTATATGACCTCAGAAACAGGGCGTGACTTCAATTATCTTATTTTGGATGATAATAAAATCTATACCACCGGAGGTGAGAAAAAGGGTGGATTCCTTGCATCCATATGACTTACCGATGGCGTGTTTACGTCAGGTGATGCCAATAAACTAAGTGTCATCAGGCTTATGGGGAGTGATGGTAACTGCGTGATGAAAAACGGCAATAACTTTGTTACTGCTTCCAGAGGTGGTATAGAGGTTCGCAATGCCGATTTGGAACTGGTGGGTGATGCCCTGGAGACAGCCGGCTCTGCTAAGTTCGTAGACTCTGACGGTAACAACCTTGTAACTCTGAACCTTGCTGATGGCAATGATACGCAGTCGGGGGCTGTGGTAAATGTTTATAGTGCTGACGGTTATTCTACATCTGCAAAGGCGACAGCCACATATACAGATAATACAATTACTCCTACAGACGGTAAGAACGTGTGCAAGACAGACGGCAATTACATCTATGTATGTCTTGGAAAGAATGGTCTGGTGCGGTATAATAATGGCGCTGTGGACAAAACATTTAAACTGAGTGGCAACGCCTGTGCCAATGGTGTTAACTATGATGATAAATATGTATATGTGGCATACGGAGAAAAAGGTCTGCACATTCTAGATAGGGATACTTTTGAGGAACTGACTTCTTACACCTATGATGGCGGTAAGTCTGCCAATTTTGTTGAGGAGGCAGAAATAGGCGGTAGTAAATATATCTTCGTGGCATACGGTGAAAGTGGACTGAAAGTGCTGAAACTTATGGAAACATATCAGAATAAGGTTACTATTCAGGAAACAGAAACTTCAAATGTAAATACAGATGACAGTTTCTTTGATGACAACTGGAGTGATTTGAAATAATAATTAATACAATGAAAAACTGCTTTATGAAAAGGTTTTATTATATATTGGCTTGTGTATGCTGTGTTCTGTTGTCAGGCTGCGCATCAGACGAGATGACTGTTGATGGAAATAATACAAGTGAAAGTGACAGCGTCAGATTGGTCTTCAACAGTGTGGAAAAGAATCCCGGTTTACTTTCAAAGAGCACACGTGTGGTGGCTGATGATAATTCACTGGAGACTAACGGCTCATTCTCTTATCAATGGGAAAAGGGAGATACATTGAGCGTTGTGAGAATATCAGATGGTAAGACCGTTAAGATTACTGCAGATAATGCAGGTACAACAGCAACTTTCTCTGGTACTGTGGCATGGGATGATATAGCTGAAGGCGAAGAAGTGGCACTTATGCATCTTACTTCCAACGTTGTTTCTACATCTAGTGGCATTGAGATAGACTTGCTTGACCAGACTGGTTTACTGGAAGATACTCCAAAATATAATCCGCTGTATGGCAAGACTACAATATCCAAAGTGCAAATGGTTGACGGCGTGAAGACGGCTTACGTGAACGCAGTTTCCGTTTCAGCTCAGTTTTCTGTCATAGGTTGTTACATCAAGACCACTAAGCCTATAGATTTTCTTGCATGTTCTATAAATGATATGGCAAACGGTGATTTGTTTAATGAGAATATTGTTTTGTCTTATAGCGGTGAGGTGACCCTTTCTGATGCTAAGCGCAATCACTGTCGTGCTACAATACCAAAAGGCAATACTCTGGGACGTTACCCTTATAGGGTGAATAAAGACGGTACGTATTATCTTACGCCTGTTTATTTTTGTGTTCCGCCTATATCTGATGTCACAGACAAGACATTCGATATAAAGGTATTTGAGAAAGATTCTGTGGATTATAAAGAAATACCTGTAACAGCTAGTCTGGTGACAAGTTTTGAAAAGTCTCATTTCTATCGTATAGGTGTGGACTTCACAGGTAATGATGTTAAGAAAGTGGGTTCAATAACTTTGCCTGGTATGCCATTCTCTTTCTCTTCAGGTCTGCTGTATGCTTCTAGAGATAATAACACGGCAGACTGGAGATATAATTATTATACAGACCAGGGTGCAATAAAGGGAGTTACAGAACAGAATGATTTGTTTGCTGAGTATTTCTGCTGGGGAGATCCTGATCCTATGCACGTCAATCATTATTATAAGACAGGACTTTCTGAAGCGCCTGCTTCAGATTCGGATATTATAAATAAAGGAACAAAGGTTACAGCACCGTCAAAGTACAGTGTATTGCCTGAAATTACAGCAGAGTGCATAGCTGACAACACTAAGACTTATGAAGAATATGGGCATAATCTGAATTCTTTGGTAGGAGAAACTTATGATGCAACAGAAAAGAAATACGGTATCGATGTGGCGCGTTTGCCTGATAATGGAATATTCCACAGTCCTACATTGTCGGAAGCTAATCAGATATTGAAATATCTGCAAGGCTCGGATAAGGAAAACTGTGCCGGAGGATATTACAGTAAGACTCTTGGAAAAACTGTGTATGGAACATACATTGGTACCACTACAGTCCCCTCACAGGCTGACCAGGATAAGTATGTATTTCTTGTCGGTGCTGGCGATTTGAACTATAAGTCTGAGAATAATCCTGTAATATCATATTCCAATGGCACCGGGTATCTTTATTACTATGGTACTAGGGCTTCTTTTAATGACGCAAGTGAAACTTTGCACCAGGTTTCTTATTGGACTGATGAGCCAGGGCAGAAAAACAATAACAATGAAAGTGCACATCGTTTGCAGTATAAGATAGGATGTGTAAGTTCAAATGATACCGGAACCAGAGAAATTGGTTATGCACGTGTTATAAGAGGTGTAGTATATTGATTTTCTTTATTAAAGATAATAAAAAAAGTACACAGGGTATTCCTGTGTACTTTTTTGTTATTGTGTATTTAAAATTCTATACTTGTGGAACACATTCCAGATTCTTCTTTATCTCTTCATCGCTTATGCGATAATCCTGCAAGTCACCGTTTATATACTGTTCGTATGCCGTCATGTCTATAAGACCGTGACCGGAAAGATTGAAGAGGATAACTTTCTCTTCGCCGGTTTCCTTTGCCTTCAGAGCCTCACGTATAGTAGCTGCAATGGCATGACCGCTTTCCGGAGCAGGAATTATTCCCTCTGTGCGGGCAAATAGCATGCTTGCCTTGAAACTCTCGGTCTGTGGAATATCCACACCGTGCATGTAATTGTCTCGTATGAGCTGACTGATAATCATGCCTGCACCATGATAGCGCAGACCGCCTGCGTGAATGTTGGCAGGTTTGAAATCATGTCCCAGAGTGAACATAGGCAGAAGTGGAGTATATCCTGCTTCATCACCGAAATCATATTCAAATTTGCCTCGTGTCAGTTTAGGACAACTGTCAGGTTCGGCAGCTATGAATTCAGTCTTTTTGCCTTCCTGGATATTGTGGCGCATGAACGGAAAAGCTATTCCGCCGAAGTTGCTGCCGCCACCGAAGCAAGCTATTACCTGGTCTGGATATTCTCCTGCCATTTCCATCTGTTTCTCGGCTTCAAGTCCGATGATAGTCTGATGCAGTGCAACGTGATTAAGCACAGAGCCCAGAGTATATTTGCAGTTAGGAGTTGTTGTGGCAAGTTCTATGGCTTCAGAGATAGCAGTGCCCAGAGAACCTGGATGGGTAGGGTCACGTGTTATGATGTCCTTTCCTGCTCTTGTAGACATGGAAGGAGAACCCTCTACAGTGGCACCGAATGTGCGCATGATGCTGGAACGATAAGGTTTCTGCTGCATGGATATCTTTACTTGATATACGGCTGCTTCAAGTCCGAATACACTTGCGGCATAGCTCAGTGCGGCACCCCATTGTCCGGCACCGGTTTCTGTAGTTACGTTCGTAGTGCCCTCTTTCTTGCAATAGTAGCATTGTGGAAGTGCAGAGTTTATTTTATGTGAACCCAGTGGGTTGGTAGATTCATTCTTGAAATATATGTGGGCAGGAGTATCCAGGGCTTTTTCCAGAGCGTATGCTCTTACAAGCGGTGTACTGCGATAATATTTATATTTATCCAGCACTTCCTCAGGAATGTCAATCCAACTATGTTCAGTGTCAAGTTCCTGTTTGGAACATTCTGCATTGAATATGTGTGACAAATCATCTGGAGAGAGTGGTTGGTGAGTTTTTGGATTAAGTGGTGGAAGAGGCTTGTTGGGCATGTCAGCCTGAATGTTATACCACTGTGTTGGAATTTCATTTTCCTGCAGGATAAATTTCTTTTGTTTGCTCATAATTGTTTTCTATTGATATTGATTTTCTTATAGTTTCGTGCAAAGATACGGCTTTTTATTTATTTTTTGTTTATAAACACCGACTTTTATTAAAATATTTAAGTCAGTTGGTGTCTTCTGGTTCTTATTGATATAATGCTGACGACAAATTAAGTATTTATTCGTCTATAAAGTAGTATGAAAAGAATTATATATAGTATAGGTGTTCTGCTGTGTGTCTCTCTGCATTCCGGTGCTCAGGGACTTACAGATATGCAGCATTCGCAGATGGCCAGAATGGCAAATATGCCTATGGGCTCTGTCAGATGGAACGGAGGTTTTTGGGGCAATCGCTTCGGTGTATTGGCAAATACGTCAGTGTGGGATATGTGGAATACATGGAATGCGGCTGACGTGTCTCACGGTTTCCGCAATTTCGAGATTGCCGCAGGTGATGCTGAAGGAGACCATGCAGGTCCTCCTTTCCATGACGGTGACATGTATAAATGGCTTGAGGCATGTGCCTCTGTATATGCTGTTACCGGAGACAAGAAACTGGACCGTCTGATGGATCATTTCATAGCTGAGGTGGCAAAGGCCCAGAGGGCAGACGGATACATACATACCCCTGTTGTAATAGATGAACGCAATAAGGGGGTGGATTCCCATTCTGCAGACAATACTGTGATTGGAATCACAGTAGGAAGCAAGGATGAGAAGGGGGCTTTTGCCAGTCGTCTGAATTTCGAAACATATAATCTTGGACATTTGATGACGGCAGGCATCGTGCATTATCGTGCAACAGGCAAGAAAACTCTATTCAACTGTGCGCTTAAAGCAGCCGACTTTCTGTGTGACTTTCTTGATAACCACCGTGATGAACTTGCCCGCAATGCCATCTGCCCGTCTCATTATATGGGAGCGGTGGAAATGTATCGTGCCACAGGAAACAAAAAGTACCTTAAGTTGGCAGAGGAACTGATAAACATACGTGATTCTGTGAAAAATGGTGAAGACCATAACCAGGACCGAATACCGTTCCGCAGTCAGTATGAGGCTGTGGGACATGCTGTCAGGGCTAATTATCTGTATGCCGGTGTGGCTGATCTCTATGCCGAGACAGGTGAACGACAGTTGATGAAGAATCTTTCCAGTATATGGGATGACATCACTTACCGTAAGATTTATATAACGGGCGGTTGTGGTGCCTTGTATGACGGTGTGTCTCCAGACGGCACCACATACGACCAACCTTATATACAGCAGATACACCAGGCATACGGACGGGCATATCAGTTGCCTAACGAGACTTCTCATAATGAGACCTGTGCTCAGATAGGAAATCTTCTCTTTTCGTGGCGACTGTTTGAGACTACCGCTGATGCGTGTTATATGGATATGGTGGAGAATGAACTGTATAATGGAGTTCTGCCGGGAATATCACTTGACGGAACAAAGTATTTCTATACCCAGGCACTCCGCCGTACTGGTAACTTCCCTTATACTCTTCGCTGGCCAAAGACAAGACAGCGGTATATAAGCTGTTTCTGCTGTCCTCCAAATACGCTCCGCACTCTGTGCGAGGCTCAGGAGTATGCCTATACCCTTAGAGGCGACACTCTGTGGGTGAATCTCTATGGCAGCAATACTCTGAAGACAAAGAATTTGCATATAGAGCAGATTTCTGGTTATCCGTTTGACGGAAAGGTGAAACTGACAGTCAAGAAGGCCGGTGGCATAAACACCATTATGATGCGTGTGCCTGACTGTAACAGGTATGAGCCTGTATCCGGACCGTGGAAGCATGGTGATGTTATAGAACGTAACTATTCTATGCCTGTAAGGCTCATTGAGTCCAATCCTCTTGTAGAAGAAAATAAAAACCAGATAGCAGTGAAACGCGGACCGCTGGTATATTGTTTGGAAAGCATAGATATAGACGGAAACAGTGATAATAGCATTTCGATAAACGACATCGTGATACCTTCAGATATAAAGTTCAAGGAAATAGAAAAGACAATAGATGGTCATAAGATGACAGCATTGGAAGGCTATGCCCTGATTGCTCCAAATTCTTCATGGAAAGGAAAACTGTATAGGGAAATAACACCGGTATCAGGCAAAAAAGTCAAGATAACAATGATACCTTATTATGCTTGGGATAATCGTGGCTCTTATGTGGATATGACGGTATGGCTGCCGGTAAAGAAATAATAGATGTGTATGGAGAAATTGATTATGTCTTTGATTTTGGTTTTCGGTTTTCTGCCTTTGCCGGCACAAACTGAAAGCCAGATTGTCACAATAGATGTGACACCTGATTCTTCTTTGAGTCTTGCTGTCCGCAAGGCGAGGGAACTCCGGCGTCTTGGTAAGGCGCATAGTGTTACAATAAGGATGACTGGTGGAACGTACAGACTGGAAAGTCCATTGGTGATAAGACCGGAAGATAGTCATCTGACATTTCGGGGAGCTGCAGATGGGACTACGTTAATCTGTGGTTCAATGGAGTTGAAGGACTGGCATCGTGAAGGACGATTTCTTGTTGCGCAGTTGCCTGATTTCCATGGTCGTCCTTTTGATTTCCGCCAGATGTGGATAGGCGGCAAAAAGGCTGTGAGGGCCCGTGATGTGGATAATTTTGAGAATATGAACCGTATACGTCGGGTGGATAAAAAGAACCGGATACTATGGGTTCCTGCCAAGTCTGTCGCCATGTTGCTTGACAGTCAGGGCAAGATGCTTCCTGAGGCGCATTATGCAGAGATGGTGTTGCATGAAATGTGGGAGGTAGCCAACCTGCGTATAAGGGATATAAGGTTAGATGGAGACTCTGCTGCCGTTACATTCCAGCAGCCTGAAAGTGAAATACAGTTTTCTCATCCATGGCCGTCACCGATGTATGACAGCAAGCATGATTCTCCGTTCTATATATGCAATGCTCTGCCGCTTCTTGACAGCCCGGGTGAATGGTACCATGACATCCGTTCCGGCAAGGTGTACTATATGCCGCAGAAGGGTGAGACCGAGAAAACTTTTTCTGCTCAGATTCCAGTATTGGAAAATCTTGTCAGGGTAATCGGAACTTCCGGCTGCCATGCTGAGAATGTCAGGTTTGTAGGCGTATCCTTCAGTCACACCACATGGATGCGTCCTTCTTTCGAGGGGCATGTACCTTTACAGGCAGGAATGTTTCTTACAGAAGCCTATAAGTTGCGTCCTCAGATAGACAGGGTGAACAATCATAAGCTTGACAACCAGGGATGGATAGGTAGGGCCAGAGCCGCTGTAGAGGTATCTTATGCCGATGATATATGCTTCGATAGCTGCAGATTCAGTCAGATGGGTGGTTCTGCACTCGACTATGTTGTAGGCTGCAGACGTGGTGGCGTTACAGCCAGTCGGTTCTCAGATATATCCATGAACGGCATTGTAGCAGGCTGTTTTTCTCCTGAGGGCTTAGAGACTCATCTCCCATACCGTCCACGCGACATTCGTGAAATCTGCGACAGTCAGTCTGTTGTAAACAATCTGATTAATGACATAGCCACAGAAGACTGGGGCTGCTGTGCCGTTACGGCAGGCAATGTGAGCAATATAGACATCAGTCATAACACCATAGACAGTTGCAGTTATTCAGGTATCAGCGTTGGCTGGGGTTGGAATCGTGACAGTGTCATGATGCATGATAATCGCATTCATGCCAACCGCATAACCAATTATGCCGGTCACATGTACGATTGTGCCGGAATATATACTCTGGGCAACCAGCCCGGCACTGTTATATCAGAGAATGTGGTTTGTGATATCCAGCACCCCTCTTATGTTCACGACCCTGAGCACTGGTTTTATCTGTATACCGATGAAGGTTCGTCGAATATTACGTTGCGCAACAACTGGACTCCATCAGAGAAATATCTGAAGAATGCGTGTGGTCCTAATAATGTGTGGACAGACAACGGCCCGCGTGTATCAAAAAAGATAAAGAAAAAAGCCGGAGCTGACTTAAAATAAAAAAAAGATATAGTTATGAAATATAAGATATTCGCAGTAGTTGCCATGATGGCAATGCCAGCAATGGCTTTTGCCCAGACATGGATATGGTATCCCGGTGACTATGAAGTGTGGTTGGGCAATAAGATGAACAACAGACGGACAGACAGAGGTTCATTCTTTCCTCCGTTCTGGAAGTCAGATAGTCATTATGTCACTGTGGAGTTTTCCAGAAAGGTAAGTCTTGCCGGAGAAGAAAAGGTAAATATTGCAGTGGAAGGCAAATATAATATAAAGATAGACGGAAAAATGCTGTTTGGCATGCCGTCTTCTTTTGTGCTTCCTGCCGGTAATCATACTATCAGTGTCAAGGTATGGAATCAGTCCTCTCCTCCTGTAATCTTCGTAAAAGGCACAACCGTGAAGAGTGATTCTTCATGGAAAGTGACCAATGAGGATAAAGAATGGATAGATGAAAGTGGCAAGGCCAGTGACACCAGTGCCAGCATATATATGGATGCAGGCTGCTGGAATTTTAATACGGCAGAGTCACTTCCTTCTAAGTTCAGACTGCAGCGCAGTGCGGTGAATGCAGCAGAAAAGAAAAATGTAGCAGGCGGCATACTCTATGATTTCGGTAAGGAGACATTCGGATATCCGGTGTTTCATGGAGTCAGAGGTAATGGCAATTTGCGTGTATATTATGGAGAAAGCCGTGATGAGGCTCTTGACAAAGAGCATTGTGAGACTCTTGATAAGTTTGAAGTTTCTTCATCAGGCATGGCAGATATGTCTTCCAATACGCCTCTTGAAGTGGAAAATGGCAACTATGTAACACCAAATAACAAAGCTTTCCGTTATGTCTATGTAGAGACAGACGGCAGTGCCGGCTTTGACAATATGAGCATGCAGTATGAATATGCTCCTGAAAAGGTGAGAGCTTCCTTTCACTGTAATGACGATATGATAAACCGGATGTGGCAGATAGGAGAGTACACCCTTCATCTGACCACCCGTGAGTTTTTTATAGACGGTATAAAGCGCGACCGATGGACATGGAGCGGAGATGCTTACCAGAGTTATCTGATGAACTATTATCTCTATTTCGACAGTGACTGTGTAAAGAGAACTACGTGGCAGTTGCGTGGTAAAGATCCTGTTACGGCGCATGTCAATACCATAATGGACTATACGTTCTATTGGTTCCTTGGTATATATGACTATTATATGTACACAGGCGACAGTAGTTTTGTCAGACAGATATATCCGCGCATGCAGAGCCTTATGGACTATGTGCTGAGCAGGACCGACAAGGACGGTATGGTAGAGGGGCTCTCTGGCGACTGGGTGTTTGTTGACTGGGCTGACGGTCCGATGTCAAAGAAAGGCAAATTGGCTTTTGAGCAGGTGCTGTTCTGCCGCAGTCTGGAGACCATGGCGCTCTGTGCCCGTCTGGCAGACAACGGCAGCGACGAGACCAAGTATAGGGAACTCAGTTCACAGTTGAAGTCTAAGTTGCTTCCTACATTCTGGGATGAGTCACGCAAGGCACTTGTCCACAATGTGGACAACGGCAGAAAGAGTGACCAGATTACCCGTTATGCCAATATGTTCGCCGTATTCTATGATTATTTCTCAGACCGTCAGAAGCGTGATGTGGCCCGCAATGTGATTCATAATGATAAGATAATGAAAATCACCACTCCGTATATGCGCTTCTATGAACTTGAGGCTCTGTGCGTGATGGGAGAGCAGACCGATGTGCTCAGGCAGATGAAAGACTATTGGGGCGGCATGATGAGTCTTGGCGCCACGACGTTCTGGGAAAAATACAATCCTGAACTCAATGACAAAAAACGTTCTGCAGAGGATAACTTCAAAGCACAGTTGCCTATGTACGGTCGTCCTTACGGCAAGAGCCTTTGCCATGCCTGGGGAGCCAGTCCTGTATATCTCCTGGGACGTTATTTCCTTGGCGTGGAACCAACGAAGCCTGGTTATGAGGAATATTCCGTGAAACCGGTTCTCGGCGGACTCAAATGGATGGAAGGAACTGTGCCTACGCCAAATGGAAGCGTACATGTATATATGGACAGAAAAAAAGTCACCGTGAAGTCTGATTCCGGTACGGGATGGCTGCATCTTAAAGGCCATGCACCTGTAATGATACCGGCAGGCAGGGAAGTAACCGTTAAGCTATAATATAAAGACAAAACTATGTTTAAACCTCTGATAATATCGCTATTATGTATATTTGCTCCCTTTCTTCCGGTATGCGGACAGGAACTATACGTGTCTACATCTTTTCATGAACCTGCCACAGACGGTCTCAGGTTCATCTACAGTCGTGATGCTGTTCACTGGGACACCATTCCGGGAATATTTCTTAGACCTTCGGTAGGGAAGCAGAAAGTGATGCGCGACCCTTCCATAATTCGCACTCCCGACGGAATGTTCCGTCTTGTATGGACAAGTAGTTGGAGAGGCGACCGTGGGTTCGGCTATGCCGAGAGCAAAGACCTTATGCACTGGAGTGAGCCACGCTTCATAGAAGTAATGCCCGATACGTCTACGGTGAATGTGTGGGCTCCGGAATTGTTCTGGGATGCCGACAGGCAGCAGGCTATGGTGGTATGGGCTTCATGTATTCCCGGAAAGTTTCCTGACGGAGAGGAAGAACATAACAACAACCACCGTCTTTACTATTCTGTAACCACAGACTTCAAGACTTTCTCTGAAGGCAAGTTGCTTTATGACCCCGGCTTCAGCTGCATTGATGCTACAATTATGAGGCGTGCTGCTGCTGACTATGTAATGGTGGTAAAGGACAATACCAGAAAGAACCGCAATCTGAAGGTGGCTTTCGCAAAGAGTGCGCTTGGACCGTGGAGCAGTGCTTCGGCTCCTTTCTCAGGTAATTTCATGGAAGGACCTACTATTGTGAAACTTCCTGAGAAAAACGAGTTCGGCAATGGCTGGCTCGTATATTATGACCGTTATAGGCTTTTTGATTTCGGAGCTTCTTATACATCCGACTTCATACATTTCAAGGATGTTTCCAATATTGTGAGTGTACCTGCCGGACATAAGCACGGCACAATATTCCGTGCACCTGAGCGCATTGTAAAGGCTATGCTTGAGCAAGACCGTGTGCATTACACCGGCGAGACAATGGCAAACCCATCACGCCATGACGGCGGTCTGTCGCCTGTGGTGGGAGTGCACAATATCCAGATTCTGCGTGCCGACCGTGAGCATCCCTCTGCTGCCAACGGACAGGGCTGGACTTACAATCATCAGCCGATGATGGCTTATTGGCATGGTAAATTCTATGTTCATTATCTCAGTGACCCTGCAGAGGAACACGTACCGCCTTCACATACATTATTACAGACATCAACTGATGGATATACATGGAGCAATCCGCGTATATTATTTCCTGAATACAATGTTCCTGAAGGATATTCCAAAAAAGGCTATAAGCCCAGTCCTGACTTGCAGTATCCTGACAGTTACAGGCAGCATCCGCTTAAAGCCATAATGCACCAGCGGGTGGGATGGTATGTTTCCAAGGGTGGAATACTCCTTGCAATGGGCAACTATGGTGTTGCCCTCGACCGCAAGGATGACCCCAACGACGGCAATGGCATAGGCAGAGTGGTGCGCGAAGTCAGAAAAGACGGCACTCTCGGTCCTATATATTTCATTTACTACAATCATGGATTCAGTGATAAAAATACAGATTATCCCAATTACAGCAAGGCTTCAAAGGCGGTAAGGCGTGCCTGTGAGGAGATACTTGCCAATCCGCGCTATCTTATGCAGTGGGTTGAAGAGGCCGACAGAGGCGATGCCCTGATACCTGTAAACAATGGATACAAGGCTTACTGCGACTACACTCTGCCTGACGGGCGCATAGCCTGTTTGTGGAAGCACGCGCTTACCTCTCTCAGTAGTGACGGGGGCAGGACATATACCACTACAGACAGAGCTTTGGGATTTGTAAACAGCAATGCCAAGATATGGGGACAGCGGCTTTCCGACGGCAGTTATGCCACGGTATATAATCCTTCTGAATACAGATGGCCACTGTCTATTTCTCTCAGTGCCGACGGACTCAACTATACCACTCTCGGCAATGTCTGCGGGGAGGTTCCTCCGATGCGCTACGGTGGCAATTACAAGAGTCGCGGACCGCAGTATGTTCGCGGCATCCAGGAGGGCAATGGTGTTCCACGTGACAGCAACCTGTGGGTAAGTTATTCCATGAACAAGGAAGATATATGGGTAGCCCGTATTCCGGTTCCGGTAAAGACAGTTGCCACATCTCAGGCTGATGACGATTTCTCCAAATATAAAACGCTTTCAGCTCTTACATCATGGAATATCTATTCTCCTGTAATGGCTCCGGTGTCGCTTAATGGCAAATGGCTGCAACTTAAAGATGAAGATTCTTTCGACTATGCCAAGGTGGAGCGCAAGATTCGTCCTTCGCAGCATCTCAAGGTGTCTTTCGACGTTAAGGCAGAGCAGACCCGTAACGGTTTGCTGAAGATAGAGTTTCTTGACGACAAAGGTATTGCCTGCACACGGATAGAGTTCACCTCAGATGGTTTTATCCGTGTAAAGAACGGTGCCCGTTATGGCAATGTTCAGAATTATGAGGCAGGAAAGAGTTATCATCTGGATGCAGAACTCGATGCCGTACACCGTAAGATGATTCTTACTGTAGATGAAAAGAAGACCACCCAGCGTATATTCTTTGCTCCTGTCCATTCTATAGAGCGCATCATGTTCCGTACCGGTGCCGAACGCCGTTTCCCTGATACTGACACAGAAGCCGACTGGCTGGGTACTCTTGCCAATGCAGGAGCCCGTGACACTGCTGCTGTCTATGGCATAGCCAACTTCATAACACGGAGCCTTGATGCCGATAGCTGTGCTGCCGTTCTCAGTGCCGGAGACTATAAGCACTATGTGGATTATTTCAACAGCATGGAAGGAGAACAGGTAGGCGAACCTCTTACGGCTAAGGATAAAATTAAGTATGCCGGAGCAGTCACTGCTATATGCAATGCCAAGGCTTGGGACTGGATGAAGAGCAATATTCCGCTTTTTGACTGTCCTGAAGCTGATTTTGAAAAGACATATTATTATCGTTGGTGGACTCTGCGCAAGCATATAGAGAATACTCCTGTGGGATATGCCATGACAGAATTCCTTGTGCCCCGCAACTATGCCGACAAATATAATCTCATAGCTTCCGGTGTGGGGCATCATATCCACGAATGTCGCTGGCTCCGTGATTCTAAGTATCTCGACGGCATTATCAATACGTGGTATCACGGTAATGACGGCAAAGCCATGAAGAAGATAAACTTCTATAGCAGTTGGATGCCTGCCTCTGTGTGGGACCGTTATCTGGTAGACGGTCGCAAGAATGAGGCTGTGTCTCTGTTGGCAGACCTTGATACCGATTATAAGCGGTGGAATGACCATCGCTGGCAGAACGGACTCTACTGGCAATATGATGTGCGTGATGCCATGGAAGAAACCATAAGCGGCGGCAGAAAAGAGAAAAATGCACGTCCCAGCATAAACAGTTATATGTATGGTAATGCCCGTGCCATTTCCAATATTGCCTCTCTGGCAGGCAAAGACGACATGAAGAGTCTTTATGCAGCCAAGGCAGACACGCTGAAGAATCTTGTGCAGAGTGGTCTTTGGGACAAAGCGGGCAACTTCTTTGAAGTATATCGCCCTGACGGCAAGAGTGCTGCTGTGCGTGAGGCTATAGGCTTCCTGCCATGGTATTTCGACTTGCCTGACGACAGCAAGATATATGCTGAAGCGTGGAAGCAACTTGCCGATGAAAAGGGCTTCTCTGCTCCATACGGAATTACCACGGCAGAGCGCCGTCATCCGCAGTTCCGTTCTCATGGTTCGGGTAAATGTGAGTGGGACGGTGCCGTGTGGCCTTTTGCCACTTCACAGACACTTACGGCAATGGCAAACTTTATTAATGACTACAGTTGCCATTCTGAAGGCATTGCTCTGGACAGCGTATATTTTTCGCAGATGGAGAAGTATGTGCAGAGCCAGAACCATCGTGGAAAACCTTACATCGGTGAGTATCTTGATGAAACCACCGGCTATTGGCTGAAGGGTGACCAGGAGCGCAGCCGCTACTATAACCATTCCACGTTCTGTGACCTTGTAATCACCGGCATTGTAGGTCTACGTCCGCGTGCCGACAATATTGTAGAGGTTAATCCTGTCATTCCTGCCGGCAAGTGGAATTATTTCTGTCTGGATGATGTTCTGTATCATGGCCGTCATCTGTCGATAGTATGGGACCGTTACGGTGACCGTTATCATGTAGGCAGGGGACTCTCTGTATGGGCAGACGGCATAAAGATAGGCGGCAGGTCTGATATAGGCAGAATAAATGCAGTTTTGAAATGAGATATTTATATACCGTCATAATGTTGGTCTTTTCCCTGATGCTTAATGCTCAGGGAAAAACTGTTTTCGGCAGTGCTCAGTGGATAGGTGCCACTGCTTCCGTGAGTGATTCCCTGGCAGACCGCAGCATTGTGCTTTCGCGGCAGATTGTCTGTCGCCATGATGTTAAGTCGGCTGTGCTGAATATCTGTGGACTTGGTTTCTATGAACTGTATATAGACGGAAAGAAATTCGGTGACGACATAATGTCTCCGGCATGGAGCGACTATAAGAAAACCGTGTTCTATAATACTGTTGATATTTCATCGGCATTAGGCAGAGGCAGGCACACTGTTTCCGTGTTGCTCGGCAATGGTTTTTATCATGAGCGAGGTGTCCGTTACCATAAGCTCAAGACCGCCTACGGACCGCTTACGCTGCTGTTTTCGCTTGATGTCATGTTCAGTGACGGCAATACCATGACCGTGAACAGTGACGGAAATTGGAAATGGCGCAGAAGTGCGGTTACCTATAACAGCATCTATGGTGGAGAAGACTATTCTGCTCTTATGGAGCGCCATGTGCGTTCCGCCTGGCGTGATGTTTTCATTCAGAGTGCTCCGGCAGGAATCCTGAGAAAGCAGCTCTCTGCTCCAGTAAAGATAATGGAGCGTTATGATGTTGCCGCCAGACTTTCTGCCAATGTCTTCGATATGGGGCAGAATATTTCCGGATTTCCTGAGATTTCTGTACGTGGACAGCATGGGCAGACCGTGAGGCTCATTGTTGGTGAAACGTTGGCTAAAGACGGCAGTGTGAACCAGAAGCAGACCGGCAGACCGCATTATTATACTTATACTCTCAGGGGCGGAGAACTTGAAACGTGGCATCCGCGTTTCAGTTATTACGGTTTCCGCTATATACAGGTTGAAGGAGCTGTTATGGCAGGTGATGCCAACCCGCATAATCTGCCGGTGATTGAAAAACTGCAGTCTGACTTTGTATATAATTCGGCTCCTAAAACCGGTTACTTTGAATGTTCATCTGCTCTGCTCAATGACACTTACCGCATCATAGACCGTTCCATAAGGAGCAACTGGCAGAGTGTGTGGACTGACTGTCCTCACAGGGAAAAACTGGGATGGCTGGAACAGGACTGGCTTAATGGTGACGGACTGATGTATAATTACGACTGCCGCAAGATGATAGAGCAGGAGATGATGGTAATTGCCGACGCTCAGCACCCTGACGGCTCAATGCCTGAGATAGCCCCCGAATACATCACGTTTGAAGGCTCGTGGGCTCCGCCATTTCAGGAGTCTCCTGAATGGGGAGGGGCTCTGGTGGCACTGCCTTTCATGTATCGTGATTTCTATGGTGATGACTCTCTGGTAAAGAAGTATATGCCGCAGATGCGCCGCTATGTGGATTATCTCGCCACCAGAGACAGTGCGTATATATTGAAGATGGGACTTGGCGACTGGTATGATTACGGACCATGGAAGGCTGGCTTTGCCCGCAACACTCCCATGCCGCTTGTCAGTACGGCTCATTATTATCTCTGGACAAAGATGGTGGGACTGCAGCAGCGTGCTGATTCCATAAGGCAGGCATTCATCAATACCTTCACCCTTAACAGTCAGGCGGCATACGCCATAGCCCTTGAAATGGGACTTTATCCTGAGGGGCAGCGACAGGCTGTCCTTGACAGTCTTGTGACTGATATTCACCGTCATGGCAACAGGCTCACTACGGGCGACATAGGCACCATGTATCTGTTTCGCGCGCTGATGCACAACGGTCAGCAGGAACTGTTGTATAAGATGATAAATCATGATGAAGCTCCGGGCTATGGGGCTCAGCTCAAGAAGGGCATGACTACGCTCACCGAACAGTGGAATCCTGACATGGGTGCCTCGCGCAATCATTTCATGCTCGGCCACATCAACAATCACCTTATACAGAATTTGGTGGGCATCAATATCCATGGCGACAGTGTCACGGTTTCGCCCGTGCCGGCAGGCGATATATCCTGGGCAAGGGGCAGATGCGTGGTGCCGACAGGAACGGTTTCCGTGAAATGGAAAATAAAAGACGGTATTTTTACGTTAAGAGTAAAAGCACCTGAAGAAAATAAAATCAAAATAGATTATGAAAAAGTCAATAGTATTTGCCGCGCTCGTGATTTGCGGCTTCAGTACACCTTTGAGCGCGCAGAATGATTACGCCCATCACTACACCCGCAGTCTGCATGATGTCATGGAGACCGTTTCCGCTCGCTGGGGCGTGCGTTTCAAATATAATGCAGACACCGTGGGGCGTCAGCTTCCTTATGCCGATTTCCGCATACGTGCCTATTCTCTTGAAGCCACTCTGGACAACATCTGCAAGTATTTCGACCTGAACTGGTGGAAGCAGAACGGCAATCTGTATAAGATAAAGCCATACGAATATCCTCGCCGACACACTGAGGAAGGCGGACTGATGCTTAAATATCTGGGTTCAAAGTATAATGACAGGGCACAGTTTGAAGCCCGTCGTGACAGTGTACGCAGAGAAGTGCGCCGCCGTCTGGGCATAGACCTGTATATGGACTCGCTTGTTCACGGTAAACCGTTGTTGGGCAAGATACGCCGTTATGACGGCTATACAGTGCAGAATATATGCATTGAGACATTGCCGGGTGAACATCTGTTCGGTTCCATATACACCCCCGCATCAAAGGGCAAGCATGCTTTGATAATATGTCCTGACGGTCATTTCGGCGGCGGTCGTTACCGTGAAGACGAGCAGAAGCGTCTTGGAACGTTGGCGCGCATGGGGGCTGTCTGTGTAGACTTTGACCTGTATGGTTGGGGACAGAGTGAAGATGAATATGGAAAAAATTCACATGAAACCGACCGTGCTCATGTCATCCAGGCTCTCAATGCCGAGGTGCTGCTTGACTATATGTGGAATCACCGCAAGGATATAGACCGCAGGCGCATTGGCGTGAACGGCGGCAGTGGTGGCGGAACCCATACCATACTGATGACCGTACTCGACGACCGTATCACGGCTGCAGCTCCGACAGTGAATCTGGCTAGTCATTTTGACGGTGGTTGTCCTTGTGAGAGCGGCAAGTCCATACAGCTTTCAGGCGGTGGAACCTGCAATGCCGAACTGGTGTCATTCTTTGCTCCCCGACCATTGCAGATTGTCAGTGACGGTGGCGACTGGACTGCATCTGTACCGGAGTTGGAATATCCTTTCCTGAAGCGCATTTATGGTTTTTATGGTGCGGCAGACAGGGTAGAGGATGTTCACTTGATAAACGAGCGTCATGATTACGGTCCCAACAAGCGCAAAGCTAACTATGATTTCTTCATCCGTGTGTTTGGACTTGACAGGAAAATGCTTGATGAAAGTAAGATTACCGTGGAACCTGCAGAAGTGCTGAAGAGCAGAATATCCCATAGATGATTTTTTTGTTTCGCTTTGTTTGTGAATAAATTTATCGAAGTCAAATTTATAAAAAAGTCCGCAATACAGTTTTTTTTTCAGTATTGCGGACACGTTTTTGTTATTACCTTGCAGTTTTCCCCCCCCACGCTGCACTTAGTTCATGCAGCTCGTAGTGGTTAGTGCTGCAGCCACGGCAGTAAGCACCGTGATTACCAGATTAAGGAGTTTCCCCCACAGATTCTTGTTCTTCATTTGTTTTGATTAATGATGTTTTTGATTAATTTAATGTCCTTTTGTAGGTTGGGGCTTCATGCCCCGACATGAATTTATTTGCATTTATTTGATTAATGATTAAAAATTAATGATTTTATTTTTTGATTAATGATGTTTTTTTTTGTGTGTTCAGGCATTTAAATGTGTTTTTAGGCTCTGTCGGGGCATAAAGCCCCAACCTACAAA
>CAYSSU010000008.1:0-110263 GCA_964433895.1 uncultured Prevotella sp.
AACCGTGTGCTTGAGTGCGTCTTAATCCTTATTATAGTGGAATATACTCTATGAGACGGTATGAGTTTGAGCGAAGCGTTAAAGGTCGCTTGTCTTAATCCTTATTATAGTGGAATATACTCTATGAGCAAGAATGCTTGTAATAACCGTTCAAAAGAACTAAAAGTCTTAATCCTTATTATAGTGGAATATACTCTATGAGAGCTGCTATTCAACTGAACAGAGAACGGCAAAAAGTAGTCTTAATCCTTATTATAGTGGAATATACTCTATGAGTTTAAGCGCACAGGAGTCATGTATTGTGGTGCTGAAGTCTTAATCCTTATTATAGTGGAATATACTCTATGAGATAGCATTGATAGCGACGAATTAGAAAGTCTATTAGATAGTCTTAATCCTTATTATAGTGGAATATACTCTATGAGTAACAACCGCTGAATGCTTAAAGGCATTATATCAGTCTTAATCCTTATTATAGTGGAATATACTCTATGAGATTACTTCTGCAACAAACTTGAATCAGCGAAAGAGTAGTCTTAATCCTTATTATAGTGGAATATACTCTATGAGACTTACAGAAGTTGGAAAACGAAAAGAGAGTATTAGGTCTTAATCCTTATTATAGTGGAATATACTCTATGAGCTATTACCTCAAGCTATTCATGAAGTTCTTGAAAACTAGTCTTAATCCTTATTATAGTGGAATATACTCTATGAGAATACTAAAACGTTCTTACGATGTACTACAAGCAGGTCTTAATCCTTATTATAGTGGAATATACTCTATGAGTTTAAAACTATAGTCATGAAAGCAATTTACAAACAGTCTTAATCCTTATTATAGTGGAATATACTCTATGAGAAATTAAAATTTAATGATATTATGAAAACTAAAAGTCTTAATCCTTATTATAGTGGAATATACTCTATGAGACATACACACACGTGTATTATTTAATTAATATAAATGTCTTAATCCTTATTATAGTGGAATATACTCTATGAGCAATTTTAATACATACAACTATGAAAACTTACAAAAGTCTTAATCCTTATTATAGTGGAATATACTCTATGAGTAAGATTACAGAGTTTTCTAAAAAGATATTTAAGTCTTAATCCTTATTATAGTGGAATATACTCTATGAGAGGCTAAAAAATATGACCATGTAAATAATACGTTTGAGTCTTAATCCTTATTATAGTGGAATATACTCTATGAGATAATTTTCCTTCTTTTAAAGAAGCGCAAAAAAGGTCTTAATCCTTATTATAGTGGAATATACTCTATGAGTTATCTAACAATAAAGTATTGTTCAGCATTTGACGTCTTAATCCTTATTATAGTGGAATATACTCTATGAGAAATAGAAGTTTCAATTACTGGGACGGAGCGGAAAGTCTTAATCCTTATTATAGTGGAATATACTCTATGAGAATTTAAGAAATTATGAATGAGTACAAATTGAGAAGTCTTAATCCTTATTATAGTGGAATATACTCTATGAGGAGTTGATGAATAACAGATTCTCAACAATAAAAAATGTCTTAATCCTTATTATAGTGGAATATACTCTATGAGCTATGAGGAGTTGATGAATAACAGATTCTCAACAGTCTTAATCCTTATTATAGTGGAATATACTCTATGAGATTAGGTGAGGAATTGGATATACTGAAAGGTCATATAGTCTTAATCCTTATTATAGTGGAATATACTCTATGAGCGGCACAATTATTAACAATTAAAAATTACGATTATGTCTTAATCCTTATTATAGTGGAATATACTCTATGAGGATTCCCGAAGTAATAGAACACCACGCAAGTGCACTTGTCTTAATCCTTATTATAGTGGAATATACTCTATGAGGGGATATTATATCCGGAAAATATACGACAATGGAAAAGTCTTAATCCTTATTATAGTGGAATATACTCTATGAGCCTGCAATGCCGAGCGCTCAAGAAAAGTAGTAAAAGTCTTAATCCTTATTATAGTGGAATATACTCTATGAGAACAGTGAAGTTGCAGGTATCATGGTCGAAAATTTGTCTTAATCCTTATTATAGTGGAATATACTCTATGAGACTATGAGAAGTGTCTTTTCTGTTAAATCTAAGTTGTCTTAATCCTTATTATAGTGGAATATACTCTATGAGCGTTTAGGGCGTTCTATGTACGATTTAAACGTGCTGAGTCTTAATCCTTATTATAGTGGAATATACTCTATGAGAGTAAATTATATAACTTCCTTAGTATAATAGACTTTTGAGAGTATTTTTTAAAGATTTCTCATATATCCAAGCCAAAGACATAGCTTTTCTAAGCGGGTGCAAAGGTACTTATAATTTTCAACATGTCAAAGAACATTTTATATAAACCTTGTTAAAAAAACAAGGTGTTTTTACTATGTGTAATTACATCTATATTTATAGATAAACCTATAATTTTCATACTTTGTAATAGGTCTGTAGAAATTGGACATACAATAATACTATCATGATTATCATAAAGTGATTGAACTTCAACTAAATCAGATTGTATTCTTTTATATTTCTCAACACTTAAGTCGGCAAGAAATATTGATTTTTGAATTCTTGTACATCCCATTCTTTCAAGATACTTCACAACGTTATATCTTACCTTATTACTTTCTATATCATACATCACAAAAAACAACATATTTCCGGCAGGTCTATTAGTTTCATTTATTATTCCTAAGATTCTATCAACTCTTTTTTCCAAAGTAGGCAAAAAATCAATATTAGAAGGTATTCTATTGATAACTGGAGAACCGGAGATACCAGCACTCTTCAATTTCTTTAGAACCTCTATATAGTTTAAGGCGGTTTTTTGTTTACCCATTGTCTTGAAGAATTGCTATAAAGTTCTTTATCAGTTCAGCAGAAAGTTCATTCAACTGTTCATTTGTTCCACACTTTGGCGATTTAACAATAGAAAAGCCACGTTTGCCATAAAATAGATTTATTTCGGCTTCTTTCAGACCCATTTTAATATGTATCTTCTTGGCATACTGGATGCTTACAATGCTGCTCACCACTAGTCCGGTCTGTTCTATGTATTTTTTAAGATCATCAATTATTTCCTCTAACTGTTCAGGCACAAATACAGGTTTCTTTTCTGATTTTGTCGTTGCTTCAGGACGCAAACAAGATTTTATCTTGTTCATTATTTCCTTTTCAGGTTCAGTAAGTCCTTCTTCTCTCCTCTCCTTCTTAACGATTTTATCAGCCTCCTTGGTTTCTTTATCCTGACTATGCTTCATATCAAACAATTCTGCCGGATTAAAAGTATCCACATAAGCATTAAAATCTACATCGTCACAGAACGGATTATAATACACATCATTATCCACACTAACGAAGCAAGCTCTTGACACATCAGAAGTCCTACTATCTATAACCTGTTCTAGTTTGTATTTCAAGGATAATTCACTTGCGAATGCTTTGTAAAAAATACTATACAACCCAGCATCATAACAGCGTTCTTTCAGTCTAAACATAACTTTAAGACCGTCTCGGCTAGGAGATGTAAAGCACATTTGCACACGTGAATCTTTTTGAATTTCCAGTCTGAGACTATCTACATTCAAATCCTTAGACGTAAGCTTATCTATATCTACAATAAAACTTTCCGTATATGCAAAATTGTCTATTTTTCTATAAGCAGGATTAAATGTTGCACATACTATATACGGCAATGTTCTTTTCTGGCAAGAATACATTTTGGGATCCAACTGATAAATAATCCTCAATTGTCGAATTCTAGATTCTATCGACGGTTTGGGATTCTTTAAACTGTGGAATAAATAATCTTCAGACACTTTGCACAACTTATCAGTCGGCAAAGTGATATTAGTACCAACCATTATCATTTGTCATACTTTTTAAATTTCTGAGCCAAATTCTGCACATATAAAGTAAGGTGGGTAAGCCTGGAGCGAGACACACCATGTTGCATAATATTCTCATCCAGATAATCATTTATCGATTGTATTAGCACTCTACGCCCCAAAGCCTCCAACCAATAAGAACCATCATCCTTTACAGAGTAATATTCATCTGTAATGGCATTTTGTGCTACGAGAGTATACACCACATAGTCTATCCAAACACGATACAACTCTATTACATCGTACACAAGAACCGGACGATTATAATCATCACGATGAAGAATACCAATATATGGGTCTATACCAACTTTTATAAGAGCACCTTCTATCTTACCATACAATATACCATATCCATAATTTAAAAAAGCATTTGTTACATCCATTGCAGGATGCTGACTGCGGTTATCAAAACGAAACTCTTCAGGAATAAACATATTCATAGTAGAGAAATATATCCTTGAGGCCTGTCCTTCCCAACCACGCAAAGTAGCCGCAATGTCGCTAACTATATCTCCATCAAGAGCATTAACCTTAGTTCGGTAATCCTCAAGTCTGTTAATACTCTTATCCACTAGCAATTTAAAAGACTCATCTTTAGTAGACAACATAAGCATTAATGCCTGTTGATTTTCTATTTTTTTGCAGATTACATCTTTTATCCAAACAAGAGCATCATGACCAAAAGTAAAATTCAATTGTCCTTTTCGTATCGTAGATATAGAACCATATTTAGGACTCCAAATTCGTCCTATTGGATTACCACCACGGTCCATAAAAGTAACTTCAATTTCTCGTTCCACAGCAAGCATCACTGCATCACTAGTAATCAGAGCACCTTTACTAATCTGTATACTTGTAATACCGTCAGCAGGAATCCGTTGTTTGTTATCTTTGGATGCAATTACAAACCCTTCATTATCTCTATTTAGGGATACCCCATAAGTATTCAATATCAATTCCATATATATAAATTAATTAGATTTTACAATACTGATAAAACTCCATCCCCAGCGAGCATGCTTTTTATCATAAGACTTCACCACTTCTCCCCTTACAGAATCACCGTTTTCTAAACCACTAAGCAATTGCCTATTAATAAAAGCCATTTCATTGTTATACCTAACAATACCAAAACGCCTATCCTTATCCGCAATTACTTTACCACTTACCGACTTCAATATATCTTTAAATTTATTGATATCAACGCAAGCATCAATTGTTGCTACATGGCAAGGCTTATTATTATTAAAATCAAAAAACTTAATATCAAACTTATCTCCAATAACAGGAAACGTCTTAAAGAATTTAGAATAGTAAAAATAGCCATGCTTTAAACTATAAGTAATAAAGTTAACGATGTCTTTGTCTTTATTTACATTAGTAATAACTACACTAATACTCTTAAAATCAGAATACAATATCTTTTCTGCTTTTACAGCATTCTCTTGATAAATATTCTTACTCGTGGATATCGGAGTTTCTTTATACCACACTTCATTGACTATATGGCAGACATAATCTGACAAACGCCACTCATTACATTTTCTTATAGAAACTAATTGTTCTATTTCTCTCTTAGCCTCACTGTACATATTCCTATCTATAAGCATGCAAGCATAACGTTCCTTTATGCTTACAAGCATTTCATCCTTGCATCTGCAGGTAAGAGCCTTACTATAGCAAGAAAACTGTATCTCAGAATCATTACAAGCATCGCCCAATATTTGCCACACCCAAAAATCATTTTGCTTACTCCTTACAAAAGGTAACAGTAATTTAAAAATATCCTTTTTCTTATTTAACGACAATAATAGTTTAGCTTTATAATACAAGGGATATTGATATTCCGGATGAGTTTCTATTATATTCGATAACCTATCTATAAATATTAATTTCTTTTCTTCATCAAGGCTTTGCTGAAGTATTTTGGCATACCCGATATAGACTTGCTCTGCAAGTGACATTATATCCTTACCGTTGAAATTACTCTTCTCGTAATCTCGTGGCATAAAATTATCAAAGTTCCACCAATCACAGAATTCAAGATATTTATTCCACACTTTCCTATGACGATGAAAAGAATGAAGAAGATATGAATAAGAATCAGATGGACGTGTAAAATGAAAACATTTTATCTGCTCAAAGAGTTTATTACAGAACACATCCACCCCTTCATGCAATCCACTAACTATCTTGCCACATTGCCATGCAACACTGTCAAAGAAGACATTCTCTTCTGCTGAGAGTTCTAATGCTGCTATTTTAGTGATATAATCAAAGAACGCAGAGGTGTCATTTCTTTCTACACTTTGCTTTAAATAAGCATAAATAACCCAAGACATAGCCCGCTTATTCCAAATATCATTGGGATTTTCATGTAAGTCAGACAATGCCATTTGATAAGCTTCATCTAACTTTCCGGACTTTCGTAATAAAGTAATTTCTTTAAAAGACATAGCATCATTTTATTGGTTAAGGTTCTGCATCACTTTATATAAAACGCTTTCTTTAAATGAAATGTTTGTTTTGCTCGAGTCATAGCTGTGTATATCCACTGATAACTCTCTTTAGTTGGATTAAGGGTTATATTTCCAGGGACAACCATATAAACATCTTTCCATTCCCCCCCCTGAGCTTTATGACAGGTAACAGTATAACCGTACACGCAGCGAAGAGCATTAAGGTAAGGATCGCTCATCATCAATTCTTTAAATAGCAATTTCTTCTTCTGTGTAATTCCCCGCCGTTTCATTCTCATAATGAAATCAAAGAACAATCCATTTTGTTGCTCTGAATCGAGATTAAACCAAAACTGATTAAGAACATCTTCTATAATAAGAGTAGAATACACCTTTCCCGAGAATAGTTCTTTCACACTAATCTTTCTGAAAGTAAGCTCTGCTTTCTTAATTGTTTCATCAGACACACTTTCCACAACAACAGAATCACCATTCATCAATCCTGTAGGATTATTATTCTGTATCACCATAAGCAAATCACCTTTTTGGATATTTTGAGTCGTAAACCCAAGCTGCTCCCTCACTTGCATAGATATTTCCGTGCATTTCTTATTGCTCCGGCACAGACATATCGCATTGTCATATCCATTAGACTTTATTTTTTGGACATAATCTTCAATTAATTCATCATCGGATGTATGAAGCAATATGTCTTTACAATTCTTAAAATACAACATTCCCCATACTCTCTGGCGACCATAAACCATAGCATTGTTTGGCGCATTTACATATAGGGAGCGTATCTTTTTGGAAGCCGTGATAATATCATTATCCTTACTGGTTCTCATTATCTCTGTCAACTGTGCCTTTTGTGCCGATATGCCAAATGTATCACTAAAATATTCTGTAGATAGCGCAGGAGAAAAATACTCATGTATTGGAGGTAACTGACATGGATCACCAACAAAAATAAATTTACTTTTCGAGCGAGTATCGTAATTCAGCAATTCTTTCAACAATCTGCCGCTACCAAATTTAGCCTGAGTAACCACTTTTTCTTCTACATCAGAAATCATAGAAGCCTCATCAATGATATAAATCGTCTGTTCGTCTTCGTCTCCATCTATATGAGCAGCCTCAAAACTAATAAACAATTGTCCTGTGGAATCTATTTTGGGGGTATCTATATCAGAAAGGTCTTTGTTTAAACCTTGAAAAGAATATATCATAGAGTGTATGGTATGAGTCTCTTCAGTTGATATATTAGCAAGCACCTTTGCTGCACGGCCGGTAGAGGCAAGCAGTCTGAAATCATATTTATCCTCCTTTAAAAAAGAAATTAAGAATTTCATCAGTATCGTTTTACCGGTGCCGGCATAACCCTTAAGTATAAAGACTCTATCATTGTCACACTTGATAAAATCTTTAATACTATCCAATATACGCTCTTGGCTAATGGTAAGGATTATTTCTTTTTCGTTACTCATAACTTCTAAACTTAATAAACTGGAATCTAACTATTTTCTTGTCGTCACTAATCTGTTCCACAATACGACGAGTAGTAGAGGCGATACAAAGAATATCCCTTTGCTTCATTCGATTGGCAAAAGAATAAGTGAAATTCATCTCACCCATAACATGGATTGTAATATCATCAATTTCTCCAGCTATTGTAACAACTTTAGCTTCGTATTCATCTACAAGACTGCTTATGTAAGATTCATCTCCATTCGGATCAACATCTGGAAATGCTACATCAATGATTTCACCATATATATTTGCAGCAATTAATTGCTCCTTGCTCCATTTTGATGAAAGATGATTAGATAGATTAATCAACATTTGAAGTCTCCTTAAACAAAGATTTGAATCCTTCAAGACATTTATTAATATTATTTCTAATATTCGTAGGTTGTAATGGAGTTCGTCTAGATCGCATACCAGAATGATTAAAATCATTACGTACTATAGTGAGGCTACCAAAAAGATTTACCAATGTATTATTTTTAAACAAATCATCATTCATAATCTCTTTAATTTTCACCCTGTCACCTTTCCAATTTTCTTCTGGAATTTTATTGAATTTTATAGCAAAAGCACTATTTACAATTTCTCGTCTATCTTCGTCATATATATCAATTTCATGCCGTAAACAGAAAAAAGAGACAACACCCTCTTGTAAAATTGTAGCAGAAGATTGTAACATACCATTATCAAAGCACCATTTTGCTGTAGCGTATGTATTTGCTACATTTTCATTTGGGTCAAAACCATCAAATGACTCTTTAATTTTTTCCATTATAGGATTCAAAGGCTTTATAATAGTAGATGCCATTTCTTTCGTGCAATTGTATAATTTTTTAAAATTATTAGATTTAATAATATCCATACCTCTGCAATTTTTTCTCTCTTCTGTCACTTTTTGTAGTAAATTACTAAAAGTTTCAAGACTACGTGCTGCATCATCTTTACCTTGTGTTTCTCTTAATATAGGTTTGTAAAAATCCATACTTAAATCTACTAACTTTTTTGCATTACCACTCTCAAGATATTGCCCTGCTGCATAGGTCCAATCCTGTAAAGCAGATAATGGCAATAAGTCTATTATAGGAGCTTCATTTGTATCTTGATTTCTTGCTTCATAATTACCATAGGTAATACTACAAATTTTTACATTTTTCAAGAACTTAGCATAATTACCCAATACTAGGACTAACATTGGAATATACCTAAAGCTATGAGTTAAATCGAAATATAATTCATCGTTATCTTCCAACTTACTAAATACATTTTGAAAAATATTCCACATCTCGGACTCGTTTGTACCGTCTTTAATTGGTACTTCTTGTGATATAAAAGGAAGATTCATTTCTTCTAACACATATTTAAGTCCATTATATTCTTCTACCTTATCTGTTTTGAAATTCCTTCTTTCTTTTACATCCCAATTATATTCTTTTGCCTTATCTGTTAATAAGAATATTGCAGTGTCATTATCTGTCCATTCTTTTACCATTAGATATTCAATAGTAGCCTCTTGAATAAACCGTGTTTCTGATGACACAAACGCATTGGAGGTATACTTACAGGAGCCATAAAATCCTGTACCTAATACTGATATAAATACTTTTCTTGCCATAATATCTTTAATATATAGTCTTCTGTTTTTTATTAAAAATTTCATCTAGTTTTTTGATACTAGAGTCTAATGTTTTAATCATATTCTGGTATTTCTTCTCTGTTTCTAATGTATGAGCCAAACTATTGCGTGTTATACTTATTTCATGAAATAAATTTGGTAAAGCTTCGTCAAATATCACATCTGCTCTATTCCATTCAGATGGCTTTTCGATATTTTTTTTATTCCTCAAGCATTTCTTGACATATTCCCTGTTGCAAAAAGAATTGGCATCTACCTGATTTTGTTCACACACAAATGTAATTATTGATTCTAAGAGTGTTATATATGCAGCACAATAGTTTCTATGTTCTTTCTGCCATTTTGCTAATCTAAATTGAAAAATAGAATGGTCACCTGTCGATTTAAATGATTTAATAAAATCATTTAATATCGGATTTAATATCATTTCTGGTATTCTAGTCTTATACCGTTTGTTACAAATAGCTGAAAGACCTAATGATTCCTTTTCTATCAGAGATAGATGATTCAAATTCATTAAATCAGAAAATCTATTTAATCTCTCGGCAGCACTTTTGTCCTCATCTTTAATTAACTCTGCTATTTTGTAAGCATTACCAAAGTTAGAAAAAGCGTATGCCCCAGATATCCATTCATTTATTCTAATAACACTATTAAGTTCTACAACAGGTGTATAGCCCATTTCTATAGATACATCTAGCATTCCATAAGTAACATGACTGATTTGTATTTTCTTTTTGCTTACATTCTGTAGGTATATCAAGCAGTTCATAAGAAACAACGGCAAAGAACGAAACGAATGTGTAATATCTACAAATAATTCATCGCCGTTATCTAAGTATTGTTCTATCGACATTATTTCAGAAGAGTTATATTGTATTTCATCTTCGTTTAAACCATATTTAATCAATATAATCTTTGAATCATTTCCAAGAACGTTTTCAATATCTTTTTTGTACGGAAGTTCTAGCTTTGAATTATGGTTTGCAGCTGTACAAAATTCACTTAATTCTAAATACTTATCTTCAGAAAATGTTTCCTTATCCTTCCCAAAAGTATTATACACTTCTTCCCACATTGACTTTACCGTTCCAATAAGAATTATTTTGTCAATATTATAGTAACTACTCAGCGCATTTGCTATAAAAGAAGTTTCTTCTTCATACCCATCAGAAAAATGATATATTGCCTTTCGGTATTCTCTTTTTTTATTTGAAGTGCCTAAAAATGAAATTAATACTTTACTCATAGTATATTTATTTTAATAGCCATTTCCATATAGGGATGACTTCGATTGTAAATTCATTGTCGTTTATTATTTCTTCTTCACCATAAGTGATTATGACAAAGCGCTTGGCATCAAGAAATCTTCCTACTCTTTCCAAAGCTACCAGCTCTCTTTTCCGAGTATCTTCTCCTTTCAAAGAATAGCATACTTGTATTGCCATAGCCTCATCCGACACATAGAAATCTAATTCCACAGACTTATTGTAATAATACAGTCCATCCTTGTACTTCTTTTTCAAGTCTACAGCTACAATATTCTCCAAAAGAGAAGTTTCCGGATCAAGAAGAAAAAGGTTCAATATGCCATTATCACGAAAATAAAACTTCTTGATGCTTTCTTTTTCTGCAAATTTTGAAGCATAGTTGGATACACTAAATAGCACCCATGTTTCTTCCAGATACTTCACATAGTCTATTATCGTATTGGTCTGCACCTTAGCTCCTACCGAAGATATCATATTAGCGAGTCGCGAATACGACGACGGTTGTTTGACACTCTCTGCGAGTTTCTTCACCAATAATTTCAACGCCATGTCACTGCGCACATGATACCGAGCCACCAAATCACCAAAGAAAATCTTTTGATAAAGATTAGACAGCCACTCTCTCTTCTCTGATACACCTATGCTTTCCGGAAATCCTCCGAAATGGAAATAGACATCAAACACTCTGTTTATAGAATTTATCAAATCAATGTCATACTCCCAGTTTCTTGTAACCTCGATACTTGAAGCACAAAGATATTCATTAAATGAATACGGATAAACTTCCTGTATCATATACCTTCCACCAAGAGTAGTGGCAACCTCACTGCTCAACATCTTTGCATTGCTTCCGGTAATATAAACACGATATTTTTCATTAGCAAGTCTACGTGCAAAATATTCCCAATGGTCTATATTCTGTATCTCATCCAAAAAGATAATGGGCACACTCTCGGATAACTGAGCATTTGCCTGGAGAATCAAGTCCAAATCATCAGAATTCATTTCTATCAAACGCTCATCGTCAAAGTTAATATACACGATTTCGTCTATAGAATGTCCCTGCGCCATCAGATAACGCATTTGCTGGAACATCAAATAAGATTTACCGGATTGGCGCAATCCCACAAACACATAGTTCAACTTATCGTCAATAACTATATGTCGCTCCACCAACGACACTCTCTTAATAAGTCGTCGGTTGCCTATTATCACTTTTTTTAAGGTTGCTATGTCCATTTACTTCGTATTTTATGTTTTATAAAGCACAAAGATAACACATTTTTATGCTTTATGCAAAACAAAATAGCACAAATTATTTACTTTCAATTATTCTATCATAAATAATTTTAGCAGTCTCATCTCCAAGACTCTTTCGCAAGACTTTCCAATCTTTGCCGTCATATTTATATATACCACCACTTACCTTCTTGATATGTTCAACTATCAGTAAAATGGTATCTGCATCAAGAGTCGGCTGCAAATTATCACTATACCATTTTTTTATTTTTCCAAAAGTCGTTCCTAATGATTTTACATCTTCTAACCTTTCTTTTAGAGGTACTTGTTGTTTTTCTAATTCTTTTTGTTCCAATAATTTGCGATTTTCATCTCTCTTATCAGACAATTTCTTCTTATATACATCTATCAGTTCTGTTTCAATTTTATTTTTATTTAGCTTTGTTTGAACAGAGGCTAACAAGTTTTCTGCATCTTGAATTTTATCATCTGTCAATAATTTATCAAAAGGTTTCAAATCTAACAATATTCTTTCAACTTGTTGCCTTTTAACTTCTTCCTCCTGCTCTTTAGCTTTAATTTCTTTTTCCGTGAGAATCTCACATTCATCCAAATGCATAGTAATTTCTCTTTTTTCGTGCAAATTAGGGAATATTTTTTTTCTAGGGTCCTTAATACTTGTATATTGTTGAAGTTCCATCATCTCTATGTTATCAGCATGTTCTGAATGTATAGCCATCAAGGTTTGAATACTTTCATTATTAGAAAATGTCAAATCATTCTCCTTACAGAATTTACAAATCTCTTTTTCAAACTCTATTAAATAGTAGTTCTTGTCATTTTGCAGCATATTTAGCGAAACATCACAAGTAACCTTTCCATAACCAAAAGACTTGGCTAATCCGAGATTTAAGTATGTTCCACTAGTTTCATTGAAAGTTAACGAAGAGATAATAGCTCCTATCTCTGCTGGTTTTAAATTATGCACAGATATTCTACACTTAAAAGTATTACCTCGCGGAATTGGTCTAAAGTTACTAGTTGTTTTTTCATTACCATTACCTTTTGGTAAAGCAGACACTGTAGAGCCTTTATGAATACGGTAATGCTTTCGTCCTGCAATTTCAGGATTAACTGCATTATAATTGCGTAATTTTGGCCCATTTTGTTTCAAATAGAAAGGATAGAAAGAAGCACGTGGTTCACCTAGCACTCCGGAAACTTTAATACACTCCTCATCCTTTATTAGTTTTTCACAAAAAGCATTTCCAACCTGAACACGCCCTTTAGAAGAGTTAGAAGATATATGTCCAAATATAGTAGAAGGTAAATCGTCACCTTCCGTCTTGTCTTGATGTATACATGATTCAACATTGTTTTTATAAGGTAACTTATAATTATATGTCAAGCCCATACTTTCTATATTGCCATCTTCATCTGTAAGATAAAACACAGGTATTTCTTTTCTTTCTTCCAAACGTTTTTTTAAGAAACCAGAGTTTCCTGCGCTTTTAGAATAGTAAGAAGAATGTTCATGTACCTTATTAAAAGTTTTCATTAAATCGTCGGACAGTTCAATGCATTCTCCTCTATTTTCAGAAAAGATATATTCGTGCAATTTGCTATTCATATATCCGGTACATACCAAGCGGTATTTATCATCAGGTAAATCATATTCGCACCAATCAACTATAGGATACAACTCCTCATTCTGCTTTACAGATAATTGTTTGCATTCTGCTGTTTGATTATTCTGTCCTTTATAAAATGTTGGAATTTTTGTTTTTATAAGTTCATGATGAACTTTTATAGGTTTGCCACATGGAGTTAATTGATATTTTCCATTATTATCCTTTTCTAACCAACCACATTTTACTCTATCAGAAATCTTATTATGGTATTCTGTAAGAGTAATATCTCTATAGCCAAAACTATCTTTATTATATTTATCAAGTTTAGCAAAAGACAAGACCTCCATATTGCTTCTAATTGCACCTTTTATTGAAGTTCCAGGTATGAAATAATGGCGATTGCCTTTCTCGTCAATTATATGAGAAGAAAACTCTTCCTTATTTATTCTATCGGCAGTGCCATTACGAACAAATAATGGACTTATGTTTGTTATATAAACCTCAATTATTCCATCTTCACCATCAGAAAATGGAACATCTTGATTTACCTGTTTCCACCAACCAGGTATATATATCTTATCATTTAGTGGAACAAAATTATATGGTGTTGTTATTAGCATATTCTATTCCTCCCCATCTTTAAATCCTACAAACACTAATTTATCAAACTTCAGCACTGGCATATCTAAACACAAGCTATCATTTTCTTCTTTCCAATATTGCAGAAACTTCATTATCAAAGGCTTCTCTGTTCTATTAGCTAAATATTCTTTTTTTACTATAGTTTCAGGTTTACTAAAATCTGTAACCTCAACTTTATGCTTCTGTATAAAATATCTGCCAGAAGCAAATTTTATACTATACGAAATTCTATACTCCTTGTTATAAAGGTTTCCCTCTATAACAAACGGATTTTGTGTTTCAAACACAGAAAAATCAACCTTAACGTTTCTATAAACTCTTGGAGCATTCTCGTTACTCATCCAAAGATAGCCCTCATATTTTAATGTTTCATCTATTATACTCATTTATTTCCTCCCCATTTTTTAATAGTTTTCCACAGAAGCAACCATTTCCTCTATTCACGCCACCACCAAGAGGCAACAATCCGTTACAGATATCAAGCAATGCATTTTCTATAGCAAATTGAATATTTTTTTCAATAAAAGCATTTTTAGAAACTAGAATTATCATATCTAGCTCTTCATTCTTTGTATATAATGTCTCTTCTGAAAACAAAGCTCCATCAATAGCACCACCGGTAAATCTATCTATAGCTACATGATTTAATATTTTTGGTTTAGGTATAGCCGTTTCTTTCATAAAGTCTGAAATAATAACATTTCCTCGTTTCTTATCTTTTGTCTTGCCTTTTTCGTCTTTACATCCTTCTGAACCAAAAAGATTTTTAACGGCTTTGTTATTTGTTCCTACATGATTTCCTATATCTTCATTTGATATTTTGCCGAAACAGGAACCTTCCAGTTTGTTATAATGGTATGCCGTACGATGAGACAAAGCTCCTTTTACAGAACTTGCAGGCACCAACAACACTTTTTTTTGTTCTATTATGTTTGGCTTATTATTCTTCCATTTTATAATACGCTCTCTTACATAAGTCATATCAGCTTGGTCTGAGCCCAAACCAGAGCCAAAGAGAACAAAATCTTCTGGTTGTAATTTCAACTCATACTTCACATAATTGTCATCCTCATTTTTGATAGGATTATATGTTTCGTTATATCCACTCCACTCGTCTGTAAGCGATGAAGATTTAGATAGATACTCTTGCATGTCCTTCTGCAAGTCAATCTTACGATACTTACATTCGCAAACTTCTATCGCACCATATCCATTTCTACTTCCTCCACCTATACGGAAAGTGTCTGTATTAATACTATCTATAATGCCCTTAAACTCAGTATCATCTCCAGTTTCTGAAAGCATTTCCAATTCAAAGCAAAATCGTGTTCCCACAAGAATGACCTCTTCGTCAAATTTACCGGCTTTTTCAGTCACACCTTTATGGTCTATCTTTGCATGTTGACGAATAGGTAATTGTTTCATCTCTAAAGTCACTTCATCTTGCGAATTTACTATACCGTCCATCACCGTGCCATCAACACCAAGCATCTTTGCTTCAGACACTATAAGTAATGAACCTTCGCCTATTTGTGATGTTTGAAACCCCATTAACTTATCAGCCTTATCTTTATTCATTGCATGACGCAACAATCCAGCTATTGTAGTACCCGGAATAAAAGGGTATCCATTTACATCACGATTTAGAAGAGCATCAGTCTTAATACTCTTGTTTCCGCTTCCTATCTGTAATGGACTTTTTGCTTCTATCACAATACGTGATAAAAATCTATATTGTATGTATTTTTCCATATTAAGATTCTTTTTTAAATTCTTTTGCCATCTGCGAACAAAGGTTTATAATCAAATTCTGAAGATTATTGCCTTTGTTATCATTCATAAAATTGTCTAGTTTAAATTTTCGCTGATTAAGTTTCCACTTTTCACTAGCCATTCCATGATTTAAATATGCATCTACCGATTCTATCAAGTTATTTGCATCGCTTGTCACCATAGCTAAACTCCGTATAGATCCCCATTGCGAAGCAAATAACTCTTTTTTAAATCTTGACTTATTTTCGTCAACAAACTTGTTTACTTTATCAAAGCAATTTAAAATTTCATCATTTTCAGTTTTCTTACTATTTAAGAACTGCAATAATGGAGTAGCTAAATCCGATGCACCTTTTGGTAATTCGTAGTTTTCCTTTTCACTATCTTTAAGCGTGTAAACTGCTTTACCATCTTCATAAGCAGCCAAGAAGTAAGGATTATAAATAATCTTACCAAAACCCTCATTACAATAATCACCTACGTATGCATTTAAACATGGTGCAGTACTACATTTTACAACTATCACACTCCCCTTCTCTATACCACATCTATCGGCATCAAAAGCCTGACGTTTATAGTTCCATGGTGAATATTGGAATGTGCGTATTTGACTTTTTGACCAATCTATCTCTGCACCATCTTCTTTTATTCCTAAATCTGCTGGTTCTAGGGTAAATCTTGGATAACCATTTTTATCTAAGAATATTAACCTAGAGTCTGCATATACAGAAATGCATTTATCATTGCCTATAGAAAAGCCCTTGCTATACGATTCCACTTCTGTATATGTATTACACTCCTCTATTTCTATCAAACCATATTCGGCACTTTTAGAACGTCCCAGATGACGTATACCAACCAAAGCGTTCTTTATTTCAGACTCATAACAAGCAGCTGTATCATCTATCTCAACATCAAACATAAGTGTTGAACCCTTTGGTAAAGATTCATATCCATACATTCCATTATCTTGAGAACGATGGTGTTCTACATCATACGATGATTTAATCTTAAAATTTTTGCCTACTTTTATGCATGTACCAACTTTGCTATCTGCATCAAAGACATAATATCCTTCACGCTGTTGCTTCAACTGTTTTCCTCTAAGCTCTATTAAATTTGGTATATGATGATGTATATATAATTCTGTTTTTATTTGTTTTGGCTTAAACATTGCTAATGGCACCTTCACTCCTCGACTATTTCCTATAGAAAGATTAGCATCTCCAAACTTCACCTTACCACTATGAAATATCGTAAAAGTCTTGTCATTGGTATTTGTATAAAGACTACGAGCCACAATTCCCAAGAAATTATTGCCCGGAATAAAATCTAGTGATTTATTGCTATTTTTAGTTGCTGATGACTGAGATAATACTATATCAGACTTCAATATGCACTTAAATTTTAATCTCTTCATAATCTTATTCTTTAGATATTTTACATCTTCCATAACCACGATTTCTACCAAGCCCCAATCGCTTAATATAATTCAACGAATCAAGAATCAAGTCTTCTGCACCATCAGGCAGATCCATTATCTCGGCATGCAAAGTACAAGGAACAACCATTTCTATTTTTCGCAAACTAAAATCTTTCGCTATACCATCGTCGCCAATAGCTGTTGACGATACTGAGTGATATAGAAACCTCTTTAGTTCATCCGTTATCACACACTGCTCTCCTTCAGCTAAAATTGCATTAGAAAAGAAAACCTTACCTTGCAATTGGCCAGCAACAGTTTTCTTATCTATTTTGTTTTGTCTATAACCAAATATCTTTTCTATATCCATTGTAGAATATTTAGCATCAAAGTTTTTAATGGTTTCTGCAGCTCCCCGAATTAGTCCCTTTAATGTTTTTCCCGGTACGTATGGCAATCCGTTCTCATCTTTAACCACAAGTTCATCTACATCTGCCCCAGCAGCTAAACCACTACCACAATGCCAATAAGTAAAAAATTCTATTTTATATTTAATGTTCATCTTCTACTCCTTTCGTATATTGATTCATTATTGTGTGATATGCCAACACGTCATAAGCAGGATATTTGTCATATATTATATTATCCTCTTTTTGTATGACTGTTGTCAAGTTCTTAAGATTTTTCAATTCTTCACTATCTCCTTTAAGGAGAGACATTGCTCTTTTTAGCTTTTGATCTGCCATAGCTGTATTTTTGCTATGCAGCAATGTAAGCCATTGTCTTACAGTTGTCTTTGTAGAATTATTTTCTCCATCTAGTTTATCGCTTTGCTTTTTCAAGTCTTCAATAGTCTGTTTATTATCTGTTTTTGACAAATAATATGGTCCGTTTTGGAAAGAAATTTTATGTTTGTCGGATAATGTTATCTCTAATTCTCTTTCAACGATATCTTTATACGATGTCACAAAACTATCTTGCACTTTATGAAACATTAAGCATGCTTTTGCCAGTCCATTATCTGATAAACCTAATTTTGCATCTTTCTTTGCTGCACTACATAATTCTTCTGCCAAATTATAACCATAATAGAATGGATAAGACGACTTAATGAATGCAATACCTGCACATGCAGTAAGATGCTTTGAACCATCATCAAAGGCTCCATCCAACAAGCCCTTAAGTTTCTCTTCTGTATGTTTTTCAAACTGCCTCATAAACTCAGTTACATAGTCTATTGCTAAGTCTGCTCTGATAATAACAGTAAGGTCGTCTCCGCCCAATACAATTGGACGTATAGGGATTCTTTTATACTTATCTATCTTTTGCTCAATAACCTTGAAAGCATCATTAGCTGCACAGATGGTAGCCTCATTAAGATTTTTAGAGAATATTTTTAAATTTTCTTTATCACCTCCTACATTCTGAACCACTTTACCCAATTCGTTTCCATCTGCATGGACAACAGCTATCCAATCGTTCTTGCCAGTTATATCGCTTATATTAAAAGCTACTTTTGAAGCCGGAATATTTTCTTTATCACCATAGAAGCTCTTAGCACATAATTTTGAAACATTATTGAATTTCAATTTACTAAATGTTGCCCCATCAACAAACTCCGTCTTTATTTTTGAATCAATAGGCAAAACTGTAGCTGAATATCTTTTAGTTGCAATAAGTCCTAATGTTATACTTGTCATTGGTTTATTACGTTGAACTTTAAGTTTTTCTTCTAGTTCATTTATAAGAGTCGCAAAGTCTTTAGTTTCATCATATTTTACTACTGCTTGACTTATGGTAATACCAGGTGCTGTCTCGGTAACTTTTTTAGGAAAATTTCTCACAGTATATTCACATTCTTTCTTTGTATTATAAATACATTTAATATTACCTGCAGCATTAATTATACTAATACCATTTTGTATGAAACCTTCTTTCTCATCAGTAAACAAATCAGTACAAATATGTTCTACCAATTCACTAGCTCCTACAATATCTTTCAGTTCATTAGTCTGAAAAATAAATCCTTGTATGCCTTGAACTGCGGCACCATATAGATATTTCATAATATTATTATTTATTATTTACTCTTGTTATCACACCATAGCCTATACTATTGTTTTTCCCAATTCCAATAAAATTAGGTAACTGAATATTTATGGAAAAATCAACATCAAATGACATTAATTTCACCGACTTAAACTTTATTATTCTTGTATCCAAAACATTCGTAATTGATGTGTTTAGCATATAATCCAAATGAATACCTAAACCTTTAAGCATAGATAATATATTTCCATTAAGAATACGTTCTAGAATCTGAACTTTTTCTACTAATCCACACACATTGTTATATAACTCATAATTCTTTGAATTTAGAGGTAGCCAATTACTTATCCTATAATTTATACTATTCTCCTCTGAAGCTATATCTATTTGATAGAAATTTATATTCTCTATCAACATTTCCATTTCTTTATCTCCCAAAGAAAATTTAAAATTACTTGATGAAAAGAAATCACCTATAGCCTCTGTACCTTTATCAATACAGACAATTGCAGCTTTCTTATTTATTCTTTTATATTGAATAAGCGGATAAGAATATCTGAAATTATCTCCAACATGATTATGAAATAACACATTATCCTCATCTAATGACGCTATAACAGCTCCACGGAATAACGGTATTTCGTATCTTTCTATGGTATTATTAAACTTTATTATTAGTGTCTTTACTTTCTCCATTTTTAACTATCAAATATAATTAAGTAATACAAATATACAGTTTGTTATTTACTTTTATATTATTACACTTTTTTCTTTAACCAAAATTATACTTACAAACTAATATTATAACCTGCCTTAATACAAAAAATATTATTCCTTATTTCCACAGAAAAATTTCTTTGATAAATCAAAATAACTTTGCTATATAGATTTAGTTTTATTCAAATATTTAATAAAAGATAGCTATAGAAGACTACAGATTGAATCTATTAATTTCCCGAATCTAAACTTGGAAAATTATTAACACTTTCATAAATTTAAATTTATTCATAATGACAGGAACGTAAAAAAGTAGTTCAACGGAGCAATCACTTCCGCACATGACAACGCACTCCCCATAACAGACAACTATCTAACTGATAAACAATGGATTAACATAAAATTTCATTGTATTACACAACCGACAGAAAGGTTCAAATGGTTCAAAAGGTTCATGAACCACTTTTTACACATTTGTATACCCCAAATAGTGGTTTCAAGAATATCTTTTCAGGGATATTACAGAATAAAAAAATGACATTATGTAGTTTTTATCTGCTATCCTCATCTGTGATTTTTTCTCTTTCATATGCCATAATTTGTCGACTATAAATAAGTGTAAATTTACAATATTCATATAAAAGCATTCACTTGAAATTAAAAAGTTCACTTTCTCTCTATATTCACATATATAGTTTATGCATCTTTTGAAGCCATGAATGATAAAATACAACATTGATTTTAACATATAAAGACGTTGGGATAATTGATATATCTACAGGAAAGAAGGTTCATGAACCTTTTGAACCATTTGAACCATCTTTAATTGAAAATTGATATTTATAAATAGTAATTTAAGTGCTACTTTTGCTAGTGCTAAAGTGGCATTTTATAGTGTCTAAAATATCATTTTAAGAGAGCTAGAACACCATTTTACAAGAGCTAAAATGCACGATGATTTTACTTAACACGAATGCATATATAAAAAGCCTTTCAGAAATTATTCAGAAAGGCTTTAAACTATATATGTATTATGCGAATTAATTATTCTTAATCCAATTTACTATCCATTCACCCACTTGAGTTGTGCCATATTCAGCACCGCCATCTACTTGGATTTCCGGAGTACGAACGTTAGCATCAAGACTTGCATCTACAGCCTTACGAATGAGTGTGCCTTCTGCATTGAGACCAAAATGCTCCAAAAGCATTGCTGCACTAAGAATCTGTGCTACTGGGTTTGCTAGGTTCTTACCTGCTGCCTGAGGCCAACTGCCATGAACAGGCTCAAACAATGGAGTGTGAAGACCAAGGCTGCTTGAAGGCTGCAAACCCATAGAACCGGTGATGCAACTTGTTTCATCTGTAAGGATATCACCAAACGTATTCTCTGTTACGATAACGTCGAAGAAACGTGGTTCGGTAAGAACACGCATAGAAGCATTATCAATAAACATATAGTCGGTGTTTACATCAGGATACTGAGATTCCATCTCTTTTGCAACCTGACGCCACAAACGACTAGAAGCCAGCACGTTAGCCTTATCAACAACTGTAAGGTGTTTATTGCGCTTCATTGCATATTCGAAAGCGACCTTAAGAATACGCTCAATCTCAGGACGTGTATAAATATCTGTATCGTATGCCTTGTTGTCATCCTGATATTTCTCACCGAAATACATACCACCGGTAAGTTCACGAATAACTACGAAATCAGCACCCTTAAGAAGTTCATCTTTAAGAGGTGACTTATGGAGAAGGCAATCGAAAGTGGCTACAGGACGAACGTTAGCAAACAGACCTAATTTCTTACGCATAGCAAGAAGACCTTGCTCTGGACGAACCTTTGCAGTAGGATTGTTATCAAAACGAGGATCACCGACAGCAGCGAAAAGCACAGCATCAGCTTCCATACAAGTGTTGAAAGTTTCGTCTGGGAAAGGATCACCGACAGCGTCAATGGCATGAGCACCACAAACAGCCTCTTTGTAGGTAAAATTGTGATTAAACTTTTGAGCTATAGTCTGCATAACAGCTACACCTTGTTTCATAATCTCAGGACCGATACCATCACCGGCCAAAACAGCAATTTTTAAATCCATTTTATTCTTAAATTTATTATTATTACTACATATTCAAATCCCGGGGAGAAGGATTATTCTGCGAACTTTCATCGCTCTCGTACATATTGAGCATCTTTAGAGTTGCCTTAATGGCAGCTTCGGTCTGGTCGGCATCAAGTCCGCGTGTGCGCCAGATACGGTCGCCGTCACGCCATGTTATCACAGTCTGCACAAGAGCATCTGTGCGACCACCCGGCGGAATGCTTACCTGATAATTATCCAGCACCGGGAAAACGCGTCCCAGCTTCACTTTATATATATTGCGCAAAGCCTTTACAAAGGCATCGTACTGACCATCTCCTGTGCTCTGGTCTTCATATTCTGTCCCATCAATGTCTACCTTGACGTTTGCTATAGGTTTAAGTCCATAAGATGTTGATACCATGTAACTTACCAACTTAACCTTATCTTCTGATGTATTGTGTTTAAGTACATCACTCACGATATATGGAAGATCATCCTGAGTGACAAGTTGCTTGCGGTCGCCCAATTCAGTAATACGTTTTGTAACAGCCTTGGTCTGGTCGGGCGTAAGTTCCAGCCCCAGCTCGTTAAGATTAGCCAGAATATTGGCCTTACCGGAATTTTTGCCCAATGCATATTCACGGTGACGTCCAAATCTTTCAGGCACTAGTTCATTGCAGTAGAGTTTATCCTTGTTGTCACCATCAGCATGCACACCTGCCACCTGAGTGAACACATTCTCGCCCACTACAGGAGTATTTGGAGCAACGGCAATGCCGCTATATCCCTCTACAAGTCTGGATATGTCATTAAGACGATCTTCACTGATATTGGTCTTGGCCTCAAACATATCCTTCAGAATCACCTGCACAGATGCAAGCGGAGCATTTCCGGCACGCTCGCCAAGTCCATTCACCGTAACATGCAGTCCTTTGGCACCACAAAGTACGGCAGCCAGAGAATTACTAACAGCTAAATCATAATCATTATGGGCATGAAAATCAAAATGACATTCCGGATAACGACGCACCATCATGCGTATGTATTCGGCACATCTCAAAGGGTCAAGAATTCCAAGAGTATCAGGCAGCAGAAAACGCTTCACTCCCGTTTTGCAAAGAGCATCCATCATCTGCCACACATATTCACGAGAATCACGCATACCAGATGACCAGTCTTCAAGATATAAATTAACCTCAAAGCCTTTGGAATGAGCATATTCCATAGTCTGGACAATGTCAGCGACATGCTGTTCGGGAGTTTTCTTGAGTTGCTGCGAACAATGTTTAAAACTGCCTTTTGCAAGCAGATTTATCACCTTTCCACCACATTCATCTATCCAGTCTACACTCTTGTCACCGTCAACAAATCCAAGAACCTCTACACTCTTAAGCTTACCAATAGAATCAGCATAACGACAAATTCGCGTAACAGCGTCTTTCTCGCCCTCAGAAACTCTTGCCGAAGCCACCTCTATGCGATCGACATTAATGTCTTTCAGCAACATTCTGGCTATCATCAGCTTTTCATGAGGCAAGAACGATACGCCACTTGTCTGCTCACCGTCACGCAGTGTGCAGTCCATGATTTCTATCGTCGTCTGCCGTTTTCCAGTTTGCACGTTACTCTTTTCCATCATTCAGCAGCACTTTCCCAAGTCTCAACCTTGTCACGGTTCTGAACAAGGAAATCTACGTCATCGAGTCCGTTTTCCAGACAATGCTTCTTATATCCATTTATTTCAAAACGCTCACTATTGCCTGTAGCAAGATTGGTAACAGTTTGATTAGGAAGGTCAACCTTAACCTGATTCTTATGGTCTTTGCTGATACTATCGAAAAGTTCCTTCAGAAAATTTTCACTCACCACAACTGGCAATACAAGATTGTTCAATTCATTGTTTTTATGAATATCAGCAAAGAAAGAACTGATAACCACACGGAATCCTGCACCGGCAATAGCCCATGCAGCATGTTCACGTGAACTGCCAGAACCGAAGTTCTTGCCTGCCACAAGAATAACGCCACTGTAAGAAGGGTCGTTCATCACGAAATCTGGCTTAGGAGTACCGTCGGCATTATATCGCCAGTCACGGAAAAGATTGTCACCCATTCCCTTCTTGTCTATAGCTTTAAGAAAACGAGCTGGTATTATCTGATCAGTATCTACATTCTCTAAAGGAAGAGGAATGCAAGATGATGTTATAACGTTGAATTTCTGTTTCATTTTATTTTTGATATTTATCTGTGAATGATATTTTAAAGAAACTCTCTTGGATCGGTGAGCACACCTGTAACGGCAGAAGCCGCAGCCACCAGCGGACTAGCGAGAATTGTGCGTGAGCCAGGTCCCTGACGTCCTTCAAAGTTACGATTACTGGTACTTACAGAATATTTTCCTGCCGGAATCTTATCATCATTCATAGCCAGACATGCAGAACATCCCGGTTGGCGGATTTTGAAACCTGCAGCTTCAACAACCTTGTCAATACCCTCTTCACGTATCTGCTTGTCTACAGCCCATGAACCGGGAACAAGCCAAGCTGTTACGTTGTCAGCCTTTTGTTTTCCCTTAACAAGAGAAGCAAAAGCACGGAAATCTTCTATACGACCATTGGTACAAGCTCCGAGGAACACATAGTCTATCTTATGACCGAGAAGTTTCTCACCCGGTTCCAATCCCATATAGTTAAGGCTCTTCTTGAAAGAAGCCTGACCTGCCTCATCTATTTTGTCAAGTGTAGGAACACATTCGGTGATACCGATGCCCATACCCGGATTAGTACCGTAAGTAACACGAGGTTCTATATCGGCAGCTTCGTAATCCAGTTCTCTGTCGAATACAGCATCATCCCCACTCTTCAGGGTTTTCCAATAAGCCACAGCCTTATCCCATTCAGCACCCTTAGGAGCATATTCACGACCCTTGATATATTCCAAAGTCTTATCATCCGGAGCAACAAAGCCACCACGTGCACCCATCTCTATAGAAAGGTTGCAAAGAGTGAGTCTGCCCTCCATGGACATATCACGGACCACCTGTCCGGCATACTCTACAAAATATCCTGTAGCTCCTGACGTAGAAATCTGGCTCATAAGATACAAAGCAACATCCTTAGCAGTCACACCCTTAGAAAGTTTGCCATTGATATTGATGCGCATGCTCTTTGGCTTGCTCTGCAGAATACACTGTGAAGCCATAACCATCTCAACTTCTGACGTTCCGATACCGAAAGCCACAGCGCCCATAGCACCATGAGTACTGGTATGGGAATCTCCACATACAATAGTCATACCCGGCAAACTGAGTCCTTTCTCCGGACCTACAACATGAATGATACCATTGTCACGGGTATTCATCTTGAATTCCGTAACTCCAAAATCATCACAGTTCTTGTCCAAAGTGTCTACCTGGAGCTTGCCGATAGGGTCTTCGATAGGCTTATCCTGGTCGTGAGTAGGAATATTATGATCAGGCATACAGAAAATATGGTCAGGACGATAAATTTTGAGTCCGCGCTGACGCATTCCGGCAAAAGCCTGAGGTGATGTAACTTCGTGACAATAGAGACGGTCTATATAAAGTTGTGTCGGTCCGTCTTTCACGATCTGAACAACATGCTTGTCCCAAATCTTATCAAATAGTGTATTCATTTTATATTTTTGTATTTAATTTCTGAACTTGTTAATACAGTCGATATAGGCTTCTACAGAGGCCGTAACTATGTCAGTGTCAGCACCGAAGCCATAATACATGTGACCATTATACTCCACCTGCATGTGTACCTTTCCAAGATCATCAGAACCCTTGTCTATAGCCTGAATGGTGAATTCCTTCAGAGTCATGTGCTTGGTGATAATCTTTTTCAGAGCCCTGATGGCAGCATCCACAGGACCATTGCCGGAAGAAGCAGCCTCAAATTTCTGTCCGCTTATGTCAACGCCAATACTTGCTACACTCTTCACACCCTTGCCGGTAGTTACCTGAAGATAATCCAGAGATACCGCGTGAGCAGCACCCTCTTCAACTCCTGCAAGTGCCAGAACATCTTCATCTGATACCTCTTTCTTCTTATCAGCCAACTGAAGGAATTTTTTATATATTACATCCAGTTTTGCTTCATCCTCTATATTAACTCCATTAACCTGAAGACGGAATTTAAGTGCAGCACGACCACTACGCGCTGTAAGCACAATTGCATTATCATCCAATCCCACATCCTTTGGATTCATGATTTCATAAGTCTGCACATTCTTTAGCACACCGTCCTGATGAATACCGGAAGAATGAGCAAAAGCATTACGCCCCACAATAGCCTTGTTGGGCTGAACAGGCATATTCATAAGACTGCTCACCATACGTGAAGTAGGAACAATCTTTGTGGTATTGATATTTGTGTCAATACCTATACCCTTGTGACATTTCAGTATCATCGCAATTTCTTCCAATGATGTATTTCCGGCACGTTCACCAATACCATTCATTGTCACTTCCACCTGGCGAGCTCCATTCAGTACGCCCTGCAGAGTGTTGGCAGTTGCCATACCAAGATCATTGTGACAGTGAGTAGAAAGAACAGCCTTATCCACACCGTCGACATGCTCCATCAGATATTTTATCTTGTCACCATACTCATCCGGCAGACAATAGCCTGTGGTATCCGGGATATTCACCACCGTAGCGCCAGCCTTGATGACAGCCTCAACCACACGAGCCAGATATTCATTGTCTGTACGCCCGGCATCCTCTGCATAGAATTCAATATCTTCAACATACTTCTTGGCATACTTAACGGCAGCCACCGCACGTTCCAGAATTTCTTCACGAGTGGAATTGAACTTGTATTTAATATGACTGTCGCTTGTACCTATACCGGTATGGATGCGCTTGTGCTTAGCATATTTCAAAGCGTCAGCAGCACAGTCTATATCTTTTTCCACGGCACGTGTCAACGCACAGATAGTAGGCCACGTAACAGCTTTAGAAATTTCTACAACTGAATTGAAATCTCCCGGAGAAGAGATTGGGAAACCAGCTTCAATGACATCTACACCAAGCTGTTCCAATTGTTTTGCCACTTGAATTTTCTCAACGGTATTCAATTGGCATCCCGGAACCTGCTCACCATCACGAAGTGTGGTATCGAAGATAAATAATCTGTCACTCATTTCTTATAATTTATTTTCTAATATTCTTAATAATGAAAAAGCCTTTCTCACTCCATAACGGAAGTGGAAAGGCTTAATATATCATACTACATATCCTACATACACACCTTATCACTTCCGCCCGCTTCTTGCAGTCGAATTCGAATAATAATGCTTAGTATGTTCAGAAATGTATTCATTTTATGTCTATCTTTAGATTTCAGATGCAAAGGTAAGCATATATTTTGAAATAAACAAAGAAATTATAACTTTTTTCTCTATTTTTCTTTCAGATTGCAACTATACTACTTTGCATCCCGCATTTGGCGCAGCAAATCTTTCTGTTTTTCATTGAGTGATTCAGGCAACTTAACCTTATATGTGATAATAAGGTCACCATAAGTCCCATCACCTCTGTCATATCCCTTGCCACGCAAACGAACCTTAGTGCCTGTCTGCGTTCCGGGTTTTATCTTCAGACGGAATTTCTGTCCGTTGCTGAGAGCCACCACTCCGTCTCCACCAAGTAGAGCCGCATACATATCCACATTAACAGATGCATCTATTTGCCCGGTATTTGTACGTTGTCCGGAATAATCAGCACGAGAATAACCTCCACCGCCGAAACCGGCATTTCTACTTCTTCCACCGCCTAATATATCATCAAAGAAACTAGAAAATCCGCCTGTACCACCACCGAAACTATTGAAGTCAAAACCGGCAAAAGGGTCTCCACCGCCACCTCTGCCGAAACCACCTCCGGCACTGCTGCCTGTAGCCTGTCCATAAGCATCAGCCTGCTTCCACTGTTCACCATATCTATCATATTTGGCTCGTTTGTCAGGATTGCTTATCACGTCATAGGCTTCATTAAGAGCCTGAAACTTAGCCTTAGCCTTTGGGTCATTGGGATGCAAATCAGGATGGAAAAGCTTTGCTCTCTTCCTATATGCCATTCGAACATCCTTCTGAGGAATATTCTTGTCAACTCCCAAAATTTTATAATAATCTATGAATGCCATTATTCATTCCTCCACTTTTTTAAATTATAATTTTATCTGAATAATAGCAAATTCTATGCCCAAAACAATAAAAAAACACGAAATTCTTTGGTTGTTCAAATCTTTGTGCTACCTTTGCCTAAGAAACAATATTAAAAATACGGCATTATGAAACCTACAGAGCAGACCATTCAGCAAGTAGAGAGATTTCTGGGCAAAGTGGTACAGAAGTTTCCTGAGACAGAAGAACCGACAATTCTGACCGATATTCACGTACGTGTGAATCAGGACAGCGGGGAAATGCTGGCTTTCGATGATGAAGACAACGAAATAACCCGATGCGTGGTAGAACAATGGATAAGCAACAAAGATGACAATTTCTATGATACCATTACACTAACCCTACGCAAAACCTTAAAAAAACACAGTTCAGAAGCTGACCATCTCGGCATAATGAAACCATACAGTTTCGTGCTGGAGGATGATGACAAGGAAAATATTGCCGAATTGTATATTGCCGATGATGACACTATTATTATAGGCGGAGATCTTATGCCCGGACTAGACAAGGATCTGGATGATTTTTTGGATGGCTTGATAAAAGAATAGTCTTTATTAAATCTACGCATATAACAAGTTAGCATACAAGAAGAATATATATGGAAATAACAAAATCTGAATTTGTAATCTCTGCTCCTACAGTGAGCAAATGTCCAACTGACAATAAGACAGAATACGCTTTTATAGGAAGATCAAACGTTGGTAAATCAAGTTTGATAAATATGCTGTGCAATCATAAAAAACTGGCCAAGACATCTGCTACTCCAGGAAAAACTCTGCTGATAAACCATTTTATCATAAACAATGAATGGTATCTGGTAGACTTGCCAGGTTACGGATATGCCAAACGCTCAAAAAGCGTGCAGCAGAAACTAGAACAGATGATTGCCGGATATATCCTGCAAAGACAGCAATTGGTCAACGTATTCGTTCTCATTGACATTAGACTCGAACAGCAGAAAATTGACAGGGAATTCATTGACTGGTTGGGAGAAAGCAATGTGCCTTTCACTATTATATTCACTAAAGCTGACAAGGTGGGGCCAAACAAAGCCAAACAGAATGCCGTAAACTGGATGAACAAATTGAAGGACAGATGGGAACAGTTGCCACCATACTTCATAACATCAGCTGAAAACAAATCAGGAAAAGACGATGTGCTAAATTACATCGAAGAAATAAACAAGACTCTATAATGGCACAAATTCCTTATCTTGATGTACAAAATCTGACAAAGGGTTTTGGTGCCCAAATCTTATTTGACAATATTTCATTCTCTATTGCCGAGGGGCAGAAAGTGGGACTGATTGCCCAGAATGGTACAGGAAAATCAACACTGCTCTCTGTACTCACTGGAAAAGAAAGCAAAGATTCTGGAGAAATTATATATAAGAATGACCTTAAAATAGGATATCTGGAACAAAGCCCGAAATTTGATGAGAGCGAAAGTGTTTTGGATGCCTGTTTCAATCATAATGGCGACAAAGACAAGATTCTAAAGGCAAAGCAGATTCTTACTCAATTAAAAATAGAAGATTTGAATCAGCCAATGGGACAGTTGAGTGGTGGGCAGCAGAAACGAGTGGCACTAGCAAACGTACTTATAACGGAGCCAGACTTTTTAATTTTGGATGAGCCTACCAACCATTTGGATCTTGAAATGATAGAATGGCTTGAAGGATATCTTAGTCGTGGAAACAAGACTTTGCTTATGGTAACACATGACCGTTTTTTTCTAGACAGAGTGTGTAATCTAATTCTGGAACTTGACAACGAAACGATATACACTTATCGTGGCAATTACAGTTATTACCTGCAAAAAAGACAAGAACGTATTGACAACACACGGGCAGAAATAGCACGCGCCAATAATCTGTACAGGACTGAACTGGAATGGATGAGACGTATGCCTCAAGCACGCGGGCATAAAGCCAAATATCGCGAAGAAGCTTTCTATGACTTACAGACTAAGGCTAGGCAGCGGATAGAAGAACGCCAGATGAGACTGAAAGCAAACAACGTATATATAGGTTCCAAGATATTTGAATGCCAATATGTGAGTAAAGCATGGAATCCTACAAAGATAATGCTGAAAGACTTTTATTATAATTTTGCACGCTTTGAAAAAATGGGAATTGTTGGCAATAATGGTACCGGCAAATCCACTTTCATAAAAATGCTTCTGGGACTAGTAAAACCTGACAGCGGACAATTTGACATCGGTGAAACTGTAAGATTTGGATATTTCTCACAGGACGGACTGAAATTTAATGAACAGCAGAAAGTCATCGACGTAATTACCGATATTGCGGACTATATAGACTTAGGTGGTGGCAGGCACATGACCGCAAGCCAATTTCTACTATATTTCATGTTCAGTCCTGAAGAACAACATAATTATGTGTATAAGTTAAGTGGTGGTGAACGTCGCAAACTATATCTTTGTACTGTACTGATGCGCAACCCTAACTTTCTGGTGTTGGATGAGCCTACTAACGACCTTGACATACAGACACTACAGGTTTTGGAAGAGTATCTACAGGATTTTCCAGGTTGCGTAATTGTAGTTAGCCACGACCGTTACTTTATGGATAAAGTAGTGGATCACCTGCTTGTTTTCAAAGGAAACGGTATAGTGAAAGATTTCCCTGGCAACTATACGCAATACCGTGAATGGGAGCAGATGAAAAGCAAGGAAAACGCAAAGTCTGAAAAGACAAAAGATGAAAGTAAGCCTAAAGCTGATTATCATCATGAAGACCGGAAGAAATTGTCATTCAAGGAAAAACGTGAATTTGAACAATTGGAAAAAGACATAGCTTTGCTGGAAACAGAACAGCATAAGTTGGAAGAAGAATTGTGTTCCGGGACTTTAAGCGTAGATGAACTAACCGAAAAAAGCAAACGGCTACCATTGTTAAAAGATGAACTTGACGAAAAGAGTATGAGATGGTTGGAGCTCTCAGAACTTGGCTAAAACCAAAAGACATATAATACAGACTGATATAACTGAGCGGCAATGATATAAATAAAAAATATCGGAGCCGCTTTTTTTATGCCTAATGTAAACATATCAAAAATATCACATACCGAATGAACTCTTCCACTTGCCAGTGAAAATGTCACAGCACCACAACTCACGGCAAATGCAATATATGGAATTATACTATATGAAAAGCTACTGGGAAACAAATTGCCACTTACACTTAATAAAATTGCATGAGGTACAACTGTAAGCAATAAAATAACCACAACGAAAATCATAACTTCAAATGCCACCAGACGTAACGCAAAACGATCTCTGAAATCTAACGGCTTTTTCAATTTAGTTATCCCGGAAGATATTACACTGCCATAAGCTAAACTACCCACAAGAAGCCATGTCAACAAAGGAGAAGATATATTGTCTGTAAAATGACCGAAAAACCAACGTACCCCCTCAGAACTTAACATGGACCGCATATAAAGTTCAGGCATCGCAGCTGTAATAAACCATGATACCAATATCAGCAACACCTGAAATGATGCCAACATCAAAACTATATATGACAATGTTTTCCTCATTCTTCGTCTGGCTGGAGATTATCTACATCCAGTATTCTCAACTCCAAAGCGCGTACTACCAACCTGGTAGCATTTACACCAACCCCACCATTTCCATTAGGAAATAACTTCTGTACCAATTCATTCTGACGCTTTTCCAAACTTTTAACCCCAAAAGGCATACCACGCAGATTAGTAATTTGCTCTTTGGTATATCCTAAAGCCAAATGACGAAGGAAACGCTCGTCATATTCATCAATTTCATAGTTTACCACGGCTTCCTGACGGAGTATCTGATTATTGACACTGGTCTTGAAACGAGATACTATCTTTTCCAGTATAGGCTGATTGAAAACCAGTTTCTTTCCGCTCATCACACTTGCCACATCACCGCGAGTCAGCAATTCTCCACTCTTCAGAATTATACCGTCACAGCCAGCATCAAGCACATCAACCCATAATTTCTCATTCAGAATTTCACCGGTAAATATAAGCACCTTAATATCAGGATTATTCTCCTTGGTATGGCGACATATCTCCACACCAACCGTAGTACTGCCTCCCAAGCCCAAATCTAAAAGCACTAAATCCGGCAACTGTTCTTTCATAAGTTTCCAATATGCAGACTCATTTTCTGCAGTGCCTATTATCTCGGCCTCAGGAATATCATTCATAACAATGCCCACAGTACCCTTAAGTTCCAATGGAACATCTTCTACTATTATTATCTTAAATTCATCCATATCCTCTTAATATTTTATTTTTAATTTAGCCGGCAATACAATTTTCACAATAGTACCGCCATTCTCTGCCTGTACAGCTTGTATGCCACATCCTCTAAGGTTTGTAGTTTCTCCTATCTCCCTTACTATCTGCCGACAAAGCATGTAACCGGTATTAATAGTTGACGGAGTAAATAAATCGGCACGTTGTTGCTGAGAAAGCAGCAGAGATGGCAACCTTACCTTTATGATAACGTAATTTGCGTCCAATTCTGATATATCTTTTTTGATAGTTTTTTCTCCGCTAAGTTTCTTTAACAACAAGAACAAATAATCTGTGAGTTCTTTGTCCACTTTAAGATTTGTTTCTATCTGCCGCATTCCCTGCGCACTTAGCAGAGAATAAAGTTCTTTATAATAAAGCGCCACTTCACTTAAAGCCATTATGTCATCCTTTGAATTATCAACAAGCTGACTTATTCTGGAAGGATAATACATAGTTTCATGTTTCAATGTAGAGAGACAGTTATCAAGAACACTGTTGCTGACATAGAATTTATCATTCTCATATTCCACTCTGTGAAGTTCGTCTTTTGCCAATTCAAGATTAACTTTTTGCACCGTTTCCTTAGAAATACTCTTTTGTAAAGCTTCCTTTATCTGTTCTACTATTTTATTCAAAGCACTGTTTCTTGTGGTCAATCTCCATCTGTTTTTATCCCATATAACATTCACAAGTCTCAGTTTTTCTTCAGAAGACTTATCTGTCAATAGCACGCCATTGATTTTATTCACACTGTCAAGGCAAAGATTATAAAACAACCGATGACGATAATAGAGAAAATAATATGCTGGAAATATAGATACAAACAGCAATATCAAAATAACAATAGCCACATTTTTACTTGTTTCAGATTTCTGCATCACTCTCACATACTCATCAAGAGACGCATCTGCAGACGTTTCTCTAAACAGTTGCGTGTACACCTTATTATTATAATGATAGATACTCCACAGATGTAAAGCAAGAGCTGCCACAGCACTTTCATTTCTAATATCAAGAATGACAGGATAATTTGTATCCAGTTTTTTACGAAACCATTTTATCTCGGCAGACTCAGAATTGTTTCCCATCAGAGACATGGTATCCCGACCTTCAGGATATTTCTGCCGATAATATTCATTCAGATAATGGCGACACGTGTCAGCAAAGAACAGTGTACGTTCATAATGCCCATTTATATTGCTGAAATAAGCACTATCGGCATATCTTGATGCCTGCCTCAAATAAATATTCTTATTAGCTGCAGAAACACACTGAGCAGAGGTCAACATCACGAAGAACAAAACTATATGTGATATTCCTTTAGGCAACCGGAAGAAGAACCTAGAACCTTTGCCTTTTTTACTTTCAACATTAATAGAGCATACTGAAAATATCTTGCTGATTTTATGATACTTATTGATAATACCTACACAATTCATCAGCCCGAATCCATGAGACTTCTCTGAAACACTTTTCTCTGACTTTAAACTTTCATCAACAATGGTCTTGTGTTCAAATATCCTAGTTGTCTGTTCCGTAGTCATCCCCATTCCATTGTCTTCTACTGATATTTCCACATACTCATCAGTAGATTTACTGTATATCTTCACACAACCACCTTTGCCTGTAAACTTTCTTGCATTGTCGGCAAGTGTGTTTATCATAAAAAGCGTAAGCGTTTTATCAGCTTTTACAACATCCTGACTGTCACAGACTTCCAAATTTATGTCTTTAAGCAAAAATCCCATCTTACCACCCTTAACCAGATTAAAGAGTTCCTGAATTTTAAAACTCTCTATATGCAGGCTCAACTGTCCCTGACGCAACTGAATCCATTGCGTCAAGACACTATTATAATCATTAATCTTTGCAGTCAATTCTGAAATATAAGAATATCGGCGCTCTTTGCATTCTTCATTTTCAGTACGAGTTTTAAGACATTCTATCTCATGTAATATGCGGTCTATAAAAGGAGTAATGCTATTGACGAGCGACATCTTGGCACGCTGTTCTATATTCCGGCGTCTGTTATTGTCAGAATGCAATTTGGCAAGTTGTATATTTTCATTCAATTCACCATATTTGTCTTCTTCTGATTCTATTCTTTTCTCTTCTCTTGTTTTCCATTCTTCAAGTGGTTTCAGTAAGTTCCCTATAGGATTTTTAACATCACCTTTTTTTCTCATTCTGTCGAACATCATCAACAAAAATATCACTATGATTATTGCCAGTATCACAGCTACAATCATCCAATTCAAAATCAGAGAAGATTTATCCAACTGAGCAGCACGAGCTTCCAACTGTCGATCTTGCCTCGTTTTTTCCTGCATATCCAGATAAATATTGCGATTATAATCGCTCTGCTGCTTTTCATCTATAGCCGAATAAGCAAGAGACAACTGTTCCCTAATAGATGCCACAAGGTCTGGAGCACGATTTATCACCGTATCTTTATTAAGAGCATCATTCAGACATATTATCGAAGAACGATAGTCCCTAATAGCCCAATAACACGAAGCCAATGTTCTGAAAGCTCCTGCTGTCTGATATACATCACCATAATCATAGAATAAATCCAGCGAATGTTGCGCCAGATTACCGGCAAGAAGAGAATCGGGCATATTGTCGGAATTAATATATTTCATTGCCGGCAAATTATTCATTATCAGTCTGTCCCGAGCCTCAGGTTCTTGCAGGTGTTCACTGATAGCCTCCATTATATTAGCTTTCCAAAAGTGATAACTGTACTTGTCGGAAAGAACCAAACCTCTTACCAGATATTCAAATTCTCGTTGAGCGATTTCAGCGTCATTACCGTTAGAAATTATTCCACCTGCACCTATATTATAATAATACGCAATAAGCTGAGCCGTATCCTTCTGGACTGTTCCATACGGATCTATATTCATAAGCGCTTCTGCAGAATATTTTTTTAATCCTACATAATAAAAATATGTAGATGCCACAATATCAAATTCACTGTTGGCATAAGTGAGCCGTTCCTGCTCCCGTTCTGAAAGAACTCCTAGTTCCTCTCCTATCCGCTGCTGCCTATGTATGGCACGTTCACGGTAATCATAGAAATCCTTGTTTCTGCTCTGACGCTGACACAGACGCATATACTGCACATCTGCAATAAGAAGTTCTATCTGATTGTCTGTTACGCCAACAGCAGAATCCAACTGATTGTAAGCTCTGTCATAATCCATTTTCACAATGCTTACAAAAGCCAGATTATTATAAGCCTCTGCCTTGCCTGCAGAATAATCATCAGAAAGCTTCAATGCCCGCTCTGCATATATTCTTGTAGAGTCAAGATTACGATAATGAAACGCATAAGATTTAGAATTCAGCTCATCAATTTCGTCCTTATGCGATGACGAACAAGCTGAAAGTAAAAGAAAGCTCCATACGGCAATTAGCCATAAGGAACTTTTCTTTATATCATATTTAAGCGCGTGCTTCAGCAATATATCCCAAAGCCTCCTTACACTTATCGGTAATTGAGCCCCAATTGCCGGCAGCAATAACATCCTTAGGGAACAGTTTACTGCCCATACCGACACAGAGAACACCAGACTTAATCCACTCTGTCAGATTTTCTTTGTCTGGAGAAACAGCACCTGTAACCATAATATTGCTCCAACGCAGAGGTCCAAGTACATTCTTCACGAATGAAGGTCCACCGACATTACCTGCAGGGAACACCTTTGTTACATCACATCCGGCAGCCTGAGCATTGCTCATCTCACTTACAGAACCGCAACCTGGAGAATAAGGAACCAGGCGACGATTACATACCGGAGCTATTTCAGGATTGAAATTAGGACCTACAATGAAGTTTGCGCCAAGCTGAATATAAAGAGCTGCTGTCGGAGCATCTATAACAGTACCTGCACCAAGAATCAGTTCCGGACATTCTTTATCAGCCCACTTAACCAGTTCACCAAAAATCTCATGAGCGAAATCGCCACGATTAGTGAACTCAAAAACACGCACTCCACCTTTGTAGCAAGCTTTAATTACATTCTTGCATATATCAATGTCTTTGTTGAAGAATACAGGCACCATACCAGTTTCTTTCATAGCAACAATTACCCGAACTTTATTGAATTTAGCCATTTTCTATTAAACTATATTTTTATTCCCAATAAATTATGTTTTGTTCTGCCAGAAATCATCTTTGGCAGACCAATATATTATCTCTGAACTCGTCCGTTGGCATTACCACCTGCAAGACTTTCAACCTCAATATCAGAAACCAAGTTGAAATCACCAGGAATTGTATGCTTCAAAGCAGATGCAGCAACAGCAAATTCAAGAGCTTCACCCTGATTAGACTTTGTGAGCAGACCATGAATCAATCCACCTGAGAAAGAGTCGCCACCACCTACACGGTCGATAATAGGATCTATATCATAATGTTTACTCTGATAGAAATCCTTGCCATTATAGATAAGAGCCTTCCAGCCATTGTGTGTAGCAGAAAGAGATTCACGAAGTGTAGATACCACATACTTGAAACCAAACTCCTTCATCATTCCTTTGAATATGCCATAGTAACCTTCAGCATCAGTCTTGCCACCTTCAACATCAGCATCAGGCTTGAAACCTAGACATAGCTGAGCATCCTCTTCATTGCCAATACATACATCAACATACTGCATCAAAGGGCGCATAACAGAAATTGCCTTTTCTGATGTCCATAGCTTCTTGCGAAAATTAAGGTCCACAGAAACAGTCACACCATGACGCTTTGCAGCTTCACAGGCAAGTTTAGTAAGTTCAGCAGCCTTGTCACTGATAGCAGGAGTAATACCGCTCCAATGGAACCAGTCAGCACCGTCCATAATCTTGTCAAAATCAAAATCAGCAGGTTCTGCTTCTGCTATAGAACTGTGAGCACGGTCATAAATCACCTTAGATGGACGCATGCTTGCACCGGTTTCCGCATAATAAAGACCTACACGGTCACCACCACGAGCAATGAAGTCTGTCTTTACACCATAACGACGAAGTGCATTAAGAGCTATCTGACCGATTTCGTGTGTTGGAAGTTTAGATACGAAGTAAGCTTCATGACCATAGTTAGCCAGGCTTACAGCCACATTAGCCTCACCGCCACCAGGGATAATTCTGAAAGAATCTGTCTGGATGAAACGATAGTTACCTTCAGGAAAAAGGCGAAGCATAATCTCACCTAATGTTACGATTTTACCCATTTTTAATGTTTACTTTAATTGTTTGTTTATAATAGATTAATCATTTTCATGATAAATTCATTGGCAAAAATAGCTAATATTTTGGAATTTAGAAAATAAAAACAAGAAAAAATGCTTTTTTAAGCAAAAAAGAGGCTGTGCGGGCACACAATATAAGAAAATATTACTATATTTGCAAAATTAAAGTTGTATTGTGTTCGCACACACTTTAATAAATAAGGTGTATAAAGACTAATGATGCAAAAACCATAATAGAAGATATGACCGAAAAGATTAGAATTAAAGACATTGCTGAAAGAGCTGGAGTTTCTGTAGGTACAGTGGACCGCGTACTGCATAATCGCCCCAATGTTTCTGCTCCCGCACGTGAAAAGGTAGAAAAGGCCCTTAAAGAAATGGACTACCACCCTAATATGTATGCCAGTGCTTTGGCATACAATAAACAGTATGAATTCTATCTTATGATGCCCAAACACGAGCAGGAGGCTTATTGGGAGGAAATCGAGGAAGGTGCCAGAAAAGCAATGGAAGCCCGACGTGACTTTCATATAGAGGTGAAAACCTTATATTATGAGCGGTTCAACGATAAATCTTTTCTTGAACAGAGCAATATATGCCTGGACAAAAATCCTGACGGTGTAATTGTGGTCCCTGTAGAACTTGAACTGACACGACAGCTCACAGATAAATTGCATGACGTCAACATACCTTTTATATTATTGGACTCTTATATGCCTGACCTTCACCCTTTGTCTTTCTATGGACAGGATTCTTTCTGCAGCGGTTACTTCGCAGCAAAGATGCTGATGCTCGTAGCCTCTGATGAAAAAGAAATCATGTTTATGAAACAGATGAAGGAAGGGCACGTTGTAAGCAAGCAGCAAGCCAACCGCGAGGTTGGATTCCGGCATTATATGCGCGACCATTTTCCTGAAATAAAGATATCTGATGTGAATCTTTCTTTGGACTATACCAAAACAGAATACAATAATATTCTGGAAAACTTCTTTACAGAGCATCCTTTAGTTCACCACTGCATAACGCTTAATTCCAAAGCTCACCTGGTGGGGGAATTTTTACTTCGCACCAATAGGCGTGACATACAGATTATGGGATATGACATGGTAGGCAAAAATGCTGAATGCCTGAGACAGGGCAGCATCAGTTTTCTCATAGCACAGCACGCTTACCAGCAGGGATTCTGCTGCGTTGACGCTCTGTTCCGCGCAATTGTACTTAAGAAAAAAGTGCAGCCGATAAACTATATGCCTATCGAACTGCTGTCCAAAGAAAATGTAGACTTCTACAGACGTACACAATTATAGAAATATTAAAAACAAACATACGAAAACATTCTTTTTATGAATCAAGCTGATTTTCTTAAAATTAACAAGGCAGACTCTGTTGTTGTTTGCCTGCGCCCTATGAAAAAGGGTGAAGTAATATCTGTTGACGGTAAAGAAATTGAAGTTTTGCAGGATACGCCTGCAGGACATAAACTTCTGCTTAACGATACGTCTGAAAATACAGACATTATTAAATACGGCTACCCTATCGGTCACGCAAAAAAAAATCTGAAGTCAGGTGAATGGGTAAATGAGAACAACCTGAAAACAAATCTTGCCGGAACTTTGGAATATACATATAATCCTGTTAAGGAAGAATTGAATATTGCCAAAGAAAACCGTACTTTCAAAGGATATGTACGCAAAAACGGAGAAGTAGGAACCCGCAATGAGATATGGATTGTACCAACTGTTGGCTGTGTCAACGGTGTAGCAGAAAAGTTGGTAGAACTGTTAAAAAAAGAGTCTAATCTGGAGGGAATAGACGCCATCCATGCCTGGCATCATAACTATGGATGCTCTCAACTGAGCGGAGACCATGAGAACACGCGCAAAGTGCTGCGTGACATCTGTCTCCACCCTAATGCAGGAGGAGTTCTTGTTCTGTCTCTTGGCTGCGAAAATAATCAGCCAGACGCTTTTATGGAAATGTTGGGCGATTACGACAAGGACCGCATAAAACTTCTTGTTACACAAAAAGTTGAAGGTGATGAAATAGAGGAAGGTATAAAAATACTCCGCAATCTGTATTCTAAGGCAAAAGAAGACAAGCGGACAGATGTTCCTGTAAACAAACTGCGTGTCGGACTGAAATGCGGTGGCTCTGATGGATTCAGCGGAATAACAGCTAATCCTCTTGTAGGAGAATTCTCCGACTGGTTGGTAGCTCAGGGAGGAACGAGTATCCTTACTGAAGTCCCTGAGATGTTTGGCGCAGAAACTATTCTGATGAACCGCTGCAAAACTCCTGAACTGTTTAATCAGACTGTAGGTCTTATAAACAAATTCAAAGACTACTTCCTCAGTCATGGCGAGCCTGTTGGTGAAAATCCGTCACCGGGCAACAAGGCCGGAGGTATATCAACTCTGGAAGATAAAGCTCTTGGATGTACACAGAAATGCGGAAGAGCTCAGGTCAGCGGTGTTCTGGAATATGGTGACCGCCTGCATACAAACGGACTTAATCTGCTCTCTGCACCTGGTAACGATTTGGTTGCAGCCACAGCCCTGGCCTCTGCCGGATGTCAGTTGGTTCTGTTCACCACCGGTCGTGGTACGCCATTCGGAACATTTGTTCCTACTATGAAGATTTCCACTAACTCAAATCTATACAAAAACAAACCTAATTGGATTGATTTCAATGCCGGTGAACTTGTAGAGAATACAGATATGAGTACACTTGTAAACAGTTTCATAGACAAGATTATAGCAACAGCAAGTGGCGAAGAAGTAAGGAACGAAATTAACGGATACCGCGAAATATCCATTTTCAAAAATGGGGTGACGTTATAAACTAAAATCAAAGAATGAGTAATAAGCGTGGATTACTGGCCCTATCGCCACTATTGGTATTGATATTGTTTATCGTCATGTTTACAGTTTATTCTGTAGACAAGACCGATAAAGAGCCAACACTATCCCTGACGGTAGCCTTTATGATTTCAAGTATCTATGCCATCATCATCACCGGCGAAATGCCGATGAAATCGCGCATAGATACTTACAGTCATGGAGCCGGCAGCAGCAATCTCATGCTTATGCTTTGGATATACGTATTAGCCGGTGCCTTTGCCGCTTCAGCAAAAAGCATGGGAGCTATAGATGCCACGGTAAATATGGCACTGCACTATACTCCGTCAACAATGTTGTTGCCCGGACTTTTTATTGCGGCATGCTTCATTTCAATCTCTATAGGAACCAGTGTGGGCACTGTCGTGGCTTTGGTTCCAATAGCAGCGGGAATAGCTTCAAACACAGGAAGCAACATAGCCCTGCTGACTGCCGTCATTGTCGGAGGAGCCTATTTTGGAGATAATCTATCTTTCATTTCTGACACCACCGTAGTTGCAACTCAGACACAGGGTTGCAGAATGAGCGATAAGTTCAGAGTAAACGCAATGATAGTTATTCCGGCAGCATTACTGGTCTTTATCATTTATGCATATATTGGAGCAGACATAAACGCCCCTGCCAACATCAAAGAGGTTAACTATATAAAAGTTTTACCTTATCTTATTGTACTTGTTACAGCTGTTTGCGGAATGAACGTCATGGCAGTCCTCACACTAGGCATTCTGCTTTGTGGCATCATCGGCATGCTATATGGTGATTATAATATATATGGCTGGTTTAGTGCTATGGGCAATGGTGTTATTGGCATGGGCGAATTGGTAATCATAGCAATGATGGCAGGAGGAATGCTTGAGATTATACGGGCAAACGGAGGCATAGACTTCATTATCAGAAAGTTCACGGCGCATGTAAAAACAAAACGTGGAGCAGAACTATCAATTGCGGCTTTGGTTTCACTTGTAAATGTATGTACAGCCAACAATACGGTTGCGATACTCACAGTGGGTAATATCGCAAAAAAGATAGGTGACCGTTTCGGTATAGACAACCGCAAGGCTGCCAGTATTCTTGATACTTTCTCATGTTGCGTACAAGGTCTTATTCCATACGGTGTTCAGATGCTGTTGGCTGCCGGGCTCGCACATATCAACCCAATAGAAATACTTCCATATTTATTCTATCCAATGGCAATAGGCATAGCTGCACTAACAGCTATTTTAGTCAGATATCCAAAGAAATACTCTTAAACAATGAATATAATTCAACGCAATCTTTTTGCCAAGCTCCGCATTGACAACTTTTCTACAGGTGAATCTCTTGAACCCATGTCTAAGTTTAAGATGAAAAAACTTATGGTTATGATGAAAAACATTGCCGATATGCCTTCCGGAGATGTCAATCTTACCAACCCGATTCTCAACACCAGACTTAAAAATATTCAGAAAGAAGAGCAGAGTGCCACTCCTCTTTCATTGGAATCTATATACATATTGAGAATTATTGTAAGCAATGTCAATGCCATAATAAGCCACGGCATCCCTGTATGCGGTATCATACAACTGGGACAATATCTGCGTTCACGCGGTGATAAAATTGATTTTGTAAAATTAGACAACTGGCTATCCAAATTACATATCCAGCGTATGGCACAATTGCAAGGCTGCATACTAATAGAATTTTTCGGTTTTGAGCAATCAGAAATTCCATTCGTAAAAGCAATAGAAAAAGAAGCAGAGCCACTGACATTACGTTCAATCCAAAACACAGAAAATGATGCAGAGTGGAATTTCAGACAAGGCAAATCGGGATTTGTGAAAAACAATTCCAAACAGATGCGCAAAAATATCCGTCGCAGTATGCGCTACATAGACTTTGCGCCTGTTGAAACAGCCAGTAGTTTCATTGCAAACTTTGCGCGTAGCCTGTCAGAAATAGAAGAATAAGCAAAATATCATTAATTTTTTTTGCCATATTATCTATTTACTGTATTTTTGCAAGTATGAAATTCAGAAAAAAATATATTGCAATAATATTAGCGTTAGTTTTTGCGTCAAATCTGCCGGCACAGGAAAGAGATTATACAGAGTGTGAAGATACATGCACGCATATACACGGTATTGATCTCAGTCACTATCAGGGTAACGTATTCTGGGAAACTGTTGGCGACAACAGTAAGATGGCATACGCATATCTCAAGGCCACAGAAGGTGGCAATAAAATAGACAGTAAATATGAAGATAATATTATCTTTGCTCATAAATACGGACTGAAAGTCGGTTCATATCATTTTTTCCGCCCTAAAACAGACTTGAACAGACAACTTCTAAACTTCATGACTCAGTGTCGTCCCAAAGAACAAGATTTAATTCCTATGATTGATATAGAGACCAAATCAGGAATGAATACAGAAGAATTCTGTGACTCTCTTTTCAAATTCTTGGAAATGGTAGAAAAAGCATATCATCAAAAACCATTGCTATATACCTTTGCCAATTTCTATGACCAATATTTGCTTGGCAAAATAGATGGCTACAAGCTGATGATTGCCCAATATACCAGACGTGAACCGGTTCTTAAAGACGACAGAGACTTCACTATGTGGCAATATACCGGTAAAGGACACATAAACGGTATTAACGGATACGTTGACAAGAGCCGTCTTATGGGCAAACATTCACTACGGGAAATAAGATTCAAACACTAAATTCAGATAAAAGTTATGGCTATAATCAAATGTCCAGAGTGTGGACATGAAGTGAGCGACAAAGCTCCTTTCTGTCCCAATTGCGGTGTAAAGATTGCGGGAAACGTTGTTCCACCTGCTGTACCGCCAGTACAAAACAACAATGAAATACAGGCAGCCCCTCCTATCCCTCCGGTACCACCTAGCCCTAAAAAGAAGAAATCCAACAAAAACATTTGGATTGTTTCATTCATTATAGCTCTGGCAATATGTGGCATTGTATTTTATATGTATTCCTCAAGTTCTAATGATAAAGAAAAACAGGCATACGAAAGTGCCATGCAAAGCAATGACCCTGATGTATTGAAACAATATCTGGATTTGTTTCAAGATGCGCCAGAAGCTCACAGAGACAGTATTCAAGCCCACCTGACAATGCTTACACAGATTGACCAAGACTGGACAAATGCACTTGTAAGCGGCAGCAAATCTGCATTAATGGATTATCTGCAAACTCATCCTGACTCTCCGCATAAAGCAGAAATAGAGCATAAAATAGACTCCATAGACTGGGGAGCCGTATCTGAAGCCAATACAGAAGACGCATATAATAGCTATCTTGAAGACCATCCTAACGGTGAGCATGTAGACGAAGCCAAAAATGGCATCAAGGATATCAATGCAAAGACTATCCAACCAGAAGAAAAATTGATGGTCAGCAGTCTGTTCCGTCATTTCTTCCAGAGCATTAACTCTAAAGACGAAGAAGGTCTGACCAGCACATGCTCAAGTCTGCTTACATCTTTCTTGGGCAAAAGCGATGCTACCAGAAGCGATGTGATAATGTTCTTGCACAAAATATGGAAAGACGATATCACAAATATGAACTGGCACATAAACAATGATTACAAAATTGACAAGAAAGAAGTTGGTGACGGAGAATACGAATACACAGTTAAATTCTCGGTTTCACAACATAAAGAATTCACCGACCCCAGTAAAAATGGCACCAACAATTATCGCATAAGTGCAAAAATCGGTCCTGACGATTTGGTATCATCCCTTAACATGACTAAAGTAATACAGTAGTTTAAAAATATGTATTCATTTAATAAATGGCTTATTATTTCCTTTGCAGGCATTCTTCTTACAGCCTGCGGAGGAAATAAAGAAAACAATAATAACAACGAGAAAGCTAAGAAAGAAAACATTGCAATAGACAACGCTCTGCGTAACAGAATCTCTGAATTTACAAAAGCACCTCGTGCCAAAGGCAACTTTGGACTATATGTTTATGACCTTACTGCTGGAAAAACAGTATTTGCCTGCAACGAACGCCAGGCACAACCGTCTGCTTCTTGCATGAAATTACTCAGTGGCATAGCTGGCCTTCATCTTTTAGGTACAAAATATCTATATTCCACATCTATTTATACCCGCGGTAAAATAATTGGAGACACCTTACAGGGTGATGTAACTTTCAAGGCCGGACTTGACCCGCAAATCAATACAACTGACCTCAAAATGTTTGTTCAGGCATTACGGCGCAAAGGGATAAAAGGTATTAAAGGTAAATTCATTGTTGATTTAATAATTAAAGAACCGGTAAAAAGCGAACCGCACTGGTATCCATGGGACTTGTCATTCTCTAAATACGGCTTGTTTTACAAAGGAGAACAGAAAATCATGACAGATTTAAAAACCACCTTACGTAATCAAGGCATAAAGATATCCGAAAATCAGATGGTTCCGGGAAAAGTTCCGGGAGGTTCCCATTGCATTTTCCGTTTCTACCGCTCCATTGACCGTGTTATCCAACGTATGTGGAAAAACAGTTCCAATACGCAAGCCACATCTTTACTATACACAATAGGTCATCATATCAATCCAAATGCATCGCCTACCGCAGCCGGTGTTACATATCTTCGCAAATTCATGCATGATGATCTTGGATTAAAAGACAAATCTCTGGTGATACACGATGGATGCGGCCTATGCACGCACAATCATCTTTCTCCTTTGGCTCTTACCACGATACTGCGCTATGGATATAGCCACAAGAACATATACAATGTTCTGTACAATAAACTGGCAATAGCCGGTATAGACGGTACGCTACGTGGATTTTCCAATCCTGACATACGTGGCAAGATTCACGCAAAAACCGGAACCCTATCCCACCCTTATGGCATAAGTTCACTTGCCGGATATTGCAAAGCCTCCAATGGACATCTGCTCGCGTTTGCCATAATGGACAGTGATATGTCTGTGCTTGACGCTCATGTACTTCAACGTAAGCTATGCAACATATTAGTTAAATAAGAAAAAGGTTTATACCAGTAATGTGAGTCTTCACATTCTGGTATATACCTTTGAAGAACAGATGAATTCTTCGAGTAATCTTTGTTATCCTGAAATCATTTCTCTCTCGTACATTTACATTGAAAATACTTCAATGTCTATTAACATTCAGTTCTATTTTTAATATCTGTATAAATCTATCTCGTCAAATAATTAAAGTCTCTATTTAAACACACTGCAAAATTACTCAATATTCTATCAAAAAAAGAACAGTTTTGTCATATAGAAACTACAAAAACCACTTTTGTATCAAATCGTAACTAAAAACATCATTTTTACTCACCTTTTGATAGTATAAAGAAGCAAAGATATTACAGTTTGAAACCAAGTTCACTTTAAAGCTAACTTTTATTCTTTATTTTTCTATTTTCAATAGCAAATTGTTTATTTTTGCAGAAATAAGCAACCAATTTGTTAGAATTATTATGAAAATTAAAAAGAAGTGGTTCGTTCTAATGTCAGCCATGGTGATTATAGCCATAGCCGGACTATTTGCAAAAGAACCAAATTTTGTTTGTGACTTTACTAAAATTAACGGTGCCGACGTGGCATGGCTCATCACGGCTACCATTTTTGTATTAATGATGACTCCCGGATTATCATTCTTCTATGGCGGAATGGTTGAAGCAAGGAATGTGATTTCCACAATGCTCCAGAGTTTCATAGCCATGGACGTCATCACTGTATTATGGGTTGTGTTTGGCTTTTCACTATGTTTTGGCGATGACATTGGAGGCATTATAGGCAACCCATTATCTTTCGCAATGTTCCAGAACGTTGGAGCCGACACCTATATTACTCCTACAGGCAAACTTCTTGGTGGAGCCACCATACCATTGGCACTATACGCTCTTTTCCAGATGAAGTTCGCCATCATCACCCCATCACTTATTACCGGATCTTTTGCCGAACGGGTAAGATTTTCAGCTTACCTGTTCTTCATGATATTCTTTTTTGTTTTCATCTACTGTCCTCTAGCTCACATGACATGGCATCCTGACGGACTTTTCCTTAAATGGGGAGTTGTTGATTTTGCCGGAGGTATTGTGGTACACGCATCTTCTGGAGTTGCAGCATTGGCAGGTGCCATATTTCTGGGTCGCCGACGTACGTCTACACGAAATGAAGAGCCGGCAAACATACCTTTTGTATTATTAGGTGCCGCATTGCTATGGCTCGGATGGTTCGGCTTCAACGCAGGCAGTTCACTCCATGCCGACGGAACAGCAATCAAAGCCTTTCTGAATACAACCACAGCATCAGCTACAGCCATGATGACGTGGATATTCTTCGACTGCTTACGTGGCAGGAAGCCATCTGCAATGGGAGCAGCTGTAGGCTGTGTTGTAGGTCTGGTAGCTTGCACTCCGTCTGCCGGATACGTCACAGTAGGTCAAACCATATTCATAGCATTCGTTATAACTATAATCTGCAACATTGCTGTTTACTGGCGTTCTCACAGCAGAATAGACGATGCCCTCGATGTATTTCCGACTCATGGCACCGGAGGTATTGTAGGTACGGTCATGACCGGCATTTTCATTCAAGAAGGTCTTATTTCCGGCACATGGGCAGGTTTCATTGTATTTCTCTATCATTTACTTGCCGTTGCCATAGTTGTGATATACACTTTTGGAATGAGTTATTTCGGTTATTGGCTCATCGACAAATTTATTCCAATGAGAGTAAGCATACAAAGCGAGCGTGTAGGCTTAGACTTAAGCCAGCATGACGAGCATTATGGTCTCGCACACTTTGGAGAAAGAGAACTTGCTGAGTATGAAGAACACATAAAAAACAAAGAAAAAGATAAAGTATAATACATATTTGTAATTAATTCTGCTGGCTAAAACTAAATAGTAAAAAACGCCAGCAGAATAAAAGTGCTATCTATATTTTTTTCTAAGTTTTATCTGTCATCTGTCATAAATAGTCTCTGAAGCCCAGTGTTTATAGGCATTCCTGCATATAACAGATACTATGACAGATGACAGATAAATACTTAAAAACGATGTTTTTCACTACTTTTATAGTGTTTTTATCATATATTTCATACTTCTCATAGTGTTTTTTTTGCTCTATTTTTAAATCTTTGATTAATCAATGCCTAACATGTTGCGTTTTTAGCTCGAAATCACTGCAATATGAAACATTTTTCTTGCCAAAAACATAGCTATTGCGAGATAAAAGAAATATCTGTCAATAGCACAAATTCCACAATGTAAAGTTTTATCAAATAAGTACAGAAAATCATATTCAATTTATGCACTCATTGTCTAAAGCCTTTGTACTGTCAATATATAGCATAAATACTACAAGTATTCAGCATGAATACAATAAATCCATAGCCTTTGTAGCAATTCAGAACTGCACATTGACAGAATCAATATGCTTTTTTTATATACTCTTTATATATTTTTCACAATTATAGCTCAAATATGAATATTTTTTACTACCTTTGCACCTTCAAAAGTCAACACTGCTATATTGCAGCGAACCAATAAGGCACATTAGACTAAATTGTATTAAGATAATATTAAATGGACTTTACCGGAAAAATAGTTTTTAAGCCGAAATCAATATCGGAACTTAAACACTATAACTTAACAAAATTCAAAGACGACCTGACAGCAGGCATCATAGTAGGCATAGTAGCTCTTCCACTTGCTATTGCTTTTGGTATAGCAAGTGGCGTGACGCCAACAATCGGACTTATTACTGCCATTATAGGCGGATTCCTTGTTTCTGCATTGGGCGGAAACAGCGTACAGATTGGCGGACCAACAGGAGCTTTCATCGTGATTATCTACAACATTATTCATCTGTATGGGCTACAGGGACTTGCCATGGCAACATTCATGGCAGGTGTGATACTCATTCTGTTGGGAGTGTTCAGACTGGGCACTGTAATCAAATTCATTCCATATCCTATTGTTGTTGGATTCACCAGCGGTATAGCCCTGACTATATTCTCGACTCAGATAAAAGATATTTTCGGTATGACAATAAGCAACGTACCATCTGATTTTCTGTCAAAATGGGCTGTATATTTCCAGAATTTCAATTCCATACATTTCCCTACCCTTGCTATAGGAATTATCACGATAGGAATAATATCCGCAATGCCATATATTCACAAGAAAATGCCAGGTGCACTTGTTGCTATAATATCAGTAACGCTCACTGTTTTTCTAATGAAGAAATTCTGTGGAATGGATGGCATTGAAACCATAGGTGACCGCTTTGGCAAACTGCCTACAGAAATGCCTTTGCCTCATTGGCTGGGACTTAACATGACAACAATAAACGTGCTGCTGCCGTCAGCTTTCACCATTGCCATATTGGGTTCTATAGAATCATTGCTGTCAGCAACAGTGGCAGACGGAGCAACCGGCAACAAGACACTAAACAATACAGAACTTATTGGTCAGGGCATTGCCAATATGATTGTTCCTTTCTTTGGCGGAATACCTGTCACCGGAGCCATAGCCCGGACAATGACTAACATTACCAATGGTGGGCGCACTCCGGTAGCAGGCATAATACACGCCATAGTGCTATTGGTTATCTTTTTGTTTTTAATGCCCCTCATCAACTATATTCCAATTGCCTGTCTGGCGGGAGTTCTTGTAGTGGTATCATATAACATGAGCGGTTGGCGCACTGTTGTAGGAATATTCAAGAATCCGAAATCTGATATTGCCGTATTGATAGTAACATTTCTTCTTACCGTAATATTCGATCTTACCATTGCAATAGAAATAGGACTGCTATTTGCTGTTGTACTGTTTATAAAACGAGTAATGGAAAATACTCAGGTGAAAGTTCTTGGTGACCAGATAGACATAGCAGAAGGCACGGAATCTACCCAACATGAAGTACTGCAAGTTGCCAAAGGTATTGAAATATATGAAATAGACGGTCCTTTCTTTTTCGGAATAGCTACAAAATTTGATGAGATAATGCGCAGCATGGGCAGTAAATCTCTGGTACGCATTATAAGAATGAGAAAGGTGCCATTCATAGATTCTACAGGAATTCATAACTTGGAATTACTTATAAAATCATCAAAAGAAAAAGAAATTCAGGTAATACTGTCAGGAGTTAAGCCTCAGGTGAAATCTGTGCTGATGCATGCCGGAATAGACAAGCTGATAGGTGAAGACCATATCTGTGACCACATTACGAAAGCGGTGGATAAAGCAAATTCATACGTAAAGAATTTATGATGTATGAAATAATTAATTGGCAGGCTTATATTTATGTCGGCATTGTATCAGAAAATACAAAGATTTGATGTAACTTTGCACACAAAATAAAAGAAACAAAATGTTATGGAGAATTTGAATGTAATGGTGACTCTGTTCATCATTGTTATTTTGGGATATGCGCTCAACAAACTAGGATATCTGAATGAAAATTTCGACAAGAAGTTGTCTGCCATCGTTGTTGATGTTACATGTCCGCTGCTCATTCTGTCTTCTGTCATGGGCAACACTCTCCCCGACCGCCGACTTATTCTGCCATTGCTTGCCACAGGATTTTTTACATATATAATTCTCACAATAGTGGCTTTCACTATTCCACGTTTTATAACTAAAGACAAAGATAACCAAGGCATAACCGGCTTTGCCATGATGTTTGCAAATGTAGGCTTCATTGGCTACCCTATCGTAGCTTCCATATTCGGCAACAATGCTGTGTTCTATGCAGCCTTGCTGAATATGGCAAACACATTTTTCATATTTACAACCGGAGTGACACTGGTTAACGGCATATCTGACAGTGAAAATGAGAAACGAGGAACCATAAGTATGCTTCTACACAGTTTTAATCCCAAACTACTGCTGAGTCCTGCCATGCTAGCCGCCTTTGCATCTGCCATTATCGTGGCTTTTCAATGGAAAATACCAGAAATCATAGCTTCACCGGTAAGCATGGTTGGCAACATCACCATACCGGCATCACTGATGATAATAGGTTCTTCCATGGCAGAACTGCCGATAAGCAGAATGTTGGGCAACCGCATTGTATATATCACAACAGCATTCAGACTTGCAATAATCCCGATAGGATTATATTTCTTATTTGCGGCAATAGGCATTCAGCCTATAGTAAACGACATCAACACTGTGGTAATAGCAATGCCGGTGGCCTCTTTCGGAACTATGTTCTGCCTGAAATACAACAAAGACGCCAGCCTGATGGTGCAGATGACTTTTGCGTCAACAATAGGTTCTATAATCAGCATTCCCCTGATAACACAACTTTTTAAAGGCTAAGAGAGTTATCATACAGAAATAAGTAATCCTCTATTTCACGGCATTAGCGTATATACCCAGAAATATGTCCTTTAGTACATCAGGCTCATCAATATCATAATCATTGAGGCGCGACATATATTTTAAGAAACTCTGAAACTGGTCTTCTGTATATCGGTCGTTATAATCACGTCTGCCATAACGAATGTCATGAGCTATGTAATTATAAGGATACAACTTATAGGCGGTATTAATACGTTTATCCAAAAGAGCAGCAACGCATTTATGATATTCATTATTGGTGCAGCTGTTAAATTGCATCAGGTCTTCTTCTGTAATTTCCTTGCACAACGTTATATTTACATTACCTTTCTGCTGAATAAGTCCCGTAATTATGCTGTTAAGGTCTTCACCCGGCTTCTTTATATACTTTTCAAACCTGCTCTCATAAAGTTCTATAGCCTTGAGAATATCACAGCTTTCACGTTCATAACTTATGCTTACAGGAATGATATGTAATTCACTCAAAGCCTTTATCTTATCATCGGGACGAGACATACAGAACATTTTTATAATTCCCTGATCTGTAAGGTCATTGCCATCTTTGGTTCTTCCATTGCGTTGGGCTATCCACACACTCTCCTTGCGCTCAAGAAGCGTATAGCGAATATAGTCACTGAGATGCCTGCTTGACATATAGAAATCTCTCATTTTCCCCCCACGCTCTACACGGAACATCTTATTGCTCTTTCCAATATCAGTTACAAGTCCAGGACTCATAAGGTTTGCTCCAAACGTTATTTCACAGGTATCACGCCCATTCATAACAAGCAGATATTGCAGCAGACAGGCATCAAGCATTATATCACGATGATTACTAACAAAAAGGTATTGAACATCAGGTCGCAACTGTTCAAAGCCACTCCATGCAAGATGAGATATAGAACGGTCCATGACCTGACTGTTAACAGGAATCATCACTCTAGTCTGGAAATCATGTATTGTCTTTAAAGACATCATCATCCGACGTACGTCATCAAGTTTGCTTTCCGGAAATATCCATGATGCCAGCAGCGGAAAAGCATCACTCTTCACAATACGCTGCATAGCACCGGGAATCTCGCAATCGCGATAAGGCCGTATATCATCAAATCTCTCCATATAAGTATTTTTACTTTTTTATTAAATCATGAAACCATTTCAGAAACAATATTTTCCAACCAATAGCCTCCTTGCTTGTCTTGTCTGCATTCACCCCGAAACCATGTCCGCCGGTAGCATACTGATGATAAAGATGTGGCTTCCCATTTGCAGTAAGCGCACTGTCCATGAGTTCTGAATTATGAAAATTCACTATCGGGTCATCCTTGCAGTTTATCATAAACACCGGACATTCTATGCGGTCAGCGTGCATCTCCATAGAAAGAGAATCACAAATTTCCTTTTTATGCCAGCGATATTCTCCCAACAGTCCACGTCTGCTGCGCCTGTGTACACAAGGATTACTCATAGTTACCACAGGGTAAATGGGCACTACAAAATCAGGAGCCTGGTCGTGTGGCAGATATTCAGCCGCATTCAAAACCAGATGACCACCGGCAGAAAATCCCATTGCGCCGACATGAGCATAACCTTTAGCCTTTACCTTACGCAAGGCTTCCGCAATAGCATTTATCTGGTCAGGATATTGCCGTCCATGAAATATCATACGGGTATGCCATGCAAAACCTGCCCAACCTGCCGTTGGATAATAGAGCACATAAGCAGCAATGCCATTGTCATTAAGCCAGCGTGCCACATCTGTACCTTCCGTTTTTTTGCTAAGCCAACAGTAGCTGCCCCCCGGACATACTATCACCGCAGACGAAGAAGCGTGCGAAGGCAGAAACTCCAATAGTTTCTGTGCCTTTACAGGAATAGCAACTAACAAGAGCAGACATACCTTATTTAAAACGTTCATAATAATTATTTATTTTATCTGTAACGGCATCCTGCTGCCCTATAAGAGCCTCAACGGTATTTATTGCCGTGAGTGGGACACCGGCAAACCCATGCAGATTACAGTTCTGTCCGGTCATAAACAGGTTACGTATCTTTGTATATACCGGAACTTGACTTTCTGCCGGATGCCGGCAATCATTAAACAGACCATAAAGAGCCCCTTCAGGTTCATTATAGAAATCCCGGATTGTAAGAGGACTACTGCCGAATATATACCGGCATTTATCACGGAAGCCCGGATACAACAGTTGCATATACGAAATAATACGTTCAATGTGTTGCTGCTTCCAACTCTCATATTCTTCGCCCCTATGACCTGTAACAGTATCTTCCCATTGTCAGCATACTTTATACGGCATAGGAGAATTGATTATCATCTTTGTGGCATACTCGCCTTGATTTTCCTCACATGGAGTCATATACATGAAACCTCTAGGCCAGTCCACATCATCATACTCTCCATAATGCCACACTTTTCCATAATCAGCCTGCAAATAACAGGTATGGTCTATATATGGAAACGACTGCGGTTTAAAAACACAATACACACAAAATGAGGAATAGCTTTCAGGAGCCTCCTCTATTCTGTTACGATAAGCCTTGGTAAACATCTTGGAATCCGTAAGATGCAAGAACCTTTCCGGATGTATGGCACACACGAAGTTATCTGCCATATAACGATGTCCACTTTCTGTGACAACACCAATCATCTGCCTTCCTGATATTTCTACTTTTGTCACTGCATCTCCGGCTACGACTTCTCCGCCTGCAGAACGTATTACCTCAGCAAGAGCCTCTGCCATCTGCTGACTGCTTCCCGCAAAACGAGAAGCCCCATTGATATAAAGTACATTGATAAGAGCAGATATATATCCGGGAGTGTGTCCTGCGACACCTCCAAACATAGGATTCATATATGATATGACATCTCTAAGTTTTGGATTGCTAATGTAATGATTTACTATTTCATCAGCAGCCCAATAGAACATCTCGTCATGACTATAAATCTTCTCATTAGCAGTACGCAAATAAAAGAAATCTATTTCGTCTACAATTTTATATAATCTATTCACATAAGCCTCTATGCCGGTGGCATCTTCAGGAAACAAATGCTGAAAAAAGCTAATAAAGTTTTTCTTTCCTGACGGGACCTTATAAGTCTTATTATCAGATATATAATGAATCTCGTCCATAACTTCATCATTGATGTTCTCTATATGAAGTTTATCCATTATACCAAGATAACGGCATATTCTGTATATGGAATCACCATGGCGTATGGCACCAAGCAGATGCATACCCGAGTCAAAACTTACACCATGTTTGTTAAAGCTTTGCAATCCCCCACCTATATGTCGGTTTTTTTCTATCACAGTTACCCGCTGTCCCTCTTTGGCAAGCAATGCGCCGGTAAAAAGTCCACCTAATCCGCCACCAATGATAACAGCAGTCGGAGTTGAAGAGTTCACAATCTGACGGAATATATTTTCACTACCTAATATTTCACCACAAGTAACCATTGTTCCTACAAATACGCCCAATATACCATGACTGTTGATATTCTGTCCGGTGAGCAGAAGATTAGGAATTCTGGTTCTATGATGAATGCGCGAAACAGAACCGGCATTAATGTCTTTAGCCACACCATACATACTGCCGTCTACAGTACCTGTATAATCAAGATACGTAAGAGGGCTACTTGTATAATATTCTGCTATATGCTGCCTGATATCAGGAAATTCACGCGCCACACTGTCTATAAGTTTTTCAGCATGGCAGCACTTGAATTTTTCATAGTCCTCACCACGCTGACCGATAGATGTGTTTCTCCATTGTTCAACATCAGCAATACGCATATATGAAATAATTACACCGCTACGGGCATATTCCTGATTCTCCTCATCACAGAGATGCATATACATATACCCTTTAGGCCATTCATCCTCTGCATAATCTTCACATCCCCATGGGGTATTCTTATTATAGCCATAGAAATTATAGTCCATATAAGGCATTTCATTATCCTTGAACCTGATATAGACAGAAAAACAACCTATCGTATTGGGTATATTCTGTATTCTATGCCTATAAGCAGGGCGTATAAGTTTGCTATCAACAAGCCTCATCGTCAATTCCGGATGAGCGTCACTTATGATAATATCGGCATCATAATGACTTCCGTCAGCGCATGTAACTCCAGTTGCTTTATTCTCATCACAGTCAATACTGATTACTTTTTTCTTTGTAATAACCTGTGAACCATACAACCGCAATGTGTCTATAAGACTTTTGGCTATGTTGTCGCTTCCCCCCACAACACGCCATGCGCTCTGATTATAAAAGTCCATTATAAAAGCGTATGTTGAAAAAGGAGTCTTATCCTTCTCTGCTGCATATAACGGAAGATTGCCTACCAGCACTTTCCTTAGCTCTTCATCTGTGATTACATTGGATATTACATCATTAACAGACCGTAATTGATATTCTGTATCAAGAACATCGGCACTCTCTGTATGTTTAAGCGAATGAAGCGAAGATGCCCTTGCCACTTTCTCTATTATATCCCATAGACGGTTAAGATTGTCACGCTGATCAGGAAAATCACAACACAGAGTATCAATAAACTTCTGACGCCCATTGGCAAAGGCATAATGTTTACCACCTAATGATATTACCTCATAATGCCCTCTGTTAAGCTGAGACAACTTTATGTTTGCTCCTATGTAATGCAACAACCGGTTTAAGGTCTGCCCTTCTGCCGCAGAACCGATAAAATGCATGCCGGTTTCAAACTTGGCACCATGGCGCATAAAGCATTGCAAACATCCGCCAGCTTGATAATCCTGCTCCAAAACAGTTACCTCATATCCATTCTTTGCCAATATCACAGCAGAAGAAAGTCCACCAAAGCCACTGCCTATAACAACAACCTGCTTCATAGTCTGTATGTATTTTGTGATTTGTGATAAGGAGCCCAATAGTCATCAGTTTCTATCCGACTACATAATTCAGCATAATGCTTCTGATAATAATGGCGCATATCTTTAGAAAACTCCAACAGCGATTTCTTTGCTATAGCATCTTCGGCCTTAATTCTTCTGCCTACTTCGATATACATATCTCCTTCACGCAGCATAAAATCTTTCTTTGGCAACACATGTCCCTGTCCATGTATATACATAGGCAGAATGTCTGCTCCAAGTTTCTGCGCTACATAGAAAGCTCCTTTATGAAACCGCATGATATGGCAGTCCTCACTACGAGTGCCTTCAGGAAAAATAACAATACTATAACCGCGCTTATAAAGACTTTGCAGTTGTGGCAGCAAAGTATCCATACCTTCTGCTGCCGGAAGAAATTCTGCATGATGAATAACCATACCGTAAAAAGGATTATGCCATGTCCAGTTATTGGTAACAATTATCATCTTTGGCGAAAACCTCAACAGGCACATAATGTCAAAATGACTCTGATGATTACAGATTATCACAGCCGGTCTGCTGAATGTTTCACCTACAGAATTATCCCATGTAAAATTAACTCCAGGAATATGACGCATCATCCAATCACTTACTTTCTTAATGAGCTCATGATAACGCAATTTTTTCTGTTCCGTGAGTTTGCCTATATGAAAATAGAGCCATGTATAAGGCAATGCCCCAAGATACATGAACACGAGAAAAAACAGCATTGCATTAAAAGAATATATCAATCGTTTCAACGTAATCGGAACTTCACGACGCTTCCCCTTCTTCATTGTCAACCAACAGAAAATAAGCGGCGGTATATAATATGCCATCATCACCACTGTAGCCATTCCTATCAAAGTTACGGCACCAAGAGAGCGCAATGCCGGATGCCCCGCAAAGACCAGACAACCAATGCCTATAAACATCAATATTGCCGAAAGCATTATAGAACGCTTATACGCTGCCAGACGTTTTTTGCCCGTAGAATACTCATACATCAAACCTTCTGTGATAAATATGGTATAGTCGTCACCTTGACCGAAAATGAATGTGGCAAGTATTATATTCACTATATTGAACTGTATTCCGAACAATTGCATCAGTCCCAATATCCATATCCAACTTACAGCCAATGGCAGAAAAGACATAAGTGCCAGTTCTATGCTTCCAAAAGAAAACCACAGAAAGAAGAACACTACAAAAGCACAGACATAACCTATATAGTTAAATGAATCATTAAGTACATTTACCAACTGACGCCCCACATTGTTGGCATCATCACCAGAGAACTTGGTTTCAGTAAGATGCCAGAACGGAGCAAAAGCATCTTCAGAAAATCCCTGTTGCACAGCAGCAGTCTTGGCTTTTTCCATATCGTGAGAAGCCCAGAAGTTATTCCATTTACTTATCTTATCAGAAGTATTACCATTGACAGCCGTTTCTCCGACAGAAGCTGTCAACCAGCGCATATCCTCACGCTGTTGAGTTGTCATGTAATTGATGTTCTGCAGATTACTGTCAAATGAAGTGCGCAAAGAAAAATAGCCCAAGACTACTGTTATAATTACAACCGCCAGGGATAAATGCGGAATATAAGGCAAGTGAAAATCCAGTTTAAGAAGTGATTTCTTCCCGGCTTTGCCTTCTGAAACAAAAAGAGGCAAAAATATCAAGACAAAGAGAATTGTACCTATAAGCATAAGTCCACCAAAAAGTCCCAAATCACGCATTGCCTGAGCATCAAGCCATATCAGACACAGAAATGCCGCCACTGTTGTTATGTTGCCAATAAGCAAAGGCTGCACCATATCGCGAAGAGCCTCACGATGACTGCCTACTTCCCTGAGATGGTCTATATAATGCAATGGATAATTAACAGCTATGCCTATTATGACACTGCCTATTCCCAAGACGATTATAGACACGCTGTCCTTGATTAATGCCATACCGGCAATGGCAAACAGCCACCCCATGGCAAGAGACAAACCTATAAAAAGAATGTCACTCAACTTACGGTAATGGACCGCAAGCAGCAGCAATATAAGCAATGAAGCTATGCCAACAGCTATAAAGGAATCTTTCTTTATCTGCCGCGCATTGCTTACAGCTATAACAGGACCTCCCACAGCTGATATCTTAACAGAAGGAAACTTTGTCTGCGCTTTATTCATCAGAATCTCCAAACTGTCAGCCAACAAGGCATTCTTTCCGGTTTCACTTGAACCATAAGGAGAATCAAAACTTATCACCTGACGGGAATTATCAGGCTTCATACGTTGCAATACTCCGGAGAACAGATGCAGAGGGTCATAACTAAGCATATCAGAAGCCACGCCGCCTGTAGGCATAAGCATAAGCATCTTGTCTGCCTGCAACGTTTCATTTATATCCAGATGACGCAGTTTATAGTCTATCTCCTTATAATCTTTGTCTGTAAGCATATAAGGCATATTCTGAAAAAGATAAGCCATATCTGTGCCACCAGCATCATAACCAAGATTATCTGCTACATATTCTTTTGCAGCGTCTATTTCTCCGGATGCTGCCGGATGCAATGAGTCTGCTGATGAAAACAATATGGCTATCTTGCCTTGCCTGGACAGTTTCTCAAATTCAGCCGTAAATCCCTTGTCATGCTCATTACGTGGAAGAAACTTTGATATGTCTTCCTCATAATGTACACTTGTCATAAGCCAGACTTCTACAACTACAATTATCAGCAGAAACACGACTACAGTCGGCTTATGACCTTTTAAAATATCATATATATGAAGAAAGAACTTTGTCATTTTCTTAATATTTTTATTATTCGCATCGGCAATGCAACTATACACAGACACGAATTAAGTATTGTGATACGCATGAAATCCATAAATGGGCGAAAATGAGACACTCTGTCGTCTGCGTAATTTACTCTTACAGCAGTCATTGCTATGTCTGTACCCGACCATGATGAAAAGACCAACAATTCAAGTTCCGATTCATAGCGTGCTGTTATAGGCCAATGAACGGATATCTGATTAAGCGGATACACACGATAACCACTCTGGGTATCGCGCAAATTCACCCCAGTATGCAGATAAAACCAGAAGTTAGAAAATTTATTGGCGAAATTATTGCCACGTGGCATTCCGCTTTGGTCTATATCACGACACCCAACAACTATTGCGGCAGGATTATCACGCATGGCAGATATCATAAGTGGCAGGTCTTCCGGATAATGTTGTCCATCAGAGTCTATAGTCACTGCGTATCTATACGCCATACCTACAGCACATTCAAATCCCTTAATCAGCGCATATCCCTTACCTCTGTTACATGCGTACTCTATTGTTTTTATATTCTTGCATGAGGAGAGTATATCATGAGTGCTGTCTGTACTGCCATCATTCACAACAATAATATTATGCGTAAACACTTCTATTCTTCTGAGTATATCAAGCAGAGTGCCTGCGTTATTGTAAGTAGGAACAATAACACATACATCATATTGCTTTATCATATCAGAAGTTTCCTTTATAGTCATGTCATCATTGAAATATTAATGAAAACTTTGTATATATCTTATTTCCGTCATACAGCACTCCCCTTGCCTTTACATCAGCATCTGCATTTATTTCATTGAATTTCACTGTAAGTTCATCTACTTCCTGCGGAGAGATAACACCAATAAACTTGATATTCTTTATTTCCTTAAGCATCAACTCTCTGGAGAATTTTAGTTCAAGGATTTCTTTTATCATTTTTATGATACAGACACCAGGGGTTACAGGATGACCGGGGAAATGAGCAGCATAAATAAAATGCTCAGGTTTCAGTTTTATCCTTACCTCATTGTCATGAGTTTCCAGGATATTATACATCTCATCAAGAAGTTTCATCTGCGCCAAGTTGTTTTAATATTTCTCAATGTTATTATAACTCCGTCATTGTTTTTCTGCTTCATCTCTACCTCTGTAACAATATTGTTGCGAAAATGGAGCCGTATAGATTTAAACAGTTTCTTTATTTCCATTCTTTTGGGATACAAATCAGCTATCCATTCATTCTTCACAGTACGCATTACAATAACAAAATCGGCATTATTTGCCAAGTTACGTCCTGACACACAGTTCATCATCATCTCAGTAATGTTCTTGAACATTTTGTTGCCATTTGCATTAAACGATGATGTTTTGCCACCAATCTTTGTAGTAACCACACCATTGTTTATTGAAAAAATATATTTATATGGAGATTTATATTGCCAAGTCAGACTACCGGAAACATTATAAAACATTGACCCTGTAGACGTGACTTTACTGTCCAGATAACTAGCATTGGTTATCTGAATAAAATCACACTGCATGGTCTTTATCCTGGCAGTAGTCTTGCTTATAGACTCTATCATTTGCCTTTGCTTTGCTGTATGAACCTTACTTTGGGCGTAAGAAGTACAGTATATAAAGCACAGCATTATCAGTATAACATATCTCTTCATCATAACAAATATTTTATTTAGCCACAAAAAAACATCCCAATATTATAAACAGTACGCCTATCCAACGTGTGAGCGGTACAGACTCATGGAATATGAATATAGCCGCCAACATACCCAGCACATAACTTATTGATATCATCGGATATGCCATTGAAAATGGGAAATTCTTTATTATATACATCCAAAGAACAGTAGCAGCCGCATAACAGATGCCACAGCCCAGAAACCACCAGTTGTCTATCTGGGAGCAGAAGAATTTCCAGGTCATGGAAAACTCTCCCATCCGTTTAATGGCAAACTTCAACAATACTTGTCCGCCACACAGCAGTACACTTTGTAATATGGATATAAGAATCAGTTTCATTTCTTAACGTTTAAAAACTATCTGTTCTTCGGAATTATTATATTCAATGAGTTTCATTCCTTTTATTTCACCTACATCATTCTTTCCAGGTTTGTCACTCAGCATATAGGCACGTGAACAGACTTCATCATATTCATCATTCTCACATACCAGAGCCGTATGTATCAACCCCATCTTCATCTGCATGCAAGCATCAAGTATAGCAAGATAAAAAGAGCATCCAGGCTGACTGTATGTGCAGTTATATCCATGATTACCGGTATATATGGCAATCTGTGATGCCACAGTATTCTGTGTAGACTGCATGAACTGGGTAGGCATACCGACATTCTCCCCTTCCTCATTTATAGCATCCAGTATTTTTATTGAACATTCGGTCTGTCCCATATCTGTACCGTTTATTATGGCATCCGGCATATTTATGTCACTGTCTATAATTGTCTTCATGGCTGTTGCTATCGCACATTTCAACATTCTACCCATGCGGCGGGTCTTTTTAGAATCAAGATATTTTCCTGATTCTTCCCCTTTTATATTTCTGTTAGCTGCCAGTATATACACCTTATTCTCCATATCTTCCCAATATTATAGATGAATCATTACCGCCAAAGCCAAAGCTATTACACATCACATAGTTCATTTTTTTACTCTTTGCCTTACAAGGAACAATACAGTCTTGGTCACGTTCATTATAGCCGTATGTCTCAGGAACAAAGCCATGATTCATAAACAACAGTGAAAATACGGTTTCTATACTGCCACTGGCACTCGTCGTATGACCGGTATATGATTTAGTACTGCCTACATCAGGTAATTCAGAACCGAATAGTCTTGATAATGCGGCACTCTCACTGGCATCATTATTCAGAGTGCCTGTTCCATGAGCATTCACATAATCTATGTCCGAAGGTTCTAATCCTGCCTGCATCACTGCCTTCGACATAGCCATGTAAGCACCTTCTCCATTGGCAGATGAGCCCGTCTGATGAAATGCGTCACAGGCATTTCCGGTTCCGACAAGTTCACCATATATACGCGCATTACGTTTCAATGCGCTTTCTTCACTTTCCAGAACAATAAATGCAGCACCTTCACCAAGATTAAGTCCGTTACGGTTTTTGTCAAACGGTCGGCATATATCTTCATCAAGTATCATCAACGACTTAAAGCCATTCAGATGAAAGAGAGTCAGACATTCGGTACCTCCGGCAACTACAACATCACGCATACCACATTTTATCATATTGTATCCCATGATAATGGCATTCAATGAAGAACTGCATGCGGTAGAGGGTGTCGCAATGAAATCAAAACAATTGAAAAAATCAGCCATATCCTCTGTTGCACTTCCCGGACTATTGTGTAACATTGCCAATTCGTCTCCAGCAAGATAACTGTATTCCGCCTTATCCATTTTTCCGACAGTGGTACCTGAAACAAGAGCAATGCTTTTCTCGTTAGTACGCAGACCGGAATCATCAAGAGTCTGCATCAGCGCACTAATTCCAAGAAGTACATTCCTGCTTTTATTCTCCCATCCGGATATGCCGAACTTACATCCAATCTCTTCATTGGACAATTTAACCTCACCTACCGGAAACTCATCTATAATAGTATTCAGATACCTCACTTTTCCAATACCCGTATCATGGACACCAAAGGCATTCATACATTCCATGTGATTATTTCCTATTGCGGAGATAACCCCAATTCCTGTTATTACAACTTTTTTTTCCAATTAACTTATTTCCTTATTTTATTCTATTTTTCTCAATATAATCTGCCATCACACTGATACTTTTGAATACATCTTTTCCGGCTTTAGGGTCTTTTATACGAATGCCATAATTCTTCTCCAGCAAAACAATAAGTTCCAGAGCATCAATACTGTCAAGTCCAAAACCATTGTCGCCAAAGAGTGGAGCATCGTTGTCTATGTCCTCAGGCTTCAAATCTTCCAAATTCAAAGCCTTTATTATTTTAGTCTTCAGTTCTTCTTTAAGTTCCATAGTTTACTTTTCTATTATATATAATTTTGCATTAAATTCTTTTTCGTTCTTTGCATCCAGCCAACCATACAGAGCACTGGTTATGCAACCATCTGCCATAGTGGTATCTGCTATCAGCCTCATCATCATTTTATCTTCCTCTGCAAGCTGATAATACGCTGTTTCCCCGTTATACCCATTGCGCAGAGCTATATCACCGGCAACGATATTGGGAAGTGTATTCACAAATACAGACGGACTGGGGAAATAATCAGACTTATCTGATATTGTACTTTGAAAAACTCTGTCATCAGCAATACATCCATATTTTCCAAATAATATCACAGCACGACTTTCTGACTTTTCAAGGCACAGTCCTTTTTCATCAAACATTCTTTCGCCTTCCTGCTGTAAAAGCAGTTCAGAAGCCACGAATCCCAGTTTGCCCAAAATATCCATCTTGTAAAATCTGGCATAGTTACCTATTCTTGCATGATATATTTCCTTAAGCATATCTGTTCCTACCGACTCCACCTTTATCGGTTCTCCGTCTACATATATATATTCAGAAGTCACCTCTACATTATGAATAACCTTCATTCGCAGTCTCCTTTCATATACAACATTGCCGCGTTACAGCCACCGAATCCGGACATCACTTTTAAAAAAGCCTTCTTCTCTGTATGACGATGAGTTGAAGTTATATTCACAATTCTGCTCACTCCCAGTTCATTAAAGCCACGAGTTCCAAGAATTATATTCTCTTCAATAGCCCTCATTGACAATATTGTCTCTACAACTCCGGCAGCTCCCATTGTATGTCCATAATACCCTTTAAGCGAATTGACCGGAACTTCGGAAATTCCGGCACGGCTTATAGCCACCGCCTCCATCTCATCATTATATAAAGTAGAAGTGCCATGTGCATTCACAAATGCCAGATTTTCAATTTTGCAATCTCCAATTACATTTCTTATAGCCAGTTCCAGTCCTTCTCCCACTGGTGATGGTGACGATATATGATAGGCATCATTGCAGACTGCACCAGAAATGCACTTCATACATGCACCGTCTGGTCTTTTGTTATCTGCCGCAAAGATTATCACTCCACATCCTTCACCGACATTAAGCCCGTTCCTCTCTATGTCAAAAGGGCGACATGGATTTTTACTAAGTGCCTTAAGAGACATAAATCCACTGACTATAAATTCCGACTGTACTTCTGCTCCTATCACAACAGCATAGTCATAAGCCCCGGCTTCAATAAGTCTCTTTGCCACAATCTGGGCATGAAGTCCAGATATACAGGCATTAGACACCACCACAGGCATGTTCGCATTACCAAAGTATTCTGCTACCTTTCCGGCTCCTACACAAGAGTAAATTCTTTCTTTAGGAAATTCTTGCGTATCAGCAGCCAGTTCTACATTCCCCTTAGTAGTAGAGATTATGAATATCACTCTGTCTGACGTCACGTCAAAATCAGTATTCAGCAATGCGCCTTTTATTGTCGCTATCATCAGTCGCTCCCAATGGGTATATTCTGCTTCCAAAGGTATTTCGTGCCATTGCTCATCAGAAAATAAAGAGCCACAGAAAGCCTGAGGCATCCCCCATTTGCCTTCATATCTCTTCAGTGCAGACTTTCCTGCTTTCACATTGTAATAGTTCTCTTCAGAACTATATCCAAGTGGAGATATTATGTTATCAGCAATAACTATCATTACATTTCTACTCCCGTAATATCATAATTCATCACTCACAACTCCCCATTTCTGCTTCCAGTTCTGATAGAATTCAGGATTCTCCAATATCAGCTTATAGTTGCTGTCAAGAAACACCTGAACAGTGGTTCCCACAGTAAGGAGTTCTTCATTTACAGTATCATGGATTTCGTAATCAAACATTATCTTTGCGGCAGCTGACGGACGGTAAGTAATGTCTATTCTTGGATGCATACCGTATAAAATTGGTTTTTTATACTGGAAATGAGAATCTACAAGCGGTGCATAACATCCATTGTTGAATATCGTCATGTATTCCAGTCCGTATTTGTTACCGAAAGCTTCTCTTGCATCCTCAAAATAAAGAGGATACGAGCCGTTCCATACAAAGTTCATAGAATCAACCTCACTGAAACGTATTTCAAAATTTTTACTTGCTTTCAACTCCATCAGCCAATGCTATTTTCATTTCTGCCGTACTCACTATCAGCTCACCTATTTTCACAGTGGCATTCACAAGTGTAAGGTCCATTATCTGTTCTATTACCTCCAGAGAAGTATGCAGCGTATCACCTACTTTTGGCACAGCCATAATCTTCATGGCCTTTATTGCCCCGATAAATCCTAACTGTATGCCTCTCTTAAGAATATATTTATTGACATATCCCAGTCGGGCAGCACACGTCTGTGCCATATTCTCAGCTAAAGCACAGGCATCTAACTGTCCATTTTCCACAAAGATATTATCTTTGCGGATTGTAAACTCAGTAGAAGTATTCTTCTCATCAAAGAAAGTCAACCTGTCTATCATGACAAAAGGTTCCTGCTGAGGCAGAAGTTCATGTATGTCAATTTCTCCAATATTCATAATAGTTAAACCATTGTTCAGGATATTTCCGGATTATTTTTTCAGTGAACCCAGCATATTGGCATGCTATGTTTACAGCACGTTCCTTTATACTGCCACCATCCGTCTCCAACTGCTTTATATAGACATGATATTTCTTAACGCTATCTTTCATCACATGGATAACAAGAACAGGTACATCTCTCTGTGTCGCTACGGCAAAAGGTCCCAGTGGCAGTTCTGCATCAGCACCCAGCAAACGGCATTTCACGTTTCTGCTGCTTCCGAATATTCTGTCAGCAGGTATGCTCACGCTCTCTCCGTCAGCAAGAGCTTCACTTAGAACAAACAGATGACTCATGTCTTCCTTTATCGGAATCATGCGTAGATTATTTCCACCAAACAATTTCGTTCTATAGTTCATCACCGTCTCAGCTTCACCATCAAATACCAGAGCATTGAATCTCTTTCTGTCAGCCACTAATGTATAACCGGCAACTTCATAGTTTCCTATGTGGGCACTCAGAATCACGAAACCTTTTTTGCCGGCAGCCAGACGCTTATACAAATCATAATTATCTATCAGGAAATCAAACTTATGTCCACTATAGACATAAAATCTGTCTAGTATTATTTCGGCAAACCGACAATGGTTTATGTATGTACACAAGAGTGCTGTTACCCTACTCTTGCCACACCTGCGACGGAAATAATGATACTGCGCCAAATATCCCTTATGATTGAATATCATGCACCATGGAATCACCAATACACTCGAAAAGAGATACAGTCCCCATAATGGAAATATCTTCATGCACCACATCAGCATCCTATGCATCAGGGGCGTACCACCGGTTTTTCCTGTCCAGTCTTTATCCAACCTTGCTCTGTATATAGTCACAGAACTGCTTCAGAGTTTTCACTCCTGCCATTTCTTCAGGTTTAATCTTAAACCCGAATTTTTTCTCCACTATAACTACTATATCCACAAAGTCAAGACTGTCTATTCCCAGATCATCCTTAAGCAATGCATCCTGTGAGATTTTGTCTTCTTCAACTTCCAAGTCATCAATAAGGAATTCTCTTACTTTTGCGTCTATTTCTTCTCTTGTCATATTTACTTATTTTTACCGCAACAAAGTTGCTGTTTTAATTTATTTATTATTATTATTTCGTCACTTCTATTATAGAATGTCCCTGTCCCAGATTGTCATGTATGCAGATTACGTTCAATCCTGCCTTCTCTATAATGGCTGTCATGTCATCACTGCTATACATTTTACTGTTGCCATTGGCAATAGCCGAGAAATAAAGACTTATCTGCGTAAGGCAGAATGCAGCAGGCTCAAACCTCTGGCGGTTCCACAATGTCTCCATTATATAGAGAGTTGTGCCTGATTTCATAATTTTTGCTACCCGTTTCAATATACTCAATATTTCAGTTTCGCCAAAACAGTCAAGAAACTGGCTCATCCATATTGCGTCATAATGTATGTCTGAAGGGAAATCATTACTTTCATCCAGCAGATTCATACCATATCCATTTATTCTGTCTGCACCTGACTTTCCTGAAGTTTGCTTTTTCATCATCTCCAGTTGTTGTGGCAAGTCTACAATCGTAACCTTAACATCTTTATCATGACCGACGCACTGCATAGCCCATCGCCCTGTATTGCCGCCAACATCCATCAATGTCTTGGGATGTTTGGCTAAAACAATCTGCAATGCTTCAGCAAAAGAGGAATCACTGTAGAAATGGTCAAATGCAAACCAACTGTTCTGAACATCTTTTGGCAGACTCGAAAGTCCCTCATACACCGTGGTCCAATCACCGAAATGCTTCAGTCCTTCAGGCTTTCCATTGTCAAGAGTTTCCTCCAGATGAAACATTCCCTCGTAATTCACGTCATGATTAAAGTCCATATTCACGCCTGTAGCATGGTCATTAATAAGAAACCAGCCGGTCTTTGATATAGAGAACCTTTCTGTTTCCTTATTTATAAGGACAGTCCCTATAGTAAGAGAAGCCTCCATAAGCACCTTTATTGCATATTCACTTTTACCAGTAGCACAGACAATCTCCGCCACAGTCATATTTTTATCACGAAGCATTTCCAGTATGCCCCATTTCCTCATTATTCTCGAAACCTCAAAAATAATAGGTCCAAAAGCAATAACCTCAGCTTGCCTTTGAGCATCACGGGCAGAAAAATGCTCTTGCGTATATCTGTCTTCCAGTTCTTTTGTAAGCTTCATCACTTCACCTTCTTTATTACAAGTGCAGAATTAGTTCCTCCAAAGCCAAAACTATTACTCAATACAACATCAAGACTATCCTCTCTGGCAACAGTTGCCAATTTCAGATGTTCACTGTATTCATCAGGATTATCAAAGTTGATGTTCGGAGCCACAAAGTTATTCTGCATCATCAGCGCAGAATATACGATTTCTGAAGCTCCTGCCATCCAACATTCGTGTCCGGTCATTCCTTTTGTTGAAGATATCCATGCGTGCTTTCCACGAAACATTCGGTCCAGAGCAATAGCCTCAAACATATCTCCCTGTACTGTACTTGTGGCATGCGCATTTATATAGTCCACGTCATCAGCTTCTACTCCGGAATCTTTCATAGCCCTTGTCATGGCAATCACGCTTCCATCATCAGACGGCTGACTTATACCTCCGCCATTACTTGAAAATCCGTAACCACATACTTCAGCTATTATTGGAGCCCCACGCTTCACGGCACTCTCATAGTCCTCAAGCACCACAGCAGCAGCTCCACCACTCGGAATAAGTCCGTCACGGTCTTTATCAAATGGTCGCGATGCCTTCTGTGGTTCACTCATGTGCTTAGAGAAAGCTCCCAATGCGTCAAAAGAAGCCATAGAATAGAAATTTGTCTCCTGGGCTCCACCACAGAGTATTCTGTCCTGCAGCCCCTGCTTTATCAACAAATAGCCTAGTCCTATAGCATGACTTCCACTGGCACAGGCAGAACTTACGCTGAAGTTTATACCACGCAGATGAAAAATACTACTCAGATTCATGTTCACTGTAGAGTTCATAGCCTGAAACACAAATCCCGAGCCAAGCAGTTCGGTGTCATGTTTCTCTTCCATAATCTTGTGAGCCTCTATTACCGGCTGAGCAGAAGAATCATTGCCAAAAATCACTCCGACCTCATTCTTCTGTAAAAACTCTTCATCCATACCGGCCTGTCCAAAAGCCTCCTTTGCAGCCATAAAGGCATATTCGCCCTCTTCTGGCAGCCCCACACGCATACGACGGTGAAGCACGCCCTTCAGCGAGGGACGGGCTACAATTCCTGTAAGTGCACTCTGATATCCATATTCCAGTCGCTTTTCATCCATGCCGATACCACTGCGTCCGGCACGAAGCGACTTCGTAACTTCTTCTTTATTGATTCCCAGACACGACCAAATGCCCATGCCTGTTATTACAACTCTTCTCATTCTTTAAGTATATAGTCCCCCGTTAATCTGTATCACTTGTCCTGTTATGTAAGCTGCATTGTCACTGGCAAGGAAAGAAACCAGTTTAGCAACCTCTTCCGGTTTACCGAATCTTCCCATGGGAATCATCTTGCTCAGTTCCTTTTCATCCAAATCCTTAGTCATATCCGTTGCTATGAATCCGGGCGCAATAGCATTCACCGTTACATTTCTTTTCGCCACTTCCTGTGCAAGAGCCTTTGTAGCCCCAATCAAGGCAGCCTTTGCAGCACTGTAGTTAGTCTGCCCCGGCAAACCTTTCAGTCCGCTCAGCGAAGCCATGTTTATCACTCTTCCATGTCGCCGTGTAAGCATATTCTTAAGCAATCTGCGTGTTATATAGAAAAAACCGTTAAGCGGAGTGTCTATCACTTTATGCCATTCATCATTCTGCATGAAAATCATCAGATTGTCACGTCTTATACCGGCATTGTTCACCAATACGGATATATAGTCATCAGAATGGCGTTCATCCCATTCAGCAACAGCAGCCTCAACTGCTTCAGAATCGGAAATATCAAAAGCCAACAACTCAGCCTTACCACCAAATTCTGTTATTTCATTCAATGTAGCCAGCGCAGCCTCTGTATTGCTGCGATAGTTTATCACCACGGCAAAACCATCCTTAGCCAGTTGCAAAGCTATCTCTCTGCCTATACCGCGAGACCCGCCGGTTACCAAAGCATATTCCATACACGTATATTTTGGGCAAAATTACAAAGTTTTCATGTAAACAGCAAATTTACTCCATACTTTTTGTTATATTTGCACCGATTTTGGCACACTGTTTGCCTCAATAATAAGTATTAAATTAAGGACGAAATAATAAATATGACAACAAAAGAAGTACCGGTTTTATTGCTCACCGGTTATCTGGGCAGTGGAAAAACAACATTATTGAACCGTATCCTTGCCAACAGAAAAGGCATCAAATTCGCTGTTATCGTCAATGATATCGGCGAAGTGAACATTGATGCTGCACTTATAGAAAAAGGTGGTGTGGTGGACCAGAAAGATGACAGTCTCGTGGCTCTTCAGAATGGCTGTATATGCTGCACCCTGAAAATGGATTTAGTAAAACAACTTCAGGACATTGTTTCACAAAAGCGTTTCGATTACATCGTCATCGAAGCCAGTGGCATCTGTGAACCTGCTCCTATCGCTCAGACAATATGCAACATACCGACTCTGGGTCCTGAATATAACAAAGACGGTGTTGCCCGCCTAGACAGCATTGTAACCGTAGTTGATGCCCTCCGTCTTAAAGAGGAATTCGACAATGGCAACAGTCTTGTGAAAGAGAACATTGATGAAGATGATTTGGAAAGTCTTGTCATCCAACAGATTGAATTCTGCAACATCATCCTACTTAACAAGGCTTCTGAAGTTTCAGCAGACGACCGTAAGCGCATCAAGACCATAATACGCACCATTCAGCCCAAAGCAGAAATAATAGAGTGTGATTATGGTGATGTAGATCTTGACAAACTAGTAAACACCCACAGTTTCGACTTTGCCAAGGTAGCTCAGTCTGCAGGATGGCTTCAGGAAATGGAACCGGAAGAAGAAATAGAGAATGAAGAGAGCGGAGAGGCTCTGGAATACGGTATCGGCACATTTGTCTACAAGCGTCGTGAACCATTCAGCCTTTCACGCTTTGATGAATTCTGTGCCCGTAAATGGCCAAACAGCATAATTCGCGCAAAAGGTATTTGTTATTTTGATGATGAGCGCGATATGTGCTATCTGTTTGAACAGGCAGGCAAACAAAAGAATATATCACAAGCCGGACAATGGCTAGCCACAATGCCTGACAATGAACTTAAACCATTACTGGAACGCGAAGAACGTCTACGCAAGGAATGGGATGAGAAATATGGTGACCGCATGATAAAACTGGTGTTCATTGGTCAGAAGATGGACCAGGAAGCTATCTGCAAGGAACTTGACGCATGCATCACAAAATAAAATCAAAAGATATGAAGAAATCCATTATTGCTATTCTTATGCTTGCTGCCATTCCTTCAATGGCAGGAGCACAGGAGGTTTACAAGGAAATTCTGCGAATTTCCAAAGAAACAGCCAATGACAAAAATAAAGACATTGAAACTCGCAAAGTTGCAACTTTCAAAGTAGACGAGCTTAATTACATGGCTATGAAGAGTCGTGAGCAAATGCCTGACAGCAGCATGCAGATGCTCGACAACCAGGCATACGCCATGTACACATTTGTAAATCAGTATGTTAAAGCCCTTGGCATCTATTCTAAAAAGAAACAGAGAGAAACCATAAGGCAGATATACAAAGATGCGACTATTCACAATGCCCGATTCGGGGATATGGATGCCGACTTGGTAGAAAGTTACTATCGTCGCAGCGACTATCTTACACAGTTCAGCCTTGACACTGACTGGGTGAAGGCTTTGGAAGAAGTAAGACGAGTAATGGCAAATACAGAATTAGAATAAAACAATAATGTAGATGGCATTGATTTATCGAAATTGATAAACAAAAAAGCGTTTTGGCACATAGCCAGAACGCTTTTTAGCATAGTAATAACGCACTTTAGCTTCGGAAAAAGCATTATTATAAAATGGTTTCACCACAACTCGCTGATATTGCAACATTTATCGTATTATTATTTATATCAAAAAAATATTTCAAAGTAGTTCACTTTGCCTTGCAATTCAGTCTGTTTTATCTCGCAATTCAATATATATCGGAAGCTAATATAGCCCGTATTAGAACGTGCTTAAGCATTTCACCTTAAAGCTCTATATATCAATACTTTATGGTGAAAGCAAAAAATACAAACAGAATTTTCATCCCAAATTAGTTACAAATAATCTGAATTGGAATATAAAACTAAAAATATATCAAGTTTAATAAAATAACATAGTTCAAAAATGTTCATTTAATCATCATTTATGTCCATTTAATCATTAAGTTGCATTTATATATCATATATTCATTTTTTTTTACCTTTTTAAGTATAAAAAATTTGGTTACAAATAAAAAAACAACGAAATTTGCTCCGAAATTAACCAAACAAGTTGTTAATCTTGTTATGGAAATGAATCCAATAATTAAAAACAAAATGGCAAATTTAAATGTAAAACCAGCTGAAGGAAAGTTGGGTATTATGGTTGTTGGCTGCGGTGCCGTAGCAACAACATTCATGACCGGTGTACTGATGACACGCAAGGGACTTGCAAAACCTGTAGGTTCTATGACTCAATACGACAAGATACGTGTTGGGAAAAGTGCTGACAAGAAATATCTGCACTATTCAGAAATTGTTTCTCTGGCTAAACTTGATGACATCGTTTTCGGCTCATGGGATGTTTATCCGCAAAATGCATATCAGGCAGCTATGTACGCTGAGGTACTGAAGGAAAAAGATATTAATCCTGTTCGTGATGAACTGGAAAAAATCGTGCCTATGAAGGCTGCCTTCGACAAGAACTACGCAAAACGCCTGGACGGTGACAACGTGAAAGACTGCAAGACTCGCTGGGATATGGTTGAGGCTATTAAGAAAGACATAAAGGACTTTAAACAGAAAAACGACTGCGCTCGAATCGTGGTAATTTGGGCTGCTTCTACAGAAATATATGTTCCATACGATGAAAAATTCCATGGCTCGCTGGCTTCTCTTGAAGCTGCAATGAAGGCTGACGACCATGAGCACGTGGCTCCTTCTATGTGCTACGCATACGCTGCACTCACAGAAGGCGCACCTTTCATAATGGGCGCTCCTAACACAACAGTGGATATTCCTGCAATGTGGGAACTGGCAGAGAAAACAAAACTGCCTATTGCCGGCAAGGATTTCAAGACGGGACAGACTCTCGTGAAGAGCGGTTTCGCTCCTATCATTGGCACACGCTGTCTGGGACTTAGCGGATGGTTCTCTACTAACATTCTGGGCAACCGCGACGGACTGGTACTTGACGAGCCGCAGAACTTCCGCACTAAGGAAGTTTCAAAACTGTCTACATTGGAGACTATTCTGAAACCAGACGTTCAGCCAGACCTCTACACAGACTATTATCATAAGGTGAGAATAAACTATTATCCACCTCGCAACGACAACAAGGAAGGTTGGGACAACATAGACATTTTCGGATGGATGGGATATCCTATGCAGATAAAAATCAACTTCCTTTGCCGTGACTCCATATTGGCTGCCCCTCTGCTGCTAGACCTTACCCTTCTGAGCGACCTTGCTGCACGTGCCGGGAAATATGGTATACAACGTTTCCTGAGTTTCTTCCTCAAGAGTCCTATGCACGACTACACTAAGGGTGAAGAAGCAGTGAACAACCTTTACCAGCAATACACAATGCTGAAAAATGCCATACGAGAAATGGGTGGCTATGAGGCTGACGAAGAAATAGACTAATCACAATAAAAAAACACAAAAGAGCAAAAATATCTCTTTTGTGTTTTTTTAAAATTTTCATCATGGAAACTGAGGATATTTATCAAAATCAGGTTTACGCTTTTCCAGAAAAGCCTTGCCACCTTCCTGAGCTTCATCCATTGTATAATAAAGCATTGTGGCATCACCGGCAAGTTCCTGAATACCAGCCTGACCGTCCAACTCGGCATTGAAACCTGCTTTCATCATTCTAAGAGCAAGTGGAGAACGCTGCATCATTATCTCAGCCCACTCCATGCACGTATCTTCAAGTTTACTGAAAGGCACCACCTTATTCACCATGCCCATCTGTTCTGCCTCGGCAGCAGTATACTGTTTGCAAAGAAACCATATTTCACGGGCCTTCTTCTGCCCCACCATACGAGCCAGATAAGAAGCTCCGAAACCGGCATCAAAAGAACCTACCTTCGGTCCGGTCTGTCCGAACATGGCATTCTCTGAAGCTATGGTAAGGTCACACATTATATGAAGAACGTGACCGCCGCCTATGGCATATCCGTTAACCATGGCGATGACCGGTTTAGGCAGACGGCGAATCTGCATCTGCACATCAAGAACATTAAGACGAGGCACACCGTCGGAACCAACATAGCCTCCACGTCCCTTGACGTGCATGTCACCACCGCTGCAGAAAGCCTTGTCGCCGGCACCGGTAAGAATGACAACCCTTACATCCTGAGCTTCACGGCAATAACTGAAAGCCTGACTCATCTCACATGTGGTGAGAGGAGTGAAAGCATTACGGTAACGGGGACGGTTTATCGTTATCTTTGCCACATGGTTATACTCTTCGAAAAGTATTTCCTTGAAATCAAATCCTTCTATCTTTTTCCATTCTCTGGAAACAGAAGAACATTTACTATTAGATTCGTTATTCTCCATAATTATATTGTTAAACCTTTGAAATAATCCTGAATTGCCTGCATATCAACATCAGCATCGGTAAAGACCTCTACTATGACCGGTCGTTCTGAAACTGATTGCGTAAGCACATCAATACCGTCATACAACTGCACTTCATTCTCTACACTGAAATACCTGCAATCGTTCTGCATGCAGACGCCCTGTGCCGTGGCATGGTGAGAAGCCATGACAAGTCGCTCACGCGCACTACTGTCACGCAGAGCGGCAAACTTACCGAATATGCCTCCACAACCATTGTTGAGCAAGAGTATACGCAGATTGCCACGCAGATTTTGATTCCACAGAGCATTGGCATCATAGAAGAAACTCAAATCTCCTATGACACAATATACATTTTCATCAGTAAGAACCGACATTCCTGCTGCAGTGGAGAGTGAGCCTTCTATGCCATTAACACCACGGTTACAGAATATATAACGACCGGAACAGATACATCCCAAACGCACGGAAAGACTGTTGGCATAATGAACTTTTGCAGAAGCATCATGTTTGCCTATACCTTGCTCCAATAGTTTCACTGCCAACATCTCTGAATAAGGAGGGAGGTAATCACAATTATATTCCATGGCTCTGCACAACAATTCATTCCATAGACCGAAATAACCGGTAGGAGCCTCTGCTGATATCTGACAGAGCACATCACGAGGCTCAGCTTTTATCACCCCACTGAGATTCATAAATACATCACGTACCTGCCCTGCCGGATTAATAATCCAACATTCAGCATCAGAAGCCATGGAAAGGAACTTACGTATGCGTTTGCTGACAAGCATATCTCCTACATACAGAATGAAATCAGGCAGATAATCTTGCTCTTTTCCTGACGGAATCAGAGTTATCATCTCGTCGGCAAACACCGGACTGCCGGCACTTAGCGGTTCATGCAGCACAACATAATTGCATTGTACAAGAGCGTCTGTCATTGCAAGAGGAAGTGCATCAGACTTCATCTGTCCCATGACAATCATAGGGCGGCAAGCCTTCTGGAAACGACACAGCACATCGCTGCCTATATTCGTGGTAAAGGTATTATTTTCTGAAGGCAAAGATATAGGCTGAACCATGGATATGACACGTTCATCAGGCAAGCTCTCTACATCAAACAGATAAAGTGGTTCGGTTATCGGCACATTTATATGTACCGGTCCGAATTCACCTTCTACAGATGCAAGAAGAGCCTCATTAACCATACGGTTACAATGCCACCTAGTGGTATCATCATAAATAACAGACGGCAGTGACACGGCGCGCTTTACAAAACGTCCTAGCGCATCAGGCTGAGGAAGAGTCTGTCCTTGCAACTGGTCTATCCATTTCTGAGGTCGGTCGGCAGACACTACAATAAGAGGTACATGCTGATAAAAAGCCTCAGCAACAGCAGGATAAAGGTTAAGCAACGCCGTACCAGAAGTTACACAAACCACAACCGGAGCAGACAACTGCAAAGCCATGCCCAAGGCATAGAATCCGGCAGAACGTTCATCCGTGATAGGAAAACATTCTATATCAGGACACTCATTAAAATTGTGAACCAGAGGGGCATTTCTGCTGCCTGGACACACCACGGCTTTGTTTACGCCATGAGTGACAAGCAGAGAAGTCAATATATTTACGTTTTTCTTGTCGCTATACATTATATATAAGTGTTATAATATTCTCAACATCGAATGCATCTTGTATTCTGTCTCACGCAATTCATCATCGACAATACTTCCTTTGATGAGTCCGCCTCCGGCATAAACAGAAACCATGTCTCTCATTATCTTCATGCAACGCAGAGAAACATAAAGGAATGTCGTATCACCGGGATTGAGCATACCGCAGAAGCCACTATAATAACCACGGTCAAAGCCCTCGTGGGAAATAATATACTCCTTAGTAATGTCTGCCGGAATTCCACAAACGGCAGGTGTGGGATGCAAGGCAGCAAGCAGACTGCCCAATGACGAAGAATCACTGAGATGAAAACTAAAATCTGTACACAGATGGTACAAATCTGCAGCCATAACAGTGTGAGGACTATTGCTTTTAACATCTATGGCATTTCGGCACAGCACATCGTTAATATAATCACTGACATACTGTTGCTCTGCCCTATTCTTGTCAGACCACTCACAGGCATTGCGCATGGTTCCGGCAAGAGCCATTGTGGAATACTTGCCGGAATTGCCCAACAACAAGAGTTCAGGAGTTGCCATAAGCCACACACCTGATGTAACGGTATTTATAAGGCAGATAAACTGATGAGGATAAAGTCGGCAAGCCTTATAAAACAGACTTTCATAATGTTTAATACTCCTCTTTACATCTTTCTTACGTGCAAGAACTATCTTTAAAAATTTTTCTGAATCCAGTTTTTCACTGATACTTTCAAAGTTTCGCATATACAGTGAAACTCCATCATCCAACGTATTGACACACTCTGTATTTTCAGTGTTACCAACTTCTGTATCCATAGAGAGCACTTCTGTTTTCTCTATATGCAACAACAATATCGGACTTTTCTTATCAGTTTCAAAAGGAGCAATTACAAATCCTGTTTTATTATCAAGAGCTTTTAAGGATTTTATCTTTTCCGGCGGTTGAGAAGAATAAAGGCTGAAAACTTTTCTCTCTTCCGGACGACGGAACATAACATAATTATCCATTGATAAAGAACAGTTATTTACTCGGTTTATTCATCACATAATTTGTGACATGGACGGTACTGATAAGTTCACCGTTTTCATTTTTCAAGTCTACCTGCCATTCATGCAGAGTACGTCCTTTATGCTGCAACTTTGCATAAGCGGTAACGGTATCACCTTCAAGCACAGCCTTTACATGATTGCCACTCACATTAATGCCTACACATATCTTACCTGGACACAAAGCCAGACTACCAACACCTGCCAAATTTTCAGCCAAAGCCAGAGAAGCTCCTCCACTTAGAAAGCCGAAAGGTTGCTTATTACGTTCATCAACTTTCATACGTGCTATGCATGTATCACTCTCCGGGGTTGAGACGAATTCCATACCAAGAGTATTACTCAGCCCGTCACAGTTTTCTATAATTTCTTTTTGCTTTTCTAAATTCATACTGGTAATGCCTTTAATTTAACCACAAAGGTATTAAAAAAATTCCTAATATATACACACGAAAAGAAATTCTTTTATTATCTTTGCTGAAAATTCACAATTATAACATGAGAAATATACTTATTACACTTTTTATGCTATGCGCTATGACGGTATCCGGAAATCCGGCAGACAATCTTCTGGAGCGTATTGACAAGGGGGCTTCACATAAAATAAAGACCGAACTGGTGAAATCAGACAAAGATTTCTTTGAAATATCACAAAAGGGTAAATGCCCGCTTATAACAGGCAATACGTGGGTGAACATTGCAGCAGGCATAAACTGGTATCTGAAATACTATGCCGGCATACAACTTTCATGGAATGGAATGACTGCAAAACTGCCAACAAAAATGCCTGAAGTGAAAAAGAATGATAGGCACGAGACAAACCTGAAACTAAGATACGACTTCAACTACTGCACTTTCTCCTACTCCATGGCTTTCTGGAACTGGAACCGATGGCAAAAAGAAATAGACTGGATGGCGCTGCACGGGGTTAACATGCCTCTTGCCATTGTTGGAGAAGAATGCGTATGGAGAAATATGCTGCTGAAACTTGGCTACACTGAGGAGGAAACTGGCAGATTCATTGCCGGACCGGCTTTTCTGGCATGGTGGGAAATGAATAATCTCGAAGGTTGGGGCGGACCATTGCCCAAAAATTGGTACAAACAACAGGAGATTTTACAGAAAAACATTCTGGCTAGAATGAAAGAACTGGGCATGCACCCCGTGTTGCCTGGATATTGCGGAATGATGCCGCATGACGCAAAAAAGAAACTGGGACTGAACGTCACCGACGGTGGAACTTGGAACGGATATCAACGACCTGCAAATCTGCTGCCTACGGACAAAAGATTTCCGGAAATAGCTAATCTTTACTATAAAGAACTTACAAAGTTATTCGGCAAAGCGGACTATTATTCCATGGACCCATTTCATGAGAGCAACGATGATGCTTCAATAGACTACGCAAAAGCAGGAAAGATGATGATGGATGCAATGAAACGGGTGAACAACAAAGCCATTTGGGTGATTCAGGGTTGGACAGAAAATCCAAGACCGCAGATGATAAATGATATGAACAAAGGTGACTTGCTGATACTGGACTTATTCTCCGAATGCAGACCGATGTTCGGCATACCGTCTATATGGAAACGCGAAGGGGGATACGGCAAACATAAATGGATGTTCTGCATGCTGGAAAACTTCGGCGCAAACGTTGGACTGCATGGAAGAATGGACCAACTGCTGCATAATTACTATCTGGCAACTGAAAACAAACAACTGTGCGGAACGGGATTCACTATGGAGGGAAGTGAAAACAACCCGATAATGTTTGAACTGATGAGTGAACTGCCATGGCGCAAAGAAAAAACCACAAAGGAAGAATGGATTAAAGAATATGCGAAAGCCAGATATGGCGCAAATGACGAAACTATCATGAAAGCATGGAACATTCTGATAAACAGCATTTACAACTGCCCGGCTGGCAACAACCAACAGGGTCCCCATGAGAGCATATTTTGCGGAAGACCCGGACTAAACAACTTTCAAGTAAAGAGTTGGTCGAAAATGCGCAATTACTATGACCCGACGTCTACACTGGAAGCAGCACGCCTGATGACAAGTGTGGCTGAAAAATACAGAGGGAACAACAACTTTGAATATGACTTGGTGGACATCTGCCGACAGGCTCTGGCTGACCAAGGACGATTGCAGTATTTGCGCACAATAGCCGACTATAACGGATTCAGTATCACTGAATTTGAAAAAGATTCTAAACGTTTCCTTGACATGATTCTGCTACAAGACAAACTGCTGGGGACTCGCAGTGAATTCAGACTGGGACACTGGACAGAAGCGGCAAGACTATTGGGAAAAGACAATGTTGAGAAAGACTTATACGAATGGAATGCCAGAGTGCAGATTACCACATGGGGTAACCGTACTTGTGCTGACAAAGGCGGACTGCGTGACTATGCCAACAAGGAATGGCAGGGTATATTGAAAGACTTCTACTACAAACGCTGGAGCATATATATGGATGCCTTGGCTAAGCAGATGAAACATAACCAACAGCCAGATGAAGATGCACTGGGAGCCGGGAAGAATTCAAACAAAACAAGTTCTGAACTCTTCCAGATGGCATTGCCCGCAGGACCACAGATAGACTGGTATGCAATAGAAGAACCATGGACAAAGATGCACAATAAATATTCAATACAGCCCGAAGGCAACAGCATTGATATAGCAAAAGACATAATAAATTTTCTGGAATTATGAGTAACAGTAAAAGACTGGTTTCACTGGATGTGCTGCGCGGACTGACCGTGGCACTGATGATTTTCGTAAATAACGGTGCAGGAAATGAAATTCTGCCATTTCTTGTACACAGCAAATGGAACGGACTGACACTATGTGACATGGTATTTCCTTTCTTTCTGTTCATGGTGGGTATATCTACTTACCTGTCTCTGGAAAAATATGAATTCAAACCGTCTGCTGCTTTATACAGAAAGATTATAAAACGCACCGTATTGCTGTTTCTTATAGGATTGGCAATAAACTGGCTTGACATGGCATGCGACGGCAGACCTTTTGACTTTGCACACCTTAGAATATGGGGAGTAATGCAACGAATAGCGCTATGCTATGGTGCTGTATCAATAATGGTAATTCACATAAGACACAAACATCTGTGGTGGATAATATTACTTATATTGACTATATATGCCACACTGATAGTTTTCGGCAACGGATATTCTTCAAACATGACACACAATGTGCTGTCTATAGTGGACAGATGGATGTTCGGAGAAGAACATCTTTATCATAAGAGCCCGGTTGACCCGGAAGGACTTTTAAGTACAATACCAGCCATTGCACACACGATGATAGGATTTGTATGCTGTTATCACATAAAATCAACACCTGAATTTTCGGACAAACATAAAGCATTCACTTTTAAATTTGACGGATTCATAATGCTGTTCACCGGAATATGTGTGTTTATGCTCTTATTGGGACTGCCGATAAACAAGCGTATATGGAGTCCAAGCTATGTACTGGTTACATGCGGTGCTGCAGCGATGATACAGGGATTCTTAATTCAACTAATAGACAACCGCACTAAACCAATGAACAAATTTGCCCAACGGGCATGCAACGGTGCGCTGATATTCGGAATAAATCCTCTGTTCCTGTATGTAACAAGCGAAGTTCTTGGAATTACATTCGGAGCAACAGGACTGAAAAACTGCATATATGGAAACATTATGTCCATTATAAACAACGGATATGTTGCTTCTCTGATATATGCCACCTTGTTCACCGCAATGCATGCCGCCATGGGCTGGTATCTATTTAAAAAAAGAATTTACATTAAACTTTAAATATGGCTTTAACTTTTCAGGAGATATTGTAAAACGGACTATGCCCATTGCATACGGTCCTATCTCATAAGGCTGATAGACAAACTCTATGCCTTTCTCTGTGAGATAAGGTTTCACTGTCGGTAACGGAATTATTCCTTTATCTATGAAAAGCATATCTTTAAGAGATGAATCTGCAACTTCTTCTCCGAAATCTTTAAAATACTGAATTATGCCTCTACGCAACAAGGGCTGCATTGCCTTCACCTTTGTGGTATCCAATAGTTGCGGTATTTCCAGACAGGTTGCCTTGTCTACAGTAACACCGTATCTATAGCCCATTCCGTGAGCACCGCCCATAGAGAAATATCCTTCTACAGAATAAGTAACAAACCGCTTGGTATCTGCAATCTTGTCTAAATTGGCACTGGCAAAATACGGCACAGAATAGCTATTACCCAATGAAGGGTCATGGTCTTCCGTCCAGTGTTTTTTAAGAAAGCCAACCGTAAGTTTACCATAAGCATCTATATATTTCTGACCATCAGAAATCTGACCTTTATACATTGGAATGTTACGTGCAGAAGCATCCTCACTGTATCCAAGGAAATTAATTGCAGAATCAAGATTGGCAGCTACAATCTTTCTCACTGCCTCTGACAAAGAACTGTTGCCGACAGGATATTCCATCTGCAACTTACACTGAGCCGTGGTGTCTGTAGTGTCACTGTTGAAAACAAAAGTCTTTGTCTCCAAAGAATCAGAACCAAGACTCATACTGCTCTGTGCCTTTGGTTTGCAAGCATACCCGGTAAAGGTGATAGCAACACACGCTAAAAGAATAATCTTTTTCATATTTCCTCTGTTATTAATTAATTTATAAGGCTACAAATATATATTTAATTTTGCATTCTCAATAAACTTTTCGTGGATTTTATTTGAACTTAATGAAATTTATTCATATCTTTGTAGCATTATCCAATTTAAACGTATTAAAGTACATGAAGAAAATAACAGAAAAAGTATCATGGGTTGGAAAAATAGACTGGGAACTGACTCACTTCCACGGAGACGAACTTTCTACAGCGCACGGTTCCAGTTACAATGCCTATCTGGTACAAGATGAAAAAACCGTATTAATTGATACGGTGTGGAAACCTTTTGATAAGGAATTCGTACAACGGCTGAAGCATGATATAGACATTCACAGCATTGACTATATCATTATGAACCACAATGAAATAGACCATAGCGGGGCTCTGCCTGAACTGATGCGCGAGATTCCGGGCACTCCTATATACTGCACAAAAAAAGGTGAAGCCATAATACGGGGGCATTACCACCAGGACTGGAACTTTATAAATGTAAAGACAGGTGACACTCTGCCTTTGGGAAAAGACACTATAACTTTCATAGAGGCTCCTATGTGCCACTGGCCAGATACTATGTTCAGTTATCTATCTGGAGAGGATATTCTGTTCAGTAATGATGCCTTTGGACAGCACTTCGCCACAGAATCACTTTACAACAGCCGTGTAAGTGAAGACGAAGTGATGCGCGAAGCTGAAAAATACTACTGCAACATTCTAAACCTATATTCTCCAATGGTGAAACGCAAGGTGAAAGAGGTTATTGGCATGAATTTGCCAATAAAAATGATATGTCCTTCACACGGAGTTATATGGAAAGAAGAACCTATGAAAATTGTAAACAAGTATCTGGAATGGGCTGACAACTATCAGGAAAACCAGATTACAATTGTATATGATACGATGTGGAACTCTACCAGGCTTATGGCTGAGGCTATAGCTGACGGCATAAGACAGACAGACAAAGAGGTGACGGTGATAATACAGAATGCGGCAAAAGATGACAAGAATGACATTCTGACTGAGATATTCCGGTCTAAAGCCATACTGATTGGCTCACCGACTATCAACTACGGATACAGTTTTGCCATAGCCGGACTTTTGGAAATGGCACGAGGACTTAAATTCAAAAACAAGAAAGCTGCTGCTTTTGGTTCATACGGTTGGAGTGGAGATGCTCCTAAAATGATAACACAACGACTGCAGGAAGCCGGATTTGAAATATTGAATGAAGGAATAAAAGTTCTTTGGGTTCCGGATGAACAAGCCCGCGAACAATGCGTAGAATATGGAAAGGAGTTTGCAAAAATGGTATAAAAGCAAGCACTATTATTATAATTAACAATTAAAAAGAAAACATTATGAAAAAGTACGTTTGTGATTTATGCGGATACATTTATGATCCGACCGTAGGAGATCCTGACAACGGAATTGCTGCAGGAACAGATTTCAATGATATCCCTGATGACTGGGTATGCCCAATCTGCGGTGCAACAAAAGATGAATTCAGTATTGTAGAAGAATAAACTTAATGAGAGACAATGGCAAAGAACTATTCCCTGAAGTTGATGCTTCAGGGAATATTTTGGGCTCTATAACAAGAGCACAAGCACATGACGGTAGCAAAATATTACATCCGGTGGTACATCTGCACCTTTTTAACAGTAAAGGGGAACTGTATCTGCAAAAACGACCGGATTGGAAAGACATTCAACCTGGCAGATGGGACACAGCTTGCGGAGGACACATTGATTTAGGTGAAAATGTGGAAACGGCTCTGAAACGTGAGGTGAAAGAAGAATTGGGAATAACAGACTTCGTACCAGAAGACATGGGACACTATGTATTTGAAAGCAACAGAGAAAAAGAACTCGTCTACGTGCACAAGACTATATATGATGGACACGTAACACCTAGCAAAGAAGAACTTTCAGGAGGACGTTTCTGGACTGCAGAAGAAATAAGCAACAATATAGGAAAAGGGATATTCACTCCAAACTTCGAAAACGAATATCAAAAATTTTTCATGTAAAAAATCTTATACAATCAAAAAGATGAGACACCACAAATGACATCTCATCTTTTTCTATATTATAATATCATGGAATTATCAGTTGTTTACACTGCCACCCACGATATCAAGCAATTCATTCGTAATAGCCTGCTGACGACTCTTATTATATTGCAGATTAAGTTGCTTTAGCAATTCATCCGCATTATCCGTAGCTGTCTGCATTGCTACCATTCTGGCTGCATGCTCACTGGCATTGCTATCCAGCAAAGCCGTATAAAACATAAGGTCCAACTGGCGCGGAATAAGAGCTGTAAGTACTGTCTTCATGTCTGGCTCAACAATGAAATCATCATTAAGTTCATGAAGTTCGACATTATCTGACGCAGCAACAGTCTTGTTGCTACCATGCTGTCTGATATACTCCTGAGTCTTGGCAGTTGCCATGTTACTAGTCAAATCACGGTCATTTTCCTGTCCCAGTTTCTCTGTTGAAAGATCTATAGGAAGAAATGTCTTACGTGTAAGAATCTGACTACCTGCACTCTTGAAATGATGATATATCATCTCAACCTTGTCTACCTCATGATTAATATACTTCACTGCCAGTTCTCTGGCTATTGCCGAACACTGCTGAGAATTAGGCTTATCTGCAAGTTCAAGAAAATCACCTGCCGACTTCAAACCTTGTTTCTTAACATAATCGGCAACTTTTCTACCAATAGGATAAATAAGAATGTCGTCTATGCCCTGAGCCTTATATTCATCGACCGCCTTCTGCAACATCTTGAGCACATTGCTGTTGAAACCACCACACAGTGAACTGTTGCTGGTATAAACAACCAAAGCTACCCTCTCTATATCCTTATGCTCAAAATCAAACATAGTCTGCACATCAGGAACAGCAGCAAGAAACGACTTGAGGATGTGCTCCAGTAAATTCTCATAAGGCAGCATATTCTGAATTGCTGTCTGTGCATGATGCAATTTACTGGAAGCCACCATCTTCATAGCACTCGTAATCTTGCGCGTGCTGTTGACAGAAGCCAAACGGGTTTTTATCTCTTTTAATGACGGCATATAAAACTATTTTATTTGAATTGTCCGGCTATATTTGCCATTACACTCTCGATAACCTTTATTGCCTCATCTGTAAGCTGTCCGGCACCTAGAGTATTGATGATATCCTGATGCTGTGAACGCATTGCATCAAGGAACTGTTCCTGACACTCACGAACACGCTCTACAGGTACATCATGCATCAAGCCATGAACTCCACAATAAAGAATAGCAATCTGCTCACCTACAGGCATTGGTGTGTACTGAGGCTGAACAAGAAGCTGATTATTCTTTCGTCCACGGTCTATGGTCATTGCTGTTACTGGGTCCATATCACTAGAGAACTTTGAGAAACTCTCCAATTCACGATACTGCGCCATATCTATCTTCAATGTTCCGGCAACCTTTTTCATACTCTTTATTTGAGCACTACCACCGACACGCGATACAGAAATACCAACGTTAATGGCTGGGCGGAAACCCTGATTGAATAGATCTGTCTCCAGATATATCTGACCATCGGTGATGGAAATCACATTAGTCGGGATATAAGCAGAAACATCTCCTGCCTGAGTTTCGATAATTGGCAGAGCTGTGAGTGAACCACCACCCTTAACATGCCCCTTAAGACTCTCAGGAAGGTCATTCATCTGTTCGGCAATCTCCTGCTGGTCGTTAATACGGGCAGCACGCTCCAACAGACGAGAATGAAGATAGAAGACATCTCCAGGATAAGCTTCACGTCCTGAAGGACGACGAAGAATCAGAGAAACCTCACGATAAGCCACAGTCTGCTTGCTCAAATCATCATAGACAACAAGGGCTGAATAACCACGGTCACGGAAATATTCTCCTATAGCAGCTCCGGCAAAAGGAGCATAATACTGCATGGCTGCAGGATCTGCTGCAGTGGCACTCACAATAATAGTATAAGGCATTGCTCCATGGTCCTGAAGATTCTGAACCAAAGATGCTACAGTACTGGCCTTCTGACCAATAGCCACATAAATACAGTATACCGGTTTGCCGGCTTCATAAAAACTCTTCTGGTTAATTATGGTATCTACAGCAATAGCCGTCTTACCAGTCTGGCGGTCACCAATAATAAGTTCACGCTGGCCACGACCGATAGGAATCATTGAGTCTACAGCCTTAAGACCAGTCTGCAGAGGCTCTTTTACCGGCTGACGATAGATTACACCAGGAGCCTTACGGTCCAATGGCATTTCAAAAGCATCCTTTAAATCGAGGTCTCCCTTGCCATCTATGGCCTGACCAAGAGGATTCACGACGCGTCCGAGGAAGTTGTCGTTGACACGAATTGAAGCAATACGATGGGTACGCTTGACCTTCTGTCCCTCTTTAATGCCAGCGGTAGGACCAAGAAGCACACAACCAACGTTGTCTTCCTCCAGATTCATCACGATAGCCATAGTGCCATTCTCGAACTCAAGAAGTTCAGAAGCCTCAACATTGCGCAGTCCATATACACGAGCCACACCGTCGGCAACGGTAAGCACAGTGCCTACTTCATCAAAAGACTCGCCGCTGTTGATGCCTTGTAATTCCTTAAGCAGAACTTCAGACACTTCACTTGGTTTGATTTTATCTGACATTTGTTATTTTTTTGAAAATTGAAATTTGAAAAAATGGAACTAGCGCCCACTCTTCCTTATTACTTTTTTAGTTGAGTAAGAATGGCATTCAGCTTTGATTTCACGCTGGCATCCATTCTGTAAGTATCATACTCAAGGATAAACCCACCAATAATATCGGGATTCACCTCTGTATTGAACTCAACAGTACCTTGAGTCTTATCTTCCACCATCTGTTTCATCTTAGCCTCAGTCTGAGGACTTACGGCTGTGGCGGTGATAAGTTTACCGCGGGTGATATTCTTCTGTTTCCTGTAAAGAGTGATATACGACGCAGCCATGAATTGCAGGGCATTTTCCCTGTCCTCCCTCAACACAAGAGCAAAAAACTTGTTTGTGAGTTCTGTCACGTCTTTGCCGCAGGCAGTACCCAAGAGTCCTTTCTTCTTATCCTTGGAGAGCATTGGATTATCTATCGTAAATCTCAGTTCAGGCACTTTGAGATAGCTGCCCAACAAGGTTTGCATCTCCTGATAGAGTTTATCTTCCTGCTTTAGCTGCATTGCGCTCTTTAGCAAGGCACGAGCATATCGAACTGATATTACACCTAAATCCATAAACTACTTATATTATTCTTTATTATTGTTTTCAGAAACCTCATCCAGCAGTCGGTCAATCATTTCCATCTGCTTGTCGTCGGTTGACAACTTTTCACGGAGAATCTTCCCGGCAATCTGAACACTCAACTCTGCAACCTGAGAACGAATATCTTTTATGGCATTCTGTTTCTCGGTATCTATCTGAGTCTTTGCGTCAGCAATGAGACGTGCACCTTCTTCACGCGCCTTGTCCTGAGCTTTCTCCACGATGGCATCACGAGTGTCGGCAGCTTCCTTTAGAATCTGAGCCTGCTTCTCGCGTGCCTCCTGCAGAATGGATTCACCTTCTTTTTGTATATTAGCCAGTTTCTCATTGGCGTCATGAGCCTTCTGAAGACTCTCATCAATATACTTCTTACGTTCGTCCACCATCTTTACGATGGCAGGGAAACCGAACTTCCAAAGTAATCCGAGAACAACCAGAAAACTCAAGGTCATCCAAAAGAGAAGACCTGTGCTTGGCATTAATAAACCCATACGCAGTTTTAGTTATATTTAATTTCTGAAACTAAAATTACTTACTTACACACATAAATGCAATAACTGCACCGAAAAGGGCAACACCCTCAATAAGAGCAGCAGCAACGATCATGTTGGTGAACAGTTTGTTCATTACTTCCGGCTGACGAGCCATAGCGTCCATGGCATTACCACCAATTTTACCGATACCGATACCGGCTCCAATAGCTGCTAAACCAGCGCCTAAACCAGCGCCTAACTGTGCAAGACCGCTTGCTGCTAATAATAATGACATCATAATCTTAAATTTTTTAAATTGTTATTTTTTGTTCTATTTATTACACTTTATCTATTCAGCCTTAGCCTTTGCCAGACCGATGAAAATACTGCTGAGCATGGTGAATACCATTGCCTGGATAAAGCAGACCAGACATTCCAGACACATCATGAATATACTCATGACAACACTCAACAATGACATTCCATAAAAAGTAGCCGCTGCCTCACCTGCCACAAGGAAGATTATACACGTCAGAGCCAAAGCAATGGCATGTCCTGCCATCATATTGGCAAAAAGTCGAATCATCAACGCAAAAGGCTTAGTGAAGATACCAATGAACTCTATAAATGGAATAAGAGGAACCGGGGCTTTCAACCATGTCGGTACGTCCGGCCAGAAGATGTCTTTCCAATAATGCCGCGTTCCACTGAACTGAGTTATCAGGAATGTAGCAAGAGCAAGGATAAACGTCACGGCAATGTTGCCTGTGACATTACCACCACCAGGAGGAAATGGCATAAGTCCCATCAGATTACATGTGAAGATAAAAAAGAAACACGTGAGCAGATATGGAGAATACTTTTCATATCCCTCTCCTATTCCCGGTTTTACAATATTATCTTCCACATATACAACAAGCATCTCGATAAATCCGGTAAATCCCTTTGGAGCAGGATCACTTGCCTTGTGCTTTCTGTACCAGCGTGCCGGCAGAAGAATGCACAGCAGAAGAATAATGATGTCGATAAACATACATGCCACCGTCTTGGTGATTGATATGTCAAACGGCAACACTTCTCTGTTACCTTGAAGCTCAACTATCTTGCCGGCATTGTCACCTAATGAAGCTATAGACAGATTGAAAGGTCCTTTGCGGTAACCCTTAGCATCTGCATCTTCACTAAACTGCGATGTAGAGAAGACATGCCATCCTGTAGAACTTTTCACGATGACAGGCAGATTTATAATAATATATCTGTCTCCTATATCCGTGATATGCCATTCATAGGTATCTTGTATATGTCCCATGATGACACTGGTTACGTCCAGAGGCTTGCCATCTTTCTCTGCTGCACTTACCGGCAAGGCAAGAACAGCAAGCATGACAATGCACAGCAACTGTTTGATGTATTTCATTTATTCAATGTTTTATTATAAGTGTTACAACCATCATCAGTGCATATAGAGCTAAAAGCAGTATTGCATAATGACAGGTAGAATCCCAGCCTGGTGAAAAAACCATATAAATGCCCATTGCTGTAAGCACAAAGACAAATCTTATGGCAGACATCACCATATAGAACTTCACGAGACTGTCGGGGAAATGTTTTCTCACATAATCCACGCCAACAACCCATGCCATTCCAAGCAAGGTGAAGAGAAAAACTGTAACAAAGATTGCAAATACGCTGAGCATCAGTATTTTAAACTTCTATACAGACATTCACTTCATTTTTTTGCACTTCTACGAAACCTCCTCTGGCATCAATATTATTCTTACCTTGCGGAGTTACGTATTCTACCGGTCCGTCGCCTAACGCAGAAATAAGAGGAGCATGGTTGTCAAGGATTTCAAACTCACCCATTATACCAGGCACCTTCACGCTGACGGCATCACCATTGTAAACAATCTTTTCTGGAGAAATTATCTTTAGTCTAAGCATAATCAATTATTTTTATAATCTGTATACTGCAATGAATTCTATTTAGAATTATGCATTATGAATTATGAATTGAATTAAGCCTTGACTGCTTCAAGAAGTTTCTTGGCTTTCTCTTTTGCGTCTTCTATGGTTCCTACATTGAGGAATGCCTGCTCCGGCAAATCATCAACTTCACCATTGAGAATTGCATTGAATCCTTTGATTGTCTCTTCGATAGGTACCATCACACCCTTCAAACCGGTAAACTGTTCAGCAACAGCAAACGGTTGGCTGAGGAAACGCTGCACACGACGTGCACGATTCACGGTCAACTTATCTTCATCAGAAAGTTCATCCATACCCAAAATGGCTATGATATCCTGAAGTTCATTATAATGCTGAAGCAACTGCTTTACGCGTTGAGCACACTCATAATGTTCCTTACCAACAATCAGCGGATCTAGAATACGGGATGTACTTCCAAGAGGATCTACAGCAGGATAAATACCCAATTCAGCAATCTTACGTGAAAGTTCAGTTGTTGCATCCAAATGAGTAAATGTCGTGGCAGGCGCAGGGTCAGTCAAGTCATCAGCTGGCACATATACAGCCTGTACAGATGTAATAGAACCCTTCTTTGTAGAAGTAATACGTTCCTGCATGGCACCCATCTCACTTGCCAATGTCGGCTGATAACCAACTGCAGAAGGCATACGTCCTAGAAGTGCAGAAACTTCTGAACCAGCCTGAGTAAAGCGGAAGATATTGTCTATAAAGAACATTATATCACCGGCTTCACCATTCTTGCCTCCATGATCACGGAACTCCTCAGCAACAGTAAGTCCGGAAAGAGCTACACTGGCACGTGCACCAGGTGGTTCATTCATCTGTCCGTAAACAAGGGTAGCCTGACTCTTTGCCAGTTCCTCTTTGTCTATCAAAGAAAGATCCCACTTACCTTCTTCCATGGCCTTTTTGAACTTATCGCCATACTTGATAACACCACTCTCAAGCATATCTCGAATAAGATCATTACCCTCACGAGTACGCTCACCGACACCTGCAAACACAGAGTAACCGTTATGTCCCTTGGCAATATTATTGATAAGCTCCATGATGAGCACAGTCTTACCTACACCGGCACCACCGAAAAGACCAATTTTACCACCTTTCATGTAAGGTTCAAGCAAGTCGATAACCTTAATACCCGTGGCAAGCATTTCCTTGTGGGTTGATAATTCTTCGAACTTAGGAGCTTCCCGGTGAATCGGATAAGAACCCTCCATATCAAGAGTTTCCATTCCGTCTATAGGTTTTCCTATAACGTTCATCATACGACCTTTGATTTGATCTCCGGCTGGCATGGTTATAGGACTTCCAGTAGATGAGACTTCCAGCCCACGCTGCAGTCCATCAGTGTTGTCCATAGCCACACAGCGCACAGTGTCCTCACCGATATGCTGCTGAACTTCAATAATAAGGTCAGAGCCATCAGGGCGCTTCACTTTGAGAGCCTCATAAATCTTAGGCAATACTTTCTCAGGATCTTCACCCTTAACATCGAAGAATACATCGATGACTGGACCTATAATCTGAGAAATGCGTCCGCTAATTTGTGACATAAATTATTATTTTTAAAAATCGTTTTTATAATAGTTTCAATAGCAAAGGTAACGAGTTTATAGGAAACTACAAAACTTTTTTGCGTTTTATTCCCAAATAAACCACATTTTAATACCTTTTTAATATATTATATACTCAATTCATCCAAAACCTTAATCAATTTCCGGTCAAAAGGCTTATCTGAACGTATAGCCTCACTCATAGGTACATATACAACTTCATTGTTTCTAACACCGACCATAATATTACGCTGTCCCTGTATAATAGCTTCAACAGCACCTACACCCGTACGACTTGCAAGTATTCTGTCACGAGCAGTAGGTCTGCCTCCACGCTGTAAATGACCTAGAATAGAAACACGAACATCATATTCCGGGAACTCTTTCTTTACACGGTCTGCATAATATAGGGCACCGCATTTCGGACTCTCTGACACTATCACGATGCAGCTTTTCTTACTCTTACGGATGCCACGTTCCATAAATTGAGCCAATTGGTCAACATCTGTTGAGTCCTCAGGTATAATGGCAGCCTCGGCTCCACTTGCAATAGCTGAATTCTGAGCTAAGAAACCTGCATCACGTCCCATAACCTCAACAAAGAAAATACGTTCATGACTCTGCGCTGTATCACGGATACGGTCTACACACTCAACGATTGTATTCATTGTAGTATCATAGCCAATTGTATTATCTGTGCCATAAAGGTCATTATCTATTGTTCCAGGAAGACCAATACAAGGAAAATCAAAATCTTGTCCAAAATGCATGGCACCGGTAAGAGAACCATTTCCTCCTATAACTACCAATGCATCCACCTCTTCTTTAACCAGATTTTCATAAGCTTTCTGCCGTCCTTCTTCTGTCATGAAATCCTTTGAACGTGCAGTCTTAAGTATAGTACCTCCCTGATTTATTATACCACTTACATTTTCTGTGGTGAACGGCAGAATCTCATCACTGATAAGTCCATCATAACCACGATATATAGCTTTGATATTAAAGCCATTGTAAATTCCAGCACGTGTCACCGCACGTATTGCAGCATTCATTCCCGGAGCATCACCTCCTGAAGTAAGAATACCTATAGTTTTAATCTTTCCCATAACTATAATAATATCTTTTTAATTATTTATTTTCTTGATTCTATTTCTAATTACAAAGCTCAAGCTAAAAAGCAAATCAACCTATTGAAAGCAACAGGATAGCCAAGCCTACCAGCCCTCCGACAAGAGCCTTCCAACCAACATTGCGGAAATACCAACTTATATGCATACGCTCACTTTTCATAAGAGCAAGACCGCTCATAGAGCCTATAGTGAGCACATTTCCACCAGCCATCACTGCATAAGCTATCATTTTCCAATAAAAACCATTCTGGCTATACTGAGTCAATGTGTCAGCCGCAGTGTCTATATCATAAAAAGAAAAGAACGTTGCTCCTGTAGCAAAATTATCCAGGACCGTACTTACTGTCCCCGCCAAAAGTCCGCTAAAAAACAAACTATGAGGCTCACTTCCCAGATAATTCATAAATTCATCCAATGCTCCGGTTTCCTTAACCACTCCCAAAGCAAGCATCATGCCAACAATAAAGAGTATCATCTGAGTACTGGCATATTGCAACATGTGGATATCCCTATGCTGCAACAGATAATTTTCATTTATCAACTTACGGTTAAATATCTCATTTACTACCCAAAGCACTGACAGCACACATAATGCTCCAAGAAAAGGGCTCAACTTAGTAAGATCATGAAATGTCGGTATAAACCAGAGTCCCCCAATTCCCACTATCAGCATTACGAATCTCTGCCATGGTCGCAAACGAGTATCATCTCCACGAAAAGGCATTGCTATCCATTCTGTATCTATACGTTCTGGAAGCATTCTACCAATCCAAAATGTTGGAACAAGCCAAGCTGCCAGACAAGGCAACAACAGAGACATGGAGAAATTAGTAGGAGTAACAGCCCCCATGTTCCACAATACAAGTCCCTCCGAATTTCCTATGACAGTGAGAGCACCTCCACAATTTGCCGCCAGCAATATTGCCGATCCGAACACCATTCTCTGCCGGCGATTTGGAATCACACCATGCATCATCGTAAGCATCATTATTGTAGTGGTGAGGTTGTCTAGATTCATAGAAATCAAGAATGTAGCAACAGCAATTATCCAAAGCATCTTCTGGCTGCTTCGAGTGCGCAATAGCTGACGTACAAAATCAAAACATCCATTATGATTAAGTATCTCAACTATTGTCATAGTAGAAAGAAGAAACAATACTATTTCCGCAGCTTTGCCCACATAAGGCAAAAAGACATTCTTATCACCTCCAAAACAAACGTATATCACCCATCCTGCCGTACCGGCAAATATAGCCACGGCTGCCTTGTTCACATTTGTGAACTTCTCTGTGGCTATAAGCAGGTAACTTATAAGGAGAATTGTGACTATTATCAGTGTCATACTTTATACGCTTTTAATTCGCAAAGTTAACAATTTATCCCAAACTAACAAACTTACTAACAGTTTTTTATATCCGTTTAACGAATATCTTACAAACCGTAAGTCATTATATTCATACTTTGCAAACTGCAGATTACAAAAAAAAACAACAAGTAATCTTTACAATCAATAGACTTTGAGAACATCCCCTATCCTAATTTGATAATCAGGATCAAGATGATTTTTCTTATACAAGTTTTTCAATCTCATGCCATAGAATTGTGCTATACTATACATGCTATCTCCGGGTTTAACTATATGAGGTCGCCCTTTGTAAGCCTTATCTGCATGGGTACGCTTCTTCTTCAGATATATTATTTCACCCTCCTGAAGAGCATCCCGCTTATCGCGCTCATTATATTTAGCTATCTTGCGATAAGAAATATCAACTTCCTTACCTATACTCTTGAAAGTATCTCCACGGCGGGCATTCAGATAATAGTTTTTATTATAAATATGTATAGGATGAAGCAGACCTCCCGACTGAGCAGGCTTGTCTACGGCATTATGCCGTGCCACAAACTTATCATAATCTGTAGCTGTATCATAATTATATAATTTATAAAGTTGGATTATTTCTATAAGTTTATCTGCATATCCTGAATTTGTAGCATATCCGCAACTTTTCAGTCCACGCGCCCATCCTTTATAATCAGTCCTATTCAATGAAAAGAGACGACTATAGCGAGTATTATTGCGCAAGAACCGACAATGGTCATCAAAACTCTGTAACGCATTGTCGTATGCTCTGAAACATTCATTGCTCTCATCATCATCATGAAAAATAGTACCACCGTCCCATCCATGACATTTAATGCCAAAATGATTATTGCCCTTGCGGGTAAGTTCACTCTGACCAGCTGCACTCTCAAACAGTCCTTGCGCAAGAGTTATGCTGGCAGGAATATTATACCGGAGCATTTCTTCTATTGCAAGATCTTTATACTGATTTATATAGGTCTGATAAGCAGAGCTCCATCTCATCTGTGCATTAGACGCAACGGAACATAAACACAATATCAGTGTAAAAAATGATTTTTTTCTCATATTGACTACAAAATTACGAAATATCATAAAAAAACACAAAATAATATCATCATTTAATAAATATTAGTAATTTTGCACTACTATGACGAAAAGAACTATCATACTTGCATTAGGAAGCAACTTCAACCCTGAAGAAAACATGATTATCGCGCAACAAAAGTTGCGTGAAATAATGCCAGATATCTTTTTCACCAAAAATATTACAACAGCTGCTATTGGCATAAAGACAGACAATTTTATCAATTGCATGGCTGTAGCACATATTAGCAAAAGCATTATCACCCTGACAAAAGCATTTAAATATGTTGAAAACTATTGCGGACGCAGAAAGGGAGAATCGTCCAAAGGCATTATAAGGATGGACATTGATGTCATGGAATACAATGGAACCAAATATCATGAAAAAGACTGGAACCGACCGTATATAATAACACTTATAAAAGATTTGAATATATGAAAAGAAACTTTCTGTTGCTGCTGATCATTACAACTGCATTTATTGCAAAAGCACAAAATTTTAATGACTATTTTACAAATGCTACAATGCGTATTGACTATTCTTTTACAGGAGATGTAAAACAGCAAAACATTAATGTAGACGAAATTTACAAATCACAGGGATGGTACGGTAAAAGAAAAAGGCTGACTGAAGTTCCAGTAGAGGGAAATGGGCAGATAATAGTAAAAAATCACCATTCCGGAAAAGTTATTTACAGAAACTCTTTTTCAACGCTATTCCAAGAATGGCTTACAGAAACCGACGAAGCAAAAACAACAAAGAAAAGTTTCCAGAACGTATTTCTTATACCTATGCCTAAGGACACAGTAGATATAACAGTGAATTTATTCAATAACAGAAGAATTATTACTACGACAACGTCACACCAAGTTGTACCGCAAGATATATTGATACGGGAAATAGGCAAGAAATACAAAACTCCCTACGAGATAATCATGCAACCTAAGGACTCTGCCAACTGTATACACATCGCGTATGTGGCAGATGGATACAAAGAAGATGAAATGAACACTTTTACTGCCGATGCTCGCAGATGCATGGAAGAATTATTCAGTTATGAACCTTTTAAAAGCGAAAGAGATATGTTTGAAGTAGTAGCTGTAAAATCTCCATCTAAAGAAAGTGGAACCAGCGAACCCGGAAATGGTATATGGAAAAACACAGCTCTCAATTCACACTTCGACACATTCTACAGCGACAGATACCTAACGACTCTGAACATCAAAGATTTACACAACTGGCTAGCCGGCATACCATACGAACATATCATAGTTTTGGTAAATACTGAAAAATATGGAGGAGGAGGCATATTAAACTCTTACAATCTCAGCACAGCCCACAACAAGTACACTTTACCTGTCGTTGTACACGAATTCGGACACAGTTTTGCCGGACTTGCTGACGAATACGCGTATGACTTCGAGCAGATGTCATTCTATCCTGCTGATATAGAACCATGGGAGCCTAACATCACCACGTTGAAAGATTTCAAAAGTAAATGGGCAGATATGATTAGCAAAAATGTGAAAATACCCACACCGGCAACAAAAAACAATAGCAATAAAATTGGAGCTTTTGAAGGTGCAGGATACACCCTCAAAGGAGTTTACAGACCCATGCAAAGCTGTAGAATGCGAGACAACTCAAACCCAAATTTCTGCCCGGTATGTCAAAGAGCCATCAAAAGACTTATTGATTTCTACACCAAATGAAGAAAAAAGACTTTCTTATATTGTTTTTTTTTACTTTGTCTGCTGTAACATACTCACAAAACAGTGACAAAGCCAAACTCAATATGGCATTAGATTATTTTCAGAACGGAAAATACCACGAATATATCTTACTCACCGCTCCACTTGACAGTATATATGACCTTAATTCCAGATTCAAGGCTTACTTGGGATTAAGTTATTTTTATGAACAGGAATATGAAAAATGCGTCTTTACATTCAACGGCATAATAGAAAGCCTGCAAATATTTGCACCCGGAGAAAGAAGCATATACTATTACAGCATCGGAGAAAGTAACTTTCAGTTACGAAATTACGATAAGTCTATCTGTTCTTTTGAAAAGATGCTTAACGTATGTGATGATCAAGAGAAGCCAGAACCGCTATATCGGTTAGGATTCTGCTATCTGATGAAAAAAAACAAACCTAATGCCATAACATATTTTAGAAGTGCATTGGCATATTATATAAGGTACAGAGACATAAAGGCAAATAAAGCAAGAATTAAGCAACTGGAAAATATGATAAGTGAACTAAATGAAAAATAGCCAATTCCTTTTTTCTAAATATTTACATAATGTAAAATCGCACTATACCATAATATGGCTTGAAGCAAAAGACTTATTTTGCTAATTCAGTGAAAATTAAGCACTTCTGAAAAAAATATCAACGCTTTTTGGAAAAAAAGTGGCGATAAATTTTAATAAACAACAAAAAACTTGTATATTTGCAATCCGAATATAGAATTCGAGTAAAAATATATAACAACGAATAATATCAATTACAAAAAATGACTAAAGCAGAGATCATAAACGGAATCGCTGAAGCAACTGGAATCGGCAAGAAAGAAGTTGCTGTAGTAGTTGAAAGTTTTATGGAAGCCATCAAGACCAGTCTTCTTGAGAATAAAGAGAATGTCTATCTTCGCGGATTCGGCAGTTTTATCATTAAACACAGAGCTGCAAAAACCGCACGCAATATATTAAAGAATACAACAATGACAATAGATGCTCATGATTTGCCTAGCTTTAAGCCTGCAAAGACTTTTGTTGAGCAAATGAAAATAAAGAGCGAATAATAATATTATTATATAACAATATTTTAAATTTTTAAAATCATGCCAAACGGAAAGAAAAAGAAGGGCCACAAGATGGCTACTCACAAGCGTAAAAAGAGATTACGTAAGAATAGACATAAGAGCAAATAATTAGCTCGGCAGCCTATTTTTAAGCTGAGGGGCGTGTCAGTGCATCTTTTCAGAGAGCGATGACATGCCCCATTTTTATTATAAACTAACTTTCAAGGTTTAAAAACAAACTAAAGAAAATGACCAGTGAGGTTGTAATTGACGTAAAAGAGAAAGAAATTTCCATAGCTCTTCTTGAAGACAAAAGTCTTGTGGAATATCAGAATGAGCCGAGACAGGCTTCTTTCTCTGTAGGTAACATCTACGCGGCTAAAGTTAAAAAACTTATGCCGGGACTTAATGCCTGTTTCGTAGATGTAGGCTATGAACGTGATGCCTTTCTGCATTATCTTGACCTGGGAAGTCAATTTAATTCTTACAGCAAATATCTTAAGCAGGTAATCAGTGACAGGAAAAAAATGTTTCCATTCAGCAAGGCATCAAGATTGCCTGACCTGAAAAAAGACGGAAGTATTCAGCATGTACTAAGTGTAGGACAGGAAGTTTTGGTTCAGATTGTAAAAGAACCTATTTCTACCAAGGGTCCTCGACTTACCGGTGAATTATCTTTTGCCGGCAGATATCTGGTATTAATGCCTTTTGGAGATAAAGTTTCTGTTTCTACAAAAATCAAAAGCGGAGAAGAGCGCGCCCGATTAAAACAGCTCATCCACAGCATTAAGCCCAAAAACTGCGGTGTCATTGTACGCACTGTTGCCGAGGGTAAAAGAGTTGCCGAATTGGACAATGAAATGAAAATTCTAGCCAAGCGATGGGAGGACGCCATGGCTAAAGTTCAGAAAATCCAAAAAAGGCCGCAACTAGTATTTGAAGAAACAGGCAGAGCAATAGCTATGCTGCGTGACCTGTTCAATCCTAGTTTTGAAAATATTTTTGTCAACGATGAAGAAGCATTCAATGAAGTAAAACATTATATGTCACTCATTGCACCGGAGAAAGTAGGCATTGTGAAACTATACAGCGGTAAAGTGCCTATTTTTGACAACTTCAATGTTACAAAACAAATTAAATCAAGCTTCGGTAAAACTGTAAACTACAAACATGGAGCTTACCTTATTATTGAACATACCGAAGCTTTGCACGTTGTGGATGTGAATAGCGGTAATAGAACAAAAGCCGAAAACGGACAGGAACAGAATGCACTAGACGTAAATCTTGGTGCAGCAGATGAACTTGCCAGACAATTGAGACTACGCGATATGGGAGGAATAATCGTTGTAGATTTCATCGACATGAATCTGGCAGAAGATAGACAGATGCTCTATGAGCGCATGTGCAAAAACATGCAGAAAGACAGAGCACGCCACAACATTCTGCCTCTCAGTAAATTCGGACTTATGCAGATTACCCGACAGCGCGTTCGACCGGCTATGGATGTAAATGTTGAGGAAACATGTCCAACCTGTAATGGTAGTGGTAAGATTAAATCCAGCATTCTGTTTACAGATCAGTTGGAAAGAAAGATTGACAAACTGGTTAACAAGATAGGCATCAAGAAATTCTATTTGCACGTACATCCGTATGTAGCAGCCTTTATCAATAAGGGATTCGTATCTCTAAAGAGACAATGGCAGATAAAATACGGACTTGGTGTTCACATCATTCCTTCGCAGAAACTTGCATTCCTGCAATATGAATTCTACGATAATGACGGAACTTTCATTGATATGAAAGAGGAAATAGAAACAAAATAAAAAAAAGGAGTGCTTTTTCATAGTACTCCTTTTTTTCTATATTTACTGTACAACTTTATATCTTATTCTGAAAGAATGAGTCATCTCATCCCAGTTTGTGCCCAATATTTCAAAACGACCAATCTGTGATGTAGAACGCACATGCTTTCCAATACACGGACAAACGTCAAAATCTCCGATTCTAACCAAACGTAACATTTCACTGGCATCATTTGGAAGACGGTCCAAAATAACATTCGACGGAACATGTTCACGATCTACGAATTCATAACTTACATCCATGTCTTCTTGTATGAGTTCGTTCATTCGACGCTCTATGTCTTTTTCTTCCTGTTTGCTTGGCTTATGATCCAAAATATAGCTTATCTTGCTTTTCTTTCTCTCTATATGTGCATTGTGGCTTCTGCTACAACCAAACATTCTTATCATAAGCTGATTTAGCAGATGCTCTGCCGTATGAGCCGGTGGAAATTCATCTTTATTATGCTCATTGAGCACATAACCATTTTCATTCATATTTATACTGAATTTATATACAACTCCTCCATAAGCAGGAACCGCCATTTCTATTGCATCGTCTTTTTTTAAATTCATGGCAAAAGAGTTACCGGTCAAAAGTTCTTGTGCCTTGACAGTTTTCTCAGGGATGCCATACATATTAAATGCATGCGCAGGAATCACTACTCTTGTAATTTTATCTTTACCACTGAAATTTGCAACAATCAACAGCACCTCACAGTCTTTTTTTCTAAGAAACGCAAATTCATGGCGTGTATCAAAATATTCACCATTAGGATTTACATACATCAAATCAAAAAATTCTCCATCACAAACAGCATTCTCCTTATTAGCCACAAGCAGATAATGCCGATAAGTCAATGCAATCTTTTTCTCCCTTTCTGTTAAAAGTTTCCTGTCTCCATAAGCTCTGCTTAAGGTAAAAGGTGCCCAATAATCAAAAATCGTTGTCCGTCCATCAAGACCACTAAAGCCCTCCTGGTCCATACCTGCTTCTCCAAATTCCTGACCACTATATAACATAAAAGGATTTTGCCTCATCAGAATACTTACAAGTGCTGCCGGCAAAGCTTTCTCTGCATCTCCACAGAAAAAATCACTGGCTATACGCTGTTCGTCATGATTCTCCAGAAAATATAACATGTGCTCATGAATATCATCAGTACTCTGCCATTCATAAGTAAGTGCAGACGCAGGACGCTCTCCCCGGATAATTGCCTTCATACAGTCATACATCCCTACTTTGTCATACAAATAGTCAAAACCGGAAGCTAGATAATTATGATATTGGTTAGTATCATAAACCTCACCTATAAAAATAACCTGAGGATATCTTTCCTTTACTTTTTCTATTGCATAAGACCAGAATGCAGTAGGCACCATTTCTGCCATATCACATCTGAAACCATCTGTTCCCTTTTCTGCCCAAAATAGCAAAATATCCGTCATCTTATTCCATGTATCAGGAATAGGATTAAAGTGACAACTTCTACCACCTGTATCACAATAATCCACTCCATAATTCAGTTTCACGGTCTCATACCAGTCATTTTTATCCGGACTTGGACTGAAACGGTCATTTCCTGTAGCCTTTGCCGGCTGCTCAGAATATGAGCTATCTGATTTTATAGAAGACAGATTCAATGGATATCCCCAACAATAATAAAAATTATTATTCTGAGAAAAATGCAGTTCTTTATTGTCATCCTCACCCAAATCCTTAACCCCATCAGGTTTGCATACAGAATGGTATTCCCTTGCCACATGATTGGGAACAAAGTCCATTATCACCTTCATTCCAACACGGTGGGTACGGACTATTAGCTTTTCCCATTCTGCCATACGATTAGGCACATCATTAGCCAAATCAGGATCAACATCATAATAATCCGTAATAGCATACGGAGACCCTGCTCTGCCTTTCACTACATCAGGATGCTGTCTGGGAATTCCAAATTCTGAATAGTCGGTTTTTGTAGCGTGACGAATCACTCCTGTGTACCAAACATGAGTAAATCCCATATTGTGGATTCGTCTTAGAGTGGATTCATCAAAAGAATCAAACTTACCACAACCATTTTCGGCAATCGTACCCCACTCTTTACAAGTGATATTGCGATTGCCGAATAATCGTGGAAGTACTTGATATATTATTATCTTTTCCCCCATTCCTGAATTTTATGCTATACCGTGAGCACTGACAGTTTTGTCTATACGCCCTATCATACCTTGAAGAGCTTTGCCAGGACCACACTCTGTAAAATCATCTGCACCATCTGCAATCATAGCCTGTACACTTGCAGTCCAACGCACGCTACTTGTAAGCTGAGCTATCAGGTTAGTCTTAATTTCAGCAGCATCAGTATGAGGCTTACCGTCTACATTCTGATAAACAGGGCACTTAGGAACATTGAATGAAGTTTTCTCAATAGCAGCCTGAAGTTCATCCTTAGCTGGTTGCATCAATGGAGAATGGAATGCACCACCAACCTTAAGAGGCAGAGCACGCTTTGCACCGGCAGCCTTAAAAGCCTCACAAGCCTTGCTTATAGCATCTACATTACCTGAAACAACAAGCTGTCCAGGACAGTTGTAATTAGCAGGAACCACAACACAGTCAGCAGTACTTATCTCTTTGCATATTTCCTCTACCTTCTCATCTGAAAGAGCTATAATGGCAGCCATAGTTCCTGGATTAGCCTCGCAAGCCTTCTGCATGGCATTAGCACGGGCGGCAACAAGTTTCAAACCATCTTCAAAACTGAGCGCTCCGGCAGCAACAAGAGCTGAAAATTCGCCCAAAGAATGACCGGCAACCATTGCTGGCTTGAAATCATCACCCATACACAAAGCAGAAATTACACTATGAAGAAACACAGCCGGCTGTGTGACTTTTGTTTCTTTCAACTGCTCATCGGTTCCGGCAAACATAATATCAGTAATCTTAAAACCTAGGATTTCGTCAGCTTTATCAAAAAGTTCTTTTGCCAATGGATTATTATCATATAGGTCCTTGCCCATACCTACAAACTGTGAACCCTGACCAGGGAATACAAATGCTTTCATCTTAAATAATTTGTTATTAATAATTTATAGCTGCAAAAATACAAAAAAAATCCCAATTACCACAATGGTAAAAGGGATTTTTATATAGATTTGCTTTACAGTGCAATAAATATTTGCGCTATTAAAAAATTATTCTGCTGCAGGAGCTTCCTCCTCAGTTGCAGCAGGAGCCTCTGCAGGAGCAGCCTCTACCTCTTCAGCCTTAGGAGCCGGAGCATTTTCAGCAACAACCTTTACAGGAACCTTAACTTCTACATCTTTGTGGAAGTGTATAGTAGCCTCGAAGTCACCAACTTTCTTGATATCATGCATTGTGATAATCTTACGATCAACCTCAATACCCTTCTTAGCCAATTCAGCAGATACAGTTGCTGCATTCACAGAACCATAGGTCTGACCTGTTACAGAAACTTTAGCAGCAATTACCAATTCAACGCCTTCAAGCTGTGCAGCCTTCTTTTCAGCTTCAGCTTTGAGAGCAGCCAGCTTATGAGCCTGCTGTTTCAAGTTTTCAGCAAGAATTTTCTTAGCTGTTGCAGATGCGATGACAGCCTTACCTGTAGGGATAAGGAAGTTGCGGCCATAGCCATTCTTTACATTTATAATTTCGTTCTTGTATCCAAGTCCGATAATATCTTCTTTAAGTATAATTTCCATTTGCTAATTTCCTCCTTAAATTACTTCATCAAATCAGTTACATAAGGAAGCAGAGCTATCTGGCGTGCACGCTTAACGGCCTGAGCCACACGACGCTGGTACTTAAGAGATGTTCCTGTGATACGACGAGGAAGGATTTTACCCTGCTCATTGAGGAATTTCTTCAAGAACTCAGGATCCTTATAGTCGATGTACTTAATACCTAGTTTCTTAAAACGACAATACTTCTTCTTGCGAGTATCGATAGAAGGAGCTGTCAAATAACGGATTTCTGAATTATTCTGATTTGCCATAATTAAGCCTCCTCTTTTTTACCAAGTTTGTTGCGGCGCTTTTCAGCGTATGCAGCAGCATACTTGTCTAGTTTAACAGTGATGTAACGGATAACTTTCTCATCACGGCGATAGCCTGTTTCGAGATCGTTAATAATTGTTGGCTCGCCCTTGAACTCTATCAGGCTGTAGAAGCCTGTAGATTTTTTGTCGATAGCGTAAGCCATCTTCTTAAGTCCCCAAGCCTCTTCATTCAGAATCTCAGCACCATTATCGGTGAGCAGCTTCTTGAATTTAGCGACCGTTTCCTTTATCTGGTCATCAGATAAAACGGGAGTTAGAATGAAAACGGTTTCGTATTGATTCATACTACTAAAAATTAATTATATAATTATTAAATATTTTGCTTTCGCAATCAAGATTTATAACCTTTCCCACGAAATGCGATGCAAAAGTACTGTTTTTTTTTCTACTGTGCAAATATTTTAGTACTTTTGTGGCATAATTAAAATATAATAATGAAAAATCAGTTATATAATATTATAAAAAAGGTGGCAAGCCATATTGGATTGCCATGTGTTTATGTTGGAGTTGCAGTTTTGTTTATCAGTTATCTCTTCCGTTTAAGCAATCACAACTGGATACTATTTACAGGTTTGGCGCTCATCATCCTTGGCATAATTGGATATACCGTCAATGATAAGCACCAAAGCAAATATTAATCTTCCACCTCAGGGGTAATCAGTTTATATCCCTTGCCATGAATATTAATGATTTCAATCTGGTCGTCATCTTTCAGATGCTTGCGCAATTTAGTAATATACACATCCATTGAACGTGCATTGAAATAATTGTCATCAATCCAGATTGTCTTCAGAGCGAAATCACGCTGTAGTATCTCATTGGCATGACTGCACAACAAAGCCAGAAGTTCATTCTCTTTTGTTGTAAGTTTAGTCTGCTTTTCGCCGATAGTGAGCAGTTGTTTCTGGGTATCAAATGTAAACCGGCCAATATGGTAAAGTGTAGATTCTTTGTTTTTCTTACCACGTACACGACGCAAGATAGCCTCTATACGGAACACAAATTCCTCCATTGAGAATGGTTTTGTGATATAATCATCAGCACCAATCTTAAAGCCCTCAAGTATATCATCCTTAAGAGTCTTGGCTGTAAGGAATATAATTGGGATTTCAGCATTTGCCTGCCTTATTTCCTGTGCCAGAGTAAAACCGTCTTTCTTAGGCATCATAACATCCAGCACACATATATCATACTTGTTTTTGAGGAATTCCTTGTAACCTACTTCGCCATCCGGGCAAAGTGTAGCAACATAACCTTTAGCCTGCAGATATTCTCTGAGCAGCATACCAAGATTTTCGTCATCCTCGCACAAAAGAATTTTCAGATTTTCTTCCATAATCTTATTATTTAAATTGTTAATATTTTGTTATTCGTCTATAAAAGGCATTTTTATTGTAAAAGTTGTTCCCTTTCCATATTCACTGTCCACATGAATATCCCCATCATGCAGGTCCACCATTTTCTTAACATAAGCCAGACCGAGTCCGAACCCTTTAACATCATGCACATTTCCTGTATGTACTCTATAGAATTTTTCAAAAACCTTCTTCAGGTTATCCTTCTTTATTCCAATACCGGTGTCTCTTATAGACACACACACCTTGCGGTCTTCATTCCATGTCTTGACATATACATTCAGCGGTTCATCCGGCTTACGGTATTTCACCGCATTGTCAAGCAAGTTGAATATAACATTCTGGAAATGCATTTCATCCACATATATTGTAGAATCTACAGCCTCTATTTCCGTATATACTTTTCCTCCGGTATGTTCCACACGCAAAGAGAACGAGTTACCTATACTTTCCACCATTTCATTGATATCAAGTTCACGTTTCTTCAGCACAGCCTTCTTTCTGTCATACATACTCATCTGCAAGACTTTCTCCACAAGGAATCTCAGTCGTTTGCTTTCATCATTTATCACCCCACTAAGATGTGCCATCATAGTTTCGCTCTTGGTTACACTTTTATCATTGAGCATCTGGGCGGCCAGCGATATACTGGCTATAGGAGTTTTCAATTCATGAGTCATATTATTCACAAAGTCATTCTTTATTTCGCTGTATCTCTTAGAGCGGAATATCACCACTATCGTGAATATGAATGTCAGCAACAGAACCAACGTAAATATAATACTTGGTATCATGAATCTCACACTGGAGAATATATAGTTATTCATATCAGGGAAGTGGATTCTCACAACTCCCATTTTTGACTGTGGGTCATTACGGAACAGCACTTGCGAATAAGAATATTCATCCCCCTCGTCTGTATAGTCCGGACAACGGTATACTTCTCTGCCATCCTGCGTACTTACAGTGAAATGGTAAGGAATGTTGATTCCATTGTTCATCAGTTCAGCCCTCAAGTCCTGATCAAGCAGTTTAAAGTTTATTCTCTCCTTAAGAGGTCTGTCTGAAGCCGAATACAATATTGAATAAACCACCTCATCAAGCAAAGCCTTCTGATAGATGTATCTGTTTTTCACAATCTCCTGCAAACTCTTAGAAGCCTCAGAGATTGAATTCTTGTCATTTTTCAATATCATTCCCTTTGGCATAGTCGAAGGTTTGGTGGTAATTGTCTTCAATTCAAAAGAAGAATATACCGTACCGTCTTTTCCTACCGCAGAATATTGATGACTGTGCTGTATGGTTCCGTCATTAGGTTTTCCCGAACGTGTTCCGGTAGAATCAACTTTCATTGCCATACGTTCATTCTCATTGACATCTTTTTCCAGATATTTCAGAGTTTCATTCAGCTCCAGATTTCTTGAAGCCTGATACAGGGCTCTGTTTACAGATTCGTCAAACTGTTCCTTTTTCATATTTGCCATCTCCCTGATATAACACAGTTGAAGGTAAAGTAGTCCCAGGAACGAGAGCCCCATTATTATTGCGATTGTCCAAATTGTTCTTTGTTTCATGTGGGCAAAGATAATGTAATTCTTAAATCATTAACACATTTATGTTAAACTTTTCCGTCAAATTCAACAGTATTAACTAAATGCGATATTTATAATTGCATATACAAAATTATAATATAGAAAAAGAAACTTATTATTTTGATATGGCATAGATACAATATTGTGTCAAAACAATATAGGTATTCTATTTTCTATAAACGGAAAAACGCCAGACTCTTAGAGTCTGGCGTCAATCTCTCATTTTTCAGTTCGAACTAACTGAATTACTCAGCAGCAGCTGTATCAGCAGCAGCAGTGTCAACAGCAGCAGAATCAACTGCAGAATCAACAACGGCTGTATCAGAATCAGCGTTAGCAGCAGGAGCTGCAGTTTTGTTACCACAAGATGCGAATGAGATAGCTGCAATAGCTACGAACATTAAAACTAATTTCTTCATTTTCTTTGCTTTTTAAATCTGTAAAACAATCATTTGTTTATTAAAACATTGCAAAGGTAATTATTTTTTTGATACGTTGTTCAAATTTTAGCAACTTTTTTTGTTGCTTTCTGTAACTTTTTCATAACTCTCTGATTATCAGTAGCTTTTCTACTATTAATAAAAGTTAATAAAAGTACCAGATATATAGACAACAGCATCATTTACCTCTACAAGACTGTTAATACATATATCATTTAAGTATTTTTGGTAACCCACCAGGCACATAAAAGAACACATATTGCAAGAACGCACAAAACTGCAAACAGCAGATTACTGAGCATCTTTCGTTTTCTTCTACGCTTAGACAGCGTTTTGAATACTTTCACCACCATGATGATGATGGTGGTGGTGATGGTGATACCTAATTTCTGATTCGTCCATTTTCATTTTAATTGTTTAATATTAATGCACTTATACTGTGTTTACTGTCAGCTTCTAATCTCAGAAGCGGAAATCTACTTCTACATCAATCATATTATAGTCGTGGTTAACAATACTGCGATCATTAACGCGTGCATATTCTGCATTTATCTGAATATTTTTACTAAATTCATAATCTGCGCCTACTTCATATTGAGTTTTACTGGTACTCCATTCTGCCTGTGGACGATATAAGTCGTAACGCGCCTTTACATGAAACTGTTTTTTTATAACAGGGGCTATGCAGAGAGCATAGAAGCCATCAGCCTTATTGCCTGCAGCCCAGTTCACCGTTACATCTTTTGAAGTAGCATCATTAGTATTGGCAAGTGTAGTCTTGAAACCATAGCCGGTAGAATGAATATACTCAGAACGGAAAGTCCAGTCATTCACCACGTATTCGCCACTTATGGCATATCTGTGTTTAGGCAGACTTACAACAGTAGAAGTGGTAACACCATCAGCATCCGACGTACCCTTACGTGCATAACTTCCTTCCCATCCGAACACTCCGATGCGCATACCTCTTACAGGCATCACCCATACGCCACCTATAATATCTTTGCGTTGGTCTACATCCTTGACATTAATGCCCTGACCGTTGAATACTCCTATCTGATAATGCAACAGATTACGACCATTGGCATTTGGCAGAAAATCTCCCTGGAACTGCAATCCCATATCCCTACCGTTGCTTGCATGTTCACCGGTACGGTCTGAGAATCCAGACAACTTGCTTACATTCTGTCCATAACTCATAAATCCCTGATCTATAGGATTCATAGGATTTTCAAATGTAAACGGACGTTTGTACTGACCAATCTTCACCTTGAAGAAACTGTATTTCTGCCATTCGGCAAATAAGTCGACCACGCGTGGAGCAGCACTAAGTGTAGAAGTGTTGCCGTTAAGTTGCAACTGGGCTTTCCAGTAAAAATCATTTTTAATTCTACCGTCAAGAGACAGACGTACAAGCCGCAGATTAAAAGAATTGCTTTCTGAGCCTTCCTGTCCGCTGTACTGATACTGTGTCAATGCATAGCCCGACAGTTTAATGTTACTCAACCATTCCGGGATTTTGTTCTCTTGAGCAAAACCAGCCAGTGAGGTTAGGGCCATTGCAGCCACAATAAAACCTTTTTTCATAATTATAAGTGTGTGTTATTTTACATGATATTATACGTTTATCATCTCTTTTCCAGCAGCACCACGTTTTCCACGTGTGGTGTATGCGGGAACATGTCTACGGGTTGCACAGCCGCCACCTTATAGGCTGCATCCATAAGTTGCAGGTCTCGTGCCTGAGTAGCAGGATTGCAACTTACGTACACGATTCTCTCAGGTGCAGCATTCAGTATCACATTTATCACGTCAGGATGCATTCCCGCACGCGGAGGGTCTGTAATTATAACGTCAGGATGACCATGTTCACTGATAAACTCATCGGTAAGGATATTATTCATATCCCCGGCATAGAACAGAGTATTTGCTATATTGTTTATTTCACTGTTCACCTTAGCATCTTCAATTGCTTCAGGTACATATTCTATTCCTATAACCTTTTTGGCTTTCTTAGCCACAAAGTTGGCAATAGTTCCTGTTCCGGTGTATAAATCATAAACCAGCTCTTTACCACTAAGATTGGCAAATTCACGGGCCACACTGTAAAGATGCCATGCCTGTTCCGTATTTGTCTGATAGAAACTCTTCGGACCTACCTTATATTTAAGGTCTTCCATTGTCTCGTAAATAAAGTCTGTTCCCTTGAAAGTTGTAAGGTCCAAGTCACCGAAAGTATCATTACCCTTTTGATTGTCCACATATATCAGACTACTTATCTGAGGAAAAGTATCTGCTATATGCTGCAGCAGTTTCATAGCCAAAACCTCATCTCCGTCTTCATCATAGTGGAACTGCACAAGCAGCATGAATTCACCTGTATTACTGTTACGCATCATAATTCCACGCAGCAATCCATGCTGACCACGTATATCATAGAAACTCATTCCTATTTCTTTGGCATAACGGTCAATCTCATTGCGAATTTTATTATGCAAATCATCCATAAGCCAACATTTGCTAATAGGGAAAATCTTGTCGAATGCTCCTGTTATGTGAAATCCCAGTGCGCTTTCATTCAGATTACCTTCCTCCCCTTCTTTCTTTGGAGGCATGGCATCTATCTCCTCTTTGGTATACCAACGTTTGTTGGCTGCACCGAATTCCAGTTTATTGCGATATTCCTTTATTTTCACGCTTCCCATAATGGGTCTGAATTCCGGCAGTTCCACTTTTCCAATACGAGTGAGCTGGTCCATTACTTGCTGCTGCTTGGCTTTAAGTTGTTCTTCGTATGGCAAATTCTGCCACTTGCATCCGCCACATATACCAAAATGAGAACAGAATGGGGTCGCGCGTACATTACTATATTTAATAAAGCGCACAACTCGACCTTCCATGAAACTGTGTTTCTTTTTGGTTATCTGAATATCAGCAACATCCCCAGGAACACAGAAAGGAACAAATACAACACGGTCTTCATGATGAAACAGACATTTGCCTTCAGCAGCCACAGATTCTATGGTTACATTTTCCAAAATAGGAAATGGTTTATGTTTTCTTGTCATTATATTTTTTTTGTTTTGAGTGCAAAAATAATAAAAATATTGGAGAAACCGGAATTACTATGCAAATTAAATATTGCTGTACGCATTAACATCGATAAATGCAAAGTGGAGATTGCAAAAATCATTATTGCATTTAACTGAAAAACAGATCATGAATTTACACTTTGTATAACTCTATATCCATTGCCGTATCTGGTATGTATTCTTCTGCCTATTCCCGGCAAC
>CAYSSU010000009.1:0-88436 GCA_964433895.1 uncultured Prevotella sp.
CTGCATTTCCCGTGTTATCAGTTTATGTTTCGTATGTTGAAACGTCGTTTCAACACACTTGTTCACAAGACTCTTTTTATTTGTCCTTACGGATAAAAATCAAGTCCTTGGGTATTTTCACCCATTTCCTGTTTACTGCTATTTTTATAGTGCTGCCTTTGTCCTGATGTAACTCAAAGGTGCCATCAGGTTTCTTTTTCAGTGTGGCTTCAAGGTCTTCACTACCATAATCATTTGATATTCCCAGTTTGGCAGTTGTAGAATCTGTTATTTCAGCACTGGTAAACAGCCATTTCCTTGTATCTCTGTTTGCGCCAAAGTATCCTGGCAATTCTCCGAATATTTCTTGTCCCGGTACAGTTTTGTTGTTATGATAGAAATCCATGTCTATATATACTTGATATTCATCATTATATATATATCCTTTAAATGTAGTACTATCTGATGTTTGTGCCTGCAAAGATAAAGATAGAGCTAATGCAATTGCTAAAAATCCTGCTTTTTTCATATATATGTTTTTTTATTACTACAAAGTTAAAGATTTAAATCAAGAAATGTATCTTTTTTTTTAAAATATAGCAAATAGTTTTAGTTTTTTTGAAATATTATGTTATCTTTGTTGCAACTATAAATTTTTCGTATGAACATAACAAAGATGAATCCCGATTATATTTTTGAATCAAGTTGGGAAGTCTGCAATAAAGTCGGTGGTATATACACTGTACTTTCTACTAGAGCAAAGACATTACAGGACGAGATGAAAGATAAGATTATATTCATAGGGCCTGATTGTTGGAAGAATTCAGAATGTCCATATTTTGTGGAAGTCCCAGAACTTTATGGTGAATGGAAAAATAAGGCAGGCGATGATGGTTTGAGTATAAGAACCGGATATTGGAATATTGCCGGACATCCTATAGTTGTACTTGTAGACTTTCAATGCTTTTATGCCGAAAAAGACAATATTTATAGTAAACTTTGGGAACATTGCCAAGTGGACAGTCTTCATGCTTATGGAGATTATGATGAAGCATCAATGTTTTCTTATGCTGCGGCAAGAGTAGTTGAAAGTTTTTATAATTTCTATCTTGATAAAAGTAAGAAGGTAATTTATCATGGCAATGAATGGATGGCAGGTTTAGGCTTGCTGTATATAAATTATAAATTACCTGAAATCGCCACTATATTCACGACTCATGCTACGAGTATAGGGCGCAGCATAGCCGGAAACAATAAACCTCTTTATGAATATCTCTGGGCATATAATGGTGACCAGATGGCTTGTGAATTAAATATGCAGAGTAAGCATTCTATAGAAAAGCAAACTGCCAAATATGTTGATTGTTTTACAACTGTGAGCGATATAACGGCTAGAGAATGTAAAGAGTTGCTGGATAAGCCGGTAGATTATGTTCTGCCTAATGGATTTGAAGATGATTTTGTTCCAAAAGGTACAGATTTTTCAAAGAAGAGAAAAGCAGCCAGAAAGTGTCTTCTTGATATTGCGAATGCATTGCTGGGCGATGAGTTAGGCGATGACACTCTGATTGTTTCCACAAGTGGTCGTTATGAGTTCAGAAATAAAGGCATAGATGTTTTCATTGATGCGTTGAACCGACTCCGATTTGATAAAAATCTGAAGAAAAAAATTGTGGCATTTATAGATGTACCCGGATGGGTGGGAGAGGCCAGAGCTGATCTTCAGGAGCGTCTTGCTACGAAGAATACATATAGTATGCCTCTGGAAAATCCGCGTCTTACGCATTGGCTTCACAATATGGACAGTGACAATGTATTAGGGATGATGGATCGTCTGGATATGCATAATTCAAAAGAAGACAATGTGAAGGTGATATTTGTTCCTTGTTATCTTACAGGTACCGATGGCATTGTAAATAAAACTTATTATGATATAATATTGGGCAATGATATATGTGTTTATCCTTCATATTATGAGCCTTGGGGCTATACTCCTCTTGAGGCTGTCGCTTTCAAGGTGCCATGTATAACTACAGATTTGGCAGGATTTGGTCTTTGGGCTAATCAGGTGAAAGGCTGTAACAGTGAACTGACAGACGGTGTGAAGGTAATTCATCGTACTGATTACAATTATGATGATGTGGCAGATGCTATAAAAGACACAATATCTGATTATTCCCGGATGACGGAAGCAGAAGTGAAGTCTGCACGCCGTAATGCCGAAAAACTGTCGAAGAAAGCATTGTGGAGCAAGTTTATTGCTTATTATCATGATGCTTATGACTTTGCTTTGCGCAAGGCTGAAAATAGAAAATTGATTAGTGATAACGAGAATACAAAAACAAATTTTTGAGATTTATGAAAATTAAAGCTGATTATGTTAATGATCCGCAATGGAAAGAGCTGACGATAAAGTCTAGTCTTCCGGATCAATTGAAATGTCTTGATAAACTGGCTCACAATATGTGGTGGGCATGGAATTATGAGGCAAGAAATCTTTTTAAGAGTCTTGATGAAACACTTTATGAAGAAGTGGGACATAATCCCGTTCTTTTGCTTGAGCGCCTGACTTATGACCGTAAGGAAGCCATAGTGAAAGACAAGTCAATAATGAAGAAGGTGCAGGAAGTTTATAATGATTTCCGTGCATATATGAGTGCCGAACCTGACAAGAAGCGCCCTTCTGTAGCTTACTTCAGCATGGAGTATGGTATAAATCAGGTGCTTAAAATTTATTCCGGTGGTCTTGGTATGCTGGCTGGCGACTATCTTAAAGAAGCTTCAGACAGTAATGTAAATCTTTGTGCTGTGGGCTTTCTCTACCGCTATGGATATTTCAGACAGAGTCTGAGTATGGACGGTCAGCAGATTGCCAAGTATGATGCCCAGAACTTCAACTCTCTGCCAATAGAACGTGTGCTAGACGAAAACGGCAATCCTGTTGTTGTTGACGTGCCTTATATCAATTATCAGGTGCATGCATACGTATGGTGTGTAAATGTAGGTCGTATAAAGCTATATCTGCTTGATACAGACAATGAAATGAATTCAGAGTTTGACAAGCCTATAACCCATTCTTTGTATGGTGGTGACTGGGAAAACCGCCTCAAGCAGGAAATTCTGCTCGGCATAGGTGGTATTCTGACATTGAAGAAACTCGGCATAAAGAAACAGATATATCATTGCAATGAAGGACATGCCGCATTGTGCAATCTTCAGCGTCTTTGTGATTACGTGGCATCAGGTCTTACGTTCAATCAGGCCATGGAATTGGTCCGCGCATCATCACTTTACACTGTTCATACTCCTGTTCCTGCAGGACATGACTATTTTGATGAAGCTCTGTTTGGCAAGTATATGGGTGGTTATCCTGAGAAACTTGGCATATCATGGGATGAATTCATCGGTATAGGTCGCCAGAACCCAGACGACCATGGAGAGCGTTTCTGCATGTCTACGTTTGCCTGTAACACATGCCAGGAAATCAATGGTGTCAGCAAGCTTCATGGATGGGTAAGCCAGAAGATGTTTGCTCCATTGTGGAAAGGATATTTCCCTGAAGAGAATCATGTGGGCTACGTCACCAATGGTGTTCATTTCCCTACGTGGACGGCTACTGAATGGCGCAAGATATACGACAAATACTTTGATTCTACTTTCATGAGCGACCAGAGCAATGAAGAGATATGGCATGCTATATATAATGTTTCAGACGAAGAAATCTGGAAGACCCGTATGGCGCTCAAGGAAAAACTTGTACAGTATATACGTGATAAGTTCACCAAACAGTGGCTTCGCAATCAGGGTGACCCTGCTCGTGTGATGTCTCTGTTGGAACGTATTAATTCCAAGGCTTTGATGATTGGCTTCTGCCGTCGTTTTGCCACATACAAGCGTGCTCATCTGTTGTTCACTGATTTAGACCGTCTTTCCAAGATTGTCAATGACCCTGAACGTCCGGTGTTGTTCTTCTTCTCTGGTAAGGCACATCCTGCCGACGGAGCCGGTCAAGGTTTGATAAAGAGAATATACGAAATCAGTCAGCGTCCGGAATTCCTTGGTAAGATAATCTTCCTGGAAGACTACGATATGCAGTTGGCTCGCCGTCTTGTTTCCGGTGTAGATATATGGATGAACACTCCTACACGTCCGCTGGAGGCATCAGGCACATCCGGTGAAAAAGCCGAGATGAATGGTGTCGTTAACCTTTCTGTTCTTGACGGATGGTGGGTTGAAGGTTATCGTAAGGGAGCCGGTTGGGCATTGCCTCAGGAGCGCACTTATGACAATCAAGGTTATCAGGATTCACTTGATGCTGCCACTATCTATGGGTTATTGGAAAATGACATTATTCCAATGTATTATCATAAAGGCAAGAAAGGTTATAGTGAAGACTGGGTAAAAGTGGTAAAGAATTCCATTGCAACCATAGCTCCTCATTATACTATGAAGCGTCAGCTTGATGATTATTATGACAAGTTCTATAATAAGGAGGCAGCCCGTTTCAAGAAGCTTTCTCAAAATGACAATAAGTTAGCCAAGGACATGGCTATATGGAAGGAAACCGTTGCCGAGCGTTGGGATTCTATTCATGTCGTTTCCAGAGATGAAGAGGTTCTGAACAATGGCGGTGAAACCGGAATGAAATACACCATAAAGTATGTCATTGACGAGCAGGGACTTGATGATGCTGTAGGTTTGGAACTTGTTTCACTTAAAAATGACAAGTGCGACAGTGACCGTGAAGTGTATAGCGTGCGTCAGTTCAAAATGGTTGGTCATGAAGGCAACAATTATACATTTGAAGCAAATGTAGAACCTGTTGAAGCCGGAGCATTCCGTACTTGTGTACGTATGTATCCTAAGAATGCCAACTTGCCTCATCGTCAGGACTTCTGTTATGTAAAGTGGCTCGACTGATAAGTAAATAAAATAATATATCTAAATGCGGATTAAGTTATTCAGACTTGATTCGCATTTTTAATATTCGGTATGAATCGTTGTATTTATGCTATATACTGTGAGTATTCAGCATAGATACTGTGAATACACAGCATACATACAACGAGTACATAGCCTTTGTACTGTTCTTGAAACAGTGTTTAAACGAAAAAAAGATGTATCAAAATGCTTTGTTTTGATACATCCTCTTTTTAAAATATATATAATATATTTCTATTACACGATATATTGAGAGGAAATGCTCTCATTGTCTTCTACTTTGCGGATAGTCTCAGCAAACATTTTGGCTATAGACAACTGCTTGACTTTTGCACAGCGGTTAGAATAAGGAATAGAATCGCTGAAGACGATTTCTTCAAGGGCTGAATTCTGGACACGCTCAGACGCAGGACCACTCATTACGCAGTGAGATGCACAGGCACGCACGGTTTTTGCTCCGGCTTCTTTCATGATGTCGGCTGCTTTGGTGATAGTTCCGGCTGTGTCTACCATATCATCAATGATGACAACATTCTTGTCTTTTACGTCACCGATAATCTGCATGCTAGCCACAACGTTTGCACGAGCGCGTGTCTTGTTGCATAGTACCAGCGGGCATCCCAGATATTTGGCGTATGTGCTGGCGCGTTTGCTGCCGCCTACATCAGGAGATGCAATTACCAAATCTTTGAGATGCAGACTTTGCAAGTAAGGCAAGATTACGCCTGAGGCATAAAGATGATCTACAGGAACATTGAAGAAACCTTGAATCTGGTCTGCGTGAAGATCCATAGTGATGAGTCGGTCTATGCCGGCAACACTGAGCAGGTCGGCAACCAATTTGGCACCAATGCTTACACGAGGCTTGTCCTTGCGGTCCTGGCGCGCCCATCCAAAATATGGCACGACAGCGATGATGTGGCTGGCAGAGGCACGCTTTGCAGCATCAATCATCAGGAGAAGCTCCATAAGATTGTCTGAATTAGGGAATGTGCTCTGTACGAGGAACACGTCGCGTCCGCGGATAGACTCCTCGTATGATACGGCAAATTCACCGTCAGAAAACTTTGTTACAACCAGATTTCCCAGTGGACATCCCAGATTGGCACAGATTTTTTCTGCAAGATATCTGGTGCTTGTACCTGAGAAAACCAAAAAAGAGTTTTTTTCACTCATTTCTATTAGCGTTTTATTAAGAAAATATTTATTGTCTTAAAATCAGTCTGCTGCTTTCCGCAGCTTTTCAAAATGAGATATCAGGCTCTTATAGTCTGTCTCATTGTGAATGTCAAATCTGTTCCACAGGTCACCGCAGATGACAACACCTCCGAATCCCAAATCTTTTGCAAATTTGATATTGTCGATACCCATTCCGCCTAATGCATATACATGCTTGTCTATGAGCCCTTTGCGTGAAGACTCTTTCAACTGTTCGGTCTGGAATGTGGCTTTTTCATCCTTGAATTCTATGCAGTCAAAAATATTTTTCAGAAAAACATAGTCAGATTTCTTTTTCATATCTTTCAGAGTTTCCAGATTGTCGCATGTGCGACTGATACGTCCTTTGTATCCCTTAGGTATCTCTGTGCTGGGGCAGTCAAGATGTATGCCACCTAAATCGTATTCGTTTTTAAGATAAAAGTGGTCGTGAACGGAAATCTTACGATAGTACTCTTCTGGAATTAATGAAAGCAGTCGCTCTGCGTAAAGGGGGGATGAATCTGGTTTGTAAAGGTGCAGATTCTCCATGCCTTCATCGAAGAGTGAGACTAGAATTTTGTCTTCTTCCACAAAGAATGTGGATTTTGTCATTATTACTAGCTTCATTTGTTTTTGTCTTTTCGCTTGCAAAATTATGAAAAATCCGTGAAACTAACAATTATATCGCATTAAAAAGTTATCTTTGCATCATGAAATTTAAATTTTTGTGGTGATGATGGTCGATATTAACACATTTAAGGAGATTAACAAACCTATATACATATTGGAAGAAGAAAGATTGCGGCGTAATCTGAAACTTATTTCCGATGTGGCTGTGAAGGCTGACGTGGAAATTATTCTGGCATTCAAGGCATATGCCCTATGGAAGACTTTTCCCATATTCCGAGAATATATTTCTTCAACAACGGCAAGTTCTCTGTATGAGGCAGAACTGGCATATAAGGAGTTTGGCAGTAAGGCGCATACCTTTTCGCCTGCATACGTAGATTATGAGATAGATGAAATAGCCAGATGCTCAAGTCATCTACAGTTTAATTCCCTTTCTCAGTATTCAAGATATCATGAGCGGGTTAAGGATGCCAATCCTGATATAAGTCTTGGATTGCGTGTAAATCCAGAATATTCTGAGGTGGGCACTGCTTTGTATAACCCATGTGCTCCCGGAACCCGCTTCGGCATCAGTGCTGATAAATTGCCGGAAATTCTGCCGGATGATATAAGTGGTTTTCATTGTCACTGTCATTGTGAGAGTGGGGCAGATGTATTTGAACGTACTCTGGAACATATTGAAAGTAAGTTCGGACATTGGTTCAGACAGTTGAGATGGATAAATTTTGGAGGTGGTCATCTTATGACAGAAAAGAAATATGATGTGCCTCACCTTATTAATATAATAAAGAAGTTTCATGAAAGGTATCCGTGGCTGAAGGTTATTATGGAACCGGGAAGTGCTTTCGGATGGCAGACCGGAGAATTGGTTTCTCAAATAGTAGATGTTGTTGAGGACAAAGGTATAAATACAGCTATTCTGAATGTCAGTTTTACTTGTCACATGCCTGATTGCCTTGAGATGCCATATATGCCAGAAGTGCGTGGAGCAGAAATATTGCCTTTAGAGAAAGCAGAGGGAGGAAGTGCTGAACATATTTACCGGTTTGGAGGCAACAGTTGTCTTTCAGGAGATTTTATGGGTAGCTGGAAGTTTGACCATAAATTGGAGATAGGTGAAAATATAATTTTTGAAGACATGCTGCATTATACTACTGTGAAAACAAATACGTTCAATGGTATAAGTCATCCTTCAATAGGCATAGTTCATTGTGATGGAAACCTTGAAGTGTTGCGTGAATTTAGTTACGAAGATTATAGAAATAGAATGGATTAGCAACAAAAAATATGTTTTTCTAAAAAAAAGATGGCTAAAAGTTTGCAGAAACAAAAAAAACTGTTACCTTTGCAACCGCATTTAGAGAAATGCTCCTCGTAAGAGGAACTATGCGGAAATAGCTCAGTTGGTAGAGCACGACCTTGCCAAGGTCGGGGTCGCGGGTCCGAGTCCCGTTTTCCGCTCACTTGTTGAATAAAAAAGATAAAGGATATTCCTTATATGCCCAGGTGGCGGAATTGGTAGACGCGCACGTTTCAGGTGCGTGTGTTTCACAACGTGCAGGTTCGAGTCCTGTTCTGGGCACTTTTTTTATTCAAAAGTTAAAAACATGCTGGAGAGGTGGCGGAATTGGTAGACGCGCTACTTTGAGGGGGTAGTGATAATTGTATCGTGGGAGTTCGAGTCTCCTCCTCTTCACACGTGATTTTTTATTATTTTCTTTTTTTGCGGAAATAGCTCAGTTGGTAGAGCACGACCTTGCCAAGGTCGGGGTCGCGGGTCCGAGTCCCGTTTTCCGCTCTTTTTTTTAGGAAAACATACAAATCAATGAATTTATATTTAAGATATTTTGATAGGGAAGCATTAGTTTCTAATGTTAATGAAGCAATAGATTTTTTAGGTTCTATTCCTGAAATAGGCTTGGATTCTGCCATGGAGGCTGATATCCGTGACTATGCTGCCAGTGATGTGTTTTATCCAAAGCGGTATAAAGTGCGACCTAGAGTTTACTTTATCCTAATAAAGACAACAGCTCAGACAATGGAGGACTTTAAAGATAAGAAAGCTTTGAGAACAGGTGAAGCTGTTGCTGACAAACGAGATTTGACTGCAAATACAGTTACACGTTTAACTGAGGAAACGCCAGGATGGTATGAGGGTGAATTTGATTTCAAGCGTGTCGTCACTATTCCGGCTACAGGCAAGCATGAATATAGAGACACTCATTTTGTGGCTCAGTGCAAAGCCAATTCCGGACAGGATTGCTATAATCGCATTATAGAATATCTGCGTGACAGAGTGGATGGTCGCTCTCAGTTCCCTTCTGCTAAAGGAAAAAACTTCAAATACAAGTATCTTGGTATGTGGAAATAAAGTGAGGAGGCTGACTTATGAATAGGGTGATGCTCATTGGTAATGTTGGTAAGGATCCAGATGTAAGATATTATGATCAGGATCAGGCCGTAGCTCAGTTTCCTCTGGCTACAACCGAACGTGGATATACGTTGCAGAATGGAACAAAGGTGCCTGATCATACCGATTGGCATAATGTTATAGCATGGCGGGGGCTGGCAAAGATTATAGAGAAATATGTTCATAAAGGTGACAAACTTTATATAGAGGGACGCATAAGATATCGCAGCTATGATGACCAGAAAGGGCAGCGTAGGTATGTGACTGAAATCCTCGCTGAAAATATGGAACTGCTTACTCCAAAAAATGTTTCTCAAGATGTTTCTACTATGAACTCTGTTCTTGGAGAACATGACAGTAGCAACAACAGCGTAAAGGATGATAGCGGACCTTTGCCATTTTAAAATTAATAATCTTGGATATATCTAACATACAACAGTTAAGTGATTTGGTGGTTTTTCATACGATAACCACCGGAATAGTAATAGCAGCCATCTTGGCTGCTATGTTGCTTTTATTTTCAGCTTTTGCCAGTGGGTCGGAAATAGCTTTCTTCAGTTTAAGTCCTCAGGACTTGGACGAACTAGAACCCGATAAAACGCCAGCCGACAGGAATATACAGACACTTCGTAATGACAGTGAACGCACGCTTGCCACAATATTGATAACAAATAATCTTGTGAATGTCACGATTATCATGCTGTGTAATTATGTAGCTTCAAATATAGTGTCTTTCACTGTAGAATGGCTAGAAATACTTTGCATAACGGTGTTGCTCACATTTCTGCTACTTTTGTTTGGAGAGATTATGCCAAAGGTGTATTGTCGTCAGAATGCTTTGGGATTTTGTCGTTTTGCTGCTGGAAAAATAATGGTGCTTAGAAAGGTGTTCTGGCCGATAGAGAGTTTTCTTATCGGGAGTGGTGAACTTGCCAGCAAAGTGGTACAGAAGGAAAATCGCCAACTAAGTGTGGATGATTTGGAACAGGCTCTGGAACTCACAGACAAAGATGACATAAAAGATGAGCAGAGCATGTTGCAGGGCATTATCCGTTTTGGTGATGAGACGGCAAAAGAAGTAATGACTACCAGACAGGATATTATTGATCTTGATATACACAGCAGTTTCAGTGATGTGTTGAAATGTATAGTAGATAATAATTATAGTCGTATTCCTGTATATCAGGAAAATACTGATAATATTCGTGGCATACTTTACATTAAGGATTTGTTGCCATATATAGGCAAACAGGCCAATTTTAGATGGCAAAGTCTTATCCGTCCGCCTTATTTTGTTCCTGAAACAAAGAAGATTGATGATCTTCTGAGAGAATTCCAAGAAAACAAGGTACATATAGCTATTGTGGTTGATGAGTTTGGTGGAACAAGTGGTATCGTGACTTTAGAGGATATTCTAGAGGAGATTGTTGGCGAGATAAACGATGAATATGATGAGGAGGAGAAGTTTTATTCTAAACTGAATTATAATACTTATATATTTGAAGGAAAGACTTTGCTTAGTGATTTCTGCAAAATTCTGAATCTGAATGATGATGTGTTTGCCGATATAGAAGGGGATGCGGATTCTGTAGCAGGACTTATCCTTGAGATAAAGGGAGATTTTCCGAGTATTCATGAGAAGATTGATTATAAAAACTTTACGTTTGAGATAATGTCTATAGAGGAACGTCGTATAAGTAAGGTTAAAGTTATTGTACATCCTGAGAATCCAGAAACTGTAAAATAAGCTATGGCTCTTGTTAATATAGAAAAATTATCTCCAGATGTGAGTCTTGGTTTGTGGAAAATAACAGAATCTACAGAAGAGTTTCTTTCGGGCAATGGCTTGTTGCAGAATGTATATGATGATGAAATCTGCAATATGAAAAGCGAAGCCCGTAGAAAAGAGAAATTGGCTGTGTATTCTCTGCTTTATTCAATGACAGACAGCAGAACCGCTATTTCACATGATGATAATGGAAAGCCAATATTCCGGGGATATAATATCAGCATAAGCCATACTCGTGGATATGCAGCAGTGATAATTTCTAAATGTAGAAATGTGGCTGTAGACATAGAGTATAGAAGCAATAGAGTTAGCAGAATAATAGATAAGTTTATACGTCAGGATGAACAGCGTGACAGTGTAGAGATACAACTTATAAACTGGTGTGCCAAGGAAACTGTGTATAAATATTTTTCATCAGATGATTTGAAGTATTTCGAAATGCGTCTTCATCAGTTCTGTAATTCCGGAAAAGGAGAAGTGACAGTGGATAATCTACGTAAGAAAAAATCTGTTGTAGTGAAATATTGCGTTAATAGCGATTATGTATTAACTTATACATATTAAAAAAAGTAAAGGTGAGTCTCTTGCAGACTCACCTTTATGATTTCTTATATCATGTGAAATTATTTTTCACCCTTGATAGCTGCAACACCAGGCAGAACTTTGCCCTCTATAGCTTCCAGAAGAGCACCACCACCTGTAGAAATGTAAGAAACCTGATCAGCAAGACCAAACTTGTTAATACATGCTACAGAGTCTCCACCACCGATGAGAGAGAATGCACCATTCTTGGTTGCTTCTGCGATAGCTTCGGCAATAGCCTTAGAACCACCGGTGAAGTTGTCGAATTCAAATACACCTGCAGGACCGTTCCATAGAATAGTCTTAGAACCCTTGATAGCCTCTGCGAATGCCTTGCGGCTTTCTGGACCTGCATCAAGACCTTCCCAACCGTCAGGAATTTCAGTAGAAGGAGTAACTTTAGTATTGGCATCGTTAGAGAAGTTGTCAGCAACAACAGAGTCTGTGCCCAAAACTAGTTTTACGTTGTTTTCCTTGGCTTTCTTGATTACGTCAAGAGCTAAGTCTAGTTTGTCTTCCTCGCAGATAGATTTGCCAATCTTGCCGCCTTGAGCTTTAGCGAAAGTATAAGTCATACCACCGCAGAGAATAAGGTTGTCAACCTTGCTGAGCAGATTTTCGATAATACCAATTTTGGTAGATACCTTAGAACCACCCATGATAGCTGTGAATGGACGTTTGATATTGTTTAGAATGTTGTCAACGGCCTTAACTTCTTTTTCCATCAGGTATCCCAGCATCTTGCTGTCTTTATCGAAGTAATCAGCGATAACAGCTGTAGAAGCATGTTTACGGTGAGCAGTACCGAATGCATCCATTACGTAAGCATCAGCATAAGAAGCAAGTTTCTTTGCGAAATCTTTCTGACGAGCCTTCATTTCTTTCTTGGCTTCATCATATTTAGCATCAGTTTTGTCTATGCCTACAGGTTTGCCTTCCTCTTCAGGATAGTAGCGAAGGTTTTCAAGAAGTAGAGCTTCACCCGGCTTAAGGGCTGCAACCTCTGCCTCAGCGTTACCACAGTCTTTAGCAAACTTAACATCTACACCGAGAGCCTTGCTAACGTTAGGAACAATCTGAGAAAGTGAAAGTTCTGGTTTAACTTTTCCTTTTGGCTTACCCATGTGGCTCATCATGATAAGAGCACCACCATCAGCAAGTACCTTCTTTAATGTAGGAAGAGCCCCGCGGATACGAGTATCGTCAGTTACATTACCATTTTCATCCAATGGAACATTGAAGTCCACACGTACGATTGCCTTTTTACCGGCAAAGTTGAATTGATCGATTGTCATTTTACCTTATATTTAATAATGATTACTATTTATTACTTTTGCAACGCAAAGATAATGCTTTTTTGTGTTATTAGCAAATAAGAATTTAAGAATTAATAGTTTTTTGTACACAGTTGTTCTTATATGCCACATCGACTTTGCAATTTCGTTATTCATATATTGTAGGGTCATTGACTCCTGCCAATCTGAATGCCTCTTTTCTTTCTTCACAAGTGCCGCATTTTCCACAGTGTCTGTCTCCACCTTTATAGCAGCTCCATGTCTTTGAATAGTCGATATTGAGAGCAGCTCCACGCTTTATAATATCAGCTTTGGTAATATTTGTGTATGGGGCTTCTACTCTTACGTTTACAAAAGTTCCCGTACTGGCAGCCCTGTCTATAGCTTGTATGAATTCTGGTCTACAGTCAGGGTATATGGTGTGGTCTCCGGCATGATTGGCAATAAATACCCTTTGCAGTTTGTTGCTTTCGGCTATGCCAATGGCAATGCTCAGCATTATTCCGTTGCGGAAAGGCACCACTGTTGACTTCATGTTTTCGTCATCATAATTGCCTTCGGGGATAGCATCAGCTCCTGCAAGCAGAGAACTTTTAAAGTACTGATGCATGAAGTCCAGATTTATTGTTATATGCTTTATGCCAAGTTTTTCGCAATGTAGTTTTGCAAATGGTATTTCCTTTGCATTGTGGTTGCTTCCGTAGTCGAAACTTATGCCCAAGGCAATTTCATCTTTTTTGTCATACAGCATAGTAATGCTATCAAGTCCGCCACTTACTATTATTACAGAATCTTTCATTTTTTTCTTTTTATATAATTTTGTTGTTATCCGAATAAACTTCTCAGAGCTTCTTCCACCTTTCTTACGGGGTGCAGTTCTATATTATATTTACTGTGATTGAATCCTTGCATATTATACTTAGGTATAATCATGTGAGAAAACCCAAGTTTCTCAGCTTCGGTAACGCGCTGTTCAATGCGGTTTATCGGTCTGACTTCTCCACTGAGTCCTACTTCTCCGGCCATGCACCATCCTGTTTCTATGGCAGTGTCTACATTACTTGAAAGCACTGCAGAGATGACACTCAAGTCCATAGCTAAGTCTGTAACCCTCAACCCTCCGGCTATATTTATGAATACGTCTTTCTGCATCAGTTTGAATCCTACACGTTTTTCAAGAACAGCCAAAAGCATATTCAGTCGACGCTGGTCAAATCCGGTTGCAGAGCGTTGAGGAGTTCCGTATGCAGCACTGGAAACCAGAGCCTGAGTTTCCACCAGAAAAGGTCTCACGCCTTCAATGGCACTGCTTATTGCAATGCCAGACAATCCTTCGTGGTCTTGTGTGAGAAGTAGTTCTGAAGGGTTGGAAACTTGTCTCAGTCCATCCTGTCTCATTTCATATATTCCGAGTTCAGATGTACTTCCAAAACGGTTCTTTATAGATCTTAGAATGCGGTACATATAGTGCTGGTCACCTTCAAACTGGATAACAGTGTCCACAATGTGTTCCAGAATTTTAGGTCCTGCCAGAGTGCCCTCTTTATTTATGTGTCCAATGAGAATTACCGGCACACCGCTTGTCTTGGCAAATCTGAGAAGAGCAGCGGCACATTCTCTTACCTGAGTTATGCTACCGGGTGAACTCTCTACATCGCTTGTGGAAATAGTCTGTATAGAATCTATTATTACTATTTCTGGATTTACGTTCTGTATATTAGCAAAAATATTTTCAAGAGAAGTTTCGCATAATATCTGTACATTGTCCCCTTGTTCTGTAGACAATCTTTCGGCACGCATTTTCAACTGATGAGCACTTTCCTCGCCACTTACATATAGAATTTGGCGTTCTTTCATGTTAAGAATTGTCTGAAGGGTGAGTGTACTCTTGCCTATGCCAGGTTCTCCACCCAGCAAGACTATGCTTCCTGGCACAAGTCCGCCTCCCAAGACACGATTTAGTTCTTCATCGTGCATATTGATGCGTGGTTCATCTTTTGATGCTATTTCATGCAGAAAGAGCGGTTGGCTTTTCTTTTCACCTGCATTTCTTCCGACAGAGAGTGCTGTTTGTCTTGCGGTCATAGAACCGGAGTCTCCGGCAATGCGTATTTCCTTGAAGGTGTTCCAATGTCCGCAACTTGGGCATTTACCAATCCATTTGGTAGATTCTTGTCCGCAGTTGCTGCACACGTAAGCTATTTTGTCTTTTGCCATATATAGTCCACATTGTTATTTATCCACAAAAGTAATAAGTTTTTTTCTAGTTACAAAAATTATTTATTACTTTTGCACTAATTCAACAATACAGATGATGAAATTATTAAGAATGAACAGCATTCTGCTTATAGCAGTATTAATTGTAACTTCCTGCGGAAATTCTTATGAAGAGCAGAAGCGTTTGTCTAAGGCCGAACGCTATGAACTGTTTCGCAAAGATTCTCTGGCTCTTAAAATTGCAGTAATGCCTACATTGGACTGTATGCCGGTGTATGTGGCTTCTGCTTGCAGATTGTTTGATACGTTGAAAGTAGATGTTAATCTGAAACGATACAATGCACAAATGGATTGCGATACAGCTGTTGCTAACGGTAGAGTAGAGGGACTTTTCACTGATTTGGTGCGTGCTCAACGTTTAAAAAACAGAAACATAGCTTTGGATTATATAACTTCTACCAATGCCTATTGGCAGCTTATTACAAATCGCATGGCACGATTGAAGCAACTTAATCAGCTTGGAGACAAGATGATTGCCATGACACGGTATTCAGTTACTGACTATCTTACCGATCGCTCTCTTGATACTGTAAAGACAAAGGCACAAGTGTTTAGAGTGCAAATCAATGATGTGGTTCTACGCCTTAGAATGTTGCAGAATAATGAAATGGATGCCATGTGGCTTCCGGAGCCTCAGGCTACAAATGCACGCATAGACAATAATCCTGTGATTAGAGACAGCCGTGATTTTAAAGTGCAGATGGGCGTGTTGGCTTTTCGTTCAAAGGCTATGAAAGATAAGCATCGACAAGGTCAGTTGAAAGCTTTTATAAAAGCATATAATATGGCTGTGGATTCACTTAACAAGAATGGATTGCAGCATTATTCAGCACTAATAACTAAATATTGTGGTTCTGATGCCAAGACAATAAAGGCTTTACCTGAAATGAAATTTACGCATATATGCCGTCCTAGGACTATAGACATTGATAAAGCAAAGAAATACTGAAGATATGAAAATTGTTTTCCCTGAAATAGAAGAAATACTGAGAGACATTGTTAATGATTGTTCTTTGGGTAATGCAATAAAGCATTGTCGTAGTTTTCTTAAAGAAAAGGCAGTGACAGTCTTTGATGAGCGTGTAAATGATATTGACAGTCAATACAGTTTACTGAAAGACTATATGCTGCGTGGCTATAAAGATGACAAACGCGAAGAATTGTATAGAGAAATGCTTTATAAGCTTTATACTGTTCTTTTTGATGTTGAACGTCATTTGCAGATAAAAGAAGATTCATATTTTACTTCAGCTGTTTTGAATTCCCGTAGCATCGATTTCCAGAATGAAGATTTTCAAAATAAACTTGAAGGCTTTGTACAGGAGGCAGCCATGCTATCACTGGAACCGGAACCACAACGTGCAGACAAGGTGCAGTATCTTTTTACCCAGCATCAGCAGTATATATCATCTCTGTTTGATGCCATTCTCGTTTCTGGATATTGGACGCCCACTATGGCTGATAAGATGCAGAATCTTCTGCTCAGCCCAATGGTTGATACAAGTGACGTGCTTTTGCTGGAGAGTGCCATATATCTCTCTATGACCAATATGCCGGATAGAGGGCGTATATTGACATTGCTGACATTGTTTACGCAAGCTCAGGATGAGGCTGTCAGGCAACGTGCCCTTGTTGGTTGGGTGCTCAGCATTGATGATGATATGTTGGGCTTTCTGAATTTGAAAAAATCCACAGACCCGGTATTCGGTGATGATGATACGCGTCGCCAGATATTAGAGCTTCAGGAGCAGATTATGCTTTGTGCAGATGCTGAGAAAGACAATGCCACGTTGCAGAAAGATGTTATTCCGAATATAATGAAGAATAACGGACTGAAAATGAATAGGTTTGGAATTACCGAAAAAGACGACGATAATACTCTTAATGAGATTCTTCATCCTGATGCTGATGACATAGCCATGGAGGAAATGGAAAAAAGTATCAACAAGATGAAGAACATGCAGAAACAAGGTGCTGACATTTATTTTGGTGGTTTTTCGCAGATGAAGCGTTTCCCTTTTTTCAAGACTATGAGCAATTGGTTCGCTCCTTTTAATATAGAACATCCTGAACTTAAGAGAGTATGCGATAAACTTAAAGATACCAGAATCATGGATTACCTTATGAAAAGTGGTACGTTTTGTGATTCTGATAAATATTCTTTTGCTTTTGCCATGAATACTGTCATAGACCAGTTACCTGCAAATATTATGGAGATGATGAAAAATGGAGATACAGAACTTGGTTTGGGTGATTATATATCTGATGATATGCAGAACAGTGCGTCTTTCATTCGCTTGAAGTATCTTCAGGATTTGTATCGTTTCCATAGGTTGAATTATAATTGCATGAATTTTGGCAATCCTTTTGATTTTCTTACTTATGAAAATAAATATATACCGGGATTGTTTTTGAGTAGAAAGACGTTTTCGGACCATCGCTTTGCTGATATCACATTAAAGTTTTCTATATTTTTACTTAAACGCAAGAAATATAGTTTTGTAGAATTGATTTTGGACAGGTATAGAAGTCTTGCTGAAAATAAAAATGCCTTGCGTGTTCTAATTTCAGCGTTTATGGGGCAACATGATTATTTCAAGGCAATAACAAATTACTTTGTATTGTTTGATATTCCGCATGACTATGCTCTTATACCGACTGTTAAATCAGACAGAGAAAGCGATTTGTGTGGCTTTGCCCGTGCATTGTTCAATGATGACAATTACGAAGCTGCTTCTGCTTTATATGATAAACTATTGATTATTAATCCGGGCAAACTTGAATATCAACTGAATAAAGCCGTGGCAGACTGCAATATAGAAGATTCAACAGAAAAAGGCATTAAGAGTCTGGAACGTTTAAGTTATGAGAATCCTGGAAATGTAGAGGTCATGCGTGCTTATGCATACGCTCTGATGGATAATGGCTCTTATGATAAGGCTGAAGTTGTGTACGATAGTCTTATGCTGCTTGATAATATTAATGAAGCTGATTATTTTAATGTAGGTTGCTGCAAGTGGTATTTGAATAAAATAAATGAGGCCGTAATTCTTTTCCGAAAATTCACATCGGAAACTGATATTCCTTTTGCAAAACAGTTGAAATCAGAAAAAAGTATCTTTTACGGCATGAACCTGTCAGACTATGATATTTCTATAATGTCAGATATTGTGGGTGAGAATTAGAAAAGAAACAAAGTATATACAATAAAGGCTGCCCTTATGTTTATAGGAGCAGCCTTTAATATTTATATTCTATTCTTCTCTCGTATTAGGAGTTCATAGACAGCAGAAACTCTTCGTTGTCTCTGGTATTTGACATGCGATTGTGAATAGCATTCATAGCCTCTACAGGATTCATGTCGCTGATGTATTTGCGAAGAATCCACATACGGTCCATTGTTGTCTTTTCTTGCAGCAAGTCATCTCGGCGAGTGCTTGAAGCAACCAGATTCACAGCAGGGAATATGCGCTTGTTACTCAAACTGCGGTCTAACTGCAGTTCCATATTGCCGGTGCCTTTGAATTCTTCAAATATCACTTCGTCCATCTTGCTGCCTGTGTCAATAAGTGCTGTTGCTATTATGGTGAGAGACCCCCCACCTTCAATATTACGCGCTGCACCGAAAAATCTCTTAGGTTTTTGTAGGGCATTTGCATCAACACCACCGGTGAGTACTTTTCCACTGGCAGGAGCCACTGTATTGTAAGCACGTGCCAGACGAGTTATAGAGTCAAGGAATATCACTACATCATGTCCACATTCAACCATTCTCTTAGCTTTCTCCAAGACAATGCCGGCTATCTTCACGTGGCGTTCTGCCGGTTCATCAAAAGTTGAAGCTATTACTTCAGCATTTACAGTACGTGCCATATCGGTAACTTCCTCTGGGCGCTCGTCTATGAGCAGCATCATAAGATAAGCTTCCGGATGATTGGCTGCAATTGCGTTGGCAATATCCTTCATAAGTATTGTTTTACCGGTTTTAGGCTGAGCTACAATAAGGGCACGTTGTCCTTTACCGATAGGAGAGAACAAGTCCACAACACGTGTACTCATGTTTGTTGTGGCACGGTCACCGCATAGAGTGAATTTCTCGTCTGGGAATAGAGGTGTAAGGTGCTCGAAAGAAATGCGATCGCGAACCTCTGCCGGATCTCGTCCGTTAATCTTGGTTATTGTGGTGAGAGGGAAATATTTTTCCCCGTCATGTGGTGGGCGTACATTACACTGTACTACGTCACCGGTTTTCAGTCCATATTTCTTGATAATGTTTATAGATACATATACATCATCAGGAGAAGACAGATAATTATAGTCACTAGAACGTAGGAATCCATAGCCGTCTGACATGATTTCCAGTACACCATTGGATGTTACTATGTTGGAAAAATCATACATAGCTTCGCTCGTGTTTTTAGCAGGCTTCTGGAAACTTACAGGTTGTGATACCTGTATGGTCGGTATTGTAGGATGCCCAAGCATATCAAAGTTAGGTACCACTCCCTGGTCTTCAATGGGAATGTCCATAACAGGAATAAAGTCAGTGCCGTCTCCCGGGTCACCACTCCAAATTCCAGGTCCATAATTATCAGGTGAGGCAGCTTCTTTTTGTGGTGCCATAACCTCAGAGTCTGCATTATGCTGACTTATCTTTTCCTGTAGTTTAGCCATAAGTTCATTGCTGTTTTCTGAGTCTTGGCTTTCTGCTCCCACAGAAGTGAATACGGCTTCAGGAACAGAAATATCCTCTTTTTCTGTTTCCGGTTCTGCAGTCTCGCTTATTTCATCTTTTGTAATAGTGGCTTTGGCAGCCTCGGCTGCAGCAATTAGTTCTAATTCTTTTTTAGATTTTCTGCCTCGGTGTTTTGGCATTTCCGCTAACAACTCCTCTGGAGTTTTCTCGCGTGTGTCTGAATCTTCAGTTGTGGTTGTCTCTTCTGAAAGTTCTGTCATGTCCTTGAAGATAGATTCTTCTTTGCCACCGGTAGGCTTATTTTTCTTGACATCAAAGTTTTCTCCGTCTTTTCCTTTAACGCTATATACTCTATCTGTTTCTTTTTTCAGAATTCTGGTCCGTTTGTGTTTGGCATTACTCAGAGGATTTTTATTACCCTCGTTTTCTGCCTGCTTGTCCAGAATGGCGTATATGATGTCTTCCTGACTTTCGCCAGATGTCACCTTGATATTCAGTTCTTTTGCGATATCTTCCAATTCGGCGATATCTTTAGATAATAGTTTATCCTTGCTATACATATATATTGTATATAAAGTTATGATTGAAAAAAATTACGTTTCAAGAATAGAAACGTGTTTTGTATTAAATCGGTTGCAAAGATAATACAAATAATTTGAAATGCAAAAAAAAACCCGCTTTTTTTAAGCGGGTTCTTTTTTAATATGTGGAAATATGATTATTCTCCTTTTTCCATCTTGGCCTTAAGGTCAGCCAATACACCCATATCACCCAGAGAAGTACCTGCTGCTACATTGTTAATCTGAGCTGCAGAATCCTTATGAGAGTTATTGTGCTTGCGAGCCGGCTTAGATGCAACTACTTCGTCTTTACCATCTTCGAATGTACGGCTGTGAGAAAGTATGATGCGCTTAGAATCTTTAACGAATTCAATTACCTTGAAGTCAAGCTCTTCACCTGACTGAGCCTGGCTGCCATCTTCCTTCTGCAAGTGCTTTGGAGTAGCGAAACCTTCACCACCTTCATTGAGAGTGATAACGGCACCCTTGTCCATCATCTGAGTAATCTTACCCTTGTGAACAGATCCAGGAGTATACAATGTTTCGTATGTATCCCAAGGATTTTCCTCAAGCTGCTTGTGACCGAGACTTAAACGACGATTCTCTTTGTCAATGTCAAGAACTACAATGTCAATGTCTGCGCCCTGAGTTGTGAACTCAGAAGGATGTTTAACCTTCTTGGTCCAGCTAAGGTCAGAAATATGGATAAGTCCGTCTACGCCTTCTTCTAATTCTACGAATATACCGAAGTTGGTGAAATTGCGAACCTTAGCAGTGTGTTTGCTGCTTACAGGGTATTTAACTTCAATGTTCTCCCAAGGATCTTCCTTGAGCTGCTTGATACCGAGGCTCATCTTACGCTCGTCACGGTCAAGAGTCAGAATAACAGCTTCTACCTCATCACCAACGTGCATGAAGTCCTGAGCTGAACGGAGATGCTGGCTCCAAGACATTTCTGATACGTGGATAAGACCTTCTACACCCGGCTGAATTTCCAAGAATGCACCGTAGTCTGCGATAACAACAACTTTGCCGTGAACGTGGTCACCAACCTTGAGGTTTGGATCAAGAGCATCCCAAGGATGTGGAGTAAGTTGTTTCAAACCTAGAGCAATACGTCTCTTCTCTTCATCGAAGTCAAGAATAACAACATTAATCTTCTGGTCAAGTTCAACAACCTCGTGAGGATCGCTTACGCGGCCCCAAGAAAGGTCTGTGATATGTACAAGTCCGTCTACACCGCCAAGGTCAACGAATACACCATAAGATGTGATGTTCTTAACGGTACCTTCAAGTACCTGACCCTTTTCAAGGTGAGAGATAATTTCTTTCTTCTGTGCTTCCAACTCAGCTTCGATAAGAGCCTTGTGAGAAACAACAACATTGCGGAATTCCTGATTGATTTTTACAACCTTGAACTCCATGGTTTTGCCTACGAACATATCGTAGTCACGTATAGGGTGAACGTCAATCTGGCTTCCTGGCAAGAAAGCTTCGATACCGAATACATCAACAATCATACCGCCCTTTGTGCGGCACTTGATGTAGCCCTGGATGATTTCTTCATTTTCAAGAGCTTCGTTAACCTTCTCCCAGCTCTTGATCAAGCGAGCCTTGCGGTGAGAAAGAACCAACTGACCTTTTTTGTCTTCCTGGCTTTCTACGTAAACTTCTACAGTGTCACCAACCTTAAGGTCTGGATTATAACGGAATTCAGAAGCAGGGATAATACCATCGCTCTTGTAGCCGATGTTTACGATAACCTCTTTCTTGTCTAGAGCGATTACTGTTCCCTCTACAACCTGATGTTCCTGAATCTTGTTCAATGTTTCGTCATAAGCCTTTGCTAGGTCTTCTTTGCTGACGTTTACGTTGGCACCATTCTCAAATTCGTCCCAGTTGAACTCATCCAATGGTTTTACGTTCTTTAAATCTGACATAAAAATAAATAAATTTTTTAATTAATAAAGTTAGACTTTATGTTTAATTCGAGATAGTCCACTCTTCGGACTCTCTACCCAAAACGACTGCAAAGGTATTATTTTTTTAGTTATGTACGTGAAAATAAAATACCTGATTAGCTTTGTTTATATATTTTTAACTACAAAAGAATAGTTTTCCCTTTATATCTTGTCTTTATACATTATATCTATGATATAGATGGCTTGCTCAGGAATAGAAAACATTAGTTTGTTTAATTTTGTAGTGTACTGATATTTTTTTTATTTTTTCAGGGGGAATGCAATACTGATTCGTATTTTAACTAAACGGCATGAAAAATTTAATTAGATAATAATTATGAGTAGAAGATATTTACTGGGATTTGATGTTGGCAGCAGTTCTGTAAAGGCATCTCTTGTAGACGTTGAAACTGGAGACATCGCTGCTACGGCATTCTATCCTGAAAAAGAAGCTCCCATCATTGCCAGAAAGGCCGGATGGGCTGAGCAGGACCCGCAGATGTGGTGGGACAATGCCAAGCTGTCTCTTAAGAAGATAATGAGTGAAACCGGTGCCAAGGGTGATGACATCCTGGCAATAGGTATATCTTATCAGATGCATGGTCTGGTATGTGTGGACAAGGACAAGCAAGTGTTAAGACCTAGTATTATATGGTGCGATTCACGTGCCGTGCCTTACGGTGAAAAAGCTTTCAATGAGATAGGACCGGATATGTGTTTGCGCAGTCTGCTCAATTCTCCCGGAAATTTCACGGCAGCCAAATTGGCATGGGTTAAGGAGAATGAACCAGAACTTTACAGCAGAATTTATAAGGTGATGTTGCCGGGTGACTATATAGCTATGAAGTTGTCTGGTGAAATCCGCACCACTATAAGTGGACTGTCTGAGGGTATGATGTGGGACTTTGAGGCTAAGAAACCTGCTAAGTTCCTGCTCGATTATTTTGGATTTGACGAAAGTCTGCTTGCTGATATAACTCCTACATTTGCCGTTCAAGGTGAGGTATCGAGAGAAGCAGCAGTTGAATTGGGGCTGAAGGAGGGTACACCTATATCTTATCGTGCCGGAGACCAGCCTAACAATGCCGTTAGTCTTAATGTGTTCAATCCTGGTGAAATTGCCTCTACGGCAGGAACCAGTGGAGTGGTGTATGGCGTGTTGGGTGACGTGAACTATGACCCTAAGAGTCGTGTAAATACATTTGCCCATGCAAACTATACAACTGAACTTGACCGTTTGGGCGTGCTGCTCTGTATCAACGGTACGGGTATACTCAACGCATGGGTTCACCGTAACATAACTCCGGACGTGAGCTATGCCGATATGAACGACCTCGCAGCCACAGCCCCTATAGGTAGTGACGGAGTGAAGATAATACCATTTGGCAATGGTGCCGAACGTGTGCTTGAGAACCGCGAGGTGGGTTGTTCCATCCACGGCATCAATTTCAATAAGCATAACCGTGCCAATATCGTGCGTGCTGCACAGGAAGGCATCGTGTTCAGTTTCTGCTACGGTATGGAGATAATGGAGCACATGGGTATGAACATCAATAAGATTCATGCCGGCAAGGCAAATATGTTCCTCAGTCCGTTGTTCCGTGACACCCTTGCAGGAGTGTCAGGAGCCACTATAGAACTGTATGAAACCGATGGCAGCGTGGGTGCAGCTAAAGGTGCAGGTATGGGCGCAGGTATATACAAAGACCACGATGAGGCTTTCTCAACACTTAAGAAGTTGGCTGTGATAGAGCCGGATGAGACAAACCGCCAGGAATATCTTGGTGCGTATGCAGAATGGAAAGAAGAACTTAAGAAATTATAAATCTATAAAATTAAAAACTTAAAACAATGGCAAAAGAGTATTTTCCACAAATCGGTAAGATTCCTTTCGAAGGAACAGCAAGTAAGAATCCTCTGGCATTTCATTATTATGATGCAGAGAAGGTAGTTTTGGGCAAAAAAATGAAGGACTGGTTGAAGTTCGCTATGGCATGGTGGCATACACTGGGTCAGGCTTCAGGTGACCAGTTTGGTGGTCAGACTCGTTCATACGAGTGGGACAAAGCTTCAGACGCAGTTCAGCGTGCTAAAGACAAGGCTGATGCCGGTTTTGAAATTATGGAAAAACTGGGTATAAGTTATTTCTGCTTCCATGATATAGACCTTGTAGAAGAAGGTGCTACTATTGATGAGTATGAAGCTCGTATGAAAGCAATCTCTGACTATTTGAAAGAGAAACTTGCTCAGAATCCAGATAAGCATTTGCTTTGGGGTACAGCAAACGTATTCGGCAACAAACGCTATATGAACGGTGCAAGTACAAACCCAGACTTCGATGTTGTGGCACGTGCATGTGTGCAGATTAAGAATGCCATAGATGCAACTATCAAGCTCGGTGGAACAAACTATGTGTTCTGGGGCGGTCGTGAAGGATATATGAGTCTGCTTAATACAGATCAGAAACGTGAGAAAGAGCACATGGCAACAATGCTTACTGCTGCCCGTGACTATGCACGTGCACAGGGATTCAAGGGTACATTCCTCATTGAACCTAAGCCAATGGAACCTTCTAAGCATCAGTATGATGTTGATACAGAAACTGTTATCGGCTTCTTGAAGGCTCATGGTCTTGACAAGGATTTCAAGGTGAATATTGAGGTGAACCACGCAACATTGGCTCAGCACACATTCGACCATGAACTCTGTGTAGCTGTAGACAACGGTATGCTTGGTTCTATTGATGCTAACCGCGGTGACGCTCAGAACGGATGGGATACAGACCAGTTCCCTATTGACAATTATGAGATGACTCAGGCCATGATGCAGATTATCCGTAATGGTGGTCTTGGTAATGGTGGAAGTAATTTTGATGCCAAACTTCGTCGTAATTCTACTGACCCTGAAGATATCTTTATTGCTCATATCAGCGGTATGGATGTAATGGCACGCGCACTTGAGAATGCTGCTGCCATACTTACAGAGAGCGAACTCCCTAAGATGAAGGAAGCACGCTATGCAAGTTTCGATGGTGGTAAAGGCAAGGATTTCGAAGAAGGTAAGATGAGCCTTGAGGACCTTGTAGCATACGCAAAGAAGAATGGTGAGCCTAAGCAGACCAGCGGAAAGCAGGAACTGTATGAAACAATAGTTTCACTTTATGCTAAATAAATAACATTGTTATAATATTTGTAAAGGGAATTTGATTTTTTTAATCAATTTCCCTTTTTTTTACTTGTTTTTTATCAAAATGGCAAATATTCTGTGATTTTGAATGCTATTTCGGAAAAAAAACTATATCTTTGTCCATTATCTTTGGAAATAAACTAAATTATATATGGCTATTATTAATAATCACCTGGTGATAATGGCAGGTGGAGTAGGCAGCAGATTCTGGCCTATGAGCACAGCAGAGTGTCCAAAACAATTTATAGATGTTCTTGGTGTGGGACGTTCCTTACTTCAACTAACCATGGACAGGTTCAAGGGTGTCTGTAGCCCTCAGAATGTATGGATTGTGACAAATAAGAGATATGCGAAAATCGTGCATGAACAGTTGCCTGAGGTTCCTGTGAGTAATATTCTTCTGGAACCTTGTCGTCGCAACACTGCTCCTTGCATTGCGTATGTAAGTTGGCGCATAAAGTCTCAGAATCCTAAGGCTAATATAGTTGTAACTCCTTCTGATCATATAGTTACAGATACGGTTGAATTTCAGCGTGTGGTAACTTCTTGCCTTAAGTTTACCGGTGAAACAGACAGCATTGTTACTTTGGGTATGCGTCCTAATCGTCCTGAGACTGGTTATGGATATATTCAGGCAGATCTTACTGCCCATTCTCCACGTAATACGGAAATCTACCGTGTGGACAAGTTCCGTGAGAAACCAGACTTGCAGACTGCTACCCGTTATATACAGCAGAACAACTATTTCTGGAATGCCGGTATCTTTATATGGAGTGCTGAAACAATAGTAAATGCTTTCCGCATTTATCAGCCTGCCATATCACGGATATTTGAAGGTATGCTTGATGATTACGGTACAGACCGTGAGCAAGCTCTTATTGATGAGCGTTATCCTGAATGTGAGAATATCAGTGTTGACTATGCAATCATGGAGAAGGCTGAAGAAATATTCGTGTGTCCTGCCAGTTTCGGATGGAGTGATCTTGGCACATGGGGCAGTCTTATGATGCATACGGAACATGATATATACGGCAATAGTCTTATTGGTGAAAACGTGAAAGTGTTTGATACCGAGAACTGTATAATTCATGCCACACAGGAAAAGAAAGTCGTTGTCCAGGGACTTGACGGTTATATTGTGGCAGAGAAAGACAATACACTTCTTATTTGCAAAATGTCAGAAGAACAGCGCATTAAGCAATTCTCAGAAGATTAATATTTATTTTAATAATATATGGATAAAAAAGTAGCTCTAATCACAGGTATCACCGGACAGGACGGTAGTTACCTGGCAGAATTTTTGATTTCAAAAGGATATGAAGTCCACGGTCTCCTGCGCCGTTCATCTTCTTTCAATACAGGTCGTATAGAGCATCTCTATCTTGATGAGTGGGTGCGCGACATGAAAAAACAGCGTTTGGTAAATCTTCATTGGGCAGATATGACAGATTCGTCTTCTCTTATCCGTGTTATCAATGAGATAAAACCTACTGAAATTTATAATCTTGCAGCTCAGAGCCATGTAAAGGTCAGTTTCGATGTACCTGAATATACCGCTGATACTGATGCCGTAGGTGTGCTCCGTCTGCTTGAGGCTGTGCGTATATGCGGACTTGAGAAGCAATGCCGCATATATCAGGCATCTACTTCAGAACTCTTTGGAAAGGTACAGGAAGTGCCTCAGAAGGAGACAACACCTTTCTATCCGCGTTCTCCGTACTCTGTAGCTAAGTTGTATGGTTTCTGGATAATGAAGAATTATCGTGAAAGTTATGATATGTATTGCTGCAACGGTATTCTGTTTAATCATGAGAGTGAGCGTCGTGGTGAGAACTTTGTAACCCGTAAGATTACTCTTGCTGCCAGTCGCATTGCACAGGGCTATCAGGATAAGTTATATCTGGGTAATCTGGATTCTCTGCGTGACTGGGGATATGCCAAGGACTATGTAGAGTGCATGTGGCTTATTCTTCAGCAGCCTAAGCCTGATGATTTTGTAATTGCTACAGGTGAATACCATACTGTGCGTGAGTTTGCCACTCTTGCTTTTAAAGAAGTAGGCATAGAACTGGAATGGAACGGTAAGGGAGTAGACGAGAAGGGTACAGACAAGGCTACAGGTAAGGTGCTTGTAGAGGTAGATAAGAAATTCTTCCGTCCGGCTGAAGTTGAACAGCTTCTCGGTGACCCTACAAAAGCTAAGACTGTGCTGGGATGGAATCCTCGCAAGACCACATTCCCTGAACTGGTGAAGATTATGGTTAAGCACGATATGAAGTTTGTGAAGAAACTGTATCTTAAAGCACAATTACCGGAATAAAATGTTAGATAAAAATAGTAAGATATATGTAGCGGGACACCACGGACTTGTGGGTTCCGCTATTTGGAATAACCTCAAGAACAGAGGTTATAATAATTTGATTGGTCGCAGTCATAATGAATTGGACCTTACAGACCAGTATGCCGTAAAGAAGTTCTTTGATGATGAGCGTCCTGACGCTGTTGTTCTTGCCGCTGCCTTTGTAGGTGGCATAATGGCAAACTCGCTTTATCGTGCCGACTTCATCATGCAGAACATGAAGATGCAGTGCAACGTGATAAGCAATGCCTATAGTCATGGAGTTAAGAAACTTCTGTTTCTGGGCTCTACGTGCATCTATCCAAAGGGGGCACCTCAGCCTATGAAGGAAGAGGCTCTGCTCACATCTCCTCTTGAATATACCAATGAGGAGTATGCTATTGCCAAGATTGCAGGACTTAAGATGTGTGAGAGTTATAATCTCCAATATGGTACCAACTATATTGCCGTTATGCCTACCAATCTGTATGGTCCAAATGATAACTTCCATTTGGAAAATTCTCATGTTATGCCTGCTATGATGCGCAAGATATATCTTGCTAAACTCATTCATGACAATGATTGGGATGCTATAAATGAGGATATGGACAAGCGTCCTATTAATCCTACTGATAAGTTGCGTGCCATAATAGGCGAGGGCAATGTTGACGGAAAGAACACCAAGGAGCGTATTCTTAAGGCTCTGGCTTTCTATGGCATAGAGAACAACAAGGTTACCCTGTGGGGTGATGGCAGTCCGCTGCGTGAGTTCCTGTGGAGTGAAGATATGGCTGATGCCAGTGTTCATGTGTTGCTCAATGTAGACTTCAAGGATATTATAGGAATAGACAAATATTCAAGTGTGTTCTATGGAGCTAAGGTGAACGGAGAAGTTAACCGCAACAACAGTGAAGGCCGTGGCGGTGCTATTCCTGCTTTGGGTGAAATACGCAACTGCCACATCAATGTGGGAACCGGTAAGGAACTTACTATTAAACAGCTTGCCGAGCTTGTAGTGAAGACCGTAGGTTTCCAAGGTGAAGTGGTATGGGATACTACGAAACCTAACGGAACACCACGTAAGCTCATTGACGTGGATAAACTCCACAGTCTGGGATGGACTCACAAGGTTGAGATAGAAGCCGGTGTTGAGAAACTTTATGAGTGGTATCAGGAATCATTGAAAAAATAAAAAAAACAAAAGCGGGAGCATTTACTTCCGCTTTTATTTTTTATGATTTTATTTCTGTATATATTTGTTACCTTTTTGTATCACGATACCTTTATAATTTTCATTTACGTTCTGTCCTGTAATGTTATAAAGTTTGTCGCTCTTCACATTCTTGCTGTCTGTGCTGATGTTTTTTATAGCTGTTGACACGTAAGTAGGGTAGTATTCCGAGAAGTTGGCATTACCGTTCGTATTCTCGTTCTTCATAATATCCTCCACAAGAGAGTTGGCATACACCTCAATGTTAGTGTAATAGCCCTTAGTGTCAATAGAGTATGTTGTGGCATCAGAAGCATCGTCAGGGTTCAGTCCGTTGACTTTTTCCCAGTTGTCGGGAATGCCGTCATTGTCGGTGTCAAAGTTACTGTTGCGGCTTCCTGTGCCGAAGTTATCCTCCGTATATCCATTGCAGTCAGCCACGATGTCTATGATTCCTTTTGTGGTTGTTCCGTTGGAACCGGTGTATGTTGTTGTGCCGTTCTTGGTATCTTTCACGTATCTGCTGTCTACGTTATCACGGAAAAGAGAATTTCCGGCATAAGTCAATACGTAGGTATAGGCATCTTCAGCATTCTGTGTGGTTATGTTTCCGACAGGGCATTGGGAATCCAGTTTTATCTTTACGCAAGCCTGTCCGGCTGCATTGTTTATGTGCTCTACATTGCTTCCATAAAGATTTGCCGTATCAAGGGTACATTCATCCCCATTGATGTTGAATGTACCGCTGTCGAAAGTAACTCCTTGCCAGTCATATCCTGCGGCACTGTTTCCTGCAGCCGTTACATAGTTTCCGCTGATATAATATCGGCTTGTCATTCCCCGAAGTTTTGCATTAGTGGAGTTGTCGGTGCTACCTACTGATATTTCCGTTACGCGCTTTGTATTTGATGTACCAGGACCAGCCTTGTAATAGTTGTTCACAATGTTAATGTATCCTCCTCCCGGACCTCCGTAGCATCCGTTTCCTGTTCCCCAGTTGTACATCACGCAGTTGCGAAAGTCCACGTTTTCCGCCTGTACGGCGTTTTCCCATTTATAAGTATCATATTCACTGTTGTCGGTATATCCAGTCCAGATATATCTGGCACCGTTGAAACGAGGAACCCTGTTGTGCATGAATCCCAGAAAGTTATGATGAAAGCTAGCCAGTTTTCCACCCCAGATACCACCATAGCTGTGTGCCCCCTTACCGTGTCCCGCGTTTGCCAGAGCTTCCCCCAGCATACACCATTGCATGGTGAAGTTGTTGTTGTCATAGAAAGAAGCCAGTTCGTCTATACTCCAACTGAATGAGCAGTGATCAAGTATCAGTCCCTTTATGTGTCGTTGCCAAATGCAGTCAGCACCATCGTTTACGTCTTTCTCCTGTCCCCTTCTCGCTCTTATGAAGCGTATAATAGAGTTTCCCTGAGGTCTCACGGTATAATATCGCAGTGTTATTCCCGGTGAAGGTGCAGTCTGCCCCAGAACAGTAGTATTTTCTCCTATTTCCAAATCAGACTTCAGTGGAATTACTCCGCCCACGTCAAACACAATGGTTTTCTTGCTGCTGCCTGATACAGCCTCACGGAAAGAGCCCGTGCCTGAATCATCAAGAGTGGTTACGTGTACTATTTTTCCTCCGCGTCCGCCCGTTACATAGCGTCCGTGACCTTCTGCTCCGGGAAACGCAGGAGCTTGAGCAAAGACGGCAATGCCTGATAGCATTGCCGTGAATAAAATAAATACCTTTTTCATTTGCTTTATTTTTCCATTTCAAGACTTGCCCATATAAAAGGGCCGACGCCTTTGGCATCGTTGTCTCTTATAGGCTCGCTCATGTAATAGTCAAAACTTCCGTCACGTCTGTAGTTCGGTTTTTTCACGTATGGACCTGGTGCAGGACCAAGACCGCTTACTGCGCAGCATTTTGTAAGGCTTATGCTTTTGTCGGCATTCACTTTAATGAAGTTCTTTACAATGCCGTTGTATGCCTTTTCTCCAGCCTGTTTGTAGCTTGAGTCCAGATAACCGAGTCTGGCACCCTTCAGAAGCACGTATGCAAACATAGATGAGGCTGTGCTCTCCAGATAGTTCTTGTCGCTCTTCACGTCCATCACGTCATACCATACTCCGGTTTCCTTATCCTGATATTTTACGACGCTCTTCATAGCTTTGTTAAGCAACTCTATCACTTCTCCACGGCGACTGTAGTCTGCAGGCAGATTGTCCAAAACCTCAATCATAGCCATAGTGTACCATCCCAGTGCGCGAGCCCATGTATGCTGGCTTTTGCCGTTTTCCTTGTCAGCCCAGAAAGCCGTATGGGTTTCGTCCCATGCATGCTTCCACAGTTGCGTCTTCTCATCATAAGTGCGCTTGTCTGTCTTTATAATCTGGTCTACCGCATCATCAAACACCTTTTGCTGTTTGTTTCCTTTCAGAAACTTAGAAGCATATAGAGTGTAGTAAGGCAGTCCCATGAAGATGCCGTCCAACCATACCTGGTTGGCATATATTGCCTTGTGCCAGAACACGCCTTCGTTGGTACGTGGCTGGTTCTGCAACTGTTTGAAAATCATGTCCAGAGCCTTCTTCACGTTCTTCTGCGGGTTCATCTCATACATACGCATTATGAACTTTGCTGTGCGCACGTTGTCAAGATTAAAGTCCTTATAGTTGTATCCAGTGATGTTTCCCTTCTGGTCTATCATCTCTGTGGGATATTCTTTCAGATAATTCAGAATGTCGTCTCCGCCATATCTGTTGTAAGTGTCGAGCATACTTTCCATCTCTATACCCATCACGTAGCTCCACTTAGGCTTATTTGAGAAATCCAGCAGATATGAATGTGCGTTTCTTCCCATTTCTGCCTTTACAAGCCATTTGCTGTAAGGCTCAGTGCGGTTCAGCATCACCATAGAACCATTCACGAAAGTGTTGTCTATGTTGATGTCATGGCTCAGTCCGGTACGTTTCACGTCGTCATCTTCCACCCCGTTGAACTTACAGTCTTTTACGTTGATATTGTAAATCTGGTCGTTGTCATTCAATCCGTTCAGAAGTATGCCGTACTTACTCTTCTGGCAAGTTACGTTCTCCATGTAGACATTTCTCACCACAGGCATGAATCCGCGCTTAGCAGCTTCTCTAGGCTCATAGTCTAGATTTATGCGCAGCACAGCCTCACGGCACTGTCCAACCTCTACATTTCTCATATATATGTTCTCTATCAGTCCTCCGCGGCAAGTGTTGGTCTTTATGCGCAGCACACGTTCCAGATTAGGAGAGTCCATCTTGCAGTTTTCCACGAACACATTGTTGCATCCACCTGTTATTTCACTGCCCACAACGACACCACCGTGACCGTCTTCCATAACGCAGTTTCTCACAATCATGTTCTTTGAAGGAAGGTTCCATTTGCGTCCGTCGGCATTTCTTCCGCTTTTTATCGCAATACAGTCATCACCGGTATGGAAAGTACATCCTTCCATAATCACGTTTTCGCAACTTTCAGGGTCGCATCCGTCACCGTTAGGACCCTCGTTCCATATCTTTACGTCCTTTACAAGGATGTTTTTAGATAGTAGTGGGTGAATTACCCAGAATGGAGAACGGAGCAGCGTCACGCCCTCTATAATTATGTTTTCGCAGTTATATAGATTTATAAGCTGTGGGCGCATGCCCTTGCCTTTCATGTTTCGTTTTTCTATAGGCACATTGTTCTCAGCATATTCGAAAAGCAAAGGGCGTCCTATCTTCTGACTTTCCTTTACGCTTTCATTCCATCCGAAGCGTTGTGCTCCGCACATTTTCCACCAAGTCTCGTTGCTTCCGTTTCCGTCTATGGTGCCCTCACCGGTTATACCTATGTTTTTGGCACCGTAAGCATATACACACGGACTATAGTTCATACAGTCCATTCCCTCCCAGCGTGTTTTCACAATAGGGTAGAGACTAGTGTCGAAAGCAAACAGCAGTCGTGCGTCTTTTTCTATCACCAAGTTTACGTTGCTCTTCAGAGTTATTGCTCCGGTGTTCCATGTTCCGGCAGGCACAATTACCCGTCCACCACCGGCGTTGCTACAGGCAGTGATGGCAGCGTTTATTGCTTTCTGGTTTTTTGCGGCTGTTGCCTTTATGCCTGCACCATATTTCGTAATATAGAAGTTACGGTTGGCAAACTGTGGTGCTTTCACGCTTTGTTCTATCTGCTGATATAATTCAGCATTCCATCCCTGTGCCATCACTGTGGCAGGGATTAAAAGCATCGCAAGGATTATAGTCTTGATTAATCTCATGTTGTGAATTTGTTTTTTACTTTTTTTATTTAGGTTCTAAGTAATTATATCATTTGCAAATATACAGCTTTTTATTAATATACCACTGTAATAATTGTCACAATAATAGGAATTTTTGGCAATCTTTTGATAATCATGGATTTAAGGAAAAAGCAAAATAAAAAAATAATCCTTTTGTGATAAAAAGCAAACTAAGTGCAGATATGTGTCTTTTGCAGCATTCTCATGCTTGGTGTATGATATTATATGTTAATATAATTATTTTGTATGTTTGTATTTTAAATAAAAAGGGGGCGTTTTTACCTGTCTAAAGTTCATGAAAAAGACCTTTATTTGAGTATTGAAAATGGCATTTTTGTTGATTAAGAAAAGTCATTTTTTAACAACTTTACAGTCACTTTGCATACAGTTTGTGAACACTTTGTTGTTTGGTAAATCAATAACTTGGCTATGTGCATAATAAGGTCGCGCGGGCGCAAGCGCGAAGATATAGATATAGATAAAGATATAGATAAAAATATTCTTCGACTACGTCTACGAATAAAAAGTTCGCAAACGCCTTCGTTTATTTTTCTTTCTTAGGAGCGTTAAAAAGTAAGCAGGACATGTAATTATTCAAGTGTTTTGTGTTACGTGCCATAGTGCAGCATATTATGCATCATAGAGTGTCGTGTTATGCACAATAACGCACTCTGCAGTTAGCCATATCACGGAAACGAATTGTTAGCCGAAATCACTCCGCCTATTGCAGTTCTCGTTTAGATTTCGTATCTTTGCATCCGTAACAGATTGATGGTTGTATGTGAGCAATTATGATATTTTGAAGGAGATGAGCATGTAAAAAAAATGGCCGCTAACATCACTGCCGGCGACCAAACATTCTTATGTGTTATATAAATTAACCAGACCGCTGTCTGGAGTTTTTCTTTTTTGAAATTTCTATTATCATTTTGCCGAATCTACTTTAAGAGATACATGGCATTGATGTCGTGCAGAAATAGACTGCGCGGCTCATTGTAGAACTTGACGAAGTCTGATGTACTGCGTTGTCCGGGGTAAGGAACATAACAGTGCTGAGGTTGTTGCTGGCTGTTTCTGCCCAGAACAATATATGCTATCGGATATCTGTTGATGACGGGCGACAACCATCGTGTCCACCAATTGTCATCTTTCAAGCCCTCGTAGCCGGCTTCTGTAAGTGCTGCGGCTTTGTTATGTCGGCGGGCAATATTGCATATCAGCTTCAAGTCTTTGTCCAGGCTTGTGTCAAAAGCTTCGAATGCACTGCTGTCACCTTCTTCGGCATTGCAGTATTCGTCCAGACCGATGATGTCTACAGATTCATCACCCGGATATCTGACATTGAATTTGCTTTCGCTGACATTCTTACCCACAGAGTAGACAAGCAGAACATTGGTAATACCATTGCTCTCAAGACGCTCTTTGGTTTTTTTCCATAGTTCCCGATACTTCTCAGGAGACAGTTTGTTCCACCAGAACAAATCAGAAGTGGCGTTTCTCCAGGGACGGAATATTACCGGAACCTTGACTCCATAGTCGGTAGAAAGACAGTCGAAGAACTTGCACACGCTATCCAAAGCACCGTCAAGCTTGCTGTCGCTTAATTCACAGGGAGTCCAAGACAGAGTGATAACACCGCCTTTGCTGAAATGGCTTAATATCTCCTGTCGCAGACGTGTCATGGCAACACCGTCTTTTGTAGCCGAATCATTGTGCTCTACTCCTGTCAGGTCGAAGCTGATTATTGCCGGATAGTCATTGCATACACTGTAAACATCAGAACGTGCACTGTCTCCATGCCATCCTATGCCATATACTGTATCATCACAATGCCCGAACATGAATCCGGCTGAGTCGGCTTGAGCTTTCATGTTGGCAAGCAAATTTTCAGTACGCTGGGTGCGACCTGTGTCGGCAAGAGGGTCTGAAGCCTTCTTTCTGCCACATGACGCAAGTGCTATGAGCACCAGCGTCATGATAGACATAGAAATATATAAATGATTTCGCTTCATTCTATATTCGGGTTTTTATTTTAGGTCATCAAGCATCAGCACGTTGCTGTTGCCGGCTGCATCCTGCCACCATTCGTCAGAAGCCTGTGGGGTATTATCATCATAGTTACCTGTCCAAGGCATGAACCAGCTCCAATAAGCTCCGGCTGTGAGCATGTCTGATATCTTGGATATGGCACCGCACTCACTCAGTGTAATCATCTTGTGAGGATATGTCTGCTGCATTTTGGAGAATGTTGTTGTATTGGTTTCCACCTTGGTAACGTTATAGATGTCAGCGCCTACGACGTCAACATAGTTATCGCCCGGATACCAGTTGCTGTCATTGTAAGCTCCTGTCCATACCCATACAAGATTGTTTACGCCCTGCTCCTGAAAGTAAGTGAACATATATTGCCATAGTTTTTTGTATGTTGTGGCACCATCGGCACCCCACCAGAACCATGCTGTGCCACCGGTATAATTTTCTGTGTTGCCGGAAGCCTCATGCAATGGACGCCATAAAACGGAAATGCCTTTGCTCTGCAGAGCTTTCAGACGTGTTGCAATTTCTGCAAGGTCACGCTTCATGGTTTTGTTTTCAAGAGTTCCTTCGGTAAGTATTTTGGCAACACTGAATGTAGTCTCATCAGGACGATAGGTCATCTCTTCAGCGTCTTTGGCAACATAGTTCACGGATTCTACCTCATAGTCATGACCGGTAATGATGACACCGCTCTTCACTGCGTCTGCCAACGTGGCATCAAGCGTCAGAGTATATGTGCATCCGGTAATGTCACATTTACCAAAGGTGGCATAACTTGAACCTATGTCGAAATAGTCGTATGATGTCCCGTCACCGTCTTTAAGTCCGCCCCAGTCAGAGCCTTTGAATGAGCCTTGTGCGCTGCTAGCCTTCTTGTAGTGCACCACAATCTTGTCTCCAGCCTTTGCATTAGCCAGGATAGCCTTGCTGGCATCGTCAGTAAGCTGAATGCTGGCTCCCCAGCCACTTGTCATTGTTGTTACATCTGCAGAAAGTCCCTGAGTAGGAACAAGCCAGTGCCACATATTGGCAACGATGCCGCCTTTGTCATGCCAGTCGGTAACCGGTGTAAGGTCATCATAATCAATCCAGTTTTGTCCTGAGTAAGGAATATGGATATAATCGAAGCATGCAATGGCAGGATATTTACCTGTAAGAGTATGCACAGCTTCAGCCGGAGTAGTATTCCAGTTCACGTCAGCCATGGTACCGGATAATATCTTTTTGCCATAGTTTTCAAGCAGCAGAGAATAAAGACTTTGTGCGTCAGCATTGGCATTGGTGTTTGCAAGTTCTGTTGCAATTTTTATTTCAATGCCTTTCCAAGTCTGATTGATTTCTCCTGCAGGAGTCTTGTTTGGACCTGTTACAAGTCCTTCCGGAATATTAAGTGTGATAGTTTCTTCGGCAGGTACATTGGCTACGACGGTAAGAACCGAGTCACTGCCATATACTTTGGCTGATATTGCAGATTCTCCATTGACGGTAATTTTACTGGCATTACCCGAATAGAAGAATATGTTTTTATTGAATGTTACTTTTATCGTATCTTTTCCCGGTACAAGAACTGAATCAGCACTAGGAGTTGTTGAAACCAGTACAGGAGAGTCTACATTCGGTATTGTGTATTGTGCATCGGTGTCAGCACAAGCTGTGGCAAGAAGTGCCACAGCTGCGCAAGACAGCATTTTAAATATATTATTGATTTTCATAATCATAGTGTTTTAATGATTTATTCCAAAGTAACTTTTGTAAGAGTAAAGTTAGCTCCTGTGATGACAAGACCACCATTGGCAACCAAATCGTCAAGTACGTTTTGTGGTAAAGCTGCTTCCACATAAGTGGCTCCGTCTACAAAGTCATATTGACCTGAAATAGGAGAAGGTAGAGCTCCCCATCCATTACCATGACGCAGACTTATACATCCCCATGCATCGGTAATCTTGGTGTAATAGAACTTGGCTGTGGTGCCGGCTTTCACTGTAGACCAGTCATAGCCACCCCATGCCAAATCTTGGTTGCCGCCCCAATTTGCATTTTCCCAAGAACCGGTCCAGATTGTGGTTACTTCAACCACGCCTGTATTCACGGCAATAGTATAACTGATGCTTCCATTGGAAGAAACAAGTTTTATTGTAGATGTGGATGTGGCTTTTTCAGGTATGGCAAATGTTATCTGAGAGTTCTTTGAATCATAGACAAAACTCACTTCTGTGTTATTAACATATACATTTGTAAGTTTATCTCCGTTCTTGACCGGTAGTGTGGTTGCTGTTCCCACCTCAGGCTTGTTGTCCTCATCAGGTAGAGTGGTGATGTAGCAGAATACCGCTTCTTCTATACTTAATTCCGGACAGGCAACAGTCGTGCCGTTAGCTAGGTTCAATACCGGTTTGCCGGATGTTGCTGCCATAGGAACAGTAAGAGCATAAGTAGTTCCGTCGTCACTTACTTTGCCTTCAGTGGTAGCATCTCCAAAAGTGACACTGCTTACGAGGTCAAGATTGGTACCTGTCAATACAAGAGCTCCACCTGCATTGACAGGACTGCTGCTGTAAGATTTTACCTCCGGCTTAACTAATGTATAAGCTACGCTTACCGTCTTGCCATTAGCCATAACAAGTTTTATGTTACCATCTTGAGCCGTTTGCGGAACAGCTTTGATTTTTACAGATGTTCCTGTTACAGTAATGTCGGTGTAGGTAGCATCTACATTAGGGAATATAACGCCAGTAACAACATCCATGTCCTTACCTGTAATAGTGAGCTCATTGCCAGCCTTTACAGGATTAGGCGATACAGAACATTCGCTTGGAGCAACAGTAACGAGTTTGCCTACAGGAACTTCAATGCCGGATTTGCAGACAAGTTTGATGTCTCCGTCTGTAGCTTTGGCAGGAAGAGTGAATGTTATTGTCTTACCGTCTGAACTTACATTAAAGTTGGTAAATTCATATTCTCCCAGTTCACTGTCTTCGTCACCGGTTATGATAGAAGTAATCAGATTGAGGTTATTGCCGGTTATGGTGATAGTTTCACCCTGTTTGGCAGTTATAGTACCTTGAGCCTCTGCTTCCCCACGTGGAGATACTAGCTTGGTAATAGCCGGAGTGCCTATTTCAAGAGCATCTTCGCTCTGGAATACTTCGTAGTTTACACTGCTTTCGTCTGTAACCTTTGTTAAATCTACTGTATATAGATTTACTTTACCGGTACATGCATCATCAGGTACGACAACCTTTAAGGAATGGCGTTCTTGAGAAATAAAGTCATCTTTGGATACTCTTACGTTTTCGGCAAATTCTACCATATTTATAAGATACAGATATTCACCTTCAATAGTAATAGTATCACCTGGCATTACAGAAGAAGGAGTTATACTGTCAAATTCAACACCTTCAGTGTAAGTAATGTCCTGTCCTGTGACAATGGTGTCATTACTTTGGGTGGTGAGGATAACTTTGCCGACTTCAGGACCTTCTTTTGGAACTGTTACCCAAATTTCGCTAGGTATTCCACTTTTCTTGACATCAAAGTTGGTAATGTTGCCTACACCGGGAATGTATATGGATGCTATCTGGTTAAGATTACTGCCAACGAATCTTAGTGTTCCTCCACGTGTAACAGGATTGGGACCATAGGCATTTAAAGTGACACCTCCATGATACTGGTTGGTATCAAGGTTGTCTTCGCTGCACGCTGTTAGCGACAGCCCTGTTAGGACTATCACTATCAGCGTGAATATATTATATATTTTTTTCATGTTATGCGTTGATTTAAGTGATTATTTGTTAGGAACCACACGAATATTGTCAATTTTAATTATAGGAGTGCATTCTGTTCCATTTACACCTCCGCCTGTTACAAAGATGGAAAGGCTAGCAAAGTCGCTGGCAGAACTAGGAACCGTAGATGTTATTGCTCCGTCCTTATCATATATAAAGCTTGTCAGAGGTATAGTTACCGTTACCCACTTATCACCTGTGTCATAAGTACCTGTAGAGGTCCAAGGACGGTACATCGCACGTCCCCATGTGCCTTCACTGCGACTACCTTCGCCATTGAACACATAGGCATTGGCAGATGCTATATGTCCGGAATAGCCATCTATGGTATATCCGGAATATGTTACCTTATCCCAACCTTCGAAGCATATCTGCATAGCTCCTGCCTGCCAAGGATAACTTGAAGGAATGTACATTTCAAATTTCAGTGACATATTGCTATAATCAGTGAAGTCAACAAGATTGTTAAGTGCCATGCCATTTCCAGAAGTCATATTCTGAGGGGTATCCCATGAACCACACCAATATTCAAATGAGAAGTCAGCATCGTCCCAACCTCCATCTTCAGACATTGTAGCTTTGCCATTACCAAGCTGGACATAATTGCCGGATACGGCATTGTTGTCTGTTGTTATGGTACGGTCATGCCATCCATGATTGCTCAGACCTGTAGCACCGTCAAAATCAAATAACAAGCCACGGGTATCTTTGTAATAGAAAGATGTGTTTGATGTTCCGTATATTGATGTCACGGTTATTGGACCTTCTGCAGCTCCAGTCGGTACGTGGAAGGTTACGGTGGTGTAGTCATCAGCAATTTCCATATCGTCGTGATCTACATAGACTTTATTATCGTTGGCATCAGTGAAGGCAATAGTAAGCGGAATATTTGGATCATCAACGAAATAATTGCCAGTAAGGGTGACAGATTCTCCTACGGCTGCATATTCATTAGACATCGATGTTACCGATGGTGCCGAAATAACAACATGGAAGTCGTAAGTGATGGTGTCTTTGCTTTGGGTAATCAGGTAAATTTTATCTGTTACAAGATCAGGTACGCTCTTAGGCACATCGACAATGAGAGTATTGTCTGTAATGTAACTAGTGTTCAATATGGCTTGTCTGTCATTGAAGTACATTTTATAAATACTACGAAGATTTTCTCCTACAAGACATAATGTTGATTGTGGAGAGGCTTCCGTTACAAGCTCACCCTTGGTATAGTGAGTGGTACTGTCATCGGAAGAACTTTCGATTTCAGAACTTAAACAACGTATATAGTTGATTGTAGGAGTTCCGTCTTGGACTTCATATTTGTCTGGTTGGTCTTCACAGGAAGTAAAGCTCAATCCGGCAAAGACTGTGATTGCAAGCAGTAGGCTTTTTATTGTTATATTTTTATTATACATAACTCTTCTTTTTTAAAAGGTTATTAGTAACTATAAGTTGAACGTACATCTACGTGTTCTCCATTGACACTAGAACCGAGGTTCGGATTGTAGAGAACGTCATCAGCTGTCATTGGCAAATAGAAATAATTTTTCTGACTGTCAGGGTCCTTCTTCATCATTGCGCTGAAGTCTGGAGCTGAAGTGGAAGAGTCGTAGGCCATACTGCTGGTTGTGGTCCATTGTCCGGTAGAATAATAATTCTTATATAGATTATCAAGACCATAGAAAGAATTGCGTTTCTGTGATTTCAATTCACTGAGCGTAAAATCAGGATCATAATATGATACTCTTACGAAATCATAAAATCTGTCACCTTCCATTGCCAGCTCCAAACGACGTTCTTTCCATATATCAGAGAATGAGATGGAAGATGGTTTTGTGTAATTGTTTATTGCGCGATGACGTACTTGGTAGAATGCATCTATGGCGTCTGCATCTGTTGTAGAACGGTCGGTGCTGCCTGTGCCTAATTTAGCTTCTGCATATACCAGATAAATGTCAGACAAACGCAGAATATGGGTTGCAAGTCCGCTATACATATATTTAGGAGTTATGCCCAATGCCTGCTCATGATCATAAGAGTCGCCATATAAGTGTTTTACACAGTTAGAACCGGTTGCAGAATACAGCACATCACCTGATGAAGCATTATAATCTGCATCGTATATGAATTGCAGATAGTCAAAGCCGGTGCCTTTACCATTAATTGTGTTGTTGTAAGTATGATCTTGCCAGAAATAGCTGTAAGAAAATCCTGGTAGCATCATGGTTGCCTTTAGTCGGGCATCTGTAGAATTTATCCAGCTACTAGGTTCATTGTTTAGAAGTTTAACTCCAAAGGCTTCTTGTAAATCTACAGAAAGACCGGCATATTGTCCCCAGCAGTCTCCAAATTCATCGAATCCAGACATTCCCAAATCACTCTGCAGGGTATTTTGGCATGTCCACTGTGTTCCAATAGTCCATCTCCATGCTATGAGACTCTCTTCGTTCACGTTGTCAGCCAACCGGAAATTGTCAGAATAGTTACTCAACAGCGAACGCCCTGAGTTGTCGATTACATCTTTAGCATAAGTTGCAGCTTTTGAAAGATCATCGGCATCAAGAGAACCGCTTACACCGGCCTTGGTTAGATAAACTTTTGCCATTAAAGCTTCAGCACTGTAATAGTCAACGCGCCCGGAAGTGGCTCCGCTTGTAATGCCTTTTAGATCTTCCATAGCTTTCTCCAGTGTCATGATAATATATTCATATACATCGGCTCTCTTTACCTTTTTTACATTGTTATAGCTGCCTGATGTCAGTTCTGCTTCTGTATCATGAATGATAGGCACTTCACCGAAAGACCGTACAAGATAGAAGTATGCCATGGCTTTCCATACAAGGCATTCACCTAGGCATTGTTTTTTTACATCATCAGAAATACTTCCTGACGTGTTCTTTATATTGTTGTAAACAGTATTGCAATGCCCTACTTCTGCCCAAAGAGAAGATGACATATTGACAAGGTCTTCATCTGAGCCGTTAACTGTAAAGGTAAGATATGGGCTAGACCCCATGTAGTAATTTCCGGAAAGTACTTCTCCTATTTTTATGAATCCGCGCTGGAAATCGTACCATGGAGAATTATATAAATAATTAACTCCGGCAACGCATTGGGCATCTGTTTGATAGTAGTTGTCTGTTGTGTAACTGTCTTCAGAAGGTCGGTCAAGGAAATCTCCACACGATGTTATTCCCAAGGTCATTGCAGATGCCAGTATCGATATTTTAATATATTTGATTTTCATGTTATATATTGTTTAATTATTTGTTAGAAAGAAACATTCAGACCGAAAGAATAAGTAGTAGGTGACGGATAACGTCCATTGTCTAGTCCCATAACGTTATTGCTTGCTGTGCTTATACCTATTTCCGGGTCATAACCGGAATAGTTCGTAATGGTGAACAGATTCTGCAGATTAGCATATATGCGCAGACTTTCTATACCCCAATTTTTTATCCATTTCTTAGGGAATGTGTAACCAAAAGATATATTCTTAAGGCGTATATATGAACCGTCTTCAATATATCGGTCACTTATGCGGTCGTTGTCGTTAGGATCTGATAATGTTGCACGTGGCAGTGTTACATTATTGTCAGCCAGTTGTACGTTTGTTATATCATCATACCAATTATATATAAGTACACCGTCTCCACGATCTACACCGGCACTGTAATCCTTTGTGGCATCTATTGGTACCAGAATAGCTCGGTTGGCAACTTCTGTAAGTTGGTTGGTCCAGGTAGAATTCATGTGTGTGAGTTTCATCTTTAGATAATTATAAATATTATTGCCGTATGAACCGTTTATGAATATGCTCAAGTCAAAATCTTTATAGCGGAACGTATTGGTCCATCCAAATGTGTATTTAGGTAATGGTGAACCTATGTTTGTGCGGTCGTTTTCATCAATAACGCCATCACCGTTAAGGTCTTTGTATTTTATATCGCCAACATAAACAGAGTTTGTGCGTGTGAAAACTCCATTTGAAGGATAAGATGAAGGTTTGGCACTTGTTTCTATATCTTCAAGACTTGTGTAAACGCCATCTGTTACATAACCGTAGAAACTGAATAGGCTTTCGCCTACTTTAGAGAGACTTACAACGTCACTCCATTGACCGTAACCTATGACTGATGCTGTGGTTGAACCGTCACTTAGGCTGACAAGCTTATTCTTATTCCATGAAATCTGAAATTCACTGTCCCATTGGAATTTTCCGATTAATGGGTGAGTGCTGACTGTTAATTCCAGACCGGTGTTGCGAATATCACCATAGTTGCCATAAGGCGCAGAAAGGGCAGAAGATTCATTTCCTGATGTGCCCATATAAGATGGTAACTGAAGTTGCATTAGCATATCTTTTGATTCTTTGCGGTACCAGTCGGCTGTGATGTTGATACGGTCATTGAAAAATCCAAGGTCAAGACCAATGTTCCATTGTTCCTGGCTTTCCCATTTCAAACTGCTGTTTGCAATCTGACTTGGGCGATAACTCGTTCCCAAACCTGTGCTCATAGTACTTAATGCAGAACCCCAAAGATATCCTCCGATGTTGGAGTTACCGGTCTGTCCCCAGCCTACGCGGAGCTTACCGTTGCTGAGCCAATTGCCGGTTAGTTGCTTCATGAACTTTTCTTCTGCAAATCTCCATGATGCGGCAAATGAGTGAAATCCAGCCCAACGATTGTCTTTTCCAAAATTGGAACTACCGTCACGGCGATATGTATAAGTGGCATTATAGCGGCTGTCGTAACTATAAGTCCAGCGTGTGAAAAATGAAGACATAGAACTGCTGCCGAAACCGTGACCTATTTCTGAAGTACCGGTACCTAATGCCGGATTGTGTACTTCGTCAGAAGGAAGAGATGTATTGTAGATAGAACTATATTCATATTTGCTTTCCCAACACTCCTGACCAAGCATTGCGGTAACACTGTGTTTGCCGAAGTCGCGATTGTATGTCAGATAGTTTTTTAATTGCCAGAATTTATTTGTATTATTTTGAATACGGCTTTCATTGCTGCTGCGAACCCAGTTGCCGAGACTTACCATAGGCTGATAAGTTTCACCTTTACTCCAGTTTAAATCATATCCTAGTTCTGTGTGCCAAACAAGATTCTTGATAGGAGTGACTTCAAAGAATATGTTGCCGTTAAGTTTTTGACGGTTAAGAAGAATCTCATCCATCATAGCCATGGCTATAGGGTTAGGATTAGTGTAGCCTTCTTGAGATATTGATGAATAACTGCCGTCAATATTATAAATAGGTATAGATGGAATCGTTGTCAAAGAATAATTGATTAAACCTTCATCTGAATCAGCAAGCTTAAGATTATCGTTAGTATTTGAATATGTGGCGCTTAATCCCAACTTTAACCATTTCTTTAATTGTGCGTCAAGATTTGTTCTGAATGACAGACGGTCAAACTTGCTACCAATTATAGTACCTTCCTGATTCATATACGAACCTGAGACATAATACTGTACTTTGTCCGAACCACCTTGTGCACTGACTTGATGAGAGTGTTGGAATGCAGTCTGGAAAACAGCATCCTGCCAATTTGTGCCCTTGCCGAGAAGTGATGGGTCTGAAAATGCAGCTGTGGCTGTAGATTCTCCTGTTTCTGCAAAAGAATTAGCATAGTTTGCATATTCACGAAGGTTCATCATGTCAAGTCGTTTTGACTGTCGACTCCATGCCACCATACCGTTATATGTGAATTTTGCATCACCCATCTTTCCTCTCTTTGTTGTTATAAGGACAACGCCATTGGCCCCCTGGGCTCCATATATGGCTGTTGCTGAAGCATCTTTAAGAATTTCCATATTGACGATGTCAGCAGGATCTATTGTTGATAGCGGTGAAATTGTAGAATTTTTTCCGTTTCCCAAAGCATCACCTAAACCATAGTCAGCTCCACTCTTGCTGGGAGTTTGTACTATTACTCCGTCTATTACATAAAGAGGATCGGCATTGGCGTTGATAGTAGCTGTACCACGTACGCGAATTGCGGATGATGTACCAGGCGCTCCTGATGTAGAAACAGCTGTAACACCAGCTGCACGTCCTTGTAGAGACTGGTCGAGAGATGTGATTATTGAACCTTTAATCTTATCTTCGCCAACACCTACTGAGGCTCCGGAAATGTCACTCTTTTTCATAGTACCATAGCCTACAACGACAACTTCAGCCAGCGACTGGTTGTCTTCAGACAGAATAACATTATAATTTGTAGAAGAGCCTACCTTGATTTCTTTAGTTATATATCCGATATAAGAAATCTCAATAACCTGACCGGAGTTTGCATTGATGGTGAAATTACCGTCAATGTCTGTAACCGTGGCGTTCTTACTTCCTTTTACTTTGATGGTGGCTCCAATGATTGGCCCCTGTGTGTCGGAAACGGCACCAGTAATCTTTTTTGCTTGTTGCATGGCTGCAGGCATGTTTAGATTGTCGGCAGCAAAAGTTTGCGGGGAATAGCTTAGATAAGCTATAGTACAAAGTCCTGCAAGCAACTTAACTTTAATGTTAGAATTCATACATTCTTGATTTTTTGGTTAGCGTGAACTCTTATATGTTGACGCTTTGTTAATAATTTAGCTATTGGTTTGTGGTATATGCTTATTGCATACATATAATAGCTTTTGTTTAGGTCTTATTATATTTCTTCATACTTATTTTTTAGGTTCCTATATATTAATAATGTGTAATCTCAGGTGGTTGAATATATTTTCTATCGGTTGCAAAATTAAATAATAAATTAAAATAATAATAATATTATTTTGCCTAATGCTGATACTTTTTTACTTTTTCAACGAAAAAGTATGTAAATAGATTGAAATTGTCCATTGTTAGATTTAAAATGAAATTATTGATGTTGATAATTTTACTGTGGTTGGGTAGGCAAATGCTTTTTCTAATTTTGCAGTATATCATCAAATATATTGCGTTTGTCATTTTTATTTTGGATACATAATTGCTATTTTTTACATATACCTAGATTGAACTTCATTAATAGACTTAAATTATTTTTTTTGAATGTAATTGTTATTGAATAACAATAATGCATGTATCTTGGTATATTTTGTGTCTATATCAAAATGCATTTGCTGTTGTTATGTCTAAATCATAAAAGTAAGTAAGTATTAGCATTGAGCAAAAAAGTATCATATTTTTATGAAAGTTATTCATATCTTTGCACCTGAATAAAGTTTGAAATTACTAACTGTTTTTTGTTTATGATTAAATCTATTATTTACACCTTATTAATAATGTTAATGGCTCTTGGCTTATATCCTGCCAAGGCTCAGATTCGTGGTAATAATATTGTGGTTATGATTCAGCCTGACCATAAAGACTGGAACTATGAAATAGGAGAAAAAGCTGTGTTCACTGTCAGTATATTGAAGTCTAGCACACTTGTTGATAATGTAAAAATCAGTTATGAGGCGGGACCGGTGATGTATCCGGATGTAAAAAAGAATATAACTCTGAAGAACGGCACTGCCGAAATTTCAGGGACAATGAAGACTCCAGGATTTTACAGACTGAAGGTGATAACTGAAATTAATGGGAAAAAGTATGAAGGACTCTGTACGGCTGCCTTTTCTCCGGAAAAGGTGAGACCATACGCACAGGAACCTGAAAACTTTGATGCTTTTTGGACTGAGGCTCTGAAACAGGCAAGGGGATATAATCTTAACCCTACACGCAGACTGCTTCCTGAACGCTGCACTGAAGATATGAATGTATACGAAGTCAGTTATGTGAATAATGCAGTTAACAGTCGTATATATGGCATTCTTTCTATACCGGTAAAACCGGGCAGATATCCTGCTTTGCTCCGTGTTCCTGGTGCAGGTGTGCGTCCATACTGGGGTGACACTTACACTGCTCCCGGCAAATCTATTGTGCTGGAAATAGGCATTCACGGTATTCCTGTAACTATGGAACAGAAGGTGTATGACGAACTGCTTAACAGTTCTCTTAATGGATATTGGGAGACTAATATTGACAATCCGGACAAAAACTATTACAAGAGGGTAGTTACCGGAGCTGTGAGGGGTGTGGACTATCTGGCTTCGTTGCCGGAATGGGACGGCAAGACCATTGGTGTTACTGGTTCCAGTCAGGGAGGTTTCCTGTCTCTTGCTGTTGCTGCCCTTGACAGCCGTATCACTTTTCTGGGAGTTGTGCATGATGCTATGTGTGACTATGAGGCTGAAGTGCATGGAGTGGCTGGTGGATGGCCTCATTATTTCTATGACAATAAAGCCGAAAATGGTGAAGTGCTGAAGGTTAAGATTGCCGGAGCAAGATATTATGACGGAGTGAACTTTGCCAAAAGAGTGAAGGCTACGGGTTGGTACAGTTTCGGATATAACGATGAGACAGTGCCTCCAACATCAAGTTATGGTCTGTATAATATAGTGAAGGCTCCTAAAAAACTCAGCGTATATCAGCAGACCGGACATTTCTGGTATCAGGAACAGTATGACGAATGGCAGAATTTTATCAGAGAGCAGTTACTGAAAAAATAATTTATAGATGATAAAGAAGATACTCACAATACTTATAGGCAGTCTGCTTGTTGGCAGTGCCTTTGCCGCTACACCTGCGGAAAAGTTGATTAAGCGGCTTAGAAAGTTGCAGAACAAAGGCATTATGATTGGTCATCAGGATGACCCTATGTATGGCAGTGCCTGGAAATGGGAAGAGGGTCGTTCTGATGTGAAGGAAGTTACGGGTAGTTATCCTGCCGTAATGGGCTTTGACTTGGGCGAAATAGAACTGGGACATGACAAAAATCTTGACGGAGTTCCTTTTAACCGTATGCGTAAGGAGATTGTGGCTCAATATAATAGAGGTGGAATCGTGACATTGAGTTGGCACCCTAATAATCCGGCAACAGGAAAGACAGCATGGGATCCTACAGGTGATGCTGTGAAATCTGTGTTAAACGGTGGTAACAACCAACAGAAGTTCGAGGGCTGGCTCAAGACTGTGGCAGATTTTCTGAATTCGCTTAAAACTGTAAAGGGTAAGAGCATACCTGTGATATTCCGTCCATGGCATGAGATGAGCGGAGGCTGGTTCTGGTGGGGCAACAAGAGTTGCACTCCGGAAGAATATAAAAATCTATATGCTTTGACATATCATGAGTTGAAAGACCGATATGGATGTGATAATATAGTGTGGGCTTATTCTCCAAACAGCGGGTATGATGACTTTATGAAATATTATCCCGGAAATGAGTATGTAAATATAATAGGTGTGGACATCTATGAATTTGACAAGGACAATTCCAAATATCAGAAAGATTTGAAGTATGATTTGGACAATCTAGAGCGTATAGCAAAAGAAAATGATAAGATTATGGCTCTTACAGAAACAGGATGCCAGAAGATGCCGTATGATGACTGGTTCACAACAGTGCTTTGGTCTGTGGTGGAAAATTATAAATTAAGTTATGTGCTGTTCTGGCGTAATGCCTGGGACAATCCTAAGGAGGCATATATAGCATATCCGGGAAGTAATGTGGAAAAAGACTTTAAGAAATTATATAATTACAAACGTTCATTATTCTTAAATGATATAAAATAAAAACATAGAAAGATAATTATGAAAGACTTTATTGAAAAAGTTGCGGCTCTGCGTGAGCATCACGAGAAACTGCTTACGAGAAAGAATGTGGCAGAAGAATGGGGAAATGGTATCTATACGCGATATGAATATCCTATATTAACAGCTGAACATACTCCGCTAGAGTGGAGATATGACTTTAACGAAAAGGATAATCCTTATCTTATGCAGCGCATAATGATGAATGCAACTCTGAACAGTGGTGCTATAAAATGGAACGGCAAGTATCTGCTGGTGGTAAGAGTAGAAGGTGCCGACCGTAAGAGCTTCTTCGCAGTGGCTGAAAGCCCGAATGGTATAGACAACTTCAGATTTTGGGATGAACCGATAACCATGCCTGATGACATTGTTCCTGCAACGAACATATATGATATGCGCCTCACAGCACATGAAGACGGATATATTTATGGTATATTCTGTGCTGAGCGCCATGATGACTCTGTGCCCGGTGATTTGAGCGCGGCTACTGCCACTGCGGCTATTGCCCGTACAAAAGACTTGAAGACATGGCAGCGTCTGCCTGACATGAAGACAGAGAGCCAACAGCGCAATGTGGTGCTGCATCCAGAGTTCGTTGACGGCAAGTATGCTTTCTATACACGTCCTCAGGACGGATTCATCGATGCCGGTTCTGGTGGTGGCATAGGTTGGGCACTTGTGGACGATATAGAACATGCAGAGATAAAGGAAGAGAAAATAATCAATCTCCGCCATTACCATACTATCATGGAGGTGAAGAACGGTGAGGGACCTCATCCTATCAAGACTGACAGAGGATGGTTGCATCTGGCTCATGGAGTGCGCGGGTGTGCAAGTGGTCTGCGCTATGTGCTGTATATGTATATGACGGCACTTGACGACCCTACACGCGTGATAGCTCAGCCGGGGGGATATTTGCTTGTTCCTAAAGGTGAAGAATATATAGGCGACGTGATGAACGTGGTTTTTGCAAACGGATGGATTGCAGATGAAGACGGCAAGGTGTTTATCTATTATGCTTCTTCAGATACACGTATGCACGTGGCAACATCCACAATAGATAAACTGGTGGATTATTGCATGAACACGCCTGAGGACGGATTCTCTACATCAAAGAGCGTGGAGACAATAAAAAAGCTTGTTGCGAAAAATAAAATGCTGAAATAAGCGTTATATTCTGAGTAACAAATAAAATTATAGTAATCTAATGGCAAAAGCAAAACTAATTGAGAAAATTGGCTATGGTTTCGGAGATATGTCCAGCAGCATGTTCTGGAAGATATTCTCTTATTACCTGCCTTTCTTTTACAGTAATATCTTCGGACTCAGTCTGATGGATGCAGGTGTGTTGATGATGGTGACTCGTATCTGGGATGCAGTGAGCGACCCGATGATGGGTATCATATCCGACCGTACACATACAAGATGGGGAAAATATCGTCCTTATCTGTTGTGGATAGCTCCATTCTTCAGTATTGCTGGTATATTGCTGTTTACAACACCGGATTTCGGCTATGCCGGTAAACTGATATGGGCATACGTTACATATATTCTGATGATGACGGTTTACACGGCTATAAATGTTCCGTATGGTGCCATGTTGGGTGTTATGACAGACGACAGTAAGGAAAAGACTGTATTTTCAAGTTATCGTATGTTCTTCGCATACACAGGTAGCTTTATAGCTCTTTTCTGCTGGGAACCTCTTACAAATCTTTTTGGGGGTTATGCCACGCCGGGTGGTTGGCTTTTTGCAATGATTGCAATAGCCGTAGCCTGTCTGATAATGTTTTTGCTTTGCTTTACTCTTACAAGGGAGCATCTGAATACGGTTTCAAAGGTTAGCATTGGAGCAGATATAAAGTCTCTGTTGCATAACAAGCCTTGGTGGTTGCTCATCGGTGCGGGACTGTGTTTCAATTTGTTCAATACGGTGCGTGGGTCTACAGTGGCTTATTTCTTTAATGACATTGTAGGCGGCAATGCTTCGCTGGCAATATTTGCCCTAACGTTCTCATTCTATGCAGGACTGTTCCTCGGAGTGGGAGAGGTGAGCAATATGCTGGGTGTGAGCATCTGTGTGCCGATAGCCAATAAGTTGGGCAAGAAGACTACTTATATCCTTGTTGATATAGTGCTGATTATACTCAGTGTAGGTTTCTATTTTGTGCCATGCAATCCTACCGGATATTGGATGATGCTTGTACTTCAGGTGTTCATAAATGTGTTTACGGGTATTATGAGTCCGCTTGTATGGAGTATGTATGCTGACGTGAGTGATTATGCTGAACTTAAGTATAAAACTGCGTCTACGGGACTTATATTCTCTTCAAGTTCAATGGCACAGAAGTTTGGTGGAGCAATAGGCGGTTTTGCCGTGATGTCTCTTCTGGCAAGTTTCGGCTATATCACAGATGCCGCACAGTTAAAGGCAGGAGTCACCCAACCGGCAGAGGCAATTGAATGTCTGCGATGGCTTATGAGTTTTGTTCCTGCCATAGTTGCAGTGTTGAGTTTGCTTATAGTATGGTTCTATCCTCTTACTACAGATAAGATAGAATATATAAATAGCGAACTTAAGAAAATTCGTTCGATAGATTAAATGGAAATGGAAAGTATAAAGGCAGAAGTCAAAAGACTTCTGGAAGTAAATATCCTTGATTTTTGGATAGACAAGGTTACGGATAATGAAAACGGTGGTTATCTGGGACGTGTTGACGGACATAACGTAGCACATCCGGAGGCTGAGAAGGGCGCAATATTGAATGCCAGAATATTGTGGGCATTCAGTGCTGCCTATCGTGTGCTGAAGAAAGACGCTTATCTAGAAGCGGCAACACGTGCCAAAGACTATATAATGCGCTATTTCATCGATAAAGAATATGGTGGCGTATATTGGAGCGTTGACTGCAAGGGAAATCCTCTGGATACGAAGAAGCAGACATACGCTATTGGCTTTACCATATATGGACTGTCTGAGTATGCGCGTGCAACGGGTGACAAGGATGCTCTGGACATGGCAATAAAACTGTATCAAGATATAGAAGAACATGCCTATGACCGTGATAATAATGGTTATATAGAGGCTTTGACACGTAACTGGCAGCCTATTGCCGATATGCGGCTTAGTGATAAGGATGAAAACGGAAGTCGTACTATGAATACGCATCTGCATATTATAGAACCTTATACAAATCTGTTTCGTGTATGGAAAGATAAGAAACTGGAAAAGAGTATTCGTAATCTTCTGGATATATTTACAGACAAGTTCTTTAATGAAAAGACTTATCATCTAGACTTGTTCTTTGATGACAAATGGAATGGAAAGCGCAATATTGAAAGTTTCGGACATGACATAGAGGCTTCGTGGCTGTTGCATGAAACTGCGCTTGTGCTTGGAGACAAGGAGGTGCTGCGGAAGACAGAACCGATTATAAGAAAGATAGCTTACGCTGCCGATGAAGGACTTCAGCCAGACGGCAGTATGATTTATGAGCATTGGAAGGATGGAGACATTTATGACCGTCAGAGGCAATGGTGGGTGCAATGTGAAAACGTGATAGGACACATAAATCTGTATCAGCATTTTAGAGATGAAGACAGTCTGGGAGTGGCTGTGCGCTGTATGTCGTTTATCCAAAAATATCTTGTAGATTGGAAAAATGGAGAATGGCATTGGGCTCAGCTTGAAAACGGAGATATTAATATTGATGATGACAAGGCTGGATTTTGGAAATGCCCTTACCATAATTCCAGAATGTGTCTGGAACTACTTGAAAGGGAATATTGAAAATAATCGGATGCAGTAACTACTGTATCCGATTATTTTTTTTATAAAACCATTATTTTTTTGTTAATGTTGTGTAAAGTCTGCAATATAATTATTACCTTTGCAGCGCAAAGCGGGGCAGAGATGTTTCGCTTTCAATCGTGCATTTAATATAATAACGTTATAATTTTTATGTATTTTACACTATTTATTACCGTTTTGATAACGGCTGCGGTATTAGTGATTGGCGCTTATGTCGTCGCTAAGCTAATCGGTCCGCGTTCCTACAATCCGGTAAAAGGAGAACCTTATGAGAGTGGTATTCCTACACGTGGCAGTTCTTGGATGTCTGTGCATGTGGGATATTATCTCTTTGCTATCCTTTTCCTGATGTTCGACATAGAGACCGTTTTCCTTTATCCATGGGCAGTAGTTGTTAAGCAGTTCGGAACTATGGCTCTTGTGAGCATAGGTTTCTTCCTAGTGGTATTAGTTTTAGGCCTTGCTTACGCTTGGCGGAAAGGAGCTTTGGAATGGAAGTAAAGAAAAGAGCCTCTATCAAAAGTATTCCTTATGACGAGTTCAAGGATAATGATTCACTGGAGAAGATTGCCAATGAGCTGAATGAGGGTGGTGTTAATGTAGTTCTGGGTTCTCTGGATGCTGCTATCAACTGGGGACGTTCCAATTCTCCATGGTCTCTTACTTTCGGTACTTCTTGCTGTGGTATAGAGTTTATGGCTGTGGGGTGTGCACGTTATGATATGGCACGTTTCGGCTTTGAGGTTACACGTAACTCTCCACGCCAGGCTGACCTTATCATGTGTGCCGGTACAATTACCAACAAAATGGCTCCTGTGTTCAAGCGTCTTTATGATGAGATTGCCGAACCTAAGTATGTTGTAGCCGTAGGCGGATGTACTATATCAGGCGGTCCTTTCAAAAAGAGCTACAGTGTGGTTCGTGGAATAGACGAACTGGTGCCGGTGGATGTTTATATTCCGGGATGTCCTCCACGTCCGGAAGCTATACTTTATGGCATGATGCAGTTGCAGCGCAAGATAAAGGTAGAGAAATTTTTTGGTGGTGCAAATCATAAGATGACAACTGAAGAACGTGAACTATCTATGAGTAAGGGCGGACTTCACGGACTGAGTAATGAGAATCTTTCAGACAAGAAGTTGGGCAAAAAAACTCCTATTATCGTAACTGATGTTCCTGAAGAATTTGATCCGGAAAAAGGTTTAACCGATTAATAAAAGGTATAGAATATGAAACTGAATAATATAGAACTCACATTCGATAACTTTGCTGCTGAAATGGCAAAGTTGAAGAACGAGAAGCATTTCGACTACCTGGTTACCATTATCGGTGAAGACTTTGGTGAAGAAGGTCTCGGATGTATCTACATTCTTGAGAATACTGATTCTCATGAGCGTTGCTCTGTAAAGACAATAGCAAAGAAGGTCGGTGAAACTGATTTCGTGATTCCTTCAGTGTTGAAACTGTGGAGTGCGGCTGATTTCCTGGAGCGCGAAGTCTTTGATTTCCTTGGAATAAAATTCCTCGGTCATCCGGATATGCGTCGCTTATTCCTTCGTACTGATTTCAATGGTTATCCTCTGCGCAAGGACTTTGATATGAGTCCTGAGGCAAATAAATTCCCAGAAACAGACGAGCCTGAGAGAGATTATACTTCAGAATGGAATCTTGATAAAAACGGTAATCTTGTGGAAACAAGACATACTCTTTTTGATGATGATGATTTTGTTGTAAACTTGGGTCCTCATCATCCTTCTACTCATGGAGTGCTTCGCCTTCAGACTGTTTTGGACGGTGAAACCGTAAAACGTGTGTATCCTCATCTTGGATATATTCATCGTGGTATAGAAAAAATGTGGGAGGGTATGACGTATCCTCAGACATTGGCTCTAACCGACCGCCTTAATTATCTCTGCGCCATGCATCATCGTCATGCGCTTGTTGGCGTGATAGAAGAGGCAATGGGAATAGAACTCTCTGAGCGTATAAATTATATACGTACCATAATGGACGAACTCCAGCGCATAGACAATCACTTGCTTTATCTTGGTACTGCAGCACAGGATATGGGTGCCCTTACGGCTTTCCTTTACTGTATGCGTGACCGTGAGCATGTGCTCAATGTTATGGAGGAAACTACTGGTGGACGACTTATCCAGAATTATTATAGAATAGGTGGTCTTCAGGACGACATAGACCCTAATTTCGTAACAAATACAAAGGCTCTTTGCAAGTATTTGCGCCCGATGATACAGGAATACCTTGATGTGTTTGGTGATAATGTAATCACACACAACCGTTTTGAAGGTGTAGGTCCTATGGGATTGGAAGACTGTATCAACTATGCTGTTACCGGTCCTGCCGGACGTGCCTCTGGTTGGCATAATGACGTGAGAAAGAATCATCCTTACGCTTTATACAATAAGGTGGAATGGAATGAGATAACTCTTGACGGAGCTGATTCTATGGCTCGTTATATGATTCATATTAAGGAACTTTATCAGAGTATTTCTATTATCGAACAGCTTATCGACAATATTCCGGAAGGCGAATTCTACATCAAGCAGAAACCTGTAATCAAGGTTCCTGAAGGACAGTGGTTCTTCTCTGTGGAAGGTGGAGCCGGTGAGTTTGGTGTTTACCTTGATAGTAGGGGAGACAAGAGCCCTTATCGTATGAAGATGCGTCCAATGGGACTCTCTCTCTGTGCAGCGTTTGATAAGATGCTGCGTGGTCAGAAAATTGCCGACCTTGTGACAACTGGTGCCACTATCGACTTCGTAATTCCTGATCTTGACAGATAATACTAAAATTAATGATAAATAAAAATACGAATAAAGAATATGTTTGATTTTAGTATAGTTACAAAATGGTTTGACGCATTGCTCACCCAGACTTTGGGCTTGAGTTCATTCTGGTCAATCCTCATAGAGTGTGTTATCGTGGGAGTGCTGATACTTACAGCATACGCCCTGATAGCCATTGCGCTTATCTTTATGGAACGTAAAGTCTGTGCTTACTTCCAGTGCCGTCTAGGTCCTATGCGAGTAGGTCCATGGGGTATCTTCCAGGTATTTGCAGATGTGGTAAAGATGCTTATTAAGGAAATATTCGGTGTAGACAAGTCTGATAAATTCTTGTATGCACTGGCTCCATTCCTTGTAATCATTGCCTCTGTAGGTACATTCTCTTTCTTGCCATGGAACAAGGGAGCAGGTGTACTTGATTTCAATGTAGGTGTATTCTTAATTACAGCCATCAGTTCTATAGGTGTTCTTGGTATTTTCATAGCCGGTTGGGCTAGTAATAACAAGTATTCGGTGGTATCTGCAATGCGTGCAGCCGTACAGTTGATTTCTTATGAACTGTCTTTGGGGTTGTGTCTTATTGCGGCTGTTTCTCTTACAGGTACAATGCAGGTGAGTGAAATTGTAGATGCACAGACCGGTCCTTGGAATTGGCTTATCGTGAAGGGACATATCCCTGCAATCATAGCTTTCCTTGTATTCTTGGTAGCTGGTAACGCAGAGGCCAATCGTGGTCCTTTCGACCTTGCTGAGGCTGAGAGTGAGCTTACTGCCGGTTATCATACAGAATATAGTGGTATGGGATTCGGTTTCTACTATTTGGCTGAATATCTGAATCTATTTGTAATATCAGGAATAGCTACAGCTGTGTTCCTCGGAGGATGGGCACCACTGAACATAGGCATAAGTGCCTTTGACACAGTGATGAACTATATTCCTGGAATAGTGTGGTTCTTTGGCAAGACATTTTTCGTAGTCTGGCTGCTTATGTGGATTAAGTGGACCTATCCGCGTCTGCGTATCGACCAGATACTGAAACTGGAGTGGAAGTATCTTATGCCACTTGCATTGCTCAACTTGCTGGTTATGACTGTTTGTGTAGCATTCGGTTGGACCCTATAATAAAATTTAAGAAATGGCAAATAACAATTCATATTTTAAGGATCTGGCTGCAGCCATGAATACTCTTGTAACGGGTTTGAAAGTAACCCTGCAGGAATATTTCACCCCTAAGTCTACAGAGCAGTATCCTGAAAATCGCAAGACCACACTTCATGTGAGCAAACGTCATCGCGGTCGCCTTGTATTCAAGCGTAACGAAGATGAAAGCTATAAATGTGTGGCTTGCACAATGTGCGAGAAGGCTTGCCCTAACGACACTATCAAGATAACCCACGAGATGTTGGAAGATCCTGAGACAGGCAAGAAAAAACGTCATCTGATAGATTATCAGTACGATTTGGGTGACTGTATGTTCTGTCAGCTTTGTGTCAATGCCTGTAACTTTGACGCAATAGAGTTTACTAATGATTTTGAGAACGCTGTGTTTGATCGTGATAAGTTGGTTCTCCACCTTGATAAGGAAATTTATAAAGGTGGCAGTCTTCCTAATATCATTGATGGTGGCGCACCTCTTACAATCGGTAAGTTTAACACTAAAACCAAGTAAGTAAAGATATGGCAAATTTAGTAATATTCGTTATCATTGCAGTAGTGATGCTTGCATCGGCAGTGATGTGCGTAATGACCAAGAGTGTCATGAGAGCGGCAGCATTCCTGTTGTTCGTACTCTTTGGTGTTGCAGGAATATATTTTCTGCTTGATTACACCTATCTTGGTGCAGTTCAGTTAAGCGTATATGCGGGAGGTATCACGATAATGTTTGTTTTCGCAGTGCAGTTGGTCAACAAGTTTGGTCTTCAGGGACTTGGCGAACGTTTCCGTGGTTCACGTGTAATACTAGGGTGTGCAGTTACTGTTATAGGTATGCTCACCGTAGGTGTTGTATTATTAAAGAATAAGTTTATAGATATGTTTGCCAGTGCTGCAGATACGGAATTGCCAATGAGTCAGATTGGCACCCAACTGCTGGGCTCGGATAAATATGGATATGTACTCCCATTTGAGTTCATTTCTATATTCCTGTTGGCATGTATTATCGGTGGTATTATGATTGCAAGAAAGGAGGACGACAAATGATTCCAGTATGGTGTTTTTTAGTGCTCAGCACATTATTGTTCTTTATCGGAGTTTTCGGCTTTATAACACGTCGCAATCTTATTGCAATGTTGATTTCCATAGAGCTTGTTCTCAATGCAGCTGAGATTAATTTTGCAGTGTTCAACCGCATTCTGTTTCCAGGCAAATTGGAAGGAATGTTCTTCACACTGTTCTCTATTGGTGTTGCTGCTGCCGAGACAGCAGTTGCTCTTGCAATTATTATTAATGTTTACCGCAACTATCACAGTGATCAGGTGAACAGTATTGAAAACATGAAATTCTAAAGAAAACAATGGAATACAGTTATGCATTTTTAATACTCCTTCTACCGTTCTTGGGCTTTTTGCTTCTTGGTCTTTGCGGTATGAAGATGAAAAAGCCGGTAGCTGGTATCATTGGCACTGTCGTTCTTGGAGCGCTTTGGGCAATGAGCATCTATACAGCCTATGAGTATTTCTTCGCAATAGGAAGAGATGCTGCCACAGGTTTGTATCCTACGGTTACCGTGTTTAATTTTACTTGGCTTAAGTTTACTGAGCTACTGACGTTCAATATTGGATTCCGTCTGACTCCAATAAGTGTGATGATGCTTATTGTTATCACCACGGTCAGTTTCATGGTACATATTTATTCGTTCGGCTATATGGCAGAGCGTGATGATAACTATAAGGCAGAAGGCTATGAGAAAGGTTTTCAGCGTTTCTACGCTTATCTGTCTCTCTTCACAATGTCAATGTTAGGACTTGTCGTTGCAACAAATATTTTCCAGATGTATCTGTTCTGGGAACTTGTGGGTGTCTGCTCTTATCTGCTTATCGGATTTTATTATCCTAAGCATGCTGCCGTTCATGCCAGCAAGAAGGCGTTCATCGTAACACGTTTTGCCGATTTGTTCTTCCTTATTGGTATCCTGTTCTACAGTTTCTATGTTGGAACATTTAATTTTGACCTTACAGCAGATGCTTCACTTGCATCAAAACTTCCAGGGGCAGCATTTATTCTGCCTATGGCTTTGTTCATGATGTTTATCGGTGGTGCCGGCAAGAGTGCCATGTTCCCTCTTCACATCTGGTTACCTGATGCAATGGAAGGTCCTACACCTGTCAGTGCTTTGATTCATGCAGCAACAATGGTTGTTGCCGGTGTATTCCAAGTGGCAAGCCTGTTCCCAATATGGATACAGTATGCTCCAAATACACTTCATTATGTAGCTTATATCGCAGCATTCACTGCATTCTATGCAGCAGCTGTTGCATGTTGTCAGCGTGATATCAAGCGAGGACTCGCATTCTCCACAATCTCCCAGATTGCGTATATGCTTGTTGCTCTCGGTGTGTGCACAGCTACAGAAGGTGAAGGTGGCTTGGGCTATATGGCTTCAATGTTCCATTTGTTCACACACGCTATGTTCAAGGCCTTGCTGTTCCTCTGCTCCGGTGCAATCATTGTCATCATAGGCAGCAACTTCAAGGATTATATGGGTGGACTTCACAAGTACATGCCTATTACAAATATCTGTTTCCTTATAGGAACAATAGCTATCAGTGGATTTTTCCCATTGGCAGGTTTCTTCTCTAAGGATGAGATAGTAGACGCATGTTTTCATTTCTCTCCGTTCATGGGTTATTTCATGACATTGGTATCAGGAATGACAGCATTCTATATGTTCCGTCTTTACTATGTTATTTTCTGGGGTGATTCTTATTATGAGCAGGATCCTGAAAACCGTCGCAAGCCGGCAGAAGTTCCTTTCATCATGTGGGGACCACTGGTATTTCTTGCAGCCATATCATGTGTAGCAGGTTGGATTCCTTTTGGTCACTTTGTATCGGCAAATGGTCTTTCAGAGGAGATAGCTCTTCAGCATCTTGACTTCGGTGCTACGGCATGGATGAGTCTTGGTGTTGCAGTAATCGGTTTCGCTCTTGCCACATGGATGTATGCTCCAAAGCATAATCCGGTTCCAGATATGTTAGCAAAGAAGATGCCTACACTTCACCGTGCAGCTCTCAACCGCTTCTATATTGATGATGCTTGGCAATTTTTCACTCATAAGGTTGTCTTTGGATGTTTCTCCAAGCCAATTGCATGGTTCGACCGTCATGTTATAGACGGCACCTTCAATTTCCTTGCATGGGGCACTCAAGAGGCCGGCGAGACTATTCGTCCTTGGCAGAGTGGAGATGTACGCACATACGCTGCATGGTTCCTTACCGGAAGTGTGGCTATTACGCTGATTTTGCTTTGTATTCTCAGCTAATGAATAAACATTAATAATGAAGATTAAGTAAAATGAATATATTAACATTATTCGTAGTAATCCCGGTCCTGATGCTTGTTGGTCTTTGGTTGGCAAAGAACGATAAACAGGTTCGTGGCGTAATGGTGGTTGGCTCTTCTGTATTGCTGGGTCTTGCCATCTGGCTCACCGTTACATTTATTCAGATGCGTAATGCCGGCAACAATGATCTGATGCTCTTCACCTACAGTGTTCCATGGTTTGCTCCGTTAAATATAGATTACAGTATAGGAGTAGATGGAATTTCGGTGGTAATGATATTGCTTTCTGCAGTTATCGTCTTCACCGGTACGTTTGCTTCCTGGCAAATGGAACCTATGAAGAAAGAATATTTCATGTGGTTTGTGTTGTTGAGTTCCGGTGTGTTTGGATTCTTCATCTGTACCGACCTTTTCACCATGTTCATGTTCTATGAGGTGGCTCTTATCCCGATGTATCTTCTTATCGGTGTATGGGGAACAGGTCCTAAGGAATATTCAGCAATGAAACTTACCCTTATGCTTATGGGAGGTTCTGCACTTCTTATTATTGGTATTCTCGGTATTTACTATTTCAGTGGTGCCACTACAATGAATATCAATGAGATTGCAGCCATGCATAATATTCCGGTTGCAGTTCAGAAAGTATTTTTCCCGTTCATCTTTATCGGTTTCGGTGTTTTGGGAGCTCTCTTCCCATTCCATACATGGAGCCCTGACGGTCATGCCAGCGCCCCTACAGCAGTATCAATGCTTCATGCCGGAGTGCTTATGAAACTTGGTGGTTACGGATGTTTCCGCATAGCTATGTATCTGCTTCCAGAAGCAGCTCAGCAGCTTTCTTGGATATTCCTTATCCTTACTACATGTTCTGTTGTCTATGGTGCTTTGTCAGCATGCGTGCAGACCGACCTCAAGTATATCAATGCTTATAGTTCAGTGTCTCACTGCGGTATGGTGCTCTTTGCCCTTCTTATGATGACTCAGACAGCTATCACCGGTGCAGTGCTCCAGATGCTTTCTCATGGTCTTATGACGGCTTTGTTCTTTGCATGTATCGGTATGATATATCACCGTGCCGGAACACGTGATGTCCGTTATCTGGGTGGTTTGATGAAGATATTGCCATTCCTGTCAGTAGCCTATGTTATTGCAGGTCTTGCCAATCTGGGTCTTCCAGGCTTCTCTGGCTTTGTTGCAGAGATGACAATCTTTGTGGGTTCATTCCAGAATACAGATACATTCCATCGTGTTTGCACAATCATTGCATGTACATCAATAGTCATTACAGCAGTTTATATTCTTAGGGTTGTTGGCAAGATACTTTATCAGAAAGTGCCAAACAAGAAGTTCTATGAGCTTCACGATGCCACATGGGACGAGCGTATTGCTATTGGCGGACTTATCTTCTGTGTAGCAGGTCTCGGTATGTTCCCGCTTTGGGCAAGTGATGTCATCAGCAGTGCTGTTGCTCCAATTATTAATCATATTATGGGCACGGCTGTTGTTGCTCTGTAATGTAAAGATTTAAAATAAGAATTATGAATATCGATTATAGTCAATTTTTAAATATGATACCGGAAGTCACTCTTGTGGCTGTTCTGATTATCACCTTCATTGCAGACTTTGCAACCGCTCCGCGTGTAGTGCTTTCGGCTGATGGAGCCAAATCGGCAAGTGTCCGTCCTTGGTTCAATACATTTGTGTGTCTGCTTATGGCAGCTCATCTTGTAGTAAACATATTCCCAGTAGAACCTTCTACCACATTTGGCGGAATGTATTATACCAATGCTTCAGTAGGTGTTATTAAGACAATACTGGCACTTGGAACATTGATAGTTCTCATTCAGAGTCGTGAGTGGATGCATCGTGCGGATACACAGTTCAAGGAAGGTGAATTCTATATGTTGGTCATAGCCACTCTTTTGGGTATGAACATCATGGTAAGTGCCAATCATTTTCTGTTGTTCTATCTTGGTCTTGAGACAGCCAGTGTCCCTATGGCATGCCTTGTCGGTATAGACAAGTATCGTCATCATTCGGCAGAGGCTGCAGCTAAGTTCATTCTTACAGCTACATTCTCAAGTGGTGTTATGTTGTATGGCATTTCTTTCCTTTATGGTGCAGTGGGTACATTGTATTTTGATGATGTAGCCAAGACCATTACGGCAAGTCCTCTCACTATTATGGGTATGGTGTTCTTCTTTAGTGGTCTGGCATTTAAGATTTCTCTTGTACCTTTCCATTTCTGGACAGCAGATACCTATCAGGGTGCGCCTACAACCATAACCGGTTATCTTAGTGTTGTATCTAAGGGAGCAGCGGCATTTACGCTTTGTGCCATTCTAATTAAGGTGTTTGCGCCTATGGTGGAATACTGGCAGTATATGCTCTATATAGTGATTGTATTGTCAATTACAATAGCCAATCTTTTTGCAATCCGCCAGTCAAATCTGAAACGCTTCATGGCATTCAGTTCAATATCTCAGGCAGGATATATTGTTTTGGCTGTTGTAGGTAACAACACTATGAGTTTTACTGCTCTTAGTTTTTATGTTCTTATTTATGTAGTTGCAAATATGGCGGTATTTTCTGTTATCAGCAGCGTGGAAGAGCATAATAATGGAACAGTAGACATGAAGAGCTATAATGGTTTCTATAAGACAAATCCAAAGTTGTCTTTCTTAATGACCATAGCATTGTTCTCTTTAGGCGGTATTCCTCCGTTTGCAGGTATGTTCTCAAAGTTCTTTGTTTTCATGGCAGCAGTAAAGGGAGCCAGTCTTTCTACAACTACCGGTGCTTTGGCTTATGGAGTGGTATTTATAGCATTGATAAACACTGTTATCAGTCTTTATTACTATCTTCTCATAGTAAAGGCCATGTATATCAAACCAAATGAGAATCCGTTGCCTACATTCACAAGTGCCATGAGCACAAAGTTTGCTCTTGCTCTGTGTACCACCGGCATTGTCCTTTTCGGTATATGTTCTATGGTATACGGTTGGATAGATGCAGCATCAGTTATGTCATTCTGATAGTATAAAATATAAGGAAAAAAGGAGATGGCTGAGTTCAGTCATCTCCTTTTTTCTTATTATATTCCCATTTGGTTTATATTTTGTACAATTATTATCATTTTTGAACTAAAATATAAAGAAATATTGGGATTAATTTCTAATTTTGCGAATACAATTAGAAATATTCTATTAATTACGCAACATGAAAAAATATCTATTGCTAGCCATTGCCATATTTTCTCTGGCAAATGTAAATGCTAAAGTAAAAACTACTTGGCCCGACGGTACTGTTATTGATGCCTGGTTTGATAATAAAGCCAAGGTTGATGTCAATAACTTGGGAAAACGTTATGTCATAACAGACTATGGGGTGAAAAATGACAGTAATTTAATTCAGACTTCACAGATTCAGGCAGTCATCAACCGTGCCGCAGATAATGGGGGTGGAGTAATTGTAATTCCTCGTGGAACTTATCAGAGCGGTAGTCTTTTCTTTAAGAAAGGAACAAATCTGCTTGTTGATGAAGGTGGAAAACTGAAGGGATCTGACCGTATAGAGAACTTCAAGATTGTTAATACTCGTTTTGAAGGTCAGAATGTTAAGTATTTCGCTGCTTTGGTAAATGCTGACAAGGTAGACGGATTTACCATTGCCGGAAAAGGTACTATAGACGGTAACGGACTTAATTATTGGAAAGAGTTTTGGATTCGCAGGCAGTGGAATTCAGAGTGTACCAATATGGATGCTCAGCGTCCACGTCTTGTGTATATCTCAAATTCCAGTAATGTCACGGTGCAGGATGTTCATCTCGTGAACAGTCCGGTATGGACAAACCATATCTATCGTTGTGACCATGTTAGATACCTTGATTGCTATATCTATGCTCCAACAGATGGTGTAAAGGCTCCGAGCAGTGATGCCATAGACATAGATGTTTGTCATGACGTACTGATAAATGGTTGCTATATGAATGTGAACGATGATGCCGTGGTCCTCAAGGGCGGCAAAGGTATATGGGCAGACACTTTGCCTGAAAATGGTGACAATACCAATATTATAATAGAGAACTGCAAATATGGAAGGGTTCATGGTTGCCTCACTTTGGGTAGTGAGAGCCTTCACGACCGCAATATTATTCTTCGCAATTGCTCTGCCACAAATGCCAATCGTGTACTATGGCTCAAGATGCGTCCTGATACCCCTCAGCATTATGAATATGTAACGGTAGACGGTTTCACCGGCAATGCAGGCAGTTTTCTTGTTGTTCGCCCTTGGACACAGTTTTTCAAGCCGGGTAATCGCAAGGATATGCCAAAGTCGTTATGCAACAATATATCTATAAAGAATGTGAATGTCACAACTGCTAATTTCTTTGATGTTGCTCCTTCTGATAAATATGACATGACAAATTTCTCTTATCAGAATGTCATTGCCAACGGCAAGGCTGTTAGTGCAAAGGCACTTGACGTTATGTTGACACTTCGTCTTGGTAACGGATATTTCATGAAGAAGTATGCTGATCCCACTACACCTACCAATGTAAATAAGATTCGTGCAAGTAATTTGTGGACACGTGCCGTGTATTATGAAGGACTTATGGCTCTGTATGATGTAGACAAAGATAAAAGCTATATCAATTATACTGACAAATGGGCAAACTTCCATAAATGGTCTCCTCGTAGTGGAGTCAATACAATGGATGCTGATAATCAGTGCTGTGGTCAGACTTATATCGACAGATATATGCAGAGCGGTGGAGAAGATAAAATAAAGTACGTTAAGGAAAATCTTGATTTACAGATGAAGTCTAAGATAGGCTGGTGGACATGGATAGATGCCATTCAGATGTCTATGCCTGTATATGCCAAGATGACTCAGATAACTAAAGACCGTAAATATATAGACCATGCCATGAAGATGTACACATGGACACGTGACACTCTTGCCGGAGGACTTTTCAATACTAAGGAAGGTTTGTGGTGGCGAGATAAGGACTACGTACCTCCATATAAGGAGAAAGACGGTGTAAACTGTTATTGGAGTCGTGGCAGTGGTTGGGTTTATGCAGCCATTCTCAGAACTATGGAAACTCTTAAGAAAGATGATCCTTATTATATAAGTCTTAAGAAAGACTTTCTTCTTATGACCAAAGCTGCTGTAAAGTGCCAGCGTAAGGACGGACTCTGGAATGTAAGTCTTCTTTCCAAGGTCACTTATCCGGGCAAGGAACTTACCGGAAGTGCTCTTTTCCTCTATGGTCTCAGTTGGGGTATCAACAATGGTATTTTAGATAAGTCATATAAGAAATATTGTGACAAAGCATGGAATGGTATTAAGGAGTGTGTTCATACCGACGGAATGTTGGGTTGGGTACAGGGTACCGGCAAAGACCCTTCAGCAGGTCAACCGCTCAGTTATGACAAAATACCAGATTTTGAGGATTACGGTACAGGGTGTTTCCTTCTTGGAGGAACAGAATATTATAAACTCATAAAATGAAAAAAGCGTTTTTTGTAATTATAATGTCGGTCATCACGGTTGTGGCATCAGCCCAGCCGTTATGGCCGTCATCCACGTCTACTACCAGAGCCGGAGCTCGTTGGTGGTGGATGGGTTCTGCTGTTGACAGTCGCAATCTGCAATGGAATATGCAGCAGTATGCCAAGACCGGTATCGGCACATTGGAGATAACACCTATATATGGTGTTCAGGGCAATGCCGTCAATGAACTGCAATATCTTTCTCCGGCATGGATGCGAGCTCTTAAGTTCACAGAAGATGAAGGGCAGCGTGACAGCATACAGATAGATATGAATAATGGTACCGGTTGGCCTTTTGGTGGTCCGTGGGTACCACTTAAAGAGGCGGCATGCAAGGCTGTGTTCACAGATACCATTCTGACTAAAAGGCAACTGAAAACCTATAAGCCTTCTGTGCCTGCAGCCTATGCAGAGTATACTTATAAAGACGAAACTCAGATAACCCCTGCCGGAAATGGCATATACAGGGTCATAACACTCTTCGTTTCACGCACCCTTCAGAAAGTAAAGCGTGCCGCTCCTGGCGGAGAAGGTTATGTTATAGACCATTTCGACAGTCTGGCAGTGAAGCATTATCTTCAGCACTTCGATGAAGCATTTGCTGCCACGTCTACACCTTATCCGGCTACATTCTTCAATGATTCCTATGAAGTATATGGAGCCGATTGGACTCCGTCTCTTCCTGCTGAATTTCTTAAGCGCAGAGGATATAAATTGAGTTTTGCCGATTTGCTTGACAATAAGTCACAGACACTCAGCGACTATCGTGAAACTCTCAGTGATATGTTATTGCATAATTTCACCGGTCAATGGACGGCATGGGCTCATTCTCATGGTGCTATCACCCGCAATCAGGCTCATGGTTCTCCTGCCAATCTCATTGATGTGTATGCAGCAGTAGACATTCCAGAGATTGAAGGTTTCGGACTTTCTGATTTCGGAATAAAGGGACTTCGCCGTGATGAAGGTTTCACCCGTAAGAATTTCAGTGATGTTAGTATGCTCAAATACGCATCTTCTGCAGCTCATATCACAGGTAAAAAGTTGGTTTCCAGTGAAACTTTCACATGGCTTACGGAACATTTCCGCACGTCTCTTTCACAGATGAAACCCGACCTTGACCTCATGTATAGTTGCGGTGTCAATAGAATGTTCTTTCACGGCACAGCTTATTCACCGCGTAATGATGCATGGCCAGGATGGAAATTCTACGCTTCTGTAGACATGAGCCCCACAAACAGTATGTGGCGTGATGCCTCAGGACTTATGCAGTATATCAATCGTTGTCAGAGTTATCTGCAGACCGGAGTTCCCGATAACGATTTTCTCGTGTATCTGCCTATTCGTGATATGTGGGCAAACAATGCCCAGGGTCGCCGGCTCATGATGTTTGATATTCATTCCATGAACAAGAAGGCTCCGGAGTTTATTAAGACTATAAACGAGATAGATTCTTTGGGTTACGACTGCGATTATATCAGCGACAAGTATTTGCTTTCCACTACATATAAAGATGGCAGGCTCTATACGGCAGCCGGTACACATTATCGTGCCCTTGTTATTCCGGGAAGTGGCAATCTTACTCCTATTCTGCGCCAGCATCTTGATTCTCTCAAGTCATTTGGTGCCAATATAATATATGGTGTGGATGCCGCCAGACTCTCTTCGGCTGCTAAAGCCGAACCAATGCGTCTTAATGGTCTGCGGGCAATGCGCCGTCAGAATGACGATGGCTATTATTATTTCATAGCCAATCTTTCTTCGCATGATGTCAACAAGACGATAGACATTAATGTACCTTTCACTGATGCCGCATGGTTCAATCCCATGACAGGCAGCATCACCCGTGCCCATAAGTCTGGCAATGGAGTAAATATAAATCTCCGTTCCGGTGAGTCTGCCATACTTCAGACATACAGTAAAACATTGTCTGAACTTCCCTACGCCTTTGATGGTGACTATTCTTCTCTGGCAGAAAAGCCTCTTGATGGAGAATGGAATCTTAGCTTTATAGAAGAAACTCCTAAGGTAAGCAAATCTTTCAAACTTTCTTATCCTCAGACGTGGGAAACTCTTGATGATGATTCAGCAAAGGTCACCATGGGCACAGGTGTCTATACCACCCGTGTGAAACTTTCAAAGGCAGAAGCAGCCCATCGGTGGATGTTAAATCTTGGCGATGTACGTGAGAGTGCACGCGTGTATGTAAATGGCACATATCTGGGGATAGTTTGGGCAGTTCCATTCACTGTTAATTGCCAAAACGCATTGCGAAAAGGCTGGAATGACATACGCATAGAGGTAACCAATCTGCCTGCCAACCGCATTGCCGATTTAGACCGCAAGGGCGTAAAGTGGCGCAAGTTTAATGAAATAAATATCGTAGACCTTAATTATAAAAAGACCAACTATGCCGGTTGGACCCCTGTAAAGTCAGGACTCAATTCCCCGGTAAGTCTGTTGTCATATTAATCTTTTTGATAAATATATTATGAAGAGAATAATTTATCTGTTGGTGTTTCTTCTGTGCGTAATCCTCACGTCTTCTGCACAGCGCATTGTGAATATCAATCACGATTGGCAGTTTCGCCATGTAGGTGAGAAGTCATGGCATACGGTAAGTCTGCCTCATGACTTTCAGGTGTCTCAGCCGTGGGTTGCCCCTGCTGTTGACGAGAAAGCTGACAATTCAAATGTAGCCAGTAACGTAAAGTCACGTCTCAGTGCCCGAGGCTTCAAGGAGATGGGGCAGGGTGAATATTTGAAGACATGGCGACCAGATGCTAATATGAAAGGTAAGCGTATTGTGCTTGATTTTGAAGGCATAATGCTTGTTGGCGATGTGTGGCTCAATGGTGAACATATCGGTGGAACCGATTATGGCTATGTGGGTTTTGGTATAGACATATCAGATAAGCTCAAGTATGGTCAAGACAATGAAATACGTGTTGTTGCCAATACCATGAAGGCGGATAACTCTCGCTGGTACACCGGTGGAGGACTATTTCGTGACGTGAATGTCATTATTACAGACAAACAACTTTATTTCACCCGTAATTCTCTTCAGATAACCACATCCGGCAATAGTGTAGTAGACATCAGTGCAGAAATAGGATATTTTGCTCCGCGTGCAGATACCCTTCAGGTTAATACACGCATTTTGGATGCCGATGGAAAAGAAGTAGCCACTGCTGCTACTCCGGTATCCTTCAATCGTACCCAGAAAATCAATGAGCACCGTCTGCGTGGTATCACTCTCAGTAATCCACATCTCTGGAATCTGGACACACCATATCTGTATACAGCTGAAATATCATTGTATAAGAAAGACGGTACTCTTGCCGACCGTGTAAGTGAACATTTCGGAGTGCGCACCATAGAGTTTTCACCTTCTTGTGGTTTTATGCTCAATGGCCATAAAGTGTTGCTCAAGGGCATAGCCAATCATCATACCCTTGGGGCTCTCGGTGCAGCAGCTTTTCCACGTGCCATAGAGAAGCGCATACAATTGCTTAAGCAGTTTGGTGTTAATCACATCCGCACCTCTCATAATCCATATAGTAAGTCACTTTTAGACTTGTGTGATAAATACGGAATACTCGTGGTAGACGAACTCTATGATAAATGGACATCACAATATGCCGGAGGTCGCACAGATTGGAAAAATCTTTGGCAGAATGACATACCAGAGTTTGTGCGTCGTGACCGCAATCATCCTTCGGTGATAATGTGGAGTCTTGGCAATGAACTTCAGCAGATATGGGATTTACCGTTCCACGACTGGGGGGTTACTATATATAGATTGCAGAGAGATTTGCTCCATAGATATGATTCCACCCGCCTTGTCACAGTGGCAATGCATCCCCGTTACCGTGATTTCGACAATCCTGATTTGCCGCATCCGTTGGCACGCGCCACTGATGTAGCCTCATATAATTATCGATATATGTATTTCCCCGGTGACGGAGAGCGTTATCCCAATATGATGTTTTATCAGAGTGAGGCAAGTACCGCTGCCATGGGTCCCAACTTCTATGAAATGAACCGTGACAAGGTTATTGGCTTGGCTTATTGGGGACTTATTGATTATCTTGGTGAATCCCAGGGCTGGCCCGAAAAAGGATGGGCTCAGGGCGTGTTCGATATTTCACTCCGTCCAAAACCTAAAGCTTATCTGCTTAAGAGTATGTTTGTAGATGAGCCCGTGGTACACATCGGAATTATAGATAAGGCGGGAACTGATATTCTCTGGAATGGCGTTAAGACAAGCAATGACGGCATGAGTGAAAACTGGAACCGTCGTCAGGGCAGCAAGGTAAATCTCTACACTTATACCAATGCAGATGAAGTGGAACTTCTTGTTAACGGTAAGTCTGTTGGCATAAAGCAAAATACCATTGATGATGCCAAGCATCGTAATCAGATATACTGGAAAGATATAACCTGGCAGCCTGGTAGCATAGAGGCTGTGGCACGAAAGGCCGGTAAAGTTGTGGCACGCCATAAACTTGAAACCACCGGTAAGGCAGTCAGACTCATTGCCGTGGCAGACAATAGTAATTGGAAAGCCGATGAACAAGATTTGCAGCACGTTGACGTAATGGCTGTCGATAGCCGTGGCAAGATGGTTCCTGATTATGACGGGCAGATAGAATTTTCAGTTAGTGGCAATGCCACGTTGGCTGCCGTATGCAATGGCGATATAACAACCTCAGAATTATTTCAGACCACAACACATAAGATGTGGCATGGCAGAGCAATGATAATTTTGCGTTCAGACAATAAACCTGGAAAAGTTTCGTTGAATATAAAAAGTGCCGTACTCAAATCGGCAACAATTAAATTCAATACCAAGTAAAGATAAGTCTTTTATGCAGATTAGCAAATATCTTGTTGCCACACAGCAGGATTCCCTTTGGGGACTCACTGTGAGCACGGTGGGATATGAAGAAATCACTCCCGGTGATTCATATCCCACACGCGGTCATGCCGACGGTTATTATTTCAATGTAGAGAAGGGACGTATGCTCAACGAATACCAGCTTCTTTATATCACAGAGGGCGAAGGTGTTTTCTCCTCTCAGCATGTCAGTAATGTGCATATTAAGGCTGGCGACTTGTTTTTGCTTTTCCCCGGAGAGTGGCATAGTTATAATCCCATTCGTAGTAGTGGTTGGAAAAGCTATTGGATAGGTTTTCGTGGCAAAAATGTAGACGACCGTGTAAAGGCAGGCTTTCTTTCACCCGATAAACCAATTTATTATGTTGGTTTTTGTGCCGACATCATCCGCCTTTACGAAGAAGCTTACAAAACGGCTCAGGAAGAAGCTGCTTATTTTCAGCAGACTCTTGCCGGTATAGTGAATCATCTCGTTGGACTGATGTATTCTCTTGAGCGCAATAAAATTCTTGGTAAAGACCATGAACATGTTGACATGGTAAATCGTGCCCGTTTGCGTATACGTCAGTCATTGGAAACAGACCTCACCATTCAGCAGATAGCCGAGGAAATGGGAGTAAGTTACAGTAATTTCCGCAAGTTGTTTAAGGAGTATACCGGTATTTCTCCAGCCCTTTATCAGCAAGATTTGCGCTTGCAGCGAGCCAAGGAACTTCTTTCCATCACAGAACTTAGCATCAAGGAAATAGCCTATCAGTTATGCTTTGAGTCTCCGGATTACTTTTCATCAAAGTTCAAAATCAAGACAGGACTCACGCCAAGTCAGTTTAGAGACGGTAGTGCAAAAGTTGGGGATTAAAAATCAAAATATCAAGTTTTCATGATTCTTTTTGGCTTAACTTTGTAGCCAAATAAAACAAATTATCAAATCTACACATCATGAAACCTTTGAAAAATTTTTTTGCCGTAGATCTTGGTGCCACCAGTGGACGTACAATCCTCGGTACACTCTCAGCCGGCAAACTCAGTCTTGAGGAAATCACCCGCTTTGACAATAGTCTCATTCAGACCGGCGGTCATTTCTATTGGGATATATATGCTCTTTATTTTGAAATCATCAAGGGACTGAAAAAAGTTGCCCATCGTGATGTTGAAATCCAGAGTATCGGCATTGATACATGGGGCTGTGACTTTGTGTATGTGGGCAAGGATGGAGCATTGCTTCGCAATCCTCTTGCTTATCGTGACCCTCACACATTCGGTGTCATGGAACATTATTTTGACGAATGTGTAAGCAAGCAGAAAGTTTACGACAAGACTGGTATCCAGTTTATGAATTTCAATTCCCTTTTCCAGATTTATGCCATGCGCAAAGCCGGAAATGTGGCACTGCAGAATGCCGATAAGATTCTTTTCATTCCAGATGCCCTCAGCTATATGCTCACCGGCAAAGCTGTCTGCGAATACACCGTGGCATCTACTTCCCAGATTCTTAATCCTGTAACAAAAGATTTGGATGAAGAACTCGTAGAAAGTCTTGGTCTTAAACGTAGTCAGTTTGGTCCTATTACTGCTCCGGCTACAGTTATTGGTTCTCTTACAGAAGAAGTTCAGAATATCACCGGTCTTGGTGCAATACCTGTTATTGCCGTTGCCGGACACGATACCGCCAGTGCTGTGGCAGCAGTGCCTGCAGCTAATGAGCAGTTTGCTTATCTCAGTAGTGGTACGTGGAGTTTAATGGGCATAGAAACCAAGAATGCCATTATCAACGACCGTTCTTTTGCTCTTAACTTTACCAATGAGGGCGGCATAGAGGGCACCACTCGTTTTCTTAAGAATATTTGTGGAATGTGGATTTATGAGCGTTGCCGCAAAGAGTGGACAGATGCTCCCAAGAGTCATACAGAACTTCAGGCTGAGGCTGTACAACAGCCGGCTTTCCGCAGTCTTATTAATCCCGATGACCCCATGTTTGCCAATCCGGCATCTATGGTAGAAGCCATACAGACATATTGCCGTAACACAGGTCAGCCTGTTCCCGAAGGTTATGCAGCTGTTTGTCGCTGCATCTTCGACAGTTTGGCTCTTCGTTATCGTCAGGTTTTCTCTTGGCTCAAAGAGTTTGCCGATTTCGATATTAATGTGCTTCACATCATTGGTGGAGGCAGTCTCAATGCTTATCTCAACCAGTTCACCGCCAATAGTTGTGGTGTAACCGTACTTGCAGGTCCTCAGGAAGGCACAGCTATAGGCAATATAATGCTTCAGGCAAAGGCCTGTGGTGATGTTACTGATATATGGAATATGCGCCGTATTATCGCAGATAGTCTTAAGCTTCGTCGCTTTGAACCTCAAGACCGAGAAGAATGGGATGCTGCATACGAGAAATATTTAGCAATTAAAAATTAAGATTAATAATTAAATAATTAAAAACCCTATAAACTTATGAAAGCAGATTTAGTAGAAAAAAATTATGCCATTGCCAAAGAGCGTTATGCTGCTCTGGGTGTTGATACCGATAAGGCTATCGAAAAATTAGAGAAAACTCCTATCTCTCTCCACTGTTGGCAGGCTGATGACGTTGTTGGTTTCGAGCGCAACGAAGCTGCATCTGGTGGTATTCAAACCACTGGTAATTATCCGGGCAAGGCTAGAAATATAGACGAACTCCGTCAGGATATTTCTAAGGTGTCTTCTTTACTTGCCGGTCCTTATCGTCTTAACCTTCACGAAACATACGGTGAGTTTGGTGGTAAGTTCGTAGACCGTAATGAGGTTGGTGTGGAGCATTTCCAGGGATGGATAGACTGGGCTAAAGAGAATAATCTTAAACTGGATTTCAACTCTACAAGTTTCTCTCATCCTAAGAGTGGTAACCTTTCTCTCTCAAATCCTGATAAAGAAATTCGTGATTTCTGGATAGAGCACACTAAGCGTTGCCGTCGCATTGCTGATGCTATGGGTAAGGCTCAGGGCGACCCTTGTATCATGAATATATGGGTGCACGATGGTAGTAAAGACTATACAGTAGAGAAACTACGCTATCGTCAGATTCTCAAAGAATCTCTTGATGATATTCTTTCAGAGAAGCTTACAGGCATGAAAGATTGTCTTGAGGCAAAACTATTTGGTATTGGTCTTGAGGCTTATACCGTGGGTTCTCACGATTTCTATGCAGGTTACTGTTCTAAGAACAATGTAATGTATACCCTTGATACCGGTCATTATGAGCCTACAGAGAATGTTAGTGATGCCATTTCAGCTCTGCTGCTCTTCGTACCGGAGTTGATGCTTCACGTTTCACGTCCTATGCATTGGGATTCTGACCACGTTACACTATTTGATGACAACACCCGTAACTTGTTTTCAGAACTTGTGCGTGCTAATGCTCTCAATCGTGCTCATATCGGTCTTGACTATTTCGATGCCAGCATCAATCGTATCGGAGCTTATATCATCGGTGTACGTGCAGCCCAGAAGTCATTGCTTCAGGCATTCCTTGAGCCTCTCGACACACTGCGTCAGTATGAAGACGGTGGCAAATTCTTTGAGCGTCTGGCACTTCTCGAAGAAGAGAAAACACTTCCGTTCGGAGCTGTGTATGACTATTTCAACCTCAAGAATAATGTTCCTGTAGGCGAAGAATATATTGCCGACGTTCAGAAATATGAGAACGAAGTTCTCTCAAAGCGCGGATAAAGAATGGAAATTGTTTTAGGTTTGTTGATAATCGCGATAGGCGCATTCTGCCAGAGCTCATGCTATGTTCCAATTAATAATGTAAGAAATTGGAGCTGGGAGAGTTATTGGATAGTACAGGGTGTCTTCGCCTGGCTGGTGCTCCCTCTTTTGGGGGCACTGCTTGCCGTGCCTTCAGGCCATTCCTTATGTGAACTTTTCACTGCAGCCAACAGTTTCAATATCAGGATGACAATTCTCTTTGGTGTCCTCTGGGGAATTGGCGGACTCACCTTCGGACTTTCCATGCGTTATCTTGGAGTGGCTCTTGGTCAGAGTATAGCCCTTGGTACGTGTGCCGGTCTTGGCACCATTATGGGTCCGGTGCTTCTGAATATCTTTTTCCCTGAACTTGATGCTCTTTCATCGCTCACGTTTGCCGTTATACTCGGAGTTGTGGTCACCCTTGTGGGTATAGCCATTATCGGTGTTGCCGGCAGCATGAAAGCAGCTTCACTTTCTGAAGAAGAGAAGCGTGAGGCAGTGAAGGATTTTGATTTTCCTAAGGGATTGGTCATCGCATTGTTGGCTGGTTTCATGAGTGGTTGTTTCAATGTCGGACTAGAGTTTGGCAAAGAAATTAATTTTGGCAGTCTCACTCCTGATATGTTCAAGACTCTGCCAGCCACGTTCCTTGTCACTCTCGGAGGTTTTGTCACCAATGCCGTTTACTGTTTTTATCAGAATAGTAAAAATCATACGTGGGGAGATTATGCCAAGAGCAGGGTTTGGATTCACAATGGAAAATACTGCATTCTTGCAGGTGCGTTGTGGTACAGTCAGTTTTTCGGGTTATCGCTAGGTAAGGGCTTCCTTACGTCATCGCCAACGTTGATGACTCTGTCATTCTGTGTTCTCATGGCTCTTAACGTAGTGTTCTCCAATGTATGGGGTATAATATTGAAAGAGTGGAAAGGCTGTAGTCGCAAAACCATAACTGTGCTTGTCGTGGGTATCATTGTGCTCATTATATCCTCGTTTTTGCCACAATTAGTATAATACTTGGAAAATAATGATTAAGGATTAAAGATTAAGAATTAATGATTTTTTCAACTAATAATCTTTAATCCTTAATCCTTAATCCTTAATTTTCGCCTTTGGCGAATTAATTTTTAATTAAAAATATTATCTTTGCGTCATGATATAATATATACTATGACCGGAAAAGATTTTTATCTTAATAATACATACATTTCTATAATTATTTTGCTGTCAGTCGTAACTATGTCCGTCAAAGCTCAGGAATCCGACTCGACAGTTCATCGTAAACCATTTGTCCATCGTATAGAGGCAGATGTTGTTCCGTCCACGATATTGCATACCAACAAATATCTCAATGGCAGCAATCAGGAGGGCAGAACCATGAATCATGCCTTTACCGCTCGTCTTAAATATGCTTTTCAGTTGCCTTCTGATGATGAACGTTCTGCAATTTACAGGGGAGCTTATCAAGGAGTAGGCGTAGCTTATCATGAATTCAATCCACAGTTATCCAATCCGGTCTCGGCTTTTATCTTTCAGGGAGCCCGTATCAAGTCCTTTTCTCCTCATTTATCACTTAACTATGAGTGGAATTTGGGACTCACCTTCGGCTGGAATCCTTATAATAATATTACCAATCCCGAAAACTGTGTTATAGGTTCCAAAATTACCGCTTATATAGACACCGACATATATTTGCGTTGGAGAATAAACAGATATTTGGATGCCAACATCGGAGTTTCGTTTGCCCATTTTTCAAATGGCAACACCACACTTCCAAATCGTGGACTTAATGTTTTGGGCATGCGTACCAGTCTTGCTTATTACATTGGTAGAAGTCGAGAGTATGAGGCAGAAATTCAACGAACATTACCGTCTGTGAAGCATCGCATGAAATATGATATTGTCTTTTTCGGTGCTTGGCGTCAAATAGGCTATGACACTGCGGAAGGAACAATTCTTGTACCCGGAAAATATAGTGTTTGGGGGTTCAATTTCAATCCCATGTACACTGTAAACTATTGGTTAAATGTAGGTGCGTCTGTAGACGGAGTGTATGACCGTGGTGCCAACCTTTACATTAATTCTGATGCCGTGCGGCAAGGTGAACGTGGTTATGAATATGCTGATGTAACGTCACCGTCAGCAAGTCGTCAGATGGCGTTGGGACTGTCGGGCAGGGTAGAGTTTGTTATGCCGTTTTTCACCATCAATATGGGCATAGGTCATTATGTTGTTGGTGCCACAGATTCCCTTAATATCTGGTATCAGATATTGGCATTGAAACTCAACATTACTCGTCATTTCTTTCTTCACATAGGTTACAGTCTGCAAGATTTCCAGCATCCTAATCATCTCATGCTCGGCTGTGGAGTGCGACTGTAATTGCTCATCTTTTTAGTCAACTCTTGTGCCACGATATATCCCATGCTCCATGCAGCCTGAAGATTGAAGCCGCCTGTTACGGCATCCACGTCAAGCACTTCTCCTGCAAAATATAGAAGTGGACTCTGACGTGCTTCCAGTGTGGTTGGATTTATACAGCTTAGTGATACACCGCCGCATGTCACAAATTCTTCCTTGTATTTGTTTTCTCCGTCTATGTGGTATTCGTCACATGTAAGCGTGTTCACCAGTTTATTTATGCCCTTCAGCCCCAGTTCAGCCCAGCGCTTGTCAGATGCAATGCCGGCACGTTGAAGAATAAACAGCCATAGTCGGGCTGTGAAACCGAAGGGACGTATACTTGCCATTTGCTTACCGCCATTTACAGATTTTATCTGCTGAATGTTTTCTCTGACATCATTCTCTCCGTTTTCTCCTGTCCAGTTTACTATCAGCGTGGCACGGTAGTCAAGTGAGTTTAGAAGCCGTGCTGCGTATGATGACAATCTGAGTATGGCAGGACCACTCATTCCCCAATGAGTTATCAGCAGAGTGCCGGCAGCCTTGAAACGAGTACCTTGAATGCTTATAGCGGCATTGCTTACCACTGTGCCCATTAAATCAGACAGAGCTTTACGCTCAGCCAGTTTGAAACTGAATAGTGATGGCACTGGAGCTATCAGCTCTATCGGCAGGGGGCTGAGCATATTGGCAATGTCGTGACCGTGAGGACTGCCTCCTGTGGTAACAACTACTGCATGTGCTGTAGCGTCGGCAGCATTTTTTTCAAGAAAAGAAATGCGGTATGTAGTGTCTTCGGCAGAATCAATGCGTTTTATCAGTTCCACGCGATGACTTAGTTTAACGCTTATTCCCAGTTTACGGGCGGTGACTGTGAGCATATTCACTATCTGCATAGCATCCTGAGAGCGTGGAAATATGCAGTTGTCAGCTTGTGCGCATAGTTCTATGCCGTGTGCTTCAAACCAGTCCATGGCATCCTGGTGACTGAACACTCTTAGTGCTCGTTTCATCAGTTTTTCACCGCGTGGATATACAGAAGCTGTACTACGTATATCGGCAAAGGTATTTGTTAAGTTGCATCTGCCTCCTCCTGTAACGGCAACCTTTGCAAGGGCTTTCTTACCGCCCTCGTAGATTGTTACGTGTGCAGAAGGGCACGCTTCCATAATGTTTATGGCAGTGAAGAAACCGGCAGCTCCGGCACCGATAATGGCAACTTCTGTGAATTGACAGTTGACAGTTGACAATTGACAATTGTGGCTGTTCATATTTTGTATTTTTGATGTATGGGGACAAAGTTAAGAAAAATAATCCGAAAAGGATGTGTGTTCAATTGACAATTGACAATTGACAATTGATAATTTAAATTGTCAATTAACAATTGCTTGTTTATAGTTTACAAATAGATGAATAAAAAAACGCTGTTCTGTATTTATTATGTAAATACAAAACAGCGTTACGATATTCTTTAATTGTCAATTGTCAATTATCAATTGATATGTGTCAATTATTTAGGTAGTTTGAATGCAGCCGTCATTTCCTTCATTTGTTCATCACTCATGCCCTCAGGTTCAAATCCCATGGTTTTGCAGTCCATGTAAATCTTGGCACTCTTAGAAAGCACGTCAATCTGGTCGAAAGCATCCATCACGTCTATACCCTTGGCAAAGACACCATGTTTCTCCCACATCACTACGTCATAATCTTCAAGTTCCTTTAGAGTGCCCTCAGCAAGAGCATTGCTACCAGGCAGAGTGTAAGGCACGATGCCCAGTCCCAGAGGACAGAAAGCTTTTGTCTCAGGAATCATACTCCACAGAATCTTAGTAAGCACGTCTTTGCCCAAGAACTGTTTGTTGTGACTCATAGCCACAAGTTCAATAGGGTGGGTGTGAACGGTTGCCTTATATGCAGAACCTGTTTCTATCTGGTGTGCATGTACCATCAAGTGGCTAGGCAGCTCACTTGTAGGCATCACAGCATTGTCGGCAATAATCACGTAGCTGGCACAGTCGTCCATGATGCGGATAACAGAACCATTGTCCATAGGCTGGCGAGCCAAGTCACGCATACGTTTACCGGTACCTTTGCAGAAGAAATACTTGCCTTTAAGTGCAGGCAGAGTGAGCCCAATCTGCTTTACGTCGCTTATAGCAGGCATAGCCTTTATTTCATCATCCACAAGGTCAGATATGTTCACAGTGATGTTGCCACCGTTGCGTTCAGCCCAACCATTTTGCCACAGATAACCTGCAACTTCCGCAATTTTGTCTACTTCCTTTTTAAGGGCAGGACGACCCTCGAGTATACTTTTCATAATGAAACGTGTTTTTTTGATATGCTTTGTTTTGAATTTGTGTGCAAAGTTAATGATAACCTGTGATAAAATACTTTTTTTTTTGACATTTAATCAGTGAGATTTGCGAAATTCCACAAGGCAATAGCCCTGTAGAATCCTTAAAGTTCCGCAGCAGAAAGTTCCGCAAAAGCCTTCTGGTAGTCACGCTCAGCAGCAAGAGTCTTGTCTGCTGAGTCGTAATAAAGTTCGGTTTGCAGCATATAGTCCAACACTGATATTTCTCCCGCGTCAAGTGCCTTTTTCAGCAATTGGCTGTTGTTGGCATCCGTCAGAGAACGTCGGTAGGTCTTGGCTGTCTCCTGCAATCCGCAGACGCGCTGATAAAGAATTTGCAACTTACCATATAACTGATTTGTAGCGTCAGTTCTGCGTGCTTCAGCCGCCGTTAATGCAGCCTTGGCATACTTTACTTTGTTTTTGTTGCTCCATAGCGGAATAGATATGCCCACGGAAACACCCTGATAGCGTTGTCCCAGTGTTTTTTCACTCATATATCCGAGAGAAAAAGATGGCAAGTTCATGGTCTTGCTCAGAGCTAGTTGCTTCTTGTTCAATTCAATGTCGCTTTTCACGTATGCAAGCACCGGATTTTTGCTTTCTGCCACGGCAAACCATTCATTGAAATTAGCCGGCATGTTGATGTCCTCAAATACATTGTTGCTCACAGACACCGCAATACCACCGTTTAGTCTTGTCAGTTGTGCCAATACTGTATTTCGTTCAGTTTCTATTCGCAGCATTTCAGCTTCCACCTTTGTAAGGCTCATCCTCACGTTGTTATATTCCATTATGTTGCCTTCTCCTTTGTCCAGTCTTTTTTTCTGACTTGAAGATATAACCTCGGCATTATATTTTCTCATAGCCAGTTCTTTTAGCAGTCCGTTGTAATATATCAAGTCCATCAGATACTGTTTGGCTTCAAGCATAATGTTCATTCTGTCTGCCAGATATTGCCATTCCACCATATCGTTTTTCCGGTCTGCTGTTTGGTTTTTCATTCCTGATATAGTGGCAATATCGAATGTTTGTGTTATGTTTATGTCCCTGCGGTTTCCTATAGTCGATGGATTTCCCCACAGGCAGTTGAAACCTATTTCAGGGTCAGACAGGAATATACCTGTCTTGTTCCCCAATTTTTCAGTATTTGCTGTTTCGCGCAATGCTTTTAGAGTAGTATTATTCTGCTCCACATCGGCAAGCACTTTACTTATATTGTCTTTTGCCGGCATTTGGCTTGTCGCCATTATTGCCATTATAAAAATAATAATCTTTTTCATCCTTCAATTTGTTTAATTTCGTTTTCCCTCATTACGTCCTTTACCGTTTGCCTGTTTGTTATCAGATACATAATTGGTATTATGAATCCGTTAAGCAGAGTAGAAGTGAACAGTCCGCCAAGAATCACCTTTGCCATTGGACTTTGAATTTCATTGCCCGGCAGATCTCCACCGATAATCATAGGTATAAGAGCCAGTGCCGATGTAAGGGCTGTCATTAAAATAGGATTCAGTCGGTCTGCTGAACCACGCAATACGCTTTCCAGCGGAGAGAAACCTTCGCTCTGCAAATCATTGTAACGTGCTATTAGCAACATGCCGTTGCGGGTGGCTATACCGAACAGAGATATGAAACCGATAATTGCCGGAATGCTGACTATTCCATTGGTAATCCATATTGCCACCACACCGCCTATAAGTGCCAGAGGCAGGTTAAGCAATACAACAGATGATTGCGTGACACTGCGAAACTGGTTGAACAGCAGTATGAATATCACAAGTATTGAGAATACAGACGTTATGAGCAGTGTGCGTGATGCACTCTGTTCACTTTCAAACTGTCCGCCATATTCCACGCGATAACCTCCGGGCAGTTTCACTTCCTCATCTACTTTTTTCTGAATGTCTTTCACCACTCCCAGCAAATCACGTCCGGCAACATTTGCTGATATCACAATCTTGCGTGCCACGTTTTCGCGGTTTATGGTGTTTGGACCTGCAGCTGAAGTCACGTCGGCTACGTTTGCCAATGGTATTTTTCTGCCCTTGGCATCTATAGCCAGATTTTTTATTCTTTCTGCCGACTCACGGCTTTCGTCATTCACTTTTAATGTCAGGTCGAAAGACTTGTTGCCATCATATACTTGCGACACCTGTTCTCCGGCAAGCAGTGTGCTCACCATATTGCCAAATTCAGGCATGGTAATACCGTATTTTCCCATCATGTCTCGTTTGGGAGTTATCTTCAACTGTGGTCGCTCCACCTGCTGTTCTACATTAAGGTCGGCAATGCCTTCAATACCCTCAACAGACTTTTTTATCTGGTTTCCGATGGAGAACATTTTATTCAGGTCAGTGCCAAACACTTTTATAGCTATGCCTGCACGTGTTCCTGAGAGCATGGCATCTATGCGGTGGGTGATAGGAGCCCCCACTTCAATGTTTACGCCCGGTAAGTCTTTCAACTTGTTGCGCACGTCAGCCAACACTTCATCTTTGGAACGGTCATTGAGTACGAATGGAGCTTCAATTTCAGAATTGTTCACTCCTAGTGCATGCTCGTCCAGTTCGGCGCGTCCTGTTTTTCTGCCGGTAGCCTTTATTTCCGGTATAGAAAGCAGAACATTTTCAGCCATTTTCCCTATTCGGTCAGATTCTTCCAGTGATATACCGGGCAGAGTACTTATGCTTACCGTGAATGAACCTTCGTTGAAAGGTGGCAGAAAACTGCGTCCTAATGTAGAGAATACAATAAGTGCGCCAGCCAATGCCGTGCCGGTTATTACCAACACAGGTTTGCGATGCCCTATAGACCATTTCAAGGCTGCCATGTATATGTTTTTCAGCTTAAGTGCAATGAACGGTTCTTTGTTCTCTTTGCCGGCATCATCGCCTTTCGTTCTGCGTTTACCAAGCAGATAACTGCACAATACGGGAGTAAGAGTCAGTGCCACGACAGTAGATGAGGCTAGTGCCGCTATAAATGCTATGCCCAGCGGAGCCAGCATACGACCTTCCATGCCCGAAAGGAAAAATAATGGTACGAAACTGGCTATAATGATAAGTGTGGAATTTAATATAGGCATTCTCACTTCACGTGACGCATCATATATTACCTCTATCACCTTACGCCTTTGTGACGGTGGCAGACTGTGATTCTCGCGCAGTCGTTTATACACGTTTTCCACGTCAACAATAGCATCATCCACAAGTGAACCTATGGCAATGCACATACCGCCCAAACTCATAGTGTTTATGGTCAGTCCCATCAGTTTTAGTGCCAGAATGGACGTTACAAGTGCCAGAGGAATCGTCACCAGAGATATAATGGTGGTGCGTGCATTCATCAGGAATATAAACAGAACAATAACAACAAAGATACCTCCCTCCAGAAGAGATTGCTTTACGTTGTTTATGGAACTCTCTATAAATCGTGACTGTCTATATACATCCGTATTCATCTTTACGTCTGCCGGCAGACTTTTTTGTACTTCTGCCAACTCTTTATCCAGTTGCTTTGTCAAGTCCAGTGTACTTGTACCCGGCTGCTTGGTAATGGTCATAGCCACAGCCTGTTTGCCGTTATATGATGCAAGTCCCATTTTAGGTGTGCGGTTGCCAGCCTTTACTTCCGCCACGTCACTCAGGTATATTGGAACGTCATTTACAGTTTTTATTACCGATTTTGATAATTCCTCTATTTTGTTGGTTGACAGCATACCTCTTATTATGTATTCGTTTCCGTATTCATAGAGTATGCCGCCTGCCGTATTCCGGTTCATATCCTGCACGGCGGTATATACTTCGTTCAATCCCACGCCGTAATGCTTCATCTTGTCAGGATTCAGCAATATCTGATATTCCTTTATGTCTCCACCCATTACGGTTACTTGTGCCACACCCCCCGTTGCCAGTATGCGTGGACGTATATTCCAGTCGGCAATGGTGCGTAACTGCTGCATGGAAGTGCTGTCTGACGTTAGTTCCACAAACATCAGTTCGCCTAATATTGACGATTGTGGTCCCAGAGTTGGATTGCCTACGTTCCGTGGCAGCACGTCTTTTACAGATGCCAGTTTCTCAGATACAATCTGGCGGGCTTTATATATGTCAGTGCCCCAGTTGAATTCTACCCATACAATAGAGAATCCTGTGGTTGACGATGAGCGCACACGCCTTACACCGGCAGAGCAGTTTACGGCAGTCTCCACTGGGAAAGAAACCAGTCGTTCCACTTCTTCCGGAGCCATACCTTTTGCTTCAGTCATAATGACAACGGTTGGCGCGTTTAAGTCAGGAAACACATCTACTTCCATGTTTGTTGCCGTATATGTTCCGCCCAGCATCAGCAGAATAGAAGCCACTAATACCAGAAGACGGTTGTTCAGGGAGAATTTTATTATTTTATTCAGCATGATTCTTCTTTTTTTATATTAGAGGTAATTTATTAATGGCTGTGACCTTCAGGAACAGCGGCTCCTGATGCTGCCAGTTTTACTTGGTAAGCACCTTTCACAACAACGATGTCACCGGCATTCAAGCCTTTTGTTATCTCAATGCGGTCTCCGTTGTCCTGTCCTGTTGTTACTTCTTTTTTAAGAAAAGCCTCTTTCTCGTTTTTTGCCTGAACATAAACGTAATATATGCCTTGTTCTTCGGTTAGTGCGGTAATAGGTATCGACAGCACATTCTTTTTAGGTTGTGCTAGCAGATACACTTCGGCATAAGCCCCCGCTACGAAATCCCCCACGTTGTCAAATTCAAATGTTATCGGCAGGTAAAAAGATTCCGTGTCGGCAGCTTTGCCGTAAGAGAGAAGTCTGCCGTTAAGATTGCTCAACTTGTATACGTTGTTGTCGTATGCCGGTTTGAAGTTAGCGCTACTCACGTTCTTCAGATATTTGTAGCTGCTTTCCGGTACTTCAGCGCGCAGTTGCAGTCTGCGGTTTTGTGTAACGGTCAGTATCGGGTCGCCCACCGCAACATAGTCGCCCTGTTTTACCAGTCGGTTCTTTATGAATCCGCTTATTGGTGCAGCCACGCTTACGCCGTGGGCAGTTACGTTTGCAGCCTGTCCCAGCCATGTAGCCTTGGCAGTTTCGTAGCGCAGTTTTACCTGTTCAAAATCTTTTGCCGAAATTATTTTGTCGGCAACTAATTCTTCCGAGCGTCGTAATTCCCTTTCTGCCGTTTCGTATGCAGCCTTTGCTTTCTGTGTTGGGTCTCCATCCTGCAGTTTTTTTGCAGAAATGACAACTACAGATTGTCCTGCTCTGATGGCAGCTCCGTCAGTAACCACGTAATTAGAGAAAGACACTATGCCACTGGCTGTGGCAACTACGGTCTGTTCATTACCAAATTTAGCCTGAATCTGTCCGCTTACTTTTATTACATTTGTAAAATCTCCGGGGAAAACCTTTTCCAGTTTAATTCCGGCTTCATTTGCCTGTTTTTGTGTGAACACTATTTCATCGGCATGTTCTTCTTTTGTTTTTTCACCTGGCTTTTTTTCCGAAGCCCCGCAGCTTGTCATTAATATCGAAGCTGCCATACACACTATAGCTATAATTTTGATTTTTGCTTTCATTGTTTGTTTTATGGTCTGTCTTGTTTATATATAGATATTCCCCGACGGTTTGTCTGAAAGACAACTGTCTGTTTCTTGGGGAAAAAATAAAAAAGATAGACACTTCCGGGCAAGAAGTATCATAAAAGAAAGCAAGGAGGTGCCCTTAAAGATTGTATTCCTCTGCCTGCAGGTGACTTGTATGAAATTAAGTACCCGTCAGGAAGAAGGTTTGTGTGCCGATACCCTTTAAACAGAGTTTCGGCAAAAATAAATGTTGAAATTAGAAACAGCAGAAGCAAAGAACTTTCGCTGTTATATAAAGTTGATTTGGCTTTTAATGATTGAATATTTTTTACGCACAGAGAATTTTCATTCTGGTCATCATTAGCCTGATGTGCTGTGTGTTTATCATTGCAAGTGTTGTCTGAAATGCAGCGTTCAATAATCGCGCATTCCACATTCTTATGATGATGATGTGGAATAGACGATGCTATCAGTATTAGCAATACTGATAGCGAAAGAATTGCTATGTTTGCTGCTTTTTTCATTATCACGCTGCAAAGATAATAAAGTATTTTTGCAACTCAGTTGCAAAAACGCTGTTTGTTATTGTCATTGCATATTTTTATGCGTTTTCATTCTGCAGCATTGTATTCAAAATGCTGATAGTCCTGACATGAAATCCATATACCGCCCCATATAAAGCCCCTGCTTGTGAATTCTTTGTAGCACAGGTCGTCTTTATCTATTAGATATGGGCAGTCTATGGTTCTGTCAGCGTATATTCTGCCTTCCTCAGGTGAAACATACAGAGTGCCATCGGCTCGTTTCTTTACGTATGGGTTTTAAAGAGTGTTTATGTCTATTGCCAGTCCTTTGCTGTGATTAGACAGTTTAGTAGTGCCGGCAACAAATCTGAAGTTGAATGCCGAAGAGTTATTGTCCGCCATAGATAAATCATCAGAAGCATCATAGTCATCAATGAGTTTTATTTTTTCTATAGGGTATTTGTTTTTATAGAGCGTTTTGAAAATATCAAGCAGCTTGTTGCTTATTATCACGTTGCATACAATTTCGCCCAGAGTTATATTTCCGTTGAAGTCATAGTGCAACACTTTCAGATAGCGCAAACTGTCTCTAGGCATGGTGCAATCATCTTTATACGATTTACCTTTCATTCTGTTAAAGATACTGTCGTCAATCATGATGCTTTTAAAGCAGTTGTCTTCTCCATATTTGTATACATCTTCCAGAGAGACAATGCTACCGGCATTCCAAGAGCTCAAAGCAGTGTCAGTACAGTTGTTGTAGCTGGAGCAAGAGGTAAAAAAGAGTATACAACAGCAGCCCAATATAGCTTGGAATGTTATTTTTTTTATTTGCTTACGTCTGTTTTTTGTCATTATGTTTATAGAGTTTGTAGGTGAATAGTGTTATAATTAATATCTACAAAGATAATAAAAAAAATAGCGAAATCCAAATTTTTCGTGTTAATTTTTAGTTGAATTTTAATTGTAAATTGATTTCTAGTTGAATATTAATTGTCAATTAAGAATTATAGTAGATAGTTTAATTTTTAATTTTTAATTGTCAATTGAATTATAGTAGATAGTTTAATTTTTAATTTTTAATTTTTAATTTTTAATTGTCAATTGTCAATTGCCAAAGGTAGTTCCCAAGTGTCAATATTTCCAATGTATTCCTCTATGGCATTAATGCCCGGACTCATCATTTTGCAATATTGCCTGTTACCAATACGTTGTCCCCGTTCCAGACGTATTATCTGTTGCGGATGCTCTTTTCTTATTATGTGTGTACCCATGAATTGAAATATGCAGTCAGAGCATTTTATGTTGTCACCACCTATAGGAATGCCAGCCATATACCTTATTTTGCGGAAAAAATAACAGTTGTCTACTTTCAGCATCTCCACGAATCCAACCTTCACGATCTCCGGACGTTCACAGAAACACTGCATTGTGTATAAGTTCACCCACAATTTGCAGTCCTCCCCCATAAAAGTCACCTCAGCTAAGTTATCCTCGTTCAGACTCACCGCATTCAAGTTCTGCAATATCACGTTGTACTGGTTGTTGCATACCGCAAATCCGCCACCGTCTTTCTTCACCACAAAGGCATCCTTTGTGTTATATTCTTTCCTGTCAGAACTCACGTCGCTGAATCTCGGCATACTTATTTTCACGTGTCCGTTCACGTCGCACACATCCCGTTCCCCGTTTTTCCGTTTACTGCCGTCTATGATATATTCTGTCAGTTTCACAGTAATGTCTCTCTGCGATTCCTCCACCCCGAACGGACCGTCAAGATAATAGTATGGTTTCACAATTCCCGCAGCGTAATATGTCCACGGATTTTGATGCCCCACATATACCATTTTTTCATTCAGTTCATTCAGAATGTAATATTTGCCCATTCTGAATGTCAGTCGCCAGCCCATTCTCACGTCATTCAAGGTCTTGTATATGCCCTGTGGATATTCCATGCGCATATACCTTCCGTCAGCCAAAAATCCATATTTTGTTTTTCTGTAATATGTCGCCCGTCTGAAAAAGTCCTCAGTCTCATCTCTGAGAATGGCTATAGTCGGTTCGTCATGCCTGGCTATTACCACCATGTCCTTTCTGTCATTATGTGCTGCCGTGTCACAACTCCATAGGCGCGACATGGCAAGAGCCATACTCCTAGCCGTAACAGTTTCACCCTTTCCAGTCATGTTACCGGTAAACATCTCCTGCCAGTTCCATGCAGCTGTAGGCAGACCGAATAAGCGATATTGTCCCACGTTGTCTATAATCACGCAATATTGCTTTTTGTCAGCCACGCGCAGTCCGCGCCCCACCATCTGCAGATATTTGGCAAGAGAAAGGGTAGGGCGTGCCAGTTGGATAAATTCCACGTCAGGACAGTCGAAACCCTCACCAAACAAATCCACATTCACCAGCACCCTAATCTTTCCATCTCTGAAGTTGCGTATGGCATCAGCGCGTTCAGCCATAGGAGTCTTGCAACTTATTGCCACGGCATTTATGCCATGTTCCCTGTAGTATTCGGCAATGTGTTCGGCATGTTCAATGTCTATGCCGTACACGATGCCTTTTTTCTCGGCAGCAAATTCGTTCACCGAGAGATACAGTCGTTCTATTGAAGGACTACAGTCCAAAGCCTCGTGCATCTCAGCTATACTGTAGTCACCATCAGCAGCCCGTTTTGTCAGAGCATTAATTTTCCTCTGGTCATCACAGTCCGGTTTCAATGAAATATAGTCAAAATCAGCCAGATACCCCTTTGAAATAAACCACGAAATAGAGTCAGCGCATAGCAGAGTATCAAAAAGATCGGTGAATCCCTTGCGGTTCAGTCGGCAAGGAGTAGCCGTAACCCCCAGTTTCAACGCATCAGGAAAAGCATTCATCATGGCAGCGTAAGTCTTAGCCTTGGCATGGTGAGCCTCGTCTATTACTATCAGAGCCGGCACCGTCTCCATTTCGTCAAGATGTCGTGTCAGCCACTGAATAGACATCACCCTGATATTACTATCAGTATGTCCATCACCGTAAGGCGTCATGCCAAACAGCTTCACTGTATCTTCAATCTGGCACACCAGTTCCCGTCGGTGCGCAACAATCCACACCTCTCCGTGAGTCTCGTCAACAGTCTGCCTCACGATGTTCACCAGTACGTGCGTCTTACCCGTACCGGTAGGCATCTGTACCATCACAGACCTGCACGACAGGAACGCACGGCAGATACGTTCCACCATGTTCTGTTGGTAATCATAAAGTACAGTCATAAATAAAAGCGCTTGGCGATAATCGTCAAGCGTATTTGTAGTAAGTTAAAAAGTTAAGCGTAATAGCGTTAGTGCTCGATTCTTAATCAGTAAGCATAGTTTCAAAGTCCTTTTTTATAGAAACCTTTCCGTAGTAATCCTTTGTATTAATTAATGTCCAATTCTTTCCG
>CAYSSU010000010.1:0-73915 GCA_964433895.1 uncultured Prevotella sp.
ACTGTATTTCTAACTCTAACTATGCACTTGACAAATCTAAGTTGCATAGTTACGATAGCCAAAACACCACTTTGGCATTCCTGAAAAGCCTTCAGATGATGTGCGGACAGATACCCGGCAGCGAAGTAATGGTTCAGATGAAGGGTAGGGAGGTGAATCTTCATCTTTCATGGGATGAAAATTCCGCTGCTCCATTCTCAGATGAAATCATGTTCTCGCTGAACGGCAGGGACAATAATGCCACATTATATAAAGAAGCCGCAGAGGAATCGCAACCTGAGGAACATTCTGAAAATAAAGAAGAGAAGAAATCGACAGGCAAGCAGACTATGATGCAGAGTCTTCAGACATTTCTGAAGTCTCATTATGTGTTCCGCTTCAATGCCCTTACCACCCAGACCGAATTTGCCAAAGTGTCACAGGATGAGGCTGACAGTCACAGACTTATGTTTAAACCGTTGAATAAACGAAACCTTAACGGTATCAGTTGTGCAGCCTTGAACAATGGTATAGATTGTTGGGATAAGGATATAAAGAGATATGTGGAGAGCGACAACGTGAAAGAATATAATCCGTTCACGCTGTACTTTGATAATCTGCCTAAATGGGACGGCAAGGATAGAGTAACTCCGTTGGCACAGAGAGTAAGCCCAAACAATGTTTGGGCAAACGGTTTTCACCGTTGGATGCTAGCCATGACAGCCGGGTGGATGAGATATGGTGACGGCAAAACAGCTAACATTCATCGGAACCAGCAACTGCTATGACTTGTTGACAGATACCACCGGCAGTCGTAGGTTTATCTGTGTAGACGTGAAACAGAAGATAGACTGTTCACCGATAGAGTATGCGCAACTGTATGCCCAGTTGAAAGCCGAGTTGGAAAGTGGAATGCGTTACTGGTTCTCAAAGCGAGAGGAGCGAGAAATTCAGCATCATAACAAATTATTTTATGCTCATGGCATAGAGGAAGATGTGTTCAGTTCATGTTTCCGCTTTGCCACAGCTGATGATGAAGCCAACAAATATGTGAAAGTGTTCACCCTTTCAGCTACCGAGATATACGAGAAGATGAAGAAGCATCACCCTGCAGCCATGCGAGGAGTAACCAGTGACAAGGTAAGCCGAATGTTGCCGTAACTGGGCAGAAGAATACATACCAGATACGACAATGGATATAGAGTGGTGGAGATGTAGTATTTTTGACCTTACAAAGATACATAATCTCTAGCCAATCACAAAGTGAGTAAAATCTATATAATGTTTTATTTTTCTCTTACTTGATTTTCGTTTTGAATAAGCACCTGACTTTATGTTGCTAAAATATTTTTATTTATCTCGTTTAATCAGAATTTTGCACTATCTTTGCAAATAATAAACTCATGTTTACATGAAATATTCAAAGGTAATACTGTACTTTATGGATATTTCTGTAGGGAAAATATAATTATAATATGGAATTTGTAGTATATATATTAATAGGTGTTGTTATTGTTGCATTGGCAGGTTTCTTCTTTGCAGAGAATAAAGCTGTGAAGGAACGGACCGGTATTATTGCAGACCGAGATGTTGCAAAAAATCAGATAATGGGATTGCAGGCTCAGTTGGAACAATGTAATAATGAAAAGAATGAACTTAAAGTTGAACAGAAATGTCAACTGGAACAGCAAAACCGACAGCTACAGGAAAATTTTGACCGACAGATAGCAGATGTGCGCTTGCAATATGACCGGCAATTGGAGGAATTGCGCAGACAACATGAGCAACAAATGGAAAAACAGTCGGAACTGATTCGGGAGCAGATAAACACGGCTTCTGAAGCAATATTGAAGAAACGTTCTGAAGAATTGTCTGACAATAATACATTGCAGATGGATAAAATCCTAGGTCCTCTAAGGGACAACTTGAAGCAGATGAGGGAATCTGTAGAAAAAAGCGACAGGGCTCAGACTACATCAATGGAACGTTTGGACGCTTCTATTAAAGAAAACTTGAGACAGGCGGCAATAGTTGGGGAAAGGGCAGATAAACTGGCTCAGGCTCTTACCAGTGAAAATAAAACTCAGGGAAATTTCGGAGAATTGCGTTTGCGCACTATATTGGAGAATATGGGACTGGAAGACGGATTGCAGTTTGAGGAGCAGGTTACTTTGAAAGATGAGGAGGGACAAATCATTCTGGAAGAAGAAAACGGGAAAAGAATGATTCCTGATGTCGTGCTCCATTTTCCCGATCACCGTGATGTGGTGATAGATTCAAAAATGTCTCTTAAAGCATTTGAGGAGTATTGTGAAGCTGATGATGATGCAATGAAAGCGGATGCTCTTCAGCGGCATGTGCTTTCCGTACGTAATCATGTAAAGGAATTAGCCAAGAAAAACTATAGCAAATATGTAGACAAAGGTAATAATAAGTTGGATTTTGTACTGATGTATGTTTATAGTGAGAGTGCTCTGCAATTGGCTCTTGCCAATGAACCGTCTTTATGGAAAGAAGCATATGATGCCGGTGTCATAATATCCGGCAGTCAAAGCCTATATGTGATATTGAGAGTATTGGAGATGAGCTGGCGTCAGACACGCCAGGCAGAGAACCAGGAAAAGATAATGCAGGCAGCAAATAATATTGTAGACAGGGTGCAGATGTTTTATGAAAGATTCCGCAAAGTTGATGAACAACTGGGCAAGACCACGGAAGCTTTCGGTGATTTGAAAAGGGTTACCGCACCATCAGGATTAAGTATAACCGTGGCTGCCGAGAAACTGCTGAAACTAGGAGCTCAGGAGAACCCAAAGCGCAAAGTTAAGATTTCGAAGGTTGTTGCGGCTGTTTCTTCTTCTGAGTCTTCTGCTGCTCTTGATGATAAAACTGAGGAATAGGCTCGGTAATCTCAAAATCCATTTCCGGTAAATCCTGTTCGTCAGAACGGAACGGAATACCTTTGTTCTCATGGAATTTCTCTACAATTACACTGGCGACACCTCTGTTGATTATTCCCAGTGCATTGGCTGCGGCGTATGACAAATCAATGATTCTGCCCCGTCCGTGAGGACCTCTGTCGGTAACTTTCACTATTACATTTTTGCCGTTGGCAGGATTGGTAACTTTCAGCAATGTGCCGAAAGTGTAAGTACGGTGAGCGCATGTGAGACTATCATGATGAATGCGTTCACCACTGGCAGTTCTGTTTCCTGTAGCTCTCTTTGAATAGAAAGAAGCCTTGCCTCTTTGCTGCGAATATGCTGAAAGCACAAATAGCAGCATAGACAGCAGAAGTATTATATGTTGTTTTGTTTTCATCAAATATGCGTTGGCAAATATAAAGAAAATATAAATAAGTTCCAAATGTTTTAGTGAAAAATCAAATTAGCTGAAAAAAAGAGGAAATTCACTGAAATAATTTCTTTAACTATAAAATCCTTATTATCTTTGCATCAGAAATAAAAAGAAATGATTAATTGATTTATATATACAGCGTTTACATTATTAGGTTAGGTTATTAGTTTTTTGATAGTAAAATCTATTAAATTCCCGAACTTCGCAGTGATGCGGTGTTCGGGAAAAGTTTTTTTAATACTTTCGTAGATGCCGATATCTTATTTCGTATATATTGTCGAACATGGTCTTCCATGGGTTAGGCTCTTTGTCATCAGCTCTTTTTATGCATAATCCATAGAATTTTGTTCCTGTCTTACGGTATTCTTTCAGTTTGCCCAGATATTCTGTTGGAGGAAAGGGTATCAGAAAATCACTTACAAGAAGAACATCTGCATTTACATAGTGGCCTTTGTCGTTGTTGAGCAGATTGAACATTTCTTCCATAAGTTTACGGGCACAGGTTCCTCCGCCAATAAAAGGCAATTCGCCCTTTTTGAATTCTATGTTGGAATCACCGTTTAGCCCAAGTTGCATAAGTCTTTTTTGCTTGCGCCGCTCCATCAAGTCAATTGGACGGATGGAAACACTGAAGTCTATGAGAAAGCAATCACGTTGCAACATCTCTGCTGTTTCTTCAATAAGTGCAAGCATTGATGAGGTGATGCGTTGCGGAGTGCCATACATGCTGGCAGAGGTATCTATGCATATTATCATTGGTCCGCGTCGTGACGCATGGATGAATGACAACTTGCGTGAAGGTTTACTCATCTCACTTTTATATCTGAAGGTTTGTAGGCGTCGTGTGAGATATTTATATATAAAGAGGTCGCCCATATCTTCATCACTGTATTGTGCCAATTCAAGAGGCAACAGTGAACTCAGGTCATTGCCGGTGGTTATTCCTTCTATGTCGCTGCCACTACTGTGTTCCATTTTCATGGTGTGACCGGAAGCTATGGTGAGCCGGTCCTTGCCGTTGGCATCGGCAATGCGCCCCATGCAGGCTGCAACCTCTCCAATTTGCGGATAGTTTTCTTGGATGCGTACAATATTAAGTTGTCGTTCAAATTCAGTTTCTGTCCATTGTCCGTTCATCATGTCCCATGCCTGTGCTGCCTGCTGTTCATTTGTGCTATGGGTGCACATATATCGTGTAACCTGATTCATGATTAATTCAAGTCCTTTCATGAAAGCATCTTTTCTTTTGTAGAGATGTGCCTTGCAGTCGCTTGTTATATGGCTTGCAAGTGCGTTTTCCCAATCAGCAGTTAGCTTTTCCCAGTTTTGCTGTTTCAAGGTCCCTCCATTTTCAAAGATGCGTTCAAAAAAATCTTTGCTGAATCCGTATGATGAATGACGAGCAGCTATGTCCTCCAGAAGATTCTGTCTGGCATCTTTGTTGGCTTTCTTTATAGGTGACCATTCCAAAACCTTTTGCATGTTGTTTCTTTCTGTCCAGGCTCTTTGGTTCTGAAACTGTTCATAATGAGTTATTTCGGCGATGAATTTTCCTACAGAAGAGTAGAAAACCTTGGCTCTGAGCCTGCTTCCGGCAACCTGTTTCTGATAGTGCTTGTCACTCATAATGCTTATGAGAAAATCATGTAATGGATCTTCTTTTATGAGCCATGGCTTGTCGTATATGATGCCGGTGGAAGATGCTGGAAGCTGGGCAGTCCGGCAGAAATCGTCCAGAATTTTGAGATAAGTATTGGAACTGTCCATTTACAGAAGTTTTTCTAAATCCTGACGTGTGAAAGCTATCTCTTTATAGAAATCAGAAAGATAGGTTTTTATTTCCTTGCGGTCATCATCATTTACAAAAAGGTTGGACTCTATGTTTTTTTGCAGATCTTTTAATTTATCTGCAAGAACTTCTATCTGTGATGAATATTCTGAAGACAAACTGTCTTCGTTTAAATCCAATACCGGCATATCGTCTTCCGGCATCAGTTCCAGGGCATATCTTATTCCGTCTATGTAGAGGTTATTGTTATCTCTCATCAGGCTTACCGGGCGGCATCCTAAAGGAGCATGACCGCCATCGTTGGTCTTTATTACTGTAATCTTAGGATTACGTGGATCAGAGTAAAGCAGACCTTCAGCTCCTTCGGTTCCTATTTCCGGCAATTGCTGATAATCGGCAGCAATAACGAATGTATGTCCTGTTTCATGTTGAGGCAGACGGTAATAATAATCACTGTAACACTTTTTATCAGCGTCTCTTTTTTTCTGAATAGCTGTAACTCCGTGCGCTTTTATACGCATGTTGTTATGAGAAATATCATTGTTGATATTCTGTTTTATTTGTGCTAGGTTTACTGCAAGAGGAGTAAATATAGCATGTATTACGATTCTTCTCACTGCATCACTTTCATCAGGTTCCTGCCATAGACAGTGGTATATAGGCATGATGTCTGAAACCTCAACATTATTATGGTCATGAATGAATGCAGAAGTACGCAACAACTGTGCTATTTTTTTCCATCGACGATCGCTTACGTATATGTCCCGTCGCTCATCAGCATTGTCAACGTCTACATTTTTTATGGCATGCCGTATTACATTTATGCAGGAAAGTGAATCGTTGCTGATACCGATATTACTGATTTCTTTTTGCCATTTGGCATATTCTTCATTGTTGATTTGCCAATTGTTGTCCGGGATTTTTTCAAAGTCAGACGATTTACCTAAAAGCATGGCATTGAAATTGTCCTCGCGGCGTATGGCTTGGCTTTCAATGCGGATGATGAAACGGTCCCATAGAGCTTCCAGTCCTTCTCCTTTTGCAGGAAGTTCATTGCTTGCAGCTACAAGGAGTTTCAGAGGCAGATGAGTTTCTGTGTTGCCATTGCGAAAAAGTTTCTCGTTAATGACGGTGAGCAATGTATTTTGTATGGCAGGTCCGGCTTTCCAAATTTCATCCAGAAATACGACGTCTGCAGTAGGTAAGTATCCGCTGGTTGCGCGTTGATAAACGTCATCCTTTTTTAAACGTGAAATAGAAACAGGACCGAATATCTCGTCAGGTGTGGAAAAACGTGACATTAGATATTCAAAAGAGGCAGCGCCTTTGAAGGCACTTTTCAGTCGTCTGGCAATCATACTTTTGGCAACTCCCGGAGGTCCCAACAGAATTACGCTTTCTCCGGCAATGGCAGCAAGCAGAGCTAATCCTATTTCTGATTCTTTCTCATATATGCCATGATTCATTTCTCTTAGAAGATTCTGTATCCGTTCTCTCATATTCAAAAAGTTCTTATTCTTTCTGCAAAGATACCATCTTTTTTATTAAAAAAGTCATTTTCAGCAAAAATGGTAATTCTATCAGTAAAATATATAGTTGGTATGTAACATATTTGATGTAATTTTGCAACAGAAAGTAAAAATATTAGTTTTTTTAGTGGTTAATTTAGTTTTAGTAAGTATGATAATAAGATTTGTCGTGATGACAAGTCTTATTTTTTTTGTATATTTGCAGTCGTAAACTAATGGCAATTATGAAAAGAACAATAATATTAACGGTATTGGCATTAATGTTGGCTTTTTCCCCTGTAGATATAGAAGCACAGAACTTTGTTTCCCGTAACAGTATAAAATATATTTCAGAGAAAAATCTGTTAGTGAGAGGGGATGAAGTGAATGTGGTTGATGTTCAGTTGGAATGGCCGGAAAAACTTAATTACGATAAAGTAGAAGGCTTGAAAAAATATATTTCCGAAACCTTGTTCGGTAAGTACACCGGAGATGTAGATAGGGATAAAGCCGACTTTCTGAGAAAATATGGCGAAAAGCTGAAAAGTAAATTTGACACTATTCCTGATGACAATAAGTTTTGTTATGTAACATGTTCAGCAACAGAAATGGGTTTTGTTCCCGGCAAGTTTATATCTTATAGGTTGGAACTTACGTCTCAGCCGCAGAGTAAGTCGTCACAGAAAGCCATCAGGGTGGTTAGGATGTTGACTTATGATTTGATAAACAATAAGTTGTGGAAAGAGTCGGATATTATGGATGTTGCCTCAATAATAAACAATCCTTTTACAGGAGATGCTTTCCAACAGTATCTTTCACGGGGTATGCGCAGCAATAAATACGATTACGTGCCGGCAAGTTCTGTTCTTGGACCTGCACCGGTAAGTGGACAAACTCTTGCTTTTGAGGTGTTCAATGATAGTCTTCATTATGATGTCCTATGTGATATACCTTTTTCTGTATTAAAAGAAACGGTGTCCAGAAAATTTAGAAAAATGATGTTGGCTGAACCTGCGCTGGCTGTCCAGGTACCGGAATCTGTTGATTCGGTTTCGTTAGAAAGAGATGTGTACACTAGTCCGGAGGTTATGCCTGCGTATGGAAAAAGCAGAGCGGATATAGCTGAATATTTTTCCCACAATTACATTATACCATTAGTAGCCGGAGAGGTGGAAAAGGCTGGTAAAAAGGTTGTTGCCAGTTTTATAATAGAGAAAGATGGAAGTGTCGGCAACGTAAGAATAATAGTTCCGGCTTCACCATCTGCAGACCGTGCTTTTGTAAGAGCTTTGGTGAATATGCCAAAATGGACTCCGGGAAGTCAAAATGGTGAAACTGTGAGGACTTTATGTTATCAGACAATAAAGTTAATTCTGTAGTCGTAAATTGATATAAATCAATAATTCATCAAAACGTGCGTGATTGATGCAAAATGTTAGTATATTGGGTGAATATACTTTCATTAAAGGCTGTTTTGGATGTGCAATTATATCTTTTTGATTTTAGAAAAAATATTACATAACTAATTGTAACTTAAATGTGAATGCTGTGTGCGGTAACAGTAATAATATTGAGGTATTTATGTCAAATAGTTAACAGAACACCTTATTTATAGTGTGTTTACATGTGCTTAACTTTCAAATTGAAACTTTTTAGGCAAATTATTGAAACTTTCGATTTGAAAGTTGAACTTTAAATAATGACTAAAATTAGATGAAAAAATATGTATAAAATATAGTTAATAAAAGTACGAAGTTTCAGAATTCTTTCTATCTTTGCATCAGATAAAAGAAATATTAATTTAAAAAACATACGATTATGAAACGGATTCTCTTGATATCAGTAATGGTTATGCTGGCCGTAACAAGTTTCGGTCGTAAGCATGTAGAAAATGCCACAGTAGTAGCAGATACAATCTTCTACTCTGAAAATATGATGAGTGTAGCCAACAGTGACCAGGCTAGTTATTATCGCTTGCTGATGACAACCGGTATTGGAAGCAAAAAGCAGAATGTATTCATGGATTATTATATGAATGGAATACTGAAAGCTGAAGGTGGCTATAGCTTTATAGACTTGGGTAATGATATGAATACTGTTATAAACGGTGAGTTCACTACCTATTACAAAAATGGAAAAGAAAACTGGCATGGTAAATATGTAAATGGCAAGCGTGAAGGTTATTTCACAAAACAACTTCGTGAAGGTGGAGTTGCAGTAGTACAGTTTGTCAATGGTCAGTCTGCTCATAAATATTTCACAGTTACAAAAGCTGATGGAACTATTGAGAAACGCCCTGTATCTGAATTAAAATCTCTCTTATAAGATAAATTACAAAAGTCTCTATTTAAACAATAAATTTAAAAAGAAATGGCCTGCATCGTGAGATGCGGGCCATTTCGCTATAATAATAAATAAGGTGTAATCTTGTTTATTTCAAAATCAATTCAATAGGGCAGTGGTCACTGCCAAATATTTCGGTGTGAATTGCTGCTTCCTGCAAGCGCGCTTTCAACCGTTCCGAAATGAGAAAATAATCTATACGCCATCCTGCATTTTTCTCTCTGGCATGAAATCTATAGCTCCACCAACTGTATGTAACCTGTTCAGGATATAGTGTGCGGAATGTGTCGATGAATCCATTATTTAACAGTGTGGTCATTTCGTTTCGCTCCTCATCGGTAAATCCGGCATTATGCTTGTTTGTTGACGGATTCTTGATGTCTATTTCATTATGTGCCACATTCATATCTCCGCATACAATGACTGGTTTGTTTTTGTCTAGTGTGTGCAGAAAATGTTGAAAGTCATCTTCCCATCTCATTCTATATTCCAGACGGCGCAGTTCATTCTGTGAATTTGGAGTGTAGACAGTTGTGAGATAGAAATCATCGTATTCAAGGGTTATCACTCTACCTTCGTGATCATGCTCGTCAATGCCGATGCCATAAATCACATTATTTGGTTTATGTCTGGTGTAAATAGCTGTACCGGAATATCCTTTTTTGTCGGCATAGTTCCAGTAAGACTCGTATCCGGGAAACTGCAAGTCTAATTGTCCTTCTTGCATCTTAGTTTCCTGAAGACAGAAAAAGTCAGCATTTAAGGCTTGAAAATCCTTCTCGAAATTCTTGCCTACACAAGCACGCAGCCCGTTGACGTTCCAACTGATAAATTTCATAATATCCTATATTCTTTTGCTTTCGCCACGTAGCAGATTCATGAATTCCTGTCGGGTGTTGAGAGAATTAAATACCCCACTGTAATCACTGGTGGTCGTTATGGAATTCTGCTTTTCTACACCACGCATTTGCATGCACATGTGTTTGGCTTCAATCACAACCATGACCCCTTGTGGATTAAGAGTTTCCTGAATGCAGTCTTTTATCTGTTGCGTGAGTCGTTCTTGAACCTGCAGTCTGTGACTGTAAATATCTACGACACGGGCAATTTTACTAAGCCCCGTAATATATCCGTTAGGGATATATGCTATGTGAGCTTTACCGTAGAAAGGCAGCATGTGATGTTCGCAAAGACTGAATACGTCAATGTCTTTTACTATAACCATCTGGTTATATTCTTCTTTGAAAAGAGCATCCGTAAGAACCTTGTGGGGGTCCTGGATATATCCACGGGTCAGAATCTGCATAGCTTTAGCTACGCGCATCGGGGTTTTTAACAGACCTTCACGACTAGGGTCTTCTCCAAGAAGTTTTAAAACTTCTTTATAGTGTGCGGACAGCTCGTCAAGGCCATCTCTGAAATCAGTTTCTGGATTCATTGTTAATATTGAACAGTTATCTTTCCTCTTACAATACAGGCTTGTTTGTATCCTAGTGCCCGTACTTTTTTCAACATCTTGTCAGCTTCGCCGATGCTGCGGTAATTTCCCATACGGCATATCCATCTTGGCGAATAGAAGTGTACGTAGACCGGCTGATTTGGGAAACTCATCTTGACATTGTTTCCAATTTGCTCAGCTTTTAGTCTGTCATTGCGAGAGTTTCCTCCGGAGAAGACTTGTACTCTGTAGCCGTTGGCTTTATGACTTTGAAGCATAACCTTCTTTCGAAGGTCAACGGTTGGAATATCGAAATCTTCTTCTGCTTTTATGGTCTCGTGAGAATTTCTTTCAGCAGCATTCGTTTCTTTATTTTGATTTGTAGCAGTTTCTTTCTTTATAGTCTCTTTAATTATTGTAGTTTCTTTTTTTTCTACAACATGTTTTTTCTTTTCGGCAGTGTCTTTTCTTACCGTAAAAGGTATAGTAGTAGTTGCAGCTTTCTTATAATCCTGCTGTTCCGGCTTCGCAGCTTTCTCTGCCAAAGGCAGTTTTCCATTTACCAAGTCACTTATTTCTTTGTCTTGTACTACAGTTATGTTGCCTTGTCCCTCGGCTTTTTTCTGCAGGTTGTCAAGATAAGTTTGAGCCTCTGTATTCAGTACGAGGCTTAACAATAAAACAAGCAAAGTTGTGAACTTAATTTTCATATTACCATAAAATAAGAAGCCAGCCTGAAGCGTAGCGATACGCATCAGGCTGGATATTCATTAAAAATTATTTTTTCCAAGCATCAATGATACCCTTGAAATCTGCAGCCTTCAGAGAAGCGCCACCGATAAGACCACCATCAATATCAGCCTTAGAGAACAATTCTGCAGCGTTGCTAGGTTTGCAACTTCCACCATATAGAATTGTTGTGTCTTCTGCAGCTGTTTTGCCATACTTGTCAGCAACGGTAGAACGAATGTAAGCCAACATCTCTTCAGCTTGGTCTGATGTAGCTGTCTTGCCTGTACCGATAGCCCAAATTGGCTCGTATGCGAGGATTATGTTTTTCCACTCCTCAGCGCTCAAGTTGAATACGCTACCAGCAAGTTCTGCCTTTACAACATCGTTCTGCTTGTTAGCTTCGCGCTCTTCAAGAGTTTCACCGCAGCAGAAGATTATTTTCAGACCATTCTTGAGAGCCAATTGAACTTTTTCTTTCAAGATTTCAGCTGTCTCACCATAATACTGGCGACGCTCTGAGTGACCAAGAATAACATACTGAGCACCTGTGCTCTTTACCATTTCTGCAGAAACTTCACCGGTGAAGGCTCCCTTTTCCTTGTTAGCACAGTCCTCAGCACCAAGACCAACGATGTTTTGGTCTAGTACTTGAGCAACACTTGCCAAATGGATGAAAGGTGTGCAGATTACAACACCACAATTAGGCTTGTCAGCAGCCAAAACTTCATTGATCTCTTTTGCGAGAGCAACGCCATCTTGCAGGTTCATGTTCATTTTCCAGTTGCCTGCTACAATTTTCTTTCTCATGTTTTTTTCTTTTTTAAAAAGTGATTTAATCTTATCTTTGTCTTCTTTGTTTTTATTTTTAATCCATCTTGTCCATGCCCAGATACGGTCGGCTATAGTTAAAACCATTAAAGGCAAGATAAACCACAAAATGATTTTTAATATTTTTACGGGAATGGTATCTGATGGCATCTGACCAATTTCGGCTTTGCTTATGTCTGTTTTCAGCATGTCGCCTTTGGGCAGTCCATTATGACTCCATTTATTTATCACCGTACCGTTTTTCAGCAGAAGTAGTCCCGGGTTACTTCTTATTATTGTTTTGAGGGTTGTTTCGTCAGTAGTGCAGAATGGATATTCTGCTCCGGTTATATCAATCCATTTTTGTATAGACTGTTCTGTGCTTGCTGTCAGACAATAGAATGGAATATTGTATTCTTGTGAATATTCGTAAATCTGGTCTATGTCTCCAAAGTTGCCATCTTCAGCTTCTTCAAGATGTGGGGATATCAATAAGAACGTATATCCTTTTCTGGTAAGTATATTCTTGGTGATGTCTTTCCCGCTTTTGTTGTCTTCTATAGAAAAATCATGTACAGGTGGTAAATATCCTTTTGCCGTCTGTGTGGTTTTACTGTCTATGAATTCCCATGTCGAATCCGGATAGTTGTTGAGAGTAAACTCTTTTGTCTTTCCGTTTTTCTTGAGAATGAATGTCGTTTCAAATTTAGGCTGAGGCGCATCTTTGGGAATTTGCATGCCTTTCAGTATATTTGCTCCTATATGGTATGGACGAAAATCAAATTGAGGCAGATAGTATAGACTTAATCCGCTTGTAAGCAAAATGAAGAGAATGGTATAATTGATAACTATCCACTGGTTGCTTTTAGATATGAATCTTATCATGCCCAAAGGACGGTAAGCAACAGTAAGTGCACATATCAGTAATACTATATTCTTTAAAAGTGTTTGCGTGTTTGTGAGTTTTATTGCGTCGCCAAAGCATCCGCAGTCACTTACCGGATTGGATATAGCCAACCATAATGTTATCAGGGTCATGATAACCATAAATACTGTTGTGAACTTGGTGCAAAGCCGACGTCGTATGGCAAACAGTATAAGAATACCTAAAGAAAACTCTAGCCCTGATAAAACTACAGATGAAAACAAAGTCATCCAGTCCGGAATGAATTGGATATGTAAGGCCTCCAGATAATCCTGTAGTTTGTATTGTGTGCCGATAGGGTCTACCGCCTTCACATATCCTGAGAATATGAAGACTGCGGCAAGAATAAACCGGCATATATTTACTAATATGTTTATAAATCTATTCACTAAGTTTTATAACTCCAAATACGGCATAGTTTATAATGTCCATATAGTTTGCATCTATTCCTTCTGAAACGAAGGTTGCTCCTTTGATGTTCTCAATTTCTTTGACTCTTTCTATTTTTGTCAGAATGAAATCGGTGTAGCTGCTTACTCTCATTGAACGCCAAGCTTCGTCATAATCATGATTTTTCTTGAGCATAAGTTCCAGTGCTTCTTCTGAGTGTTTATCATACAGAGACAAGGCTTCGTCTGTAGATATGTCAACAGAATCAACATACCCTTTCTCCAACTGGATGAGTCCTATTATCCCATAATTGATTAGAGCTATGAATTCCGGTCGTATGCCTTCGCCTACAAGAGATTCCTTCTTTATTTCCAAACTGCGAATGCGCTTGGCCTTTATAAATAGTTGGTCGGTAAGAGAAGATGGACGTAAAATCCGCCAGGATGCACTATAGTCATGAAGCTTTTTATCAAAGAGGTCACGGCATTCTTTCATGACATTCTTAAACTGATTCTCAGTATTGCTATTTTTCATTTTGCCTGATATGTATCATTCTTACAACACTGCACATAGCTTCATAGCGTGCTTGCAGAGAGTCACGCTTTACACCAAGCAGATTGCGGGTATATAAGTCTTTCTCGGTTTCTATGGCTTTGATTGTAGTCTGCAAGGCAGAGTCGGTGTGCGCAATGTCAAGTTGAGCCATCTTTAGTGATGCGTTCTGCCAAATTCTGAGAGCATTTCTTCTTGATTCTATAGCATCAGGGTAATCTTTGCGGAGTTCCATGATGGAGTCAAGCGCCTGTCTATAAAGTCCCGCCTCATATAGAGCTTCTATATGTGACATCAGAGGAGCAGCCTTCTCGTCTTGAGTTTCGGCACAGCTACCTAGCAATACAGCGAATGTGAATAGCCATAAAAACTGTTTCATGGGTACAAAATTATAAAAAACTAGGCTAATATTCGTATTCTGCGAGTAAATTTTAGTATCTTTGCACGCAATTTAGAGCAAGTTAAGAGAATTTAAGTAACAATGAGAAATCTTTCCAATGCCGATTTGGCGCAATTACTAGATAAAGATATATTCCACAAAATTTCAGAAGCTGCAGATAAACTGGGGTTGGAATGTTATGTTGTGGGTGGATATGTAAGGGATCTTTTTCTTGAACGACCGTCAAATGATATTGATGTTGTGGTTGTGGGAAGCGGCATTCGTGTAGCCAATGAACTGAAAAACGTGTTGGGAAAGAAGGCTCATATATCGGTATTCAAGAATTTTGGCACAGCCCAGGTAAAATATCGTGGTTCGGAGGTGGAATTTGTTGGTGCCCGCAAAGAGAGTTATAGTCATGACAGCAGAAAGCCTCATGTTGAAGACGGTACGCTGGAAGATGACCAGAACCGGCGCGATTTTACAATAAATGCTTTAGCAGTGTGTCTTAATAAAGAACGCTTTGGTGAACTTGTTGATCCTTTTGATGGTGTTCTTGATATGGAAGATGGAATAATCAGAACACCGTTGGATCCGGATATTACATTCTCTGATGATCCTTTGCGTATGATGCGATGCATTCGTTTTGCCGCTCAGCTTGATTTTTTTATAGATGACGAAACGTTTGATGCACTTACACGTGATGCTGACAGAATTAAAATTATCAGTGGAGAACGTATTATAGATGAGCTGAATAAAATAATGATGACCAAAATCCCAAGTAAGGGATTTATAAATTTGTATCGTTGTGGTTTGCTGCAGATTATTATTCCCGAGCTGATTGCTCTGGATATAGTTGAAACTCGTAATGGGAGGGCTCATAAAAACAACTTTTATCATACATTGGAGGTTCTTGATAACGTCAGTCGTGTAAGTGATAATCTTTGGTTGCGTTGGGCGGCTTTGTTTCACGATATCGGTAAAGCTAAGAGCAAGAGATGGGATAATGTAAACGGATGGACTTTTCATAATCACAATTATTTGGGGGCAAAGATGATTCCTGGTATATTCCGCAGAATGAAATTGCCTATGGATACAAAAATGAAGTATGTGCAGAAAATGGTTGATTTGCACATGCGCCCTATTGTTATTGCAGACGAAGAGGTTACAGACAGTGCCGTGCGCAGACTTATGAATGATGCAGGTGATGACATAGATGATCTTATGATTCTCTGTGAAGCTGATATTACAAGTAAAAATCAGGTTCGCAAAGCTAAATTCCTGGACAATTTCCGTGTAGTAAGAGAAAAACTTGTCAATCTTAAAGAACGCGACTATAAGCGTTTGCTTCAACCTTGTATAGATGGTGATGAGATAATGGAACTGTTTGGTTTAAAGCCATCACGTGAGGTTGGTGTTTTGAAACAGACACTTAAAGATGCTGTTCTTGACAATAAAGTGGCAAACGAACATGATCCCCTTATGCAGCTGCTAATGCAAAAGGCTAAAAGCATGGGACTTGTGAAATAATATGATATAAGGCTTTTCTAACGTAATTATTGTTAAAAGAAACTCTAAGTGACTATAGAGTTTCCAAACAATTAGTATTTTTGCAGCATAAAACTCAAATGCGGTATTGGAGTTTTGTGCCGTATGTTGATTGATTAGTTAAACATTAATTTTGTAAATAGGTATGAAAATAAAAAATTCTTTGTTGTTTGTAGCTGTTGCGGCTACACTTGCTTCTTGTGGTGGCGGAAGTGGAATGCCAAAGTTTGGCGACAATGAGTTTGCAGTAGAGACTATTGGTTCTCAGAGTGCAACACTCCAGACCACTTATCCGGCTACTATTAAAGGTATTCAGGATGTAGAGGTACGTCCGAAAGTTTCAGGTTTTATAACAAAAGTGTATGTTCATGAAGGTCAGACAGTTTCTGCTGGTCAATTGTTGTTTACGATTGACAGTGAGACATATCAGGCTGCTGTTCGTCAGGCTCAGGCTTCTGTAAATACAGCCAGAGCTCAGCTAAATACGGCAAAACTGACATTTGATAATAATAAAAAACTGTTTGAAAAACATGTTATTGGTCAATATGAACTATCTACAGCCCAGAATACATACGCTACATCAAGGGCTTCTCTTGCCCAGGCTGAGGCTTCGCTTGCTTCTGCACGTGAAACTTTAAGTTGGTGCCAGGTGAAGAGTCCGGCAGTTGGTGTAATTGGCAGTCTTCCTTTCAAGGAGGGAGCTTTGGTTAGCTCTTCAAGTACCCAAGCTTTGACTACGGTTTCTAATATCAGTACTATGGAAGTATTTTTCTCTATGCCAGAGGGCGAAATACTTAGTCTTGTGAGAACGGCAGGTAATGTTGCTGATGCAATAAAAGCATTGCCGGGTGTGAAACTTCAACTTACTGACGGTACTATATATGATCATCCTGGAAAAGTTGTTAAGATGAGCGGTGTTATTGATGCGTCAACCGGTGCTTACAGTTTGATAGCTCATTTTGCGAATCCGAAGAAGCTTCTTAAGAGTGGTGGTGCAGGTCAAATCATTATTCCTCATTCAAACAATTCTGCCATTGTTATTCCGCAAGAGGCAACATCTTCTGTCCAGGACAAAATCTTCGTTTATAAGGTGGGCTCAGACAATAAAGTTAAATATTCAGAAATTAAGGTCGATCCGCAGAATGATGGCAATACATATATTGTTACTTCAGGGCTTAGTGTCGGAGACCGTATTGTAACAAAGGGAATAGCAAAACTGTCTGATGGTATGGCCATTAAGCCAATAACAGAAGCGCAATATCAGAAAAAGATAGATGATGCTGCAAAGTTAGGCGAAAAACAGGGCTCCGCAAGTGGTTTTGTCAATGCCATGAAAGGCAAATAATAGTCTTTATAGTAAAAAGTTAATAAGTAAAAAGGAAAGAATATGACTTTTACGAACTTTATTAAACGCCCGGTACTGTCGACGGTGATTTCCGTCTTCTTCGTGTTGCTGGGTACGATTGGACTGGTATCGCTGCCTATAGAGCAGTATCCAGATATAGCGCCTCCTACCATTATGGTTTCTACAACATATACTGGTGCTGACGCTCAGACAGTGCTGAATTCTGTTGTTACCCCTTTGGAGGAAAGTATCAATGGTGTGGAGAACATGACTTATATGACCTCCAGCGCAACGAATGATGGTTATGCTCAAATTACAGTATATTTCAAGCAGGGTTCAGATCCTGATATGGCGGCAGTCAATGTGCAGAATCGTGTATCTCAGGCTCAGGCTCTTCTTCCTGCTGAAGTTACCAAAGTAGGTGTGACAGTGTCTAAACGACAGACATCTAATGTGATAATGTATTCTATTACAACGGAGGATGGACGTTATGACGATCAGTTCGTTACCAATTATAACAATATTAATATTGTTCCATTATTGAAGCGTATTAATGGTGTTGGAGATGTGCAAGTTCCGTCTACAGCAGACTATTCAATGCGTATCTGGCTTAAGCCGGATAAAATGAAACAGTATGGATTAATACCTTCTGATATTTCAAGTGTTTTGGCTGAGCAGAATCTAGAGGCAGCTCCGGGCAAATTCGGTGAAAGCAGCAATATGTCTTTCGAATATACCCTTCGTTACAAGGGACGTCTGAAAACTGCGACAGAGTATGAAAACATAATGATTACCAGCAATACCACGGGACAAACACTTCGATTGGGAGATGTTGCCAAAGTGGAATTGGGATGTTTGCAATATAACGTGAGCTTAATAAACAATGGGCAACCTTCTGTGCTGGGTATGGTTCAGCAGATAGCCGGTTCTAATGCTACGCAGATTGCTACAGATGTAAAGGCTGCTCTTCAAGAAGCAAGCAAGTCATTCCCTCCGGGACTTGAATATACCGTTGAATATGATGCAACAGAATTTTTGTATGCGTCTATTGAAGAGGTTGTTGTTACGTTGTTTATCACTTTACTTTTGGTGTTCATCGTCGTTTATATCTTCTTGCAGGATATACGTTCAACACTAATTCCTCTTGTTGCTGTTCCAATAGCACTAATTGGTACGTTCTTCTTTTTGTGGGTATTTGGCTTTTCTATAAACTTATTGGTACTCTCAGCGCTTCTATTGGCTATTGCCATTGTTGTGGATGATGCTATTGTTGTTGTTGAGGCTGTACATGCCAAGTTGGACCAGGGATACAAGAGCGCTCTTACCGCATCTATAGATGCAATGAACGAGATTTCCGGTGCTATTATCTCAATCACATTGGTTATGGCAGCTGTGTTTGTACCGGTGTCATTCCTTGGAGGTACTTCTGGTACGTTCTATCGTGAATTCGGTGTAACGATGGCTGTTTCTATTGTTATTTCGGCAATTAACGCCTTGACGTTGTCTCCGGCTCTATGTGCTATTCTTTTGAAGCCAAAGGATGAAGAGAAAGATAATACGAACAAGTCGTTTGTATCACGTTTTCATAATAATTTCAATAAGACATTCGATAAAGTTACAGAAAAATACAAGAAGGGTGTAGGTCATGTTATCAATCATAGACTGATGGCTGGTATCGCAATCTTTATAGGTATTGTAGCTCTTGTTGTCTCTATGAGTTTTACAAAAACAGGTTTGGTACCAGATGAGGATACAGGAACTCTGTTTGTTACTATATCTGCTCGACCAGGAACATCCCAAATTCGTACAAAAGAAATTATCAATGAAGTAGACAAGATGTTGGCTTCTAATACGGCTATCAAGCGTCGTGAAGCAATTGTCGGATATAGTTTTATTGCCGGTGTCGGTTCAGACCAGGCAACTTTTGTCGTCAAGTTGAAGCCTTTTGAAGAACGTACCGGTGGAATAACCACACGTATAAAAAATGCGATTACACAAGGTGACATTATGGCTTTGTTTGTAAATCCTCAGGAGGCTAACTCTGTATTAGGAATGATATACAAGCAAACTGCAGAAATTAAGGATGCACAGATTCTTGCTTTTGGTCCTCCTATGATTCCTGGTTTCTCTGCACAGAGTGGTATAACCATGACCATGCAGGATAAGACGGGTGGTGATCTTAATAAGTTCTATAATATCACACAAGATTTCCTTAAAGAACTTAACAAGCACGAGGAGGTTCAGACGGCACAGACGTCTTATAATCCTAATTATCCTCAGTATATGGTAGATGTTGATGTGGCTAAAACTAAGCAGGCTGGTATTTCACCGTCTACAGTGCTTACAACTCTTCAGGGATATCTTGGCGGACTTTATGCTTCCAACTTTAATGCTTATGGAAAGTTGTTCCGTGTAATGATTCAGGCAGGTCCGGATAATAGAATGCGTCCAGATCAACTAAGTAACATTTATGTGCGTACAAGTAGTGGTGAAATGTCTCCAATATCAGAGTTCTGTACTTTGAAAAAAGTTTATGGTCCATCTAATGTGTCACGTTTCAATCTTTTCACTTCTATCAATGTAAGTATTACTCCTAACACGGGATATTCTACAGGACAGGTGATGCAGGTTGTCAAAGATGTTGCTAGTCAGGTGTTGCCGGATGGTTATGGATATGAATATTCAGGATTGTCTCGTTCTGAGGCTGAAAGCAGTAACACCACGGCAATAGTCTTTGTACTTTGTATTGTGTTTATATATTTGATTTTGAGTGCACAGTATGAGAGCTACATCTTGCCTTTGTCTGTAATTCTTTCAATACCGTTCGGACTTGCCGGAGCATTTATATTTACTAATATCTTCGGACATTCCAATGATATATATATGCAGATATCTCTGATTATGCTTATCGGTCTGTTGGCAAAGAATGCTATCCTTATTGTACAGTTCGCTTTGGAGCGTCGTCGTACAGGTATGGCAATAAAGTATAGTGCTATTCTTGGTGCTACAGCTCGTCTGCGCCCTATCTTGATGACTTCATTGGCTATGGTAATCGGTTTGCTGCCATTGATGTTCGCTTCAGGTGTAGGTAAAAACGGAAACCAGACCCTTGGTGCGGCAGCAGTAGGTGGTATGTTGATAGGTACACTCTGTCAGATATTTGTTGTTCCAGCTTTGTTTGCTGCATTCGAGTGGCTTCAGGAAAAGTTTACTCCTCTGAAATTCGATGATGAGGTGAATGAAGAGGCTGCAGCAGAATTAGAACAATATGCTCATGCAGTTCCTAATAAAGAAGAAAAGTAATATGAAAAAGATAAATCTAATGATAATCGGTCTTGCGGCACTCTCTACTTTGAGTGGCTGCAAGAGCCTTTATGGCAAATACGAACGTCCGGATGTAAAGACAAACGGATTAGTTCGTGACCCTGTGTCTGTTTCTGATACACTCTCTGTTTCTGATACAACATCTTTTGCCAATATACCTTGGCGTAGTGTGTTTACAGATTCACAACTTCAGAATCTTATAGAAAAGGGTTTGGCAAATAATCCTGATCTTCTTAATGCAGCGCTTAATGTAGATATAGCCCAGGCTCAGATGAAAGCAGCTAAGTTGGCATTTTTGCCTTCATTCTCATTCTCTCCTTCCGGTACAATATCTTCTTGGGATGGTGGAAAAGCTTCTAAGGTCTACAGTCTTCCTATTAATGCAAGTTGGAATGTAGATTTGTTTGGCAATTTGCTTTCTCAGAAACGTTCAGCACAGGTTGCTCTTCTCCAGACCAAGGATTATCAGGTTTCTGTAAAAACTAATCTGATTGCCAATATCGCAAATATGTATTATACTCTCCTTATGCTTGACAAGCAGTTGGAAATAGTTGCTGATATGGAGAAGTTGACCAAGGATACGTGGGAGATTATGAAACTTCAGAAAGATGCTGTTGCCGGAGTGCGTTCTACAGCAGTTCAAAGTGCAGAGTCTAACTATTATTCTGTACTTACTCAGAAGACGGATTTGAAACGTCAGATTCGTGAAACTGAAAATTCTCTGAGTTTGCTTCTTGGTGAACAGGCTCAGACTATAACTCGTGGTAAACTTGAAGATGAAAGTCTCCCTGTCAGTTTTTCTACCGGTGTTGGTGTACAATTACTTCAGAACCGTGCTGATGTGCATGCTGCAGAAATGGCTCTGGCACAATGTTTTTATAATGTAGAGACTGCGCGTAGTAAATTCTATCCGGGACTTAATATATCTGCAAGTGGCGCTTTTACAAATTCAAGTGGTGCAGGAATTGTGAATCCGGGCAAAATATTGCTTACAGCAGTGGGGTCACTTACACAGCCGATATTCCAGAATGGACAACTTGTAGCAGGACTAAAAGTTGCTAAGGCGCAGTATGAACAGGCTTATAATACATGGCAGAATTCAGTTTTGAAAGCCGGTAGTGAAGTAAGTAATGCAATGGTACTTTATAACTCTTCGGCAGAGAAGAGTGTAGTTGAAGCTAAACAGATAGAGGTGCTCAAGCAGAATGTAATAGATACCAAAGAACTTATGGCAAGTGCCGGCAGTACTTATCTGGAAGTAATTACAGCTCAGTCTTCTCTTCTCAATGTAGAACTTTCTAAGGTTTCTGATGATTTCTACAAGATGCAGGCTGTGGTAAATCTCTACTATGCATTAGGTGGAGGCGCTAAATAATTCATAATTCAAATATTTAATTATGGCAAATAATATTAGTGACAAGGCGGTTATAGACCCAAAGGCAAAGATTGGCAACAATGTTACTATATATCCTTTTGTTTATATAGAGGGATATGTTGAAATTGGAGATGATTGTGTAATATATCCTAATGTAAGTATTATGAACGGTACACATTTAGGTAATAGAAACAAAATTCATCAGGGTACAGTACTTGGTGCTCTTCCTCAGGACTTTAATTTCCGTGGTGCAAAGAGTGAGGTTATTATCGGTGATGATAATATCATTCGTGAAAATGTTGTAATAAACCGTGGTACTCATGAAAATGGAAAGACTATAATTGGCAACAGTAATTTTCTGATGGAAGGTGCTCATATTTCTCATGATACAGTAGTCGGTGATCATTGTGTATTCGGCTATGGAACAAAGATAGCCGGTGATTGTGAAATCGGTGATGGAGTTATTTTTTCTTCATCTGTTATTGAGAATGCCAAAACACGTGTTGGGAGTGGCTCTATGGTTCAGGCTGGTACAGCTTTCTCTAAGGATATTCCTCCATATATTATAGCTGGTGGAAAACCAGTATCTTATGGTGGACCGAATAATTCTATGATGACAGCTTATGGTATTAATGAAAAGGTACGCAAACATATTGCAAATGCTTATAGACTTGTGTTCCATGGGCAGACAAGCGTTTTTGATGCTGTATTGCAAATCAAAGACCAGGTGCCTGACAGCGAGGAAGTTCGCAATATAACAGACTTTCTTGACAGTACAAAGGTCGGTATAATAAGTAAAATGTAATCATACCTATATATACATATTTATACTCTGTAAATAATTAAAAAAGGCTTGCCGTGAGGCAAGCCTTTTTTTGTCAGTATGATGCAGAGCATGGTATTCCTATGGAAATCACGCGGTCTCTTATTTCATTTAGTTTTTCCTTGCTTGCTTTTTGCAGGTGTGAGTCTGGTGTTTCACGGTCTATAGTGTAAATCATGACTTGTTGGGGCTTTATGTCTTTAACTGCGTCTAGCCATGGTTTTACGTATTCATCTCCGGTATTGTCAACACATTCGCCCTCGTCTGTGCAGCCTTTCATAAACATGGTTTGAATTATAATGTGCCCGTTAAAACTCTTCATGTTTTCTATAATCCTGTTTATGTCGTAAGAAGGTTGTGTTGGGCGGTCTACTCTTTTAATATATTCAGGGTCAATAGTGTCAATTTTCAAGATATTGTTATCTACTTTCATCAATGCATCATGAATGTTTTTTCTTCCTGCAAAGGTAGAATTGCTTAATACGCTGATTTTTGCATCGGGACAATATTTGTTTCGCAGTCTAATGGTGTCATCAATAATTTCAGCAAAGTGAGGATTACTTGTTGGTTCACCGTTCCCTGCAAATGTCAGCACATCAGGGTGCTCATTGTTGTCGTGCATCTTTTTCAACTGTGCCTCCAATGCCTTGGCTACTGTTTCGCGAGATGGATGAATAGAGTGAGTGTGGTGATCCTTGTTATAGCCACATTCACAATAGATGCAGTCAAAAGTACATATCTTACCATCTGCAGGCATAAGATTTATGCCTAAAGACAGTCCCAGTCTACGGCTATGTACCGGACCGTATATTGGTGAAGAATAAATTACAGTACTCATATTGCCGACAAAGATAATCAAAAAATACGTTAAACCTTCGTTTATGAAGTATTTTTTTTGTTACTTTGCAACAATTTTGGTGTAATATTGCCCTATTGTAATGAAGAAACATCGCAAAACAGCCCGTAGTCACTATGGATTACAGGTGGTTACTTTATGTATAAGCACAGCTATGGTGCTCATTTTGTTGGGAATGGTAGTGTTTTCTGTGTTGACAACCCGAAACTTATCATCCTATGTAAAAGAGAATCTGGTAGTTACCATGATGCTTCAGGATGACATGACTAATCCTGAAGCCCAACAATTGTGTAGTCGTTTGAAGTCGAATGCCTATATTAATCAGATAAATTTTATAAGTAAGGAAGATGCTCTCAAAGAGGAAAAAGAAGCTTTGGGCACTGACCCGTCTGAATTTATAGGTGCTAATCCTTTTACAGCGTCAATAGAACTGACACTGAAGGCGGATTATGCAAATAATGATTCTCTTAAATGGATAGCAAAGGACCTGAAGAAATTTCCTAAGGTGACAGATGTCACCTATAAACAGGATTTAGTGGAGAGCGTGAATGATAATCTGCAGAAAATAAGCATAGTCCTTCTGGTTCTGGCAGCATTGCTTACGTTCGTTTCTTTTTCTCTTATCAGCAATACAGTGCGTCTGGGTATTTATGCCCGTCGTTTCTCTATACATACAATGAAACTTGTTGGTGCTTCATGGTCATTTATTCGCCGTCCATTTGTCAACCGTGCTATCTTGGTTGGAGTTATAGCCGCATTGCTTGCCATTTTGGTTCTTGCAGGATGCGTGTATGCTCTTTATACTTATGAGCCTGAGATTCTTACGGTTGTGACATGGCAGGTAATGGCTATAACGGCAGCTTCGATTATCCTTTTCGGAATTATTATTACGGCAATTTGTTCAAACCTTTCCGTGAATAAATTCTTGAAGATGAAAGCCGGAGATTTATATAAGATTTAAAAAGACAAATATGATGGATAAGAAAAATTTGGCATTTGACAAAGTCAACTTTATATTGTTGGCTGTCGGTATGATAGTTGTTATCCTCGGTTTCATTCTGATGAGTGGTGCCGGTAGCAGTGAAACAACTTTTGATCAGGCTATTTTCAGCACAATGCGTATCAAAGTTGCCCCGGTAGTTTGTTTCCTGGGCTTTATTTCTATGATTTATGCTATTATTCGTAAACCTAAGGATAATAATACAGAAAAATAAGCAGCAATGGATTTAATACAGACTATTATTGTAGCAATAGTGGAGGGACTTACAGAGTTTCTTCCAGTATCAAGCACCGGACACATGATTGTCACTCAGAATATTCTTGGTGTTCAGCAAGGTGACCCTTTTGTGCATGCGTTCACGTTCATAATACAGTTTGGTGCAATCCTCTCTGTTGTATGTCTTTATTGGAAGAAATTCTTTCAGATGAGGAGTCATGATGAGCTTTTAGGTAAGATTAAGTTCTATTGGCTTCTTGTTATAGGCGTGTTGCCGGCTGTTGTAATAGGGCTGGTTGCCAAAAAGTCGGGTTTGCTTGACTGGCTGTTAGACAGTGTTTGGGTAGTGGCAATAATGCTTGTGCTTGGAGGCGTGTTTATGCTTTTCTGTGACAAAATATTCAATAAGGGGAAAGATGAAAATCAGATTACGCGTAAGCGTGCCTTTATTATAGGCTTTTTCCAGTGTCTTTCTGTGATACCTGGTGTCAGTCGCAGTATGTCCACTATAGTAGGTGGTATGCAGCAGAAGTTGACAAGAAAGAATGCAGCCGAATTCTCTTTCTTTCTTGCAGTTCCAACTATGGCAGGCGCAACATTGCTAGACCTGGTAGAAATGTTCAGAGAGGATACGGCATGGGCTACTTCCAATAATATAATGTTGTTGACAGTGGGCTGTGTGGTTGCATTTGTCGTGGCAATATTTGCAATGAAGTGGTTTGTTGGCTTTCTTGCAAAATATGGTTTCAAGGCATTTGGCTGGTACCGTATCATTGTAGGAGGTATTATATTGTTGCTTTTGGCAACTGGTCATTCATTGACAATGGTTGATTGATGGATTTTAAAACAGGCGAGATTTTTGCTATAGACAAACCGTATAAGATGTCAAGCTTCGGAGCGTTGGCACATGTACGTTATGTGTTGTCTAAGGCTTTGGGTTATAAGGTTAAAATCGGTCATGCCGGAACGCTGGATCCTCTGGCTACCGGAGTCTTGATTCTGTGCACCGGTAAATGTACGAAACAAATTGAATCATTGCAGGGACACACCAAGGAATATACTGCAATGTTACAGTTGGGAGCCACTACGGCAAGTTATGATAAAGAACACACCGTAGACCATACTTATCCGGTGAAGCATATTACCCGTGAACTGATTGAAAGTGTTATCCCACAGTTTTTAGGCGATATTCAGCAGGTTCCGCCAACTTATAGTGCAGTTAAGGTAAATGGCGACCGTGCTTACAGTTTGCGCCGCGCAGGTGAGGCCGTAACGTTGAAGCCGAAGACAGTCCATGTGGAAAGCATAGAGATTCTTTTTTTCGATGATGAAAAAAAATGTCTGGAACTTCATGTCACTTGTGGCAAGGGTACTTACATCCGTGCCCTGGCACGAGACTTGGGAAGAGCAATGAACAGTGGGGCTTATCTTACTGCATTACGCCGCACTCGTGTCGGTGATTACACAATTGCAGACTGCAAGGATTTTGATGATATTCTTGGTTGGGCTTTAAAATAAAAATAAAAGGAGAAAATAATATATGAAGTTATCACAATTTAAATTTGATCTTCCAAAAGATCAGGTAGCGCTGTATCCTCATCATTTTGTACGCAAGTTTAAAAATGAAGAGACCGGCAATATGGAACCGTTCCGCATTTATCGTCCTGACGAGTCTCGTATGATGGTGTTGCATAAGGTTTCAGGAGAAATAGATATGTTCAAGAAGGATGCCAAGGGAAATCCTAAAGAAGGAAGTTTCCTTGAATTCCGTGATATCATAGATTATTTTGATGAAGGCGACACGTTTTTGTTCAATGATACAAAGGTGTTCCCAGCCCGTCTTTATGGTACAAAGGAAAAGACTGATGCCAAGATAGAGGTTTTCCTTCTTCGCGAGTTAAACGAGGAGATGCGTCTTTGGGATGTACTCGTAGAGCCTGCCCGTAAGATACGTATAGGAAACAAACTGTTTTTTGACGACACTAATACAATGGTGGCAGAGGTTATTGACAATACAACTTCGCGTGGGCGTACCCTTCGTTTCCTTTATGATTGTCCTCATGAAGAATTCAAGCATGACCTTTTTGCGCTAGGTGAGGCTCCGCTTCCACGTTATATTATAGATAATCGTGAATTGCCTCATGCTGACAAAGAAGACATGGAATATTTCCAGACTGTATATGCAAAGAATGAGGGTGCTGTCAATGCGCCTTCTACGGGACTGCATTTTTCACGTGAACTGATGAAACGAATGGAAATTCGTGGCATCAATAACTCTTTTATAACTTTGCACTGTAGCCTTGGAACCTTCAACCCGATAGAGGTAGAAGACCTTACAAAGCACAAGATGGATTCGGAGCAGATGATAATCAATAAGAGTGCTTGTGATGCTGTTAATAAGGCGAAGCAAGAGGGACATCATGTCTTGGCTATAGGCGCAAGCGTAGTGAAAGCTACAGAGACGGCTGTAGGTACAGACGGTATGCTTAAGGAATATGACGGTTGGACTAATAAGTTTATATTCCCTCCATACGATTTTGGCTTTGCTGACTGTATGGTGGCTAATTTCTATCATCCATATTCCACATTACTTATGGTAACCGCTGCTTTTGGCGGATATGACAATGTGATGAAGTGCTATGACCTGGCTGTCAAAAACGGCTATATGTTCGGATGTTATGGCGACAGTCTTCTAATATTGAACGATTGATGCATAAGGCGTATTTGTCCTTAGGCTCTAATATAGGCAATCGTAAACGCAATATGCGTGATGCGATTGCTCTGCTTGAAGAACTGGTAGGTAACGTAGACCGCCAGTCATCTCTTTATGAAACAGATCCATGGGGATTTTCTTCTCCCAATAAGTTCATTAATATGTGTGTGTTGGTGTCCACACCTCTGGCACCACGCCAGTTACTTGAAGCCACGCAGAGAGTTGAGCGTGAATTGGGACGGGCTGAGAAAAGTCATGACGGCGTATATCAGGATAGAATTATAGATATAGACATACTCACGTATGATGAGTTGAAAGTAGATGAACCGGACTTAAAAATACCGCATCCTTTGATGGCTGAACGCGATTTTGTGATGAAGCCACTTGATGAAATAAGAAAATCCACAGATTCCTGATGAATCTGTGGATTTTTCTTTATTTAGTTTTATAACTAAAATTACTTTCTTAAGCCTAAATCCTTGATGATATTACGGTAACGCTCGATATCAATCTTGCGAAGATAGTCAAGAAGAGCGCGACGTTTGCCAACAAGCATTGTCAGACTACGTGTTGTTACGTTGTCCTTGTGGTTAGCCTTTACATGTTCTGTAAGGTGCTTGATGCGGAAAGTGAAGAGTGCAATCTGACTTTCTGCAGAACCTGTGTTCTTGGCATCCTTACCATACTGAGCGAAAATCTCAGCTTTCTTTTCTTTGTTTAAATACATTTCGTTATTGATTAATAATGTTTGCAATTACATCCTTTCTGCGCCCTAATGACCTTAATCACAATCATTTGCGCTTCAGAATGCATCGGATTTTCCGAAAATGCGCTGCAAAGGTACTTAAAAATGCGAATATTGCGGGCCGTTTGAACTATAATTATTTAATATTTAACAATGTTTTATATATAATTGGCTTTCATGAAGAAAAATCTTTTCTAAACATCATTTATTCTTCATTTAATTTTCGTAACTTTGCACCCGAAATTATATATTTAGGTAAAAAAGATGCAAGACATTAGAAACATTGCAGTTATTGCACACGTCGATCATGGAAAAACTACCCTGGTTGACAAGATGATGCTGGCTGGTAAACTATTCCGTGATGGACAGGACAACAGTGGCGAAGTATTAGACTCCAACGATTTGGAGCGCGAACGAGGTATAACCATTCTTTCAAAGAATGTATCTATAAATTGGAACGGTACAAAAATCAATATTCTTGATACTCCGGGTCACTCTGATTTCGGTGGAGAGGTTGAGCGTGTGCTCAATATGGCTGATGGATGTCTTCTTCTTGTAGACGCTTTTGAAGGCCCGATGCCTCAGACTCGTTTTGTTCTTCAGAAAGCTCTTCAGCTTGGACTTAAACCTATTGTTGTGGTAAACAAGGTTGATAAGCCAAACTGTCGTCCTGAGGAAGTTTATGAAATGGTATTCGATCTTATGTGCGATCTCAATGCTACAGAAGATCAGCTCGATTTCCCTGTTGTCTATGGTTCTGCAAAGAACGGATGGATGGCAGAAGACTGGAAGAAACCTACTGATAACATCGACTATCTGCTTGATAAAATCATAGAAGTAATTCCTGCTCCAAAATATCTTGAGGGAACTCCTCAGATGCTTATCACATCTTTGGATTATTCTTCATATACAGGTCGTATCGCTGTGGGTCGTGTTCACCGCGGAACTCTTAAGAATGGTCAGAATATCACAATCTGCCATCGTGACGGTACGTTCGAAAAGACCAAAATCAGGGAACTTCGTACATTTGAAGGTATGGGACATAAGCCTGCAGAAGAAGTCCTTTCCGGAGACCTCTGTGCAGTAGTTGGTCTGGAACGCTTTGAGATTGGTGATACCATTGCTGATTTTGAGAATCCGGAAGCATTGCCTCCAATAGCAGTTGATGAGCCTACAATGAGTATGCTCTTCACTATAAACGACTCTCCTTTCTTCGGCAAAGAAGGCAAGTTCTGCACCAGCCGTCATATCAATGACCGTCTGACCAAGGAACTTGAGAAAAACCTTGCGCTTCGTGTAAGACCATTTGAGGATGCCACAGATAAATGGATTGTAAGCGGCCGTGGCGTGCTTCATCTTTCTGTGCTTGTTGAGACAATGCGCCGTGAAGGTTATGAACTTCAGGTAGGACAGCCTCAGGTTATATATAAGGAAATAGACGGTGTAAAGTGTGAGCCTATAGAGGAACTTACAATCAACGTACCACAGGATTATTCTTCTAAGATGGTTGATATGGTGACTCGCCGTAAGGGAGACCTTACAGGTATGGACACAGAAGGTGACCGTGTGAACATTACATTTGAAATACCATCACGTGGTATCATCGGTCTTCGTACTAATGTGCTTACAGCTTCTCAGGGAGAAGCAATCATGGCACACCGTTACAAGGAATATCAGCCATATAAGGGTGAGATAGTTCGCCGTCTGAATGGTTCCATCATAGCTATGGAAACAGGAACGTCATTTGCCTACAGTATAGACAAACTTCAGGATCGCGGTAAATTCTTTATTGACCCGGGTGAAGACGTATATGCAGGTCAGGTTATCGGAGAACATGTTCATGATAACGATCTTGTTGTTAATGTTACAAAGTCCAAGCAGCTTACCAATGTGCGTGCCAGTGGTTCTGATGACAAGGCTCGTGTGATACCTAAGACGGTAATGAGTCTTGAGGAATGTCTGGAGTATATCAAGGAAGATGAATACTTGGAGGTAACACCGAAGAATATACGTATGCGCAAGATAATTCTTGATCATAACGGACGTAAGCGTGCTAACAAGTAATAAAAGTTTTATATTATGACAGGATTATATATCGTAATCGGATTAGTTGTTGTTGCTCTGGCAGGCTGGGGCATTGCAGAACTGAAGTCTCATGCTGTTACTTTCACTCATTCAGAGGCAGAAAAGGAAGAGGCAGATTTGATTCATAAAGAGCAAGTGGAATCTAATTTCCATGAGCAGAATCTTAAAGATCTTCTGGCTCATAACAGCACAAAAGGCTATAATGCTGTTGACTGATTGAAATTACTGCCAAGTCTTGCAGAACATTAAGGTTGGCAATATTTATATTTTTAAGGCAACAATTTGTTATAAAACAGATTGTTGCCTTTTAAGTTTCCCATAGAAGCAATTTCTTTATGCGATTTTAAAATCAGTATAAAGGCTGTATACTCGTTGTCTTTATGCTTAATACTCGCTGTATTTATGCTACATATTGACCGTACACAGCCTTTAGACAACGAGTACAGAAACTGAGTATGATTTTTTGGACGATAAGTATAATTTCCAGTAAACTGATTTTTTGATGTTCAATTACTCTAGCTATTTTTCTCAGCTTTTCCATCATAATTAGCTGTTATAATTACTATTGTTGCGATTAGATTAACGTTTTAGACGTAAAACTCGCTATTTTTTGCGACTTTTGAACCGTAAAAACTCATGAAATCAGACCAAAAATCACGTTTTTGACATGTTTTTCACCTTAATCTGTCAATCTGTTATATAATCTGTTATGCTCGCAATGCCTATAAATACTGGTGTTTTGAGCATTTTATAACAGATTGACAGATATTTTTTGAAAAAAACATAGAGAGAGATTTATAGTGTATGACAATCATAATAATCAAGAATCTTCTGTTTCAGCATATATGAATATTTAGCCTGTGCCTGCTTAGACAAGGCATCTGCTAGTTTTATTTTACTATGATTATATTCCTACTATATATGCAATATAATTCATATTCCTTTTTTTGTGCAAAAATAAGAAGAACAAATTTCAATGTTATCTTTATGCTAAGAAGTAATGATAACATTTTATCTGAAAGATTAACGTAAAAATAATATTATGAATATCTAAAATCGTGATAATATTTTTACCTTTGTAATATAATAGCTAAAAAGAATATTGATGAAGGAAAAAAGAGATATTTATGAATGGTTGTGTTTTCTGGATGTTCTGTTTCCGGAGAAACTATTAACTTCAGTAATAACGATATTGCTAGGTATTATTGTGTCGAGTATTTACACTGTGATGTACTTTAAACGTTCTCTTTGAAAAAGTTACTTTATTTTATATTATAATGAGAAGAATTTATTTGTTGTTAATGGGTATAGTAGTTTCTTTATCTGCAATATGCCAGACATGGAGACATTTCACAGGAACGGTAAAGAATACCGAATGCCAGAATGTTGAATATGTAACCGTTGAGGTTAAGGATATGGATATAAGAACTATATCTGATGTGAATGGCAATTTTTCTGTCAGTGTACCGGAAGACAGTTCTATGAAACTAGTATTCCGTCATGTGGCTTATCTGCCTAAAACCGTTGATGTAAAAGATGTGTCGGACAAAAGTCCGTTGAATGTGATTATGTCGTCTTCGGCATATACGCTTCCTGATGTTGCAGTTATCGGCATAAAGATGAAAGAAAAGACTTTAAAGCACAAGGGATTTCCTTGTCCGGGAGGCATCGTCTTTAAAGGTAGAAATAATATTGGCACAGAAATGGGATTGGCAGTAAATCCCAAGCATGATTTTCTGGTTAAGAACTTTAATCTGCCAGTCAGCAAATGCACATACAGTAAGTGTACTTTGAGTATTAATGTATATGAAATTGAAAATGAAGACAGTTTCGTAAATATACTGTACAAACCGATTTATGCTATTATAGAAAAATCACAGACCAAACAGTCTTTTGATATTCTACCTCAGGAGCGACTTGTACTCATGCATGATAAAAGATATTATGTAAGTATGGAAATTGTAGATACGCAAAGTGATGGAACTATAGAATTCCCTGCCTATTTTAAGGGAAGTTATGTCCGTAACGCAAATACGTGTAAAATCAAAAAGATACCTTTCTATTTGGGACTATCAATTAAAGGATTAGAATTTCCCGGAATTGGTGAACGGTCATGTTCCGGAAAAGTGAACGGGTATGCTCCGGAATATGCAAGCAAATAGAGAATCATCCATAAACGAAGTCGGTCAGACAACAGAAATGACATTGTGAGGAGAGAAGTTATACAGAGTCGTTGTTGGGGTAAAGAGGGTAATGATTTCTTTGTGTCACGAAGTCTTGATGTATTTGTAAGTAAATTGAGAAAAATCCTCAGGGAAGATGACAATATAGAACAGAGAACCATAAGGAAAATAGGATTGGCTTTATTTGTATATTAATGAAATGCAATCCTATTTCTGAAGTTTTGTTGAAATTCCAATTACAGAATATTCAGGAAGTTCTCCAATGGTATGCCTCTGTTCTTGTCTTCGTTTTCTTTGTTTAGATCAATAAGTTTGTACACTCCGTCCATAGCTTTGCGTGTGGAATAGGTGAGAGATTCTCCATCAAGAAGATGACCAATCAGAATCGCAGAGAATATATCACCGGTTCCAGGGAAATGAACGGGAATCTCAGTATATGGCAGTTGGAAATATTCGTCTTTATAATGATTGTAACCTACTACAGAAGGCTGACCATCTATAGTGATACTTGTTATCAAAACTGATTTTGTTCCTATCTTGCGCAGATGATTAAGTAAGGAATGCGCTTCTTCGCCATTTACACCATTCGGATTATATTCGCGTCCGGTTAGATAGCAGGCTTCTGTGTAGTTGGGGTAGCACAGATGCGCCACGCTGAGCATTTCGCGCATGCTCTTGATTGTTGCGGGAGTTACGCCATTATATAATTTTCCTTCATCACCCATTATCGGGTCTACATAAATTGTGGTGCCTGTTGCTGCCTGCTCCGTACAGTAGCGTGATACGATGTCTGCCTGCCGTTCGCTGGCAATGAAGCCTGTAGCGATGGCATCAAAACGGAACCCAAGTTCTTTCCATACGGGGAAGACTCCCTTGATATAGTCGGTTGTGTCTAGAAGATTGAATTTGCCATAGTCTAGGGTATTGGATACCAAAGCTGTAGGCAGGTTATATGTGGGATGACCGAAATACGAAAGTATTGGAAGCATTGCTGCTGTGGCTACTTTGCCGTAGCCTGCCATGTCGTTTATCAGAAGAATCTGTTTTTTGTTCATTTTATTGTCATATAATTGGCTGCAAAGTTATAAAAAAGAAACGTAAATGTGGTATGTATTTAAGTAAATTGTTTACTTGATATATTGGGAAATGTTGCTATCTTTGCACAGTGAAACTAAAACTGTTAGATGATATGACGGAGAATGATGTTATGATTATCAACTCTATTGATGATTACAATAAGTTGATGGGATTTGAAACCAAGCACCCACTTGTGGCTGTTGTTGATATGCGCAAGGCTGATTTGGAGGCTGCAAAGCGTGAGGTTACAATGGAATATGAATTGTATTCTGTGTGGCTTAAACAGACTATGTGCGGTGATATTACATACGGTCGCCAGCCTTACGACTACCAGGAAGGTACGGTTACGTCATTTGCTCCGGGGCAGGTGGTGCATGTTAAACCTGCACCTGACTATAAGCCTAATGCACAGGGACTGATATTTCATCCTGACCTTATTCGCGGAACATCTTTAGGCAAGGACATCAAGCAGTATGATTTCTTTTCTTATTCATCCCGGGAGGCTTTGCACCTCAGTGAGGATGAAAAGGATATATTCAAGGATTGTCTGCAGAAAATAGAGATGGAACTGGAACATCCGATAGACAGTCACAGTAAAAAACTTATTTGCCGAAACATAGAGTTGCTGTTAGATTACTGTATGCGGTTCTATGAGCGCCAGTTTATTACCCGCAAGGCTGTGAACCGTGATGTGCTCACTAAGTTTGAAGAACTGCTGGATAATTATTTTGAGGGCGATAATGCGTTAAGAGAAGGACTGCCGACAGTGAAATATTTTGCTGAAGAATGTTTCCTTTCTCCTAATTATTTTGGTGATTTGGTGAAAAAAGAGACAGGCAAGACTCCGCAGGAACATATACAGAGCAAGATTATGGATATGGCTAAGGAATATCTGCTGGGCTCAGAGAAAAGTGTTAATGAGATTGCCTATAAGTTGGGATTTCAATATAGTCAGCATTTTAACAGGTATTTTAAGCGCAATGCTGGAATGACTCCCAGTCAGTTCAGAAAAGTAGGTTAAGTTTGTGTGTTAACCATTGGTGATTGAAAGGTGAAGAGAAAAAATGAAAATGATATGAAGTATGGATACTGTTTGCTTCTGCAATAAATTGTTTGGCAAGAAAACGGAGCATCCTCTGGTAAGTGTGATAGATTTTTCTGAAGACTGCCTGTGTAATGATATTACACCAAACTGTTATTCTGTACTTGTATTGGTACCGTCAGAGAAAGAATATGGATGGAAACCATACGATTTTTCTGATGCCACAATGTTGTTTGCTATGCCTGGTAAGCAAGTCCGTCTGCCCAGTGGTGCCAGGTATTCTGTTGCCAGATTGTTGCTATTTCATACAGATTTGCTTTCTTGTACGCAATTAGGTGGACTTGTCCGTAATTATACCTATTTTAAATATAACTCTTCGGAGGCACTACATCTGTCAATTGACGAATTAGCAACAATAGACGAATGTATGGATGATATTTCACGGGAAATAAAGTGGGGTATTGATAAATTCAGTGCTACAATTATAAGCAATAAGATAGAAATGCTGTTAAATTATGGTAAACGGTATTATAATCGCCAGTTTATTACACGAGACGATGCGAACGATAATACTTGGTTGAAAATTTATGATGATATAGAAGATTATCTGGGCAGCAGTAAAATAAGACTTTTAGGAGTTCCATGTGCCTGTATGCTTGCAAGGGGCACCTCTGTCAGTAGTGCGTATCTGTCTGATATAGTAAAGCATGAAACGGGTAAGAATTTAAGAGATTATGTTGAATTTAGATACGAAGAACTAAAACGATAATACATTCTTTAATAAGATAAGAAAACTAAAATATTGTAATAAGTTTTGGAAGTTTCAGCTAATAAACATAACTTTGTACCATATTTTATAAAAAATGAAAGATATTTGTTGCATCGGGCATATTACCCGTGATAAGATTGTTACTCCTCGTAATACTGTCTATATGGCAGGTGGTACTTCTTTTTATATGGCGTATGGCATTAATCAATTGCCTAAGGATATTTCGTTCCAGCTTGTGACCAAGGTGGGTGAAGAGTCTATGCCGGAAGTGGTTAAGATGCGCAATGCCGGTATAGAAGTTGATTGTTTTAAAAGTGCTCATTCTGTTTATTTTGAAAATAAGTATGGGGAAAATTCAGATAACCGTACACAGCGTGTTTTGGTCAAGGCAGATCCTTTCACTATTGATGAAATGAAAACTCTGGAAGCCAGAGTCTTTCATCTGGGCTCTCTTCTTGCAGATGACTTCTCTCCGGAAGTAGTTAAATATTTATCTACCAAAGGACTTGTTTCTATAGATGCTCAGGGATATCTTCGTGAAGTACGTGGTGAAAATGTGTATGCTGTAGATTGGAAAGAAAAGGAGGAACTTCTTTCTTATATTAACGTTCTTAAATTAAACGAGCATGAAATGGAGGTGATAACCGGTAATAAAAATCCTCGTACTGTGGCAATGAAACTAGCAGAATATGGTGTTAATGAGGTGGTTATCACTCTGGGCAGTTATGGCAGTCTTATTTTTGCTGACAATAAATTTTATGAAATACCGGCATTTGCTCCAAAAGAGATTGTAGATGCAACTGGTTGTGGAGATACTTATTCCACAGGGTATCTGTATCTTCGTGCTAAGGGGGCAGGGTATGAAGAGGCTGGAAAATTTGCTGCAGCTATGTGTACTCTTAAATTGGAACATTCTGGTCCTTTTGATAATACAATTGATGACATTAACGCAATAATAAGCCGTTGATTTCTTGTTGCACTTTATCTTTGCTTACTTTTTTCAGACCGTTATTATCAAATTGCCATAAAGTGTCTGCAATGGCTACTGCTAATTCAAGATCGTGAGTGGAAAGAAGTATAGTCTTTTCCATCTCCGAACTGAGTCGGTGAAGTAACTGCATCATTTCTACTTTTGAAGGATAGTCAAGAAAAGCCGTAGGCTCATCAAGTAAAATGACCGAAGTCTGTTGGGCTAAAGCTTTGGCTATCATGACTTTCTGACGTTCTCCGTCTGAGAGGTTCTGCATTTTTCTTCCTTTCAAATGGTTTATGTTTACCATAGTCAGGGCCTGACTGACAATCATTTTATCTTTGTTTCCCAGTTTGCCCCAAAAACCGGTATATGGTGAACGTCCCATTGCCACCATTTCTTCTGCAGAAAAATTGTCGGCATCAGGGTGTACAGTCAGTACTACGCTGGTAATTTTTGCCATGTCGTGACTGCTTAAAGAAACTATATCAGTATTGTCAATGAGAATGTTTCCATTTTTAGGAGGGAGAAAACCACAGATGGTCTTAAGCAAGGTAGATTTGCCAATACCGTTGCTTCCAAGCAGACAGCTTAACTTTCCGCTTTCAAATTCCGCATTCAGGTTGGATGCGACAGACTTCCCTTTTGGATATCCGATTGAAAGATTTTGCAATAAAATAGTTTTCATGGTACAAAGATAGCAAAAAACAAATAATAATGTGTACCTTTGCGGTTGAAATGAATCAGGAATCATCGCCAATACAGGAATTACAACGTCAGCGTATGTTACTCCAGATGGAGTATTATGCCGAGAAAGAGGCTTTTCGCAAACAGACAGAGTCAATGGGAATTCAGCGAAAGGTGAAACGTGGTGATGCATGGTTCCCGATAAGTATAGGTAAAAGTTATTATAATTCGCTCAATCAAATGGCGCTTGAGGTCATTAGAAATTCAGATGGTGAGGTTGAGCATAATTTTGAATTTGGTCGTCCTGTTGCATTCTTCCGGCAGTCTGGAGATAAAAAGTCTATTTCTTATTTTGCTTTTACGGGTACTGTTTCATACGTAGATGGAGACAGAATGGTTATCGTGGTTCCTGATGGCGGTCATGTCATCGATTTGCAGGGATGCTCTGACCAGGTTGGTGTGCAGCTTTTTTTTGATGAAACCAGTTATAAGCTGATGTTTGATGCTTTGGACCGTGTGACGAAGGCTAAGAACAGCAGACTGGCATATCTTCGTGACCTTTTTTATTCTAATCGCAAGGCTGAACGGTTTTCTTTTGATGCAATTCGGTTGCCATGGTTAAATCCTACTCAGGAGAAAGCTGTAAACGAAGTGTTGTGGGCAAAGGACGTGGAAGTGGTGCATGGTCCTCCCGGAACAGGCAAGACCACTACTCTGGTGGAAGCGATAAACGAAACTTTGATGCGCGAGAATCAAGTAATGGTGTGTGCCCAAAGTAATATGGCGGTAGACTGGATTTGTGAAAAGCTTGTAGACCGTGGCATTAATGTTCTTCGCATAGGCAATCCTACAAAGGTGAATGACAAGATGCTGGAGTTTACATACGAGCGCCGTTTTGAATCTCATCCTGATTACCCTCAGTTGTGGGCAATCAGAAAGGCTATACGTGAACTTCGCAGTCATCGTAAAGGTAGGGATGAACGTTATCACCAGAAACTGGAGCATCTTAAAGCCCGTGGCACGGAATTAGAAATCCGTATTAATGCCCAACTATTTGGTGAGGCTCGTGTTATAGCTTCTACACTTGTTGGGTCTGCCAACAGATTACTTGAGGGACAGAAATTTGGCACTCTATTTATTGATGAGGCTGCCCAAGCTCTTGAGGCGGCTTGTTGGATACCTATAAGAAGAGCTACAAGAGTTGTTCTTGCCGGTGATCATTGTCAGTTGCCTCCTACAGTGAAAAACATTGCTGCCTTGAAAGCAGGGCTAGGCAAGACTCTTATGGAGCGTATAGTTGAGAATAAACCTGAAGTTGTTTCTCTACTAAAGGTTCAGTATCGCATGAATGAGCAGATTATGCGCTTTTCCAGTGATTGGTTCTATGGTGGACAAGTGGAGAGTGCACCACAGATAAAGTATCGTGGAATATTGGACTATGATGTTCCTATAGAATGGGATTCTTCTGAAACCGGTTTGATTGATAATGAAGAGATAAAACCGGAAACGGCGAAAAGAAATTCAGGAGAGGAGTTTGTTGGGGAGAATTTCGGCAGAATAAATAAGGCAGAGGCAAGGCTTACACTGGATAAACTAGAAGAGTATTTTACCCAAATAGGTAAACAACGGATATTGGATGAACAAATTGATGTGGGGGTGATTTCTCCTTATAGGGCTCAGGTGCAGTATCTGCGTCATCTGATAAAGAAAAACGAGTTTTTCAAGCCTTATCGTCGTTTGATAAGTGTGAACACTGTAGATGGTTTTCAAGGGCAGGAGCGTGACGTGGTACTTATATCTCTTGTGCGCAGTAATGATGAGGGGCAGATTGGATTCCTCCGTGATCTTCGTAGAATGAATGTGGCGATAACCCGTGCGCGTATGAAACTCATTATATTGGGAGATGAAAAGACGCTTACAAAACATCCATTTTATAAGCGTCTTTGGGATTATGTGCAGTCTATATCAGACTTTTGATTTTTTGATCATATATGGATATAGTATACGGAAATATGTAGTTCCAACGCGAGTTGAACTGGATGCGGTCTGTGACGTGAATTCATCAAATATCAGACTGTTTACGGTATAACCAGACCAAGACCCATTGTCTTCGAAACTACCTACAGTAGACTCGTCTTCTCCATAAAATCTACAATTGAATGAACAAGCTGTGTTCCATGTCAGATAACCTGCCGCAGAATCCCAAAGGTCTACAAAAATATATCTGGTAGTTGTAACCCCTGTTGTTGTATTTGTTATATTAGCAGTGCCAAGGTATGAACCTCCATATATATGGAATGTAGCAGTAGATTTATCATATTCAACATCAGTGCTGAATTTTAAATCAGGGAAAGCTAATGTCAGTGAACCATCTTTGTTGTCTTCTAATGTTGAGTTAAGATATATAAGATTTCCAGAAGAATTGTACCCTAAGAAATAATACTCTCCTACAATATCAGCAATATCGCATTGAGTGACAAAAACAGAATCTTTCTTATCAGAACTCTCTACATAAACCATAGCAGAACGGACATTATCCGTGTTGTTTTCTGCAAATGAGAATTTAAGACTGTCACCCTCAATATATACATTAATCCAATCCGCGGAAGTTGTGGCTGTTGCCGGATATGCATGTTTCATCTTTATGGAAGTTGAACTTGCCGCATCAGAAACATTTAACATATTTGATCCTAAATAGAATAAATCTCCAGACTGAGACGCTACAATATTTACAGCATTGGACTTACCATCTTTAATAGTGATGCGTGCATTACGGGTGTCATTCCCGATATAAGGATTCACTGTTACGTTAATCGTTGTATCACTGGTGATGGCAACCTTACACCAATCATCACTACTTTCTGCAGATGTTATAGGCGTGTCACTGGTAACCGTGACAGCACCGGAACCACCGGTGGCTGTGAATACGAGATTAGACTTGACTATTCTTAATGGTGAATCCGGAATGGTCTGATCATTATCTGAGCAAGATGTCATAACAAATAGACATCCCATGAACAGTAATAAAATATATAACTTTTTCATGCTTTTTTCTTTTTATTATTTAATCAATGTGTTAAGTTTTAATGTAAACCAGATGTTAGGATCTGTTGTACTGGTGAACTTAACAGTTTTCTTAACGACGCCTTCATTGAAATCAGCCTTGTATGGACTGTTGTTAAGGACAGCGTTGATGAATGGGTCACATGCTGTTTTCTTGCTGCCGGAGTAGCTATACCCGGATCCTAGTCCGTTGATGGTGTATATGCCATTTGCTTCATTATCGACAGTGATGTCGATGCCATAGTAAGCATTAGTATTAATAGTATATATACCCAGAAGTAGATAAGTCCAATAGAAGCGGAAACATTTTTTGTATCCTTTATTGATATCCGCAGCCATCGTGTCGTCACCAAAGTATGCATATTGGAAAGTATAAGTAGAAACAGGTTTCAATACTTTTGTGAACGAAGTGTATAGTCCATCGCTCATTTCATACTTACCCGCAGCGTCAGCTTGGAAGAACCAACTGTATTTTGAGTTGAAGAATTGATCATATGCAGACGGGCAAGAAATTTTCGCAGAACCGTCTTCTGATTTTACATCTCCTGTTTGGCTGTCAAATTCAAAATTCTCATAAGTTATACCGTTTAAGGTGATTGGGGTGTACAGGCGGAATCCTTTATCATTAAAAATTAGAGGTATGTCGGTAACAGTACTATCGTTGTCGATATTGGTGAAAGATAAAATTTTATCCTCAATACTGATAGGGTAGCTCTTGTCGCCAATTACCATAGCAGTCCGGTTTACTTGAGACACATTCTCGTCACTTTCCACGACACTCTTTACATAATCAGATATGCTTGTGTTCAGTTTATACATACGAAGTTCGTTGTCATATTTCTTACCACGAAGATATATCGTGTCCTTATCGGCACTTGTACCCATGAATACAAATTCATAATCACTTGCATACCCGTCGGTATCTGAAGAGCCGTGAGGCTCTGAGAAGAAATGGAATATAGTGTTATATGTATCGAAAGTAAGGATGACACTTTGTTCTGATTTAACAGAATATTTAGAAGAAACTATAGTTCCCGGGGCCCACACTTCGCCGGTAGAACTATTTGACAGCGCAATTTCTCCTGCCATGTCAACATTACCGCCTTTGAACTTGGCAGCATATACATAACCGCCGTATTCTCCTTCGCCAGGCATAAATTCCATAACCCATCCACTGTCATTGCTTTCAAGAAGTTCCTGATAAGAGGCTACGCTTTCGTTTAATCTTGTTGCTGCCGATTTGCCAAACAGGTCATTTTCTTCAATAGAGCAAGAAGACAGACTTGCAATAGCAATAGCAGACAATAGTAATAAATATATCTTTTTCATATTGTTTTAATCTAATTATTTAACATCATCAATATCAATAGAACCATTGACCACTTTGCTAATACGGCGCTGAACGGCATCACGAAGCTCATCCATATCTATATTCCAAGAATTTGCCATATAGTTTTTTACAATGGTAAGTTTCTGATTAATTATTGCCGCACCGTCAGTTCCTGCATCTGCAATTATAGCATTCCATTCCTCGGGTGTCTTAGTAATATAAATAGAAGTAACTTCAGCAATATCTTCACGAGGTTCACTCATTGCATAAGGGGAAACAAATCCCAGTTGATGAGCAGTGGCGTCATCTTCCAGATACCAGTCACCATTCACGTAATCGGCTTCAGATATCAGGTCGAAATCAGGATCGTAACTTTTCGTCTGATGAAGAATATGTGAAAACTCATGATGCATAGTCTTGAAATAATACTCATTCAGAAAATCACGGCTTGTAGTAAGGTTGTTAACCATATATAATGTGACTTTTAAACCGCCTTCGGCAGTTCCCAAAATCATAGTCCCATTGGACTGGTAAGCAGGTGAACCAATAAAATGGAGTATCTTTGGAACAAATTTACGAGTAAAATTTATACCTGCAATCTCATCATAAGCTTCCAACCATGCATATTTTACGATATGTGCAAGTTGGATGGATTTATTGTAATCTGCAGGAGCCAATGTGAACTTATGATCAGACTCAATGTCATCAAGTTTATACATCAACTTCATATTATAAGGTAATGTGTAGTTCTTATATATCCAGTTATCAAAATCATTTTGACTGGCTGCTTGATCATCAACAAAAATACTGTCTTCGTCCAGAGCTTTTTCACTGCATGATGTGAAGGTTGTCATTGACGCCGAAAGACATATTAATAATATATACTTTTTCATATAATTCGATTTTGATGGTTTAATTACGTGGATTAGCTCCAAGTCCGGCTGCTATTACACTTTGTGGTAACTGTATGGCTCTACGAGGGTCGTCAACTCCCATAGTGTCAAGCACGGTGATAGTGCCATCGGTCTCTATTCTACGGCGGTATATTTTAATGCCAAAACGTTTAACGTCAAACCAACGCAGACCTTCGTGAAGAGTTAGGATACGGCGACTGTGAAGGATGGCTTGAATAAAGTTTTCCTGTTCTCCTTTTTCTACAGTGAAATCAGGATGTAGCTCTTTTTTTGCAGTCGGCTCTGTAGGAGTATAGTATTTCATTCCTGTTGAGGCTTCCTCATCATAATCACCATAGATACTTGCTATACGTGCAGAAGTTATAGTGCCTGTGTAGTTAGTGAATTTATGTACCCATGTGTTGAGGTCGGTAAGAGCATTTTCATATTCACCTTTCATTACGTATGCTTCTGCACGATTCAAAATTACTTCGTCAGCCAATATTGCGGTAAACATATTATGACCGTTACCAATACCATTAACAACGTCAGAATATTCAAAATATTCAGCCATTTTGTACATTAGCACTTTGGCAAAACCACTATATTGATAAATTTTATATTTCAAGTTACTATATGAGCCCCATAATGTATTGGCACGGCAACTCTCTGTGGTAGCAATTTTTAGTCCATGGCAATATTTCTGTCCCAGATTATAAGGACCATAATAACGTGTCCAATACGAAGCTGTGGAGTAGAGCAGCAGGTTGGCCTTCTCATCAACACTGACGAAAGCATTTGCACGTACACTGTTGTTTGGAGATAGTGAACCTACAGAAGCCCAATCACGGAGCATTGAAGAAGGGTTAGACGTCAGAACCTCTGTTGCATACTTGATGACTTTGTCATAGTTGGATTTATCGGGCTGTACATAATACAGATAGAAGCGTGCTGCAAATGCGTAAGCTGCTTTCTTATTGAAGTGATATTTTGGTACAGAGTATATGTTATCGTTAATAAGAGGCAATGCTTCTTCTATATCCTTTGCCATCATAGTATAATCTTCAGCCACTGTGCCTCGTTGATATTCTGGAGCTACAGTCGTTTCAACTCCTTTCATATATGGTATGCCTAAATCTGTGGTGCCCGTTTTGGGACTATAAGCCTTACAGAAGATATTTGTAAGAACAAAATGGTTGAAGGCACGACACATGAGTGCTTCACCACGTTGCGCGGAAAGTGAAGAGGGGTTGCCTTGCTCTTCGATAGCCTGAAGGGCAAGATTAGCAGAAGCTATAGCATGATAGCTGTCATTCCATAGTTTATATGGTGTGTCTTCTTCTTCGTCGGTTATATCTTTCCATTGTGCAGCCTGCTCCTGTAATTTGCGGTATGCAGTGTAACTGCTTCCTGCAATCTCGTCTGTGTTGTCAGAAGTAAATTCACAGATGGCTGCATAATGTGTGTCAGGATAAGCTGAAACCAGTAAATTGGTTATCTTGTCATTTGTATCAAGCTCTGTGCGGTTGTCTGGCATCTTGTCAAGATAGCTGTCGCAGGCAGTGAGGCTTATCATAGAGAAAGCCAATGCGCAATAATATATATGTTTAATTTTCATATCTTTATTTTTTTAATTAAATGCCTAATCTAAGTGTCAATGTGAATTGCTTTGGCATAGGAGCAGACACACCGCCAGAACGGAAAAACTCTGGATCTTGACCATTTAACTTGCTGTCAGCATAAATAAGGAACAAGTTTGTTGCCTGTAATTTCAACGAAGCATCACTTATATTAAATAAACTAAGCCAAGTCTTAGGGAAATCATATGATAGTGATATTTCTTTCATTCTTATGAAGTCTCCTTTTGCAATGCGGGCTGTAGAATAGTTGTAGGCATTATATAATGTCTTCAACCATCTGTCATTGTCTACTTGACGGGCGGTAAGTATTACAGGAACATCTGTTATAAATTCATCACCTGGCTGAACCCAGCGGTTTTTGAATTCTTTGGGCATTGTGTCGAGATCAGTATAAGAATCGCTAAATACAGGATTCAAACGAACGACATTTCCGAAAGAATATGTTATGAAAACGTTTAATTTAAAGTTCTTATATCTGAATATGTTACCGAAACTGCCTGTTGTGGTAGGATCTGTAGGACCTTCATATTTTAAATGACTAAGATCTTGACTTTGGAAATCAATGTCTTCACCATTACTGGTTAACTTTCCGTCTTGGTTGATGAATGTAGGTAACCCTTTATCGTTCAAGCCTTTGAAGGCATAAGAGAATAAAGCCCGCACAGGATAACCTTCCAGAGCATATCCGGTTCCAGATACGATATCTATAACTTCTGCATTGGACTGAAGGTCTGTTACATTTGTCTTAGCGTAAGAAAAAATAAAGTCGGAATTCCATGAAAAGTCTTTTGTTGCAATGTTCTTTGTAGAAAGCGTAAATTCAAATCCATGTGATTTCATAGATGCTACATTTGCCATTTTCGCAATTTCTCCACCTACGCCGGAAGTGCGTATAAGTCCTATCAAATCGTAGTTGTTACGACGATACCAATCTGCTGAAAAGTTGATGCGGTTATTTAGAAATCCTGTTTCCAGACCGATATTAAGCTCATGTTTTTTCTCATATGTAAGCTCATTATTGGCAAGATCTGCAAAATCAAGTCCACTTTCCTGGATACTACTAAATGGTCTATATGGTTTATAACTCTTTAGAACCACAGATGAGTTTGTAACAGATGTTGGTCCCGGATCTCCCGTGAGAGAATAAGAAGCCTTAAGAGTTAAATGAGACATTGCTGGCTGTAGATTCTTGAAAAACTGTTCTTCATGTATATTCCATGCACCAGATATATTCCATGTAGGTAACCAACGGGAAGAGCGTGACTTGCCCAGACGATTGCTACCTTCGTATCTATATGTGCCATTGACAACATATTTACCTTGATATGAATAGGTTGCATTGCCAAAGAATGCGGCAGAACGAGTATATGTGTTACTTAGAGAATAGTAGTCTGCACCGTCCTCAATGCTCTTTTTGAAGAACTGATATGTGTAGAAAGGTATTTCGCCTTTAGTGTATTGCATTCCCCAGCCGTTAAAGTAGTCTTTGTTTCTGGCAATGTCACTTACTTCCATACCTCCAAACAGATTCACAATATGATCTTGGTTGAAAATATGATTCCAGTTTACTGTTCCTCGGAAGTCATAACTGTTCATTTTATAAATGGTTTTCTGATATATACCTCCCTGGGGCAATACTGATATTGGAAGTGCGTAAGGATTGTCAGGGTCTGTATAAAGGAATGGATTTTTGTCTCTTACCGTAGCGTCAGGCATTGCACGATAGGCTAAAGCCTGATTGGAATTATCTGTTATGGTGTGAGCCTGAGATGTGGTTGCGTATTTCGCAGCTCCAAGCAATGAAATTTCAAGTCCCTTTATTGGCTTGTATTTCAATTCTGCCTGAAATTTTAGATCTACAACATTCAAGTCCATATAGTTATTCTCCAGTTCATCCAATATATTGAAACTTGCATAGTTGCTGGTGTAAGATGTGTTTGCATCCAGAGTGCGTGAAGTGTTCAGTGAATAAGAATATGGATTGATGTCAAAGTCACGCTTCACCTCACCATATACAGGGTCTACACTTTGACTTAGTGTACCTGGTGCTTTCTGCTTACGATAAGAAGCGGATGTGATGATATTACGGCAACTTTATCTGAAACATTATAGGTAACGTTCATGTTCCCGGTATAGCGCTTTACCTCACTTTGCTTATACCATCCGGGATCAACCATAGCGCTGAGAGATGTATAGAAGTTGAACTTGTCCGTACCGCCAGAGATACTTACTGAATGATTGTGCTGAATGGCGTTAGAGAATAGTTCCTGGAACCAGTTTGTGTTGCGGTATTCAGCCTGTTTCAGATAACTGTTGGCTGCTGCAGTGGTATTTTCAAGCGCAAAAACTCCGCTTATATCGTCAAAAGTATTCATAAGTTGGTACATCTTTCCATATACACCACTTTTTGAAGCTCTGTATGTATCAGCAAAATTTAACCATCCTTTATCCTTCATTTCACGGTATACTCCCATTTGCTCCTGAGAGTTCATTATGTTGAAATCATTATAACTTGGAATAAGGCGCATGGTATATTCACCGGTATATGAAATTCTACTGTGACCGGCGCGGCCTTTCTTTGTGGTAACAACGATAACACCTGCCATGGCACGTGCACCATAGATGGATGTTGCAGAACCGTCTTTCAATATCTGAAAGTTTTCAATGTCATCAGCATTCAAACCTGCAATGGCAGAAGATATTAATGTTACGGCATCACCTGAAGAAAGTTGGTCTGTTCCTACTTCTGTGACATCTTCCATTATTACCCCATCTACAACCCATAATGGTTTTGAATTACCATTTATTGATGTCGCGCCACGCACGTGAATCTTGGGAGCGGTTCCGAATGTTCCACTGATGTTTTGAACAGACACACCGGCAACGCGCCCTTCCAGGGAACGGCTTATGTCTGCCACACCATCCAGTTTTGTATCACTGGCTTTAATCTGGGCTGCTGCTCCTGTGAATAGTCTCCTGTCTACGTGCTGCATACCGGTAACAACAACCTCGTCTAACGATGAATTGGTTTCCATCTTTACCGTCATACCCTGAGAAGGAGAAATTTTTACTGTTTTCATACCGACATAACTGATAATAAGTTTTTTCCCCGACGGAATTACCATTTTGAATTTTCCGTCTACATCTGTTGCCGTACCTGTTTTTGTACCCTCTACAAAAACAGAGGCACCGATAATGGGTTCTCCGTCTTCTTTAAAGACAATTTTTCCTGAAATCTCACTTTGAGCTAAGGCCATTCCTACGTATAGGAAGAGACTTGCCCATAGCAAATAGAATCTTTTTTTCATAATAATCATTGTATATTAATTTATTCTTTGTAAATTTGCACTAGTTAACAACATCAAGATGTGGAGTAAGGCCGATTAATCTTTCGTCACAAGACAGGAATTAATGTTCTGCCCCCACATCTTAACATCAGAATCCGGACAGTTCAATGGGCTTTAACCCCGCATTTGCAATGATGGTTCCAAGATGTTTTAGATGTTGCATATTCATTTAATTCTTTCAAAGCTATGACTTACATTGGAATTGACGTCAGTAAAAACACTTTTGTTGTTGCCTACTCTTCAGAAAAGGCTAGCAAGACAAAAACATTCAAGAACACAACCAAAGGTATTCATGAGTTTATTCAAACCATCTCTAAGGATGAGCACCATTGCGTCATGTAAGCTACTGGCAACTACAGTGCACTACTTGTTTATTTACTTTCTGAAGTAGGTATTACTACTAGTTTAGAGAATCCTCTCAAGGTAAAGAACTTTGCTCGTGTAATGCTCTCTACGGTCAAGACCGACGAGGTTGACGCACGCCTAATAGCTCTTTATGGAACGAAGATGCAGCCTGCGCCTTATAAACTTCGTAGTGATGCTATTCTAACCTTAAAGCAAAAACGCACTGTCATTCGTCAGCTAAAAAAGCAACTCGTTTCAACTAAGAACCTTAAAGGCTCAATGGAGGCACTGCCATTCTTTGATTCCAAGTGTAAGAAATCTATCGAGAAGACAATCTCTTTTCTTGAAATGCAAATCAATTCTCTTGAAGAAGACCTTGCAAACTTAGCTAATGACGAGTACAAGAAGCAGATGGATTTACTCACCTCCATTAAAGGCATTGGTGTTACTATTACTGCTGCACTTATCATAGCGACCGGCGGATTTACCTATTTTGATAACGCTAAGCAGTTCACCCGTTATTTGGGATTGTCACCTACATATCAACAGTCTGGAACTTCAGTCTATATCAAAGGGCACATAAATCGCAACGGAGACTCTTCTTTGAGAAGTCAACTCTATATCGCAGCATGCGCATCATTAAGATGCAATACCGAGTGTAAAGCTTGTTACGAACGATTGCGCTCTAAAGGGAAACCTGGTAAAGTTGCTGTAATTGCTGTTGCAAACAAGCTAATCAGACAAGTTTTTGCCGTTGTTACTCATGATAGTCCTTATGTTGATGGCTTCGTTTCATCTAAAAGTTAGAACTCTTTACTTCTCGTGGTCAGGTAAGAACAAAATCTAATACCTGAAAACACCGAGGGGGTTGGGGGCGAGAAGCCCCCATGTAAGGTCGTAGAGTTAAAAACTCTTAACCAGTTCTATTTTTCTTATTACAGTTCATTAATTAGAGTTTGTAATTCGTTTACATTGTTACCTACTGCAAATGTATGTTGTTTTTTTTGCTTATGCAAATAAAGTACTCAAAAACGAAGCAAAAAGACATCTTAAAGGGTGTAAAAATGACATAAATCAATAAATATGGGTGTAAAAGTGTGAATATGGTTGTCGTGATTCAGGCATGCTAGTGATAGAATTGGTATTTTTCTTTAATAGGCATTTTGTTACAATTATTAGATATTTGTGAATTTAGATTTAATTTCATAGTTGTTCCAAAAATGTATGTTACACTTAATTGTAATATTACACTTTTTTACTTATCTTTGTTGCCATCTATCAATTATACCTAAGATTATTAAGAGAATGAAGAAAATCGTTTCAGCAGTTGTCTTGTCTTTTTTGACAACTCTCAGTGTGCAGGCACAAAAACAATCTGAGGGCTATCCTTTTACTCAGGTGCCGTTTACCAGCGTTAAATTGGCTCCAAATACTTTTTGGGGCAATCGTCTTAAGGCTGTCAGAGAGGTTACAATACCTCTTGCTTTCAGCAAATGCAAGTCAGAACACCGTTATGAGAATTTTGTCATGGCGGCTCATCCCAGTGAAAAGTATGATGTAAGTTCATTTATGGGATTTCCTTTTGACGATACAGATGTATATAAAACCATAGAAGGAGCCAGTTATATATTGCAGACATTTCCGGACAAGAAACTTGAACAATATATTGATTCTGTATTGGATATTGTAGCTGCTGCTCAGGAACCTGACGGATATTTATATACGGCACGCACTATAAATCCAAAGAAGCCTCATGCATGGAGTGGCAGTCAACGATGGGTAAAAGAAGAGGTGCTGAGTCATGAACTCTATAATCTGGGACACATGGTAGATGCAGCATGTGCTCATTATCAAGCTACAGGAAGTAGAAAATTTCTTAATATTGCCGAGAAATATGCAGACTGTGTGGTTCGTGAAGTTGGTCCTTCTGCAAATCAGGCAACTGTTGTTCCCGGTCATCAGATTGCAGAAATGGCGTTGTCACGCCTCTATGTGCTTACGGGTAAAAAGAAATATTTGGATGAAGCCAAGTATTTCCTTGACTACCGTGGAAAGACAAAAATTCATGATTTATATTCTCAAAGTGACAAACCTGTTCTTCAACAGACTGAGGCCTGGGGACATGCTGTCCGTGCGGGGTATATGTATGCCGGGATGGCTGATGTAGCTGCTTTGGAGAAAGATTCTGCATATATAAAGACTATAGACCGTATATGGGAGAATATAGTGAGCAAGAAGTATTATATCACCGGTGGAGTAGGTGCCCGTCATGCGGGGGAGGCTTTCGGTGCTGATTATGAGTTGCCTAATATGACGGCTTATAATGAAACTTGTGCAGCCATAGCTCAGTGCTATCTCAATCTGCGCCTGTTCATGCTTCATGGCGACAGCAAGTATATTGATTGTCTGGAGCGTACACTGTATAACGGTGTAATATCAGGTATGAGTGTAGATGGCGGACGATTCTTTTATCCAAACCCTCTTTCTAGTGACGGCAAGTATGCCTTCAACAGTGACAATACCACTACTCGCCAACCGTGGTTTGGATGTGCCTGCTGTCCAAGTAATCTGAGTCGTTTCATTCCTTCTGTTCCGGGGTATATGTATGCCGTAAGGGGTAATGATGTTTATGTGAATTTATTTGCCGGCAACACATCTACAGTTAAAGTCGGTGGTAAGAGCATCACTCTTCAGGAAACAACAGAGTATCCTTGGAATGGAGATGTGAAGATTAAGGTGATGCAGAACCATGCAAAGAACGTTACTCTGAAAATCCGTATTCCGGGATGGGCAAGAAATCAGGTCGTTCCAAGTGAACTGTATAAATTTACTGATAAAGAGAAATGTCGATACAGTGTTACCGTAAATGGGAAAAATATTGATTGTGATAAACTGAACTGTGGATATGTTGATATTGCAAATGTAAAGAAAGGTGACGTTGTGAGTATAAGTATTGATATGCCGGTACGTACTGTTGTTGCAAACTCTCATGTGGCTGCCGACAAAGGAAGAGTGGCTGTTGAGCGTGGACCACTGGTATATTGTGCCGAGTGGGCTGATAATAGTGGAGCTGATGTGCTTAATATGTTTCTTCCGGAGACGGCTAAATTCAATGTATCTGATTATTCAATTAGAAATACAGAAGCCGATGGAAAAAACTTTAAAGTTTTAAGTGTCACGGCTCCAGCCCAATTACTTTCTACAGATACAGCCGGCAAACTGCATGTCAGTGATTTCTCTCTTCGTATGATTCCTTATTATGCATGGAATCACCGTGGAGCAGGGACAATGCAGGTATGGATTGCCAGCGGACTTGATGCTATTCGATAATCTCTATTCTTAATGGTGACTCCGTACGTTGAGTGAATTCACTCATGCGGAGTTGCCATTCAGCGAAACTTCTTACATCGTATTTGCTCCATGCGGCACCGAAATAATAGGTGAACTTTTCTCCGTTTCTCAGTTTGTTGTGGCGCAATACTATGTGTCCTGTAGCTCCGTCATGTCTGTTTTTGAATGGGATGAATGATGCTTTCTCTTTTGCTACGCATCCCACGTAAACTTCACTGTTGTTGCCTTTCATGTTGTCTGTAGGGTCAGCGTATGCTATATATCCGTTACCGAATTTTATATCCGTAGTGTCTTCTTCATGAACAACAAGTCCGGCTATAGCATCCATAGGGTGTTTCATACCTGTGTACCATACAGTCATTTTATTGAGATTGCTGCCTTTGTCAAGACTTATTATTCTATGTTCAGTAATTCCAAGACCGTTTAAAGGATAAGTGAGGCTTACGGAGAATCTTAAAGGTCCGTTATCCAGAATCTTGTATTCCTTATAACAATAGGGATATATAATCTCCCCATTGTTAATAAGTGCCGGAGTTCCGCATCCAAGTGTTGCTCCAACGCGGTAAGGGTCATAACCATAACCGTGGTCAAGATGAAAAGATGTTGCCAAGTCAATGCTGTCAGCCTTAGTCTTGTTACCTTCTTTTTTTGCCGTGTCTCCGTCTATATTGCCATGATGGTCAATGGCATATCTGTCGGCAACTATTGGGTCGGGAGTATTTTTCACCCATACGTCTACACCGTAGGCTTTTTCACCGGAGAGTTGCAGAGCCGGACCGTATACGCGATATGCGCAACGGTCGTTTTCCCATGCTATGTCATCTTTTCTTATTTTGTATAAAGCTCCGGTGGTCCAGGTCTTCATTTTTTGTGGTGTGCCCTCGGAGATTGTGTAATAGGAACTGGAATGTGGTCTGACGTTAGCTTCAAATATTAGCTTTCCTCCATTGCAGATTTGATAGTCCTGTTGCTGTCCAATGGCATTCTTTACGATGATACTTGTACCATTTTGTGTTTCCATAGCCCTGTATATATCATTGATGCTTAGTTCCACAAGCTCATGTCTTTGCAGTTCTATGTTGTTGCTTACCTTTATCTTTATGTCTTTGGCATTTATGTTTGTAAATGATAGACCGGCAACTAACAGAAGAATATACTTTGTTTTCATTTCTTTTTTATTATAAGTACGAATTACTCCACAAAGATACGCAAAAAAAATCAGTATATGAATATTCTGTAGTCTTTTATCTTTCCCGGTGTACCTTGTTCTGTTCTTGGCAGATAATCCATTGCTGATATAGTCTTTTCTGTTCCAAGGTCTATTACAATAAGATGTGGAAAGGCAGAACCTTTTTCCGTTTGCCAGTATGTAGACTCCTGAAGGTCGAAGGCTTTGTCGCCGGTGTGGTTTCCGTTTTCATTTTCACTGTCGGCATATTTCACGCTCCAGTTATCCCGTCCCAGTCGTTTACCGTTCGCATCCTTAAGATACAGTTCTGCTATGGCGCAGGCATCTCCATTGTATGTGCTCTTGCACTCTATAGCGACGTAGCGTCCTTTTGCATTACCGTCAAAAGTTATAGTCTGCCATCCTTCTGTGCTTTCCGTATGTCCTTCTTTTATAGGGGTGGCGGAATTAAGGTCTGGCTTGTCGCCTATGTTGTTGTGTTTATTGCTCTTTTCCAATTGCAGTTTGTCCAATTCCGGTTTATCTTGTCCCCATACAACAGGTTCTTTAGGTCCTGCAACGTCTTGCACTATAATTTCGTTACGTCCTTTCTTTAGCCAACATCCCGGCATATATAGAGTCTGCTGCGGACCGATACTCCAGAATCTGCCAATGGCATGACCGTTTATCCAGACTTGACCTTTACCCCATTTTTCCATGTCAATAAATGTATCACCGGTCTTTTTTAAATAGAAATAACCTCGATAATAACCGCGTTTGCCAAATTCTGTATAGTTGTCATTACTTTTATTGAAGGCATTTACGGTCGTATTATAATCATCTTTTACAGATTGCATCTTCCAATTGCCCAAAGTCCATGTTACATTGTTTCCATCTATATCGGCAGACAGAGTTACGTCTTTGGTTATACCCTTATAGTCTTTTATAGCCTTGCCGAAATTTATGCGTCCCATAGCTTCTACCAGAATAACTATTCTGTCACCCTTTTTAACAGCAGGTATCATAATGCTTTTCTCATTTTTCACGCGGTCAACTTTGCCGATATATTTCCCGTTTATAAATACTTGTCCATAGTCATGCACGTCATTGAGACTCAGACTGCTTGCCACTGGTATATCAGGTAGTGTGTTGTAATAAATCATGGAACCCCATCCCAAATTGGCATTTTCAAATGTCAGGTCATTGTTTGTGGCATCTGTCAATTCTCCTGCAGCATTGTTCAAAGATGTAAATTCTGTAAGTTTAAGTTGTGGAATTCTTATTATAGGCATTGGAGTCTTTGGAACATCAGGCAATTTCCTGCCATCGCTATATTTCTCCATTGTCTTGCGCAACTGCCAGAATTTTGGCGTGGCAAGTCCATATTCATTTATAGGCGCATCATAATCGTATGATGTCACGTCTGGTGCAAACCCGGGGCTATTGGCTCCTGCCCAATGTCCGAAACTTGTGCCTCCGTGTGTCATATACAGAGAGAATGAAATTCCCTCAGACAGCATCTTGTCAATGCCTTCAACCATGTCTTCTGCCGGTCTTGTTTCATGTCGTGCTCCCCATTTGTCAAACCATCCGCTCCAGAATTCAGAGCACATAAGCGGAGTGGTCGGGCGTAGTTGCTTCAGTCTTTTAAATTGGCTGTTTATATCTGCCCCCGTACCGAAGTTCATAGTCCAAACTAAGTCATTGAGTCCGTTCTTTTCAAAATTACTAGCCCAGTCACACTGGAACAGAGTTACATCCCCATAGAGTTTTCGCAAGCAGTCTCTTACATCACTTACATAAGCCTTGTCTTCACCGTATGAACCATATTCGTTTTCTACCTGTACCATTATAATCGGTCCGCCATGTTGTATAGTCAGTGGTGCCAATTGTCCTGCTACCTGTTTCTCAAACCGGTCTACACATTTCATAAAGTATGGGTCCTGCTCACGCAGACGTATGTCTTTCTTTTTCAGCAGCCACCATGGAAGTCCCCCCATTTCCCATTCTGCGCATACGTATGGTCCGGGTCTTACTATAACATACATTCCGTTTTTCTGTGCCAGTCGGCAGAATGCAGCTATATCATTATTTCCGGAGAAGTTGAATACTCCTTCTTTTTGTTCATGGATATTCCAGAATACGTAAATGCAAATTGTGTTCATTCCCAGAGCCTTACACATTTTTATTCTGTGTTCCCAGTAAGGGCGAGGTATACGTGGATAATGAATTTCTGCAGCTTTTATAACAAATGGTTTACCATTAAGCAGAAAGGTCTTGTTGCCAATGGTAAATTCTCCGTGCTTTTTTTCTCCTGCAAGTGAAATTGTTACAACAGCCATTATAGCAAATACAGTTAACAGAAGTCTTCGAAATGGGTTCATAAGTTTATTTTGTTTTTGTTTTGTGCAAAGATACTTGTATTTTCTAATATTTTAAAGGGTAATATTCTGACTAAAAGGGGTGAATTCCTTTTATGAATATAGTCTTTTGTTATTCTGAGACAAAAGATGTTATGGAACGTGGAGCCAGAGACGTATTACCATCAGTAGAACCTATTGGTGCAAGGCTCTCTGAAGAAATATCCGAAGTACGGTATTGTGTCCAGCTTGTTTTTGTCTTAGAACTCATGTTAATACAAAATGGCTTTGTATTTTCTGAATAGTTTATTGCAACAACGACCCAGTGCCCATCTTTATTTTTATAGGCAGAGCACATGATTCCATTAGTGTCAGCATCTCCATATTTTATTATATTTCCATTATTGTCTAATGCTGATATATCATATCTTATTGCACCTGGACGTACGAAACGACTGTAATTACCAAGTGACCATAATAGTTTAGAGTCTATCACTGTTCCAGATTTCATATTGTCATTTGTGTATACTCTTAACAGTCCGTCTTTATAATCACCGCCAATAGAGCGCCACCATGACCAGCTACAGGCATTGCCATAAACTAAATCATGATGTATGATTCTTGCTACATATAGAGCCGTTTTCATTGAAAAATCATATCCGTTGCCACCACCAATTTCTTCATCATTCCCCATGATGCATAATTCCGTCTGCCAATAATCCAGATTATATTTGCGAAGGGTGTCTCTTAGTTCCATACGAATTCTTTGCATAAAGTCAAGTGGCGTATTTGTCCAGTAACTATGCGCCGCAATAAGAGAGGCTACATGTTTTTCTTTACCGATATAAGTGTTTATGCTGTCTTTTCCAAATAAAGAATGAATTGTATTACCTCGTTGCCAGTTTGTTTCATAAACGCCTAACAGGCAGCGAAGGTCAGAACTTTCATTCAGAATTATCTTGGTGTCAATTTTTTGCTTTGATAATTCTTTGTTCAGTTCTTTTGTGAGTTTCGCTATTTCACGGTTGGTAGCAGGAGATCCTTCTTGCTTTGGACCTAACCAGTTCCAATGACCGTCTGGTTCATTTACCGGACTTGTATAGTTAATATGTATACTGTCATGAGTTAATATGCCCCTTAATGATGTAGCTATGTATTTTGCAAAGTTATCATAACAATCTTTTTTAAGATTGATGTTTCCTTTACGACCGGTATTGGTAGCTAATCCGTTTTCAGTAAAGAATACTGGTGCAGAGTCCAGAAATGCCAGAAAATTATTCACGCCTCTATTCTTTGCCAATTTTAAAAACTGTCTTTGTCCTTTTTGTTTATTCCAGTTATAAGAGCCATCTTTATTTAAAAAGCATTCTGTTCTTGTACCGGATTGTATTTGTGCAGCTTCACCCTGTTCTTCACTTCCTGCTCCCAAATTAAATCTCCAGATAGAAAGTCCAATACCTTTAGGTTTGCCTTGAATGTCGTTTGCCGTAGAAAATAACCAGTCTGCTATTTGATTTTGCTGATTTATTGGCCATAGGCCAACGAACTGCATACTCCATGCGTCTGAAGCTCCGAAATGTTGAATGGTCTGTTCCGGTTTGTCTATGTTAATGATATATGTACAGACATTGTTGTTCGCCATGACGTGTGCATTCACCGATATTAGCGTTGAAAGTATTATAGGTTTTAATATATTATTCATGTTTTAAAAGTTATTTTATAATGATTGTTTTGTCACCGTGAATGTATATGCCTTTATCTAGTCCTGCAGTAGATGAAGAATTTCGGCGAATTAATTTTCCATCAATGCTATATATATTATGATTTGTTTTTGAAGTATTGATGACATTGGTTTTAATACCTGTTGCAGGCGAATTGAAATCAATAGTGAATGTCACCACGGAACGGCTTGGAATGGCAATTCTTGAATCTTTAGAAAAAGTGGAAGACAATGTATTATCTTTTTTCAGGTTCAAATCTTTGCTTGTGACATATTTGCTTATATTGTTGACGTTATCATTGTTATTGCCCAAATCTATTTTAATTCCAGTGGTAGTTGTCTTCATGTTTACATACACACAGACAAGGCGTTTGCTGTCTGGAGAAAGATAGGCTGAACCTAACAGACCGTTTATGTCATCAGTACCAGAAAGACTGACTCTTTGGTATCCAGGACGTATAAAGAAACTGTAGTTACCGAGAACCCAGAGATTGGAATTATCTGTAACGGTACCCCCGCTGCTGAGGTCATCGGCATAGCTTTCAGTGCCGGTATCGGAATCTGTATTTATACGGAGTAGATAAAAACGATTTTTCTGGCTATATCTTTCTTGGGCAAATGCAGTCCAATAAGACCAAGATGTAGCATTCGTCTTAGTCAGATCACAATATATTAATTTTCCCATATACAGAGCAATGTCCATATAACTGGCAGCGTCATAACTTTCAGGAAATCCCGTTGATGATTCCGGGGCATTATCAAGCATACTCCATTCTGTCTGTATAACTTTGAGATTGTAAGATTTTGCGGCATTTGCAACTTTTTCTCTTGTATTGCTCAATAGCTCGTTAGTAGTAAATGTCCAATAACTGTGTCCGGCTATGACTGGAGCCAGTGTTTCCAGATTGCCGATATATGTTGTTGAATTATTGCTGTTGTCAAAAAATGCGTTAATCTGATTATATCCGCGACCGCTGCCATTGTCTGTAAGGTAAGACCAGCTTGCAGCTTCCGGCAGCAAAATCTTGCAATCTAAGTTAGCTGCTTTTATTGACTGGTTAAGGCTTTTAGCCAAAGTAGATATGTTCTCATTTGTCCAAGGAGAACCTTCCTGACCAGAATTATCGTTTGGATTGCAAGTCCAGTTGTATTGTGGTTCATTCACGGGAGAAATGTAGGTCACGTTATATCCTTCATCTGTGAAATGTTTTGTTACAGTTGTCAGATAGTTTGCAAATTTATCATAGCAGTCATCGCGTAAATTACTTCCATTAATGTTGGCATCGGCAAAAGCTTTTCCATTTTTAGTATAATATACAGGTGCAGAATTAGAGAAGAACAGTAATTCGTTGACATTATATTCTTTGGCTTTCTGCATAAAGTATTGTTGACCTGCTGATTTCGTCCAAGTATATGTGCCGTCAGAATTAAGGTAACAATATCCTCTGTGTGTAGAATTTGAAATTCCACTGTTACTACCTTGTTCTGCACTTCCTGCTCCTAAATTTATGCGCCAGATAGAAAGCCCGATACCTTCCGGGTTGCCATTTTCATCCATATTCTGGCTGAATAGCCATTTGGCAGATTGTTCTTTCGTGGTATTGCTAAAATATTTACCGATATAATCAGCAGTCCAACAGTCTGAGGCACCAAAACTCTGAATAGTCTGATATTTAGTATCAGTATCTATTACCGTGTTGTATGTAGATTGAGCTTGAATGGTTATGCCCGTTAATGTTGAAAATAAAAATAATATATATCGTTTCATAATACCTTTTATTAAATAATGTTATCTTGAATGCAACCTTTTTACCTTAAAACTAATATCTGTATTATTTTTAAACCATTAGTATCCTGGGTTCTGTTTTATAGTGCCGTTAGACATAATGATTTCTGAGTTCGGAATAGGGAATAATTCATCACGTCCATCTTTGAAGGTGTAACCTTTATTGCTATTTTCTGCTTGATTACTTTTTTCGTATTCATCAGTACTCTCATTCAAGTTGTAGTTTACGAAAGAACCATTAGGGCCCATTAGGTTTTGAATGGCGTATTTGCCATTGTCGTCTTTCCAGCGACGTAGGTCATATAGGCGGTTATCTTCCAGTGCAAGTTCCATGCGGCGTTCTGTGCGTATATCATCACGCAACTTGGTACCTGTTGATGTTATGGCAGTTAGATTTACTCTGGAACGTACTTGATTTAAAGCCTTTTGGGCTTCTGTATCATTTCCCAATGCATTTTCTACTTCAGCATACATAAGCAGTATGTCTGCATAACGGAGCAGGCGGTAGTTTAATGGAATGTGAGGAGCATCATAAGGAGAAGGTCGTTTGGCAACAGGGATGTAAAGTTTCATGTTGGCACGTGCACTTTTATGTTTGCTTGGAGTAATTATGTAAGGATTGTCTTCGCTCCATGTGTCGTCATTAGGAACGTAAGTCTGATTATGATGCAATATTGTCCATTGCAAGCGTATGTCATCACCTGCATCCTTAAATACTTTTTCCAGATTGCTTGTTGGAAGTCCCCAAGACCATCCTGAGTCATCGCGAGAACCTACAATAACAGATATTCTTTCTCCTAAATTATAGGAAATGTCTGAATTTGTTTGTATTTCAAATAATGATTCCTCGCTGTTGTTATGGTCCATGCTCCACACGTCACCAAAGTTATCCAACAGTTTGTATTCCTTACTGTTTATGACTGCTTGCAGTTGTTTCTCTGCTTCAGTGTATTTCTCTTGATAAAGGTAGATTTTAGCCAATATGCCTTGAGCTGCACCTTTTGTGGCGCGTCCCATGTCGGCGCTACTGTAGGCACTGCGAACAGGTAAATCAGGTATAGCTTCAGTTAAGTCTTTTTCTATCTGTGCATAAGTCTCTGTTGCAGTGGCACGAGTGATGCCCTCTACTTCAGACGGCATAAGTAAATTTAATACGATAGGTACACCTCCGAAATTCTTTACCAAATCAAAATATTCGTATGCACGGATAAATTTGGCTTCGGCAATATAACGTTTCTTCAGACTTTCATCATTAAATGTTACATTCGCAATTTTATTGATTGCGATGTTGCATTGCAGTATTCCTTTGTATCTGTATTGCCAGAAGTTCTGGCAACTGTTGCCGGCTTCAATCGTATTTCCTGTATAATGAGCCAAGTGACGATAATCTCCCGGATCTTGGGTTGTATTGCCCATCCATTCGTCGTCGGTGCACATATCTGCAGCAACAAAGAATTTGTAAATTTGCCACCAGTCATCATAAGCTATGCTTTGATAGCAACCTGTTATCTGTTTGGCACATTCATCTTCTGTTGTGAAATAGTTTTCCATATCTTGTTGACCAAGAATAGGTTCCTCTAGGAAATTAGAGCAACTGCTCATTGAAAAAGTGAGAGTCGCAGCCATTGAAAGGCCTAAAATATAATGTTTCATATTCTATACTGATTAATAAATTAGAAATTCATATTCACACCAACCAGGAATGTACGTGGATTAGGATAACCACTCCAGTCTATACCGGCTTCTGTAACGCCACCCATGGATGCTGTTTCAGGATCCATTCCTGAGTATCCGGTTATTGTGAATAGGTTCTGTGCTGATAATGATATACGTAAAGAGCATGTATTCAAAATCTTCTTAGGCAGTGTGTAGCCAATCTGCAACAGTTTGCAGCGGAAGTAGCTGCCATTTTCTACGAAATATGTAGAAGGACGTGTGTAGTTTGAATTGGCATCATTGACCGACAGTCTTGGATATTCTGTGCTGGTTCCTTCACCATGCCATGCTTTCTCCAAAGTTCCTGCATATACATTTGCGCCATTTTGCCCGAAGTAGCGTTCTTTGTTTAGATTATAGATGTCATTACCGAATGTTCCATAGAACTGTGCCTGAAGATCGAAGTTCTTGTATGAAGCATTAAGATTTACACCAAGCATCAAGTCAGGAAAAGGATTGCCTATGTATGTCTTGTCTTTTTCATCAATAGTGCCATCATTATTCAAGTCTTTGTAACGGAAGTCTCCAGGTTGTGCATTTGGCTGCATGGCTGTTCCGTGTTCATTTGTATATGATGTTACTTCTGTCTGGTTTTGGAAGATACCGTCAACAACATAACCATAGAATTGACTTATCAGTTTGCCCTCTTCATTGCGGATTATATAGTTTCCATTATGACTTCCTGTATAGATATAATTACCATTCAGGTTTATGGCTTTGTTGCGGATAGAAGACAAATTTACTCCTACACTATATTTTAAGTCAGCAATATTATCTTGCCAATTAAGTGCTAGTTCCCATCCTGTTGCTTTCATTGAACCAATATTTTCCCACATCTGACCATTCCACATCGGATATCCTAGAACGAGCATATTTTCTTTCTGCATCAGCATGTCGTGACTTTTTTTAGTAAACCAATCTGCCGTTACGCGCAGACGATTCTGTAAGAAAGCCATGTCTAGACCAATGTTGTAATCTTCAACAGTTTCCCACTGCACATTTGAATTACCTATGGAACCTACAGTAGAACCAACTGTTGTTGCTGGAGTTGTTCCGAAAGTATAACGAGTTGTGGAGATAGAACTAATATAAGCAGAGTTTGAAATATTCTGGTTACCAACTTTACCCCAACCAAGACGAAGTTTCAAATTGTCAAAGATATGTTGGTCTTTCATGAAATTCTCACCACTGATGCGCCATGCTGCACTTACTGCCGGGAAAGTAGCATATTTGTTGCCGGCAGAGAATTTAGAAGAACCATCTATACGTACACTCGCTGTAAGATAGTAACGCTCATCATAGTTGTACATTACACGACCTAGATAAGATATAAGAGAAGAATATGTGTTATATCCTGTAGTCTGCATATTTTTGGTTCCGGCACTTACATATCTCATTTCCTCTATTGTAGAAGGAACGCCGTCTTGTGCGCCATACAGATAATAATCTTGAAAGCGCTCCATTGTGTAGCCTGCCATGACATTCAAGTTATGTTTCTTGTTGAATGTATTCATGTAGGTCAGAGTGTTTGTCCAGTTCCAGTCAACCCAGTTCTCCATTTTACGGCTGGCAGTGCTGGTTTCAGACTGTTCCAGATTGTCAATATAGAATTCTGGAGTAAAAGAATCTGTAAGACGGAAACGAGCATTAACACCGAATTGAGTGCGGAATGTTAATCCCTTAAGCGGTGTGATGTTTATAAACGGAGTTGCAAGTAATCCATACTCGTCAGCGTGAGAGGCAAGGCGATACATGCTGGCTACCGGATTCCACGTTTGATTATTATTTGAACGGGCATAGTTGCTGTATGGATTACTGGTCCATTCGCTTTCGTCACGCATCACAGATGTTGTTGGATCCATAGCCATGATGGAACCCATCAAAGATGGTGTGTCATTCCAATTCTCATATTTTGGAGTGAAGTCAACTCCTGCTTTAACGATGTTGTTAAATTTATATTCCATAGAGAATCTGGCTGTCATTTTCTGCCAATCACCTGTCTTATATTGAGAGTCCTGACGGAAATAGCCTATACTAGCAGAATAGAGAAGTTTTTCATTGCCACCTCTGAAACCGAAGTTGTAGTTCTGTTGCATGGCAACACTACGCATGCATTGGTCCCACCAGTCAGTGCCTTGTGCATTAGTAATATTCTCTATGCCCTGGTAAGGAGCTACGCTGTTGTCATTGGTATATCTGGTTTTGAATACCTTTTCATATTCAGAAGCACCTGCCATGTCTGGTTTGCTCATTGTCTGGAATCCTAGAGTTGCAGAAACTGTAAATTTGGTTGCACCTTTGGTACCCTTCTTTGTTGTGATTAGGATAACACCATTGGAACCTCTAGTACCATAAATGGCTGCGGCAGATGCATCTTTCAGAACTTGCATGCTTTCTATATCATTTTGGTTCAGAAAGTTGATGTTTGTTCCTACTGGCATACCGTCTACTACATATAGAGGGTCGGAGCCGTTGATAGTACTTACACCGCGAATGATAACGCGAGGTGATGCACCTGGTGAACCGGAATTGCTCACTTGCACACCATTTACCTGACCTTGCAATGCGTTCATTACATTGCCGGTTGATATTTTTTCCAGTTCTTCGCCTTTTATTGCAGAAATAGAACTGGTAAGGTCGCTCTTCTTGGCTACACCATAACCGATGACTACAACTTCGTTCAGGTCTGACGCGCTTTCTTTCAATGCTACATTAATATTACTTCTTCCAGCCAGTTTTATTTCTTGAGAATTAAAACTAATCATCGAGAATACCAAAGTGGCATTCTTGTCAGCAGTAATGGTGAATTTGCCGTCTAAATCGGTGATGGCTGCTTGACTAGTACCCTTTGCCTTGACGTATGCACCAATTAAAGGCTCATTGTCACTTGCGGATATTACTGTGCCTGTCACTTTCACATTCTGCGCATGCAGACTAAGTGTGAAGAGTGATATGAATATTAAAAATATATACTTTTTCATATTTAATACTTATTTGTGTTGATAGTATATGTATTATTTCACGAAAATAATGCGTGAACGCAACAAATGATAATCAAATTCTATACGATATGTACCAGTCGTTGTTACTGTGACTTTATTCATGTTTTCACCTTTGTTCTTTACATTCACCTCATTAAGTTCAGAGCCGTCAAAACGCCAGTATGGTTCAGGCCACCATCCCCATATATGTGCAGCACTGATGGTGTATTGTAATATGTCACCTGCTTTTAGATTCATTTCCTTATATAACAAGTATGGATTGGTCTTGTCTTGATTTAGAAGGAATGCGTTGTTGTTGGGGTTAGTAGTCCATGATGGAGTATCAGGTAGTCCTGTTCCTGCCAGACAGATTCGGAATGCCTGAGAGCCACTTCCGTCATTAAAGTCAATGTCCTGAGTTCCGTCTACCACTAATTTCTCTGTAGTAGGGGTATACTGCTTGACATCATATTCACCGGAAACGGTGTTGAATGTAATCTCATAATAGCCCACTTTGTCAAGAATGATAGGTTGTGCTACAGATGGATTGCTTGTCAACAGTCCGGTACTTTCGTCAATACCAAAACAAATTGGGTCAAAGTCTGTAGTCTGTGGAATAAAGCGAACTCCGGTACCTGCTTTCTGATTGTAATATTTGGCTGAATATTGGTATTCGCCGGTATGGTCGATAAGCATAGGAACTCCATAAAGGTCACTGTTGAGAGATGCAACATCATTGACGTCAGCAAGATACATTTTTGCAAAGTCAGGAAGTTCGCTTACTGTTATTACGCTGGATGTTTTGACAATATTTCCGAATTGGTCACTTACGGTCATCGTCATCTGATAAGATGCTTCGTCCGCCGGCATATTATACACCTTATTAAGTGTATATTGTTTACCGCTAATATTGATACTGTCATTAATGTTTAGTGTCGGAATCTCAATTTTCAGATACTTAAGAGATTTGTTGTCGCTTACGGTAGAATTGAGTGTAAGTTTAGGATTTTGTACCAATACGGTCAACTCAGAAGACGGAGCTGATACAAAAGAAGGATAAGTGAAGTCTCCGTCTGGAGTAACATTAACGGTAGCAGTGCTTGTGCGTCCGCCGACATCCTCTACAGTAACTTCAACAGGATAAGAGTCAGTTTCTTTCCATTCACTTCCGGCAGTGTAATTATAGCTCAAATTGTATTCATGAAGTAATGTGTCGGCATAAATCTCAAGGAGATTGATTGTCTTATCCAAGTTCATGCCTGCATTTTTGAGAGTTACACTTTTCAGTCCATCGGCATCTTTTAGAACACCACTGATAATGAAAGCTCTTCCCGGTTCAGTTTGAATTTGAGTATTAGCTAAACTAATTGTAGGATTCTGACCGTCCACAGTAGGGTAGTCATCATCACTGCTGCAAGATTGGAATGTGAATCCCAAAATAGTAAGAAGCATCAGATAGATGCAATTCTTGACATGGTGATTAAAGTTATAAACCATAATTTATAGGTTGGTTGGTTTTTAATTATTTAAGTCAATAGTTACTTTTTATGGTGCAAATTTAAGAAAATTAAGATTGAGACATAAGTTATAAATCTTTCATTTATGGGTTACATTTCTTCCATGAACGATTTGTCATTGCTTAATAGCAGTATTGTTTCTTGTTGGGAATAGCTTTGTTTGGTTTGTTTCTTAGTACTTATATGATAGTTTTGATACCTTTATTGTCTATAAATTGTTTTATCGAAAAAACAATTGGGGAATGGAAAAAAATGATTAAGTTTGCATGAAAATTTAAGAACACATTATTATTATATGTTGAAGAGAATACTAATATGTCTGTTATGCTTGATGTCTTTGATATCCGGTGCACAGAATTGCAAGGTAAAGCGCCTTGATATCCGTAATGGGCTTTCAAGTAATTACGTGTTGGCTTCTGCTCTTGACAAGCAGGGTACTGTATGGTTTGCCACAGAAGAAGGGCTGAATAGATTTGACGGTCTTGACTTTTATACTTATTATAAAAGCAGCAAAGGCATCAAAGGAATAACAGGAAATGAATTGAAGTGCTTGCAGGATGATCCTGAAGAGCCGATAATATGGATTGGTACGCAAAGAAATGGTGTTAATGCATATAATTATGAAACCAATACTTTTACTTATTATCTCAATAATCCTAAAGACAAGAATAGTCTGATATCCAAAGGGGTTACTGATATAAAACCATCTGTTGATGGAAGTATATGGGTTAGTACTTATAATAAAGGTGTTGATTATCTGAATAAGAAGACCGGGCATTTTGTACATTACAACCGGAGTAATGTGAAGGGGCTGTGTAGTGATGATGTATGGACTGTGTTGGATTTGGGCAATAATATGCTTCTCGTGGGACATGTCAATCAAGGTTTGAGCATTATCAATACTAAAAGAAGAATTGCGGTAAATTATAGGCACAATGTGGTTCAGCCTAATTCTATTTCCGGTGACGAGGTGTTGTGTATATATAAAGACAAGTCTGGGAGAGTGTGGATAGGCACAGACAAAGGACTTGATTTGTTTGATGTTACGCGTAATGAATTTGTACATTATACAGATGGAGGCCGTTTGTGCAGAAAAATCTTTGATATTAAGGATTTTTCGGATGATAAGTTGTGGCTTGGTACAGAAATGGGAGGTATAGCCGTGATTAGCATGAATAGCCTGTTTTCTGATAAAAAGAGCTATTCTGTAGATTATATTACAGAGGGCTTTTCTGAAAATAGTCTTTCCGGTAAGACAGTAAGATGTATGGTGCAGGATAATTTTCATAATATATGGATAGGTCTGTATGGTGAAGGCGTCAATTTCCTTACTTATAACTTGCCGTATTTCTCACAAATGTCATATTCTCCTATGAACATACCGTCCACTCTTACCAATAAGTCTGTATTAGGAGTATGTTGTGACAATAGTGATAATGTATGGGTGGGAACTGATGGAAGTGGAATAAATCTTATTAATAGTGATTTCCAACGTGTGGAAAACTATCATAAATTTGATGGGATGGCTATACAGAGTACATTCTGTGATAGTAAAAACAATGTATGGATTGGATGTTATATGGGAGGCGCCTATGTGAAAAGAAACGGCAGTGAGCAGTTTGTTCAGATATTTGCAGATGCTGCAGACACAGATGTACGTACATTTTATGAAGACCATAATCATTCAATATGGATAAGTACCAGCCGTGGTGTATATAAAGTTGATATAAACACTCTGAAGGTAAAACTATATTTTATGCCAAAGGAGAGTCATCTTACGCGTAGTGTATGTTGTGACAAGATGGGGCGTGTGTGGATAGGAACATTTGACTATGGCTTTGGTGTATATTCTGATAAGCTAAAACATCTGAAATCGTTTAATTCAGCTAAAGGTTTGCCTTCTAATACTGTGAATCAGATTATATGTGACAGTAAGGGCAGAATGTGGGTTGCCACGGCTGAAGGACTTATGTGTTTTGAATCTGCAAAGAGTTGGGAATTCAAATTGTATGATTGTGGTAGCGGCCTTGATAATATAAACATCTTCCAAGAACAGTAGGGGATACTTGCTGTTTGGCTCAAACAATGGATTGTGTTATTTCAGACCGGCTGATGTTCTGAAAAATTATACATGCCCTCCGGCAAACATTACTAAATTGTATGTAGAAGGTTCTGGCAATGATTTGGACAGTTGTATTCTTCTGATGGGCAAAAAAGAGATAGAACTGAACTACGAGCACAATACTTTTACGGTTTGTTTCAATGTCAGGAACTATGCTCTTTCTGATGGTGTTGAATATGAGTATATGCTGGACGGCAATCAGAAGAAATGGATAGCAACTAATGACTGCAAAATTACATTCAGAGATTTGGTGCCGGGTGATTATACTCTTAATATCAGATGTAGACTGCATAATAAACAATGGTCTTCTGAAATTTCATCTGTGAATATTACCGTGAATCCACCTTTTTGGTTGACATGGTGGGCAAAGTTGATTTATGTGCTCCTGACCATTATGATAGTATATGTTTCTCTGAGATATTATAATAAGCATCTGCATCTTGAGTATTTGTATGACTCTGAAAAAAGAAGACGTGAACATGAACAAATCTTGAATGATGAGCGACTGCAGTTTTATACAAATATTACGCATGAGCTCCGGACTCCTCTTACTCTTATAATCGGTCCTCTGGAAGATTTGATTAATGACAGAATGATAAAGGACAGCGTAGAGCATAAAGTCGTCACGATATATAAAAGTGCCAAAAGGCTGAATGACTTGATAAGCAAATTGCTGGAATTCAGAAAGACCGAAACTGATAATCGCCAACTGTGTGTGGGAAGAGGTAATATTGTTGCTGTAATTAAAGAAATATGTGATAGATATGATGAATTGAATCAAAACTCTAAAGTAAAAATAACGTTTACAGCACAGCAGGATATCATCAATGTATATTTTGACAAGGAAATATTGAATATGATAATGGATAATCTTATTTCCAATGCAATGAAATATACCGAACGTGGATATATTAATATAGATGTAAGATGTGTTTCTGAGGAGGAAGAAGAACTGTTGCTGATATCAGTGACTGACACGGGACATGGCATATCACAGAAGGCTATACCACATATTTTTGAACGATATTATCAGGAGAAGGGTAGTTATCAGGCTTCCGGTACCGGTATAGGTCTGGCTTTGGTGAAAAATCTGGTTACCTTGCATCAAGGCACAGTTTCTGTTGACAGCAGAGAGGAGACCGGCAGTAAATTTACAGTAAGACTGAAATTGCATAATACTTATAGCGATGCCGTACATTCAAAAGAAGACAATGTCAAAGATGAAAATATAATGCCGGAAGAAGTAATGTCTGCTGATAAGGAATCTGAAGAATCAGAACGCATACATCCTATATTGTTGATAGTGGAAGACAATAAAGATATCTGTCAATATATAGCTGAATGTTTCAAGGATAGTTTTGATATCAAAATGGCAGAGAATGGCAAGCAGGGATTGAAGATTGCCTTTGACACTATTCCAGATATAATTATCAGTGATGTTATGATGCCTTATATGAATGGAAATGAAATGTGCAAAATGTTGAAGCGGGATATACGCACATGCCACATACCTATAATTTTGCTTACCGCCAAAGATTCTATGGTTGCTAAAGAGGAAGGCTATGATTCCGGAGCTGATTCATATATTACCAAACCATTTGTGAAATCGCTTATTGCCAGCAGAATAAATAATTTGTTGGAACAGCGCAGGCGTATGGCTTTGGTACTTAATGATAATAAAGACAATAGTGGTGTGGAACGCAAAAAGGAGATAATGATGCTTTCGTTGAGTGAGATGGATAAAAAATTCCTGCAAAGAATAGACGAATTGATAGAGTGCAATGTTTCCAGTGATACAATGGATGTAAACTTTCTGGCAGATAATTTGAATGTCAGCTACAGTACATTATATCGTAAGATGAAGGCTCTTACAGGGTTGTCATGCAATGAATATATACGTAAAAGGAAAATGATATATGCAGAGAAACTTTTGCTGGAAGGTAAGTTCACAATTTCTGAAATAGGATATATGGTAGGAATGAACACTACGGCATATTTCCGAAAATGTTTTAAAGAGGAATTTGGGGAAATACCGTCTGAGTATTTGAAGAATATCAAAGAAATATGATAATTTCTCTATCTGTGTTTTTTTCGTTTTCATCTGTCATCTGTCATAAAAAGCCCCGAAAGCCCAGTGTTTACTGGCGTTCCGGCTTATGACAGATGCTATGACAGATGACAGATAGATGCCAAAAAGTGGCATTTTTTACTGTTTTTATAGCGCTTTTACCATATATTTGGTGCTTTTAATGGCGTGTTTTTATCCTAAATATTTGATTTTCGATAAATAACCGTCTAAGGTAATGCCTTTTTTAGGTAGAAATCATGCTATAAATAAACTTTTTGCTTTAGAAATGTAAGAGTACAGAAAATTGTATCCAAATTCTGTACTCGTTGTCTAAAGGCTTTGTATTGCCAATATATAGCATAAATATAACGAATACAAGGCATAGAAACAACAAGTATATAGTACTTGTACTGTTTCTTAAATGACTTATCTTGAAATTTATTCTGTACTTGTTATTAACAAGGTAGCTCCATTGTCTATTGCTTCTTTAATATCTTTTCCACCTCGTATAACTTTGCATTTACTAATCTCATCACCCATGACTTCGTTTATTTTTATTCTGCCGATTTCTTTCTTTGCCTCTTTTCCTGCTATGGTTTGTACAGCATATACAGCGAAATGCAGTCCGGAATATACACCGGATGGTTCACCAAGATCAATAAATACTTCTTTTTGTTTGTCCTTTTTGACAGTTGAACCTTCAACTATAGAGGCATATAGTGGATAAGCATAGTTTAGAGAATTTGTAATCTGCTGTTTCATGTTATCTAAAGTATAGCCTAAAGCCTTGTCGGAAGTTGCGAGCCAATATTCAGAATAAGAACTGGAGTTGATGCTTATAGATTTTACAATGGCATCGGTGTGAGCATCCTTTAGGTTTATAACGGCTGTAATGTTACCTTTATACTCAGTTTCTTCATGTTTCTTTTTATCATCGTCTTACCATGTACGCAGACGGCGTGTGGTAGTAATAGATGAAATGCTGCCGTCAAAATAGAGAGCTGGGTCACCGGGAGCTATTTCTCCTGAAATAAATTTTCCGTCAATAACAGTTATACGTCTTGCATTTCCTATTGCACCTGCTATAGCAGAGCGTATTGCGTCGGCATATTCTGGATGATTTTCTATTGTAGTATTTTGTCCGGCAGATAATTCCAATATCTGTCCTAAAACATTTCCAACAGTCTTTGTCGTGCTTTGTTTTGCTTCTTTTGCTATAACATAGGAGATGTCTCCTTTTGCACAACGAAAAATTACATTCTTGTTTGTCTGTGCCAAAACATTACTGAAAAAAAGTAATTGAAATAGCAGCGTGAATAAAATAGTCTTATATTTCATAACTGTAGAATTAAAAATATTATATGTTATTTTTTATTTATTATAGTGCTATATTTGGTTAGGTATGTTATACTTTTTATAGGTGAAACTATTACTTGTGTGTAAAGGTACAGTAAAATATCTAATTTGACAACTTTTAAGATAATAAAATTGTAAGAAATGCGATTAAACATTTCTTACGATATTGAATATGATATCTTATATATAGAGCTTTGATGCTTAAGGTTAGAGATTCTGTATGAATAACTTTGGAGTTATTTGTATTTTCCTTTTGAACAGTGTGCGGAAGTTCTTTGTGTCACCAAATCCGCATTGTTCGCACACGCTTTCCACACTTGTCTGTCCATCTTTGAACATCTGTACAGCTTTGTATATTTTGTAGTCGTTGATGAACTCAATAAGTGACATACCCGTCATTTGTTTCAGTTTCTTGTAGAGGGCAGAATGACTCATTGCCAAACTGTCTGCCATGAAATCTATGTTGAAATCCGGATTTTTCAGATTGTCGTCTATAATCTCGCGGCAACGCAACAGAAATATCTGTTCCTCTTTGGTGTATGATTTTTTGTCTTTGCTTATGTCTGCCGTGATTCCTGCATTGTCACTTTGAGCGATGAGCTTGTCTATACGTGTGCGCAGTAGTTTCAGAGATACAGGCTTGGTGAGGTAGGCATCAGCTCCGGCTTCAAAGGCATCAGCCATTTCATCCTCAGATGTTTGACCTGTGAATATTATCACTTTTATGTGCTGAAGTTTCTTATCTTCTTTCAGCTTCTTAAGGAATCCTATACCGTCAAGATTAGGCATCATCATATCGCATATAATGAGGTCGGGCAGACATTCTGCTGCCTGTTTCAGTCCTTCTTCTCCATCGAAAGCCTTGTATATCTTGAATTCGCTTATCAGGTAGCGTTCCAGTAGAGCCACAGTTTCTCGCTCGTCATCTATTAGCAGTATGGAATGAGTGGCAGCAGGGTTAGGTGCCTTGGCTATTGAAGAATTAAGAGTTAATGCTGCAGAACTTGGCTCCGTGGAAGAATTGCTTGTTTCTAATTTCTCATCCTTGAGTATAGTGGCTTCATTGTGTCCTTCTGAAGTAATAGGAATATCGAAGCTGAATTCAGAGCCTTTGTTAATTTCACTTTCCAGGTGCAGATGTCCACCGTGCAATTCTATAAGATATTTCACGAAAGCCAGTCCGATACCATCGCCTGCACTTTGGGCTTGACCTCTCTTGGAACGGAAGAAACTCTCAAATATTGCAGTGCGAACCTTGCTGTCTATGCCTATTCCATCATCTTTCACGCAGAATACCACGCTGTCAGTCTTGTCGGTAATTGTCAAAGTTATGTGTCCATTGTCTTTGGTATATTTGTATGCGTTGGAAACGAGATTGTTCAAAATCATTTCCAGTTTCTCATGGTCAAAGTCAAGTACGACTTCTTTTTCCGGAACTATAAGTTTGAAATTGATATTTTTCTGCTCGCACAGTTCCGTATAGTCAACGGAAAGATTGCTGGCAAAGTCAACTATGTTCTGTCTCCTTTTCTGGAGTTGCAGTTTACCTTTGTCCATCTTTCTGAAGTCGATGGCGCGGCTTATGAGCTTGTTCAGTTTTATGGCATTGCGATGCATGGCCTGTAGATAAGAAACAGAAACACTTGTTACAGACTGTCGGCGGTCGAGCAGTTCTTCCAGTTGAGCTGCAATGAGAAATACAGGAGTACGCAACTCGTGTGTAATGTTGGTATAGAAGCTCATCTTGGCATCATCAAGTGCCCGTTGACTGTCTTTTTCAACTTCTGCCAATTCTATATTGTGTTTTATCCGAAGCTCATGGAGATAGAACCTGAAAACAGAATATAGTATTCCAATTATGAATATTGTGAACAGCAGCCTTGCCCACCATGTGAGATACCATGGCGGAAGTACAGTTATGTGCATAATAGTCGGTTGAGTCCACTGCCCGTTTCTGTCGGTACACCGCACGTAGAATTCATAGTTTCCAGGCGGTACACTGGTATAGCTAATTTCCCTGCGTTCTGATATGTCACGCCATCCGCCTTCTAGTCCTTTAAGATAACAGGAGAAATGCACACGGCGTGGGGACTCGTATTCAGGCACCGAGAAACGGATATTGAAGAAGTTCTGGTCGTGATGGAGTTTTATGCTTCGTGGGTTTGTATCGGCAAAGTCATAGAAGGCGTTGTTTTCTGTAATTACCTCAAGTGACATGAGACTCACCCGTGAATATATCGGTTTAAGTCCGGTGTATGTGGAACCGAAGGTCACAAGACCGTTCATAGACCCGAAATATATGTTGTTACCGTCTGTGCAACTTGCGTTGTAGTTGTAATTTGTAGGTATCTTCTCGTCTTAGTCTATACGTACAAACGTGTCGGCATTCCGGCTCATCCAAAACAATCCGTTCTTTGTGGCTATATATGGTTCATCTTTTGCATTTACCGTGATGGCTGTTATTTCGTCATTGGTAAGTCCATTCTGTTCGTTGTATTTTTTTATGCGTTTGCCGTCATTGCTTATTCTGTACAGACCGCCATAGCGTGGGGTGAACCATATATTGTAGTTCCTGTCGACATATATATAGTTTACGCAATTGTCAGCTATACCTAGTATTTTGGTATTTAGGGTGTAGTGTACTTTTATGCGCAGAGTCTTTTTGTTTATTACGTAAATACCGTTGTTGTGTGAGGCTATATACATGAAATCCCCGCGGCAGAAAATTGAAGAGCCTCCCAGTTTCTTTAGACCTTTAAGTATAGTAGCCTTTCCGCTCTTTTCATCTATGATGCATATCTGACTGTTCAATGCCCATATATGTCCGTTGTTGTCATAACATATAACCCAAGGACTGCTATTGTCTGGCAGAGATACCAATTTTATACTGCCGGTCTGCGGATTGTATCTTGCCATATTGTGGTTGTACATTGCCATCCAGATATCCCTGCTGCCCTTTGTGAGAGATATTACATTATCGGATGGGAGAACACTGTTGCTCATTTTGTAGACTCGTGTGCCATGATTGTTTTTGTTTATAATGCAGAAGCCGCCTCCATCAAGCCCTGCATAGATGTTCCTTTGGTCTGTGAGTACTGCCGTAACAATGTTGTATGGCAGAAAATCGTTGGCTTTGTCATATACCGTAAAACGGTTTCCTGAAGTTTTCAGTAAGTTGGCTCCCGTTCGGTATGTTCCCGCCCATAAATTTCCGTTGCGGTCGGTCATCATGGAATATATGGCATCTCCGCTAATATTACTGTTTGCAGAAGTATATTTCTGTTTGCCAATAGTTATGCCCTGTCCGTCGCAACCGAAAGTTACTTTGCCGTGATAGTCAACTGCCGAGGTCAGATTAGGTGGCACTTCAGCATTACTTCTTATTATCTTATTGCCTTTCAGTGTGTAAGTCTGTGAAGAAGTTCCGAATCCATGTCCCACATATATAGTATTTGTAATTTTGCTGTAGAATACATTGGTATTGAAGTTTACCGGAAGTTTTGCCGGCATTTGGCTTATTATGCTGTGTCCGTCAGCTTTCAACAAGTACACGCCACTGTTGCCGACTGCAAATATTCTGTTACCCGGAATCTTGCATATTGCTGTTATGTCAAAATTTAACTTGATATGAGTTATTGTAGGAATACCATTGTCAGATATGGATAATTCAAACACACGGCTGCTCTCAGTAGTGGCAAAATGCCGGTTGGCAACTGTTATCATAGAAATAACACGTCCACCTGTAATTTTATTATTGCCGTTTGGTGAATGGATAAATATTCCGTTTTTGAATGAAAAATATTCTATGCGTATATCATTGCTTATCCATAACCCACCTCGTACCGGCAATATTTTGTGGATATTATTGTCACTTATGGACCATTTACCTGCATCCTTGTGCCTAAAGTTGTAGCATAACCATCCATCATAACGACAAAGTCCATTAGCAGTACCAAACCATATAAAGCCTTGATAATCTTGAGTAATTGTATTTACTGAGTTATCCGGCAATCCAACAGCGTTGTCTATAGTTTTAAAAGAAAATGCTTCTGTCTGTGCATTTGCATTACAGACAGGATATGATATTAGGAAAATCAGGCTTATCAGAACTTTGGCGCACATAGTATATGTTATTTATGGTGCAAAGTTACTACAAAAAAGTGAAATGCGGAAAGATATAGTGATAGAATTGAGT
>CAYSSU010000011.1:0-73724 GCA_964433895.1 uncultured Prevotella sp.
CGACAAGAAAAGATGAATGAGAAAAATCAGTATTTTAAGGGGTGGGAAACTTTAGTTATTATTTTTGTGAAAAATATATTGCAAAGATAAGGTTATGAAATAGCAGAATCTGTCACTTATGTTACATAGAGTGATAAATAAATAAAAAAAAACATGAATATCGATTATATTTTGCAAGCTCCGTTCTTTAAAGGCATGACTGAAAGAGAAGTCTTACCACTATTATTGTCTCCAAAGAACGGCCGCCGTAAATACAGTCCCGGGTCTTTTATAGCCTTTCAGGGTGATGAATGCCGTGCTTTGTACATGTTAATAGAAGGACAGGTACTTACTCAGATGGTGAATGAAGAAGGCAAGCAGATTACAATAGAAGCGCTTAACGCACCTTTACTCCTGTCTCCAGCGTTTGTATTTGCCGAGAATAATAAATTTCCTGTAAATATTGAGGTACAGGCTCAGAGTGAGGTTATCCTCATCAATAAAGACGTGTTTCTTCATTTTTTGCATCAGTATCCTGATGCAATGCTTAATTTCATAATGGTAATTTCCAATCGTAGTCAGCTGTTGTCTGATCGTCTTAATCAGTTTGCGCTTCAGAATCTAAAATTTCGCTTGCTGAACTATATCAAGGTCCATAGACATATTGGTTCTCAGCAGCAAGTTTCACAAATATTGGGTGTTGCCCGTCCGTCATTAGCTCGTGCGATAAGCGAATTAATAGCTGAAGGGAGTATTGCTGCCGATGGAAAGGATTATAGGATTATAAAATATCCTAAAGGTTAGATAATAGTAAGATTACTTCAGGAGAAAGTACTTGCTCTAGAAGATTGTCCTAGATTATTGGGAAGAAAAGCCCTAGGATATATGTCATTTTATGTTTGCTAGTTGTTTTACACTTATATCATGGAATATATCACCGGCAGTTAGTGTAATTTTCAGTTCCCTGTCTTTTCCTGATGTATTTTTGTCAGCGTAAATATACATCCAGTTTTTCTTGGATGGTAAACAGACAAATGATGTTCTGTTCTGATTCCTTACTAATTCATTGAGATCTGATTCCTGATTTGTAAAGTCATTATACGCATACCGCGACATTAAGAGGCTGGCTAAATACAATTCCGAATCATCCTCTTGCTTATAAGGTGGCTTACCTTGGCTTCTATTGAATGTAATTTCGTTGGCAATCAAGAAAGCGGTATATAGATTTCTCTCTAATTGTGCGATATTTGCGGTAACATTGCTTGCAGGCATCGCCATAATATATTTTAGTAGCAACAGAGGTGTTTCGCTTCCTGCAGCATACTCCATAGGTTGCTGTTGACGTTCTGCTTCCAGAACAAGGTAATCTTTATATTTATGGATTACATCAAGTAGCTGGTCAAGATTCTCGGGTCCAAAAAAGAATCTCGGAACATCTATCTGAGTTGTTTCCTCATCCTTGAAATCCGGATTATAAAATGGCTTGCCGACAAGTTTGTTTTGCATATTTGAAACTAACCTAATAGCCCAAATACGTGGTAATCCAGTAAGGAGTTCATTGAGGGTATACATTGCTCCATTTGGGTACAATTGTTTGTAACCCACAATTCCTGCCAGTTTTCCTTGATTATATATAGCCATTTTGTTTTATGAATTCAAAAAATCATATATTCCGTCCTTATACCCCGCTGCCGCCTTAAATCCTCAAATAAACAACATCAAACAACCGTTCATTGAAGCCATAGGACCTGTTTGGTCGTAGCTTCGAAAACACGTCACAGCTTGATCGAACTGTGTTTTACCCGTCATACGGCAAAGGAAATTGCGATACGCCCTAATTATTCCAATACTTTTATTTAGTTTCTACAAACGAACAAAATGTTGAATGGTTGAGCAAAAGCTCTATACATCATCTCTAAATTTGGCTTCTAATTCCAAGATTCTCCCTTTTAGTTGTACAAATGTTAGAGGATTCTCATTATATATGAAAGACTCTATCATCGCATTATAATCTTCCTTGAATAACTGCTCTATTTCTCCTATAGGCCATATTTTAATCTGCTCTCGTTTGTCGGATTCGTAATCGACAGAGCTAATATGATAGAATTTTTTGCGATGCTCAATAATGTTTTTGTAAAGTTCCGCGTCATTTATAGCTGCATCCGAGCATGTATCCATGAGCCTCTCTATATCATATAGATGGCGACTCATTCTCTCGCTTCGGGGTACTTTCTTCTGATATTCCTCATTTAATAAGAATGCCTTTTCAAGAAAAGTTCTTATCGGAAGAACGGTTGGAATGATACATTGTGTTGAATCATCCACCTCATTAAAAGAATCGTAAATTAAAGACGTTAAGGTTCTATTCTCATAAGGTTCGTCCATAGACATGCAGCTAATCTCTATCTTAACTTTAGGCTGTATATATTCATTCGTATCACCTAAGATACTTGGATAGACAATATTTATAACTACAGGATCACGGTCTGTGTCAAGAGGAACTTCAATACCATCTTTAATAAAGGTTGTTACATTTTCAACATAGAAATCCTTTACTCCCAAGTCCGTTAGCTGTACATTTAGCTCTGGAGATAATTGTGCAAATATAATTTCTCTTGATGCTTTACGTAAATTTTTAAGTTGATTATTGTTATCACAGCTGGCAAAAGGATATAGCTCCTTCATTTCCTTTGTTTGGATAAACCAGTTTCTGCTTAAAGATATATCTATATCTTCACTAAATCTTTGGAGATTAATGTTCTTCCATTTCCCTTTAGAGAGACTTGTTCCTCCTTTGAAAAGTAAGAAGGACGAGAAAGACGTACTAAAAAGTGCTTTAAGGGTAATGGTTACCCACCAGTCCTTTTCTATAGCTAACTCTTCTATATTTGTATTTTCTCCTGTCTTCTGTAAAATAGCGATGCGCTCTTCTACAGTTTTATCTTGCCATATACTCATACTTCTCTATGATTGGTTTAATATATTTGCGAATCCAAACTGGTGTTACGCTTAAATCTTCTTTTATTTGTTGTCTTTCTGCTGAATTTGAGACTATTTTTTCTATTCTATCAATGTCTTTAGGGGTAATATTTGATTTCCCCTTTGCTTTTAATGCCAGTACAAGTAATGGCATTAATTGGCTCTTATATGAATATGAACTGGGAGCTCGGTGTTTTAACCTTATTTTTTTATTACCTATATTTATAGTTCTTGGAGAGCCATTTGTAAGATAAACTGCTTTCATCGGGATTTGTGTTGAAAAGCCAAGAGCATTTAGGGCATATTCTCCAGTAGGTAATATCTCAGCATTTTCATGTTCAGCTATTAGTCTTACTATTTTTTCCGCGGAAGGATATACGTTGCCATATTGTGTTATAATCGGTTTATAGTATATACCTTTCGCAAGACGTTCAAGTACCCCAAAGTCCTTTAATAAAGATAATATCTTGCTAACGTATTCATTATCGAACTCCGCAAAGTCATTAACAAAGAAGACCGTTCCTGGTCTTGCTCCGTCTATTCGTTGTTTTATTTGTTCTTGAATGGTCATATTAACAAATTTTAGTCTGTAACTTTTGCAAAGTTATGGAAAATATTTATTATTTCCAACTTTAAACTAGTATATTTTAGAATAATAGGGGTAGAATTTTATTAAGCAGATAGTTAATCTGTTCTACATTAACATATTTTAGTCGGTAATTCTTGCAAAGTTATGGAAGAACTCAATTCATGACTACCTAATAAAAAATTACAATGATAGATGAGAGATACGATAATAAAAACATTTTATTATTAAATTCTTAATTCACAAATAAATTGCTTACCTTTACACCGCTATTTAGAGGTAGAGTTAAAGACCTTCACTTTCAAGTTATTGTCCCAAGCCCTTCTCTTAAAGTTCGCATGTGACCCCTACATCAAGATGTGCGCTACAGCGATTGAAAGATATTTCATAAGATATAAAAGGTAAAGATCTCTCTTAAAAAGGGTCATGTATTATGATCTAACATGGGATCATGGAAAAATGCGCTACTAATGTGCGCTACTCGAATTTTTAATTTTTGCTACTTCATTGTCTTTCAGTGAGTTGAAAAGCATAAAGAATTTATTCCATGGCCCCAAACGGATCACAAAAGACGGATTTAGAGGGATACTGATAAAGTATCCCTCTTTTCGTTTATATACATGCACTTGCGTTCCAATTCGTTGGTTTAGAGGGATTAATACCATTGTTTAACCCCGCGGCTAACGGGAATTAATGGGAACAAAAAAGACCTCTCGGGAAGGGTTTGCGCTACCAAAACACTCTCTTTTGAGTTCTCAAAACGCCTTTAAGCCGTATAAAAACGCTTTAATATACTTGAGTTCGGGATAAGAAAAGTATAAAAAAAGTTATTGAAATAAAAGGCTATCACAAGATATTTGTGTAACTTTATAGTTATTAATCAATAAGATACAATAAATATAATTATGATAGCCGAATCCAAAATTACAGAAATTTTCTGTGTTATAGATGAATTCAATAAGCATTTTGATAAAGAAATGTCCAATCACGTATTGATATCTTCATCGGGAAAACGTAGAAGAAATAGAAAAGGCATTATGTCAGAGAGTGAAATAATGACGATATTAGTTTTGTTCCACTTTAGTCACTGCAGAGATCTGAAATATTTCTATCTTCATGAAATCTGTATGCATCTGCGCCACGATTTTCCACAAATGGTTTCATATAACGGGTTTGTAGAATTAGAAAGTCATGTATTTTTCAAATTTATGTTTTTTCTTAAGATATATGCCTTGGGTCATTGTACGGGGATAACTTATGTGGACAGTACAATGATACCTGTATGTAATAACATACGAAGATATGCCAATAAGGTGTTTAAGGGGCCTGCAAGAAACGGGAAAGGGACGATGGGATGGTGTCACGGATTCAAACTGCATTTTACCTGTAATGATACAGGAGAAATCATCTCTTTTTGTCTGACAGGAGCGAATGTTGATGATAAAAGTGATATTGTTTGGGAAGTGTTGGCTAAGGATTTATACGGGAAGTTGTTTGCTGACAGAGGATACATCTCACAAAACCTTTTTGACTCTCTTTTTGCTGATGGCGTCAATTTGGTTACGGGACTCAGATGTAATATGAAAAACAAACTCATGCCTCTTTGGGATAAAATCATGTTGCGCAAAAGATATATCATTGAATGCATTAATGACATGCTCAAAAATACAGCACAGCTCGTTCATTCCGGACACCGTTCCTTAAACAATTTTATTATGAATCTTGTGGCAGTCATTACTGCCTATTGCTTCTTTGATAATAAGCCTAATGCTCTTACAGGATATGAAGTTATTAAAACAAATCAACTCAATTGCTTCTGACTTCTTATCCCGAACTCAGGTATCTTATGGACATCTATCGTGAAGGTTATCCCGTTTTATCCATATTGTTTAAGATCTTCACATGTCGGTTAAATAGTGTGTTTATAAATACTAAAAGTGTAATTTGACACTTCTTAAGAGTAATTAAATGTTATTTTTGCATGTTTCTCGAATATATTTATTATATTTACCAAAAATTGGAATATTCTATATATTTACTTGAGTTCGGGATAAGAAAAGTATAAAAAGACCCGATATTCAGTCCTTATCCGTTAATAAAATAGAGGACCTTACTCTGGATTTTTGGAAGGAATATTATTCTAACTTCAGCAGCCATATATTTTTTAAGCATCATTATGATCATGAATCAAGCCATATCGGTGCTGGCTGTCCACCGATAAAAGTAAAAGAAGGTTGGCTTATGATTTATCATAGTGTTTATGACACTTCCGAAGGTTATGTTTATTCTGTATGTGCGGCTTTGCTAAATAAGTATAATCCATCTATTGAAATAGCACGATTGCCTTATCCCTTACTAAAACCTGAAAAAGATTATGAGATTCAAGGTGTAGTGAATCGTGTATGTTTCCCCACAGGTGCAATAATATGGGAAGACAGACTATATATATACTATGGAGCGGCAGATAAATGCATTGCATGTGCTTCCGTTCCTGTTAGAGAATTAATTGATGAATTGCTAAATTATATAAAATGAAACATATATTATGTATTACAACTTATCCACCACGTGAATGTGGAATCGCAACTTTTTCGTATGACTTGATAGAACATATTAATAAAAAGTTTAAAAAGGATTATAGCGTTGAAGTGTGTGCTGTAGAGTCTGATATGGAGAAGCACTCCTATGATGACACGGTGAAATATGTCTTAAACACTTCAGAACAAGAAGAATTTGAGGTAGTCTCAAAAAAAATAAATCAAGATGCCGACATTGATTTAATTTGCATTCAGCACGAGTTCGGACTTTATAAAGAAAATCAAGACTCTTTTTTGAAATTCGTTCAAACTATAACAAAGCCCATCGTTATAGTGTTCCATACAGTTTTATCTCATCCTAAGGATGACTCACGGGAGTATCTGCAGGATATAATTGCAGCCTGTCAGGCTGTTGTCGTAATGACGCATTCGTCATTAGCCATTTTGGAAAAAGAGTATCAAATTAAAAAGGATAAAATAAACATAATTCCTCACGGAACACATTTGGTTTCACAAATTGATAAAAACGAATTAAAAGCAAAATATGGATTTTCCGGAAGAAAGATTCTCTCTACCTTCGGATTGCTAAGTCCTGGAAAAAGTATAGAAACAACGCTTGATGCTTTGCCTGCTATCATTAAGGAAAATCCATCGGTATTATTTTTAATTATTGGAGAGACCCATCCTATGGTAGTAAAAAGATATGGAGAGGTCTATCGTGAAGGGCTTGAGGCAAAAGTGAAAGATCTCAACTTGGCAAAGAACGTGAAGTTCATAAATAAATATCTGGACATTGATACTTTGTTGGAATCTCTTCAGATGACAGATGTTTATTTGTTTACATCTTCTGATCCCAATCAGGCTGTAAGCGGCACCTTCGTTTATGCACTTAGTTGCGGATGCCCGATCATTGCAACACCAATACCTCATGCCTTTGAGCTGTTGAGTGATAATACAGGCATTATATTTAATTTTCATGACTCCGTGCAATTAGCTAAATCAACAAATGATTTATTGAAGGATGAAAAACTTCGTATTCAAATGGGAATCTCAAGTTTGCAAAAAACAGCTTTTTCTGCCTGGGAAAATGCGGCTATTGCCTATACTTTGCTTTTTGAGAAGATAATTGGTTCCAATGACATCCTGACATATTCACTGCCCGATATCAATCTAAAGCATATTATGGGTATGAGCCAAAATCTCGGAATCATACAATTCTCGAAAGGGAATCAACCTGATTTAGATTCAGGTTATACTCTTGATGATAATGCCCGTGCGCTCATAGCTCTTTGCATGGTGGATGAGAATAAAGAGCATCCTGAATGTGGAAAATACATTGAGTTGTATTTGAATTTTATCCTGTATTGTCTACAAAATGATGGAACACTGAAAAACTATGTAGACAAGTCCGGAAAGTTTACATCACAGAATGATGAGGTCTTGTTGGAAGACAGCAATGGACGAGCTATATGGGCTCTTGGATATTTTATTTGCCACGGTAATGATCTTCAAAAAAAAACTGTCTTAGAAGCAGAAAAAGCCATTAGGCTTACTTTTCCAACTCTTAGCAAGATACAGTCTCCAAGAAGTATTGCGTTTGCAATTAAGGGATTATGCTCTTATTTTAAAAAGGTCCCTTCGCGCGAGGCATATGATATTATTCAGATGTTAGCCAATAAATTGACCGACTTGTATTTAGCTGCGAAAGACAGTTCATGGAAATGGTTTGAGGCTTATTTGACATACGAGAATGCAGTCTTGCCTGAAAGCTTATTACGTGCATATAACGTTACAAAAAATGAACAATATAGAGATATTGCTAAAGAATCATTTGATTTCTTGTTAGAAAAGATATTCTTTAAAAGAGGAATTAAAGTTATTTCAAACAATAATTGGTTGAACAAAGGAGAAACAAATACAAAATATGGAGAGCAACCTGTTGACGTGGCAGGTACGGTAATAGCTTTGGCTGAATTCTATGATGTGTTTCGTGATAAAAAGTATATCCAAAAACAAAAAGACGCTTTCAGTTGGTTTATGGGTAACAATCATCTTCATCAAATTATATATAATCCAGCTACAGGTGGCTGCTATGACGGACTCGAAGAGAATAATATAAATTTGAATCAAGGGGCAGAATCTACAGTTTGTTACCTTATGGCCAGACTTTCGCTTATAAAAGTAAAGGATGAATAACAATGATTGGTTGTATTGTTCCTGACTATCTACAGCCGATCATCAAGGGCTGGTATATGTCATCGCTTCCCGTCAATGAAGGTGATACCACCGTTTGGTACACCTCTTATTGGCATTTTATCGCCACCTATGCAAATAATCGCTTCGGTAATGACTGGAGTCTTTCTGCAGAACAATCGCTGGCTTTCTATAGTGGTTATTATGTAGTGCCAAAACAGGTCGTCATTCGTGCAAAGCAAAGCTGGCAACAATATCATTCAGTTAAAATATGGCGACACGCTTTTAGACGTAACAGCCACATTACCACGCCAGATAGTAAAGGAACAACAATTTGGATTAAATTACTATTCCATTGTTATTAATAGCTGTAAGAAAGAAACATCTAACATGACTAGCATTCTATTGCAGATATTATACTCAAAAATGACAAAGAGGATCTGAATAAAAATGATTTTAAAGATTTGCTGGATTATTTTGGATATCCATTTATAGATTCAAATGAATTCGAAATAATGCCTATGGACGTTAAGAATAATAGGCCTTATCCAGAAACAGCGGCTTTGGCTGGCTGGGAACTTATTTTTGACCGCTTAACAGAAGTGCGTGGGATTAAGGACTGTATGAGGGCTGCATTATGTAGGAAAACGTGCAGCGAAGGAAATAAGAACCTATCTTCACAATTCAATGTACCATGGGATATCAATGGACTAAAAAAGAAATATGTTTATTTACCAAAGCTATAAAGTATTTTGGTCTAGATGGGATTAAGTTTGAATAAAAGTTCCCAATCAAAATCATAATTTCTCTATAAAATATTCTTTGTTCACAAATAAATGATATACATTTGTAATGCTATTTAGAGGTAGAGTTAAAGACCTTCACTTTCAAGTTATTGTCCCAAGCCCTTCTCTTTAAGTTCGCGTATGACCCCAACATCAAAAAGGGAGATACTGCGATTGAAAGATATTTCATAAGATATAAAAGGTAAAGATCTCTCTTACAAAGGGTCATGTATTATGATCTAACATGGGATCATGGAAAAATGCGCTACGAATGTGCGCTACTCAAATTCTTATTTTTTGTTACTTCATTGTCCTTCAGTGAGTTCAAAACCATAAAGATTTTATTCCATGGCCCCAAGCGGATCACAAAAGGACTTCATTACGAAGTCCTTTTTTTATTTTTCACACAAATACTAATATTAGCACAATTATAAATACTAACAAATAGACAATGGAATATACGAATTATAACACGTATATTAATACTACGGTGACATCATCCCATTCGCAGAATTCATATATAGTCTCATCGGCTTTAGAACCGATAAATGAGAAGATATAAGGTTTATTTTACTTATTTATTTTTACATTTTGTTAAAAAAGAGCATATAAATAACATTTTTTTATTTATTTTTTGGCGATGTTATATAAAATTAGCATCTTTGCAGCAGCATTAAGATAATGAAGTTGTAAGATTTAATATATTCCAAAATTTAAGAAGCCTTTCTAAGGGCACATTATATGAAGGAATCATATCTAATAACAACTTGATACAGAAGTAAGATTAGAGAATTTTCCAAGAAACAGAAATTAAGATATAAAAAACTTGAGGATAAATTGACATTCATGATTACAAGCCATAAAATTAAGATTATTGTATACATGATGATTTTTGCCTATTCAGGCATAACCTTGGCACAGACACCGAAAGGAACAGAGGTCTTAAACAGATTTCAAAAACAATTCAGATTGTTAGACAAACTTATATTAAACAAAGAAATATCGGCTGTCCCTGCTACATCATCTATAAAGACCATCAGCACAGCTGTATGGTCTCAGAAAGGTTATTCCCCTGCTGTTGACTCTGCAATAACATCTAAGTCACTGGCTAAAATCAGTGAATTGTCTGCAGCCACCGGACTGAAACTTACCGGGCAGACATATTACCGCCCTGACGAAGCTCTGGGTATAGACGATGATGACAATGCTGAATCCAGATACAAAGCAAAGGTTCAGGCAGAAGTGAGATGGGACTTTTTCCACAGTTCTCTTTATAAACGTAAGGGACGTGTAAACGAAGTCGTTATCGGCGAACAGATTGACCGTGAAAATAACATGAAAGACAATCGCAGCATACTGCTGTCAAACATACAGGAAAATATACGCAGGCAATATGACAAGACTCTCGCAGGAGTATTATTCCGGCACATAGACAACTTGTCTCTCTTGAGCGATGCTCAGGAATATCTGCTTGAAAACGAAAACATAAGCAGCGACCAGTTGCTCAACATTCTAAACGAAAAGGCAGAATGTGAACGCCAACTTGCCACTCTCGACGTTGCCGCCGACTGTCCCAAAGCCGCAAATCTGTCTACACCCCGTAATGTCACTGTAACTATAGACACCCTGAGACTGTTTGATGAAATCAGACGCTCACAATATGATTCAAGAATAATGCAGTTGCGCATGAAACTGCTTGACCAGCAGATGGCAAACACCACCTATATGGGTTCAACCACTATAAGTCCGTTTGTGCGCTACTCTTACTATATTCGACAGGTTCAGCCCAGTTCTTCCAATGTAGATGCAGGAGTGGTGTTCACTATACCGCTGTCACGCGAAACGGCACGCAAGCGCAAGACTATGAAAGCCGAGCGCGACCTCATTGCAGCGCAGAAGGAAAGTCTGGAAAACAAAGTGGTAGACCGTGCCAGAATGATAGTAGACGACATTAACAGAATGAACCGGGCTGCCAACGGAGAACTGCAAAGACTCAGAGAACTTAAACGATACATTGCCATGCGAATGAAAGCATACAACAACAATCGTGGCGGCTACAATTTTCTGGCGCGCGCCAAAGAATACAACAGTTATTTCGTATGCTGGGAGAAGCTGCTTACATTCCAGTATCAGCGTGACTGTCAGATTGCAAACATTCAGGAATTTATTGCAGACACCCCTATAAGCAATTTCTGCAGCGAGGTGAACCAATAATACAAGAAACGATAAAAATAGGAAATGAGATCTTTTAGATTCGAAGAAAATAATGCTGAAAACAGTGAGTTGGAATATGCTCTGCGCTACCGTAAGCGCAAAATGGCAAAGCAACAACTCATCTTCAGTACCATACTTATCACGGCAGGAATACTTCTGGCGATATACATATACGACAAGATGATGTACACGGAACTTGACGGATATGTGACCAATGAAGTAAACAAGCAGCGTGCCGACGAAGATTTGTATGTAAAAGACATATATGTGAACGTGGGAAGCGTGGTTATGCCGGGCGACACTCTGTATTCTTACATATACATGAGCCCGGTTTTCGACCAGATTAACGTGAATACCGAACCTGACGTTGTAGTGAGGGGACGTGACATGGACTTGAAATATGCTGCTCTCATGGAAGAAATAAAGGTGCTGCGCGTCAGAATAGCAGACCTGCAGAAACAGATTGCGGTAGAAAACCACAACATAGGATTCGGACTGAGCAGCAGTTCGCATAAAATGGATTTGCAGCGTGAACTTAATGAAGACAGAGAAGACCTGCAGGCTAAGATGGCTACACTTGCCACTATAGGCAAAGCACGTGCAGTACTGAGAGAGAACATAAGCCACTCTTCCTACAGCAGAAACGAGCAACAGTCGTTCAATTCAATTATTGAAAACGCCTCTCACGGCATGCATTCACAGATAAAATACCGCATTGCCACAGACTCTGCCGTAGTTACTCAGATATATTGTGCCGAGGGCACATGTATGTTTCATGCTGAAGAGATTATGGATATTCTGCCGGTAAACATAAAGAGGAGCAACGTTAGCGTTTGGGCTTACGTTCCGACAGACAAGGTTTCCAAGGTAAAGAAAGGCAGGCGTCTGGAAGTACTGTTGGGTGACGAAGTTAAACTTAAAGGCAGCGTGGGCATGATAGGTGTACGCGCCGAATACCTGCCAGAACATCTGCGCAGCAATTTTGCCCGCCAAGGCAGGGTAATCATAGCCCAGATACTTGTAGACAAGGGACAGACCATACCATTATGGTGTCTGGCAGATGAACTCCCGGTAAGAATCAGATTTGCCAACATCACTCTTAACAGGAAAGAAGGGTATTCGCAGGACACAACAATACTGCGATTCCACACCGGAGATGGTCTCAGTGAGAAGTCATTACCTTATTTCAACAAAATAAGGAAAAGCCCTAACAACAAAAGACATTCTAAATGATAAAATATAGAAAGGAAATGGATTCATCATTGAATTTTGAAGGAAAATATAAAATAATTACGAACAGAAATGGTCGTAGAATCATGGTAATCAAAGAGGTTCTCTCAAAAGAAGAGAGACTCAATCTTGACTACAATGACTTCGATGCCACGTTTGTTAATTATCATTCTTTCTACAGCATCAACACATCTCTTATATGGAGCGTGCTGCCAATGCTTAAGGACAAGTTCTGGCTGAAACCGACTTTTCTCTCCACGGAATTCAAAAACCGATTCATGAATTTCGTCAATATCGTAGACGGCACGTCAGACTCACCGCTCAGCGAAATCGTTACAGAGCGCATAGAGGAAATTGAAGACTGCATAGAGAAATCTGGCGTACCAAGAACAAAGATAAAATGCCATACAGATGAGGACCTGCTCATAAACACTTGCCGATTCTGCCTGTCAAGAGGCATAACAACCATAAGTAACAACACCATAAAGTTGTTTTCCAAGGGTGATTCCAAGATATTGGCTTATCTATTCGGCGAAAACCATTTCGTTGACGTGCGCATACGGTTCCATCTCAATCTGCTTGACTTGGGCTACATCAAGGAGTCACGTTTTGTAGAGCGTCTGCATATATGCCCGTCATGCGGTAGCAGTCATCTGATATTCGTTGAGGCATGCCCGGAATGTAACAGTTCTAACATTACCAATGAGCCGGTGATTCATCACTTCCGCTGCGCCAACATATCGCCGGAGTCCACATATCTGTTCGACGGCAAACTGCGTTGTCCTAAGTGCCGCCACACCCTGCGCCACATCGGCGTAGACTATGATATTCCGGCATCACTCTATTCTTGCAAAGAGTGCAACCACACATTTGCCACACCGACTATGCGCGTAACGTGCAATAAGTGCGGACGTGTGTTCACCCCAGAAGAACTTGTGAATTACGATGCCACAGAATACGAATACACCGAAGCCGGAATAAAGGCAATGATATCTGACGAAGTGAGATTCAACATGACGCGAAATGTGTTCACAGGATTCTCTGCCTTCGATATGTTCATACCTACTCTGAAGCAGGTCATGATGTCTACCACACTCAACAAAGACGTTGTTGTGGCTGTGATGCGCGTACAGGTGCCGTCAAACAGCAAGACAAAAATCGAGACCGGCAAGTGGAACGGACACATACAAAAGCTCATACTGAAACTGCCACAGTGCAAATTCAGCATCAACGACAGATGGATATATGCCATGGAAGTGCTGCCTTCAGACTTGTACAATGAAGAAATTCAAAAGGCCGAAGATGTTATGATACAAGTAATGGAAGTACACGTAAGTGGCAACGGAAAGAAAGACTGGGGAGTTGACCGCTTTGTCTTCAAGAACGGAGATAACATGCAGGAATTCCTGGATCAGATTATCATCAAGTAGAGAAATGCTACAAGAGTTCTATGACTTTATAACAAATATAACAGACAGCATAGAAGTGTGCTTCTTCCACAACCTTACGTGGACAAGAATGCTGCACACCTACTGGTTTCTGTTCTTCATCGAATTTCCACGGTATTATCTGTTGGATGTTGTGGTTGTAGGCATCAGAAAGTTCTGCTACAAGTCTATCAGGTCGCAAAAAGAAGTTGCAAGAATGAAGCTATTCATGGAGAATCCGTTGGTATCGATACTTGTGCCGGGCAAGAATGAAGGCAAACACATATTCAATCTGGTGACGTCGCTCAGACAGCAGACCTATCGCCACTTTGAACTGATAATAATTGATGACGGGTCTGATGACACCACCCCGCTGATATGCAGGGATTTGGAAAAAGCCGGACTGATAAACAAATATCTGAGGCTCGATCCTCGCGGAGGCAAGGCCAGTGCTGCCAACTACGGCATGTATTTTGCACGCGGCAAGTATATAGTACACATGGATGCCGACTCGTCCCTTGATATGGACGCGATAGAGAAAATTCTCATCCCGTTCTATTATGACAACAACATAAAGGGCGTGGGCGGATGCGTGAAAGTGAGAAACGGCAAGGACACTCTCTGCACATCGCTGCAGGAACTGGAATATCTCAAAACCATTCAGGTGGGGCGCACAGTGACAAATGCCCTTGGATGGTATCATATAATAAGCGGAGCCTTCGGGGCTTTCGAAGCCAAAACCATAAGGCGTCTGGGCTGCTGGGACATCGGTCCCGGACTTGACGGAGACATCACCCAGAAGTTGCGCAAGAGCAACCATAAGGTGTATTTTGCAGAAGATGCAATATGCCTCACCAGTGTGCCGAAGACATGGTACGCGCTCTTCAAGCAGAGGCTCAGATGGAGCAAGTCTCTTGTAAGATTCAGAATTCGCAAACATCGCGACATTCTTGAGCCGACAAAGAACTTCACCTTTCTGAACTTTCTCAGCAACATGGACGGAATATTATTCGACTGCGCGTTCAACTATCTGTGGTTTTTCTACATGATAACCCTGATATGGACCAACACCGACAATCTGATGGAGATTCTGGTGATAGGTTGGCTTATAAGATATGCCTTCAATATGGTGGCGTTCTTCGTGGTGATGATGCTGTCAGAGAGAATACATGATGAAAAGCGGCTCTTCGTGCTGCTGCCAATACAGACTTTCTACACGGGATACTTCCTGAGGATAGCACGTCTGATAGGTCACACGATGGAGTTTTTCTTCTTCTCCTCTTACAAGGACAAGTGGAATCCGGAAAAGACATCTGTTGCGGCACGCATGGAGGGAATTTGACAAAAAGAATATAACTGATAAAAATAAATTTATTTAGCATATGAACATAGAATGTATTGGAGTTATCGGGCTCGGCTATGTAGGGCTTCCACTGGCATGCCTCTTTGCCGGCAAATACCGTGTGGTGGGCTACGATATCAACAGCAGTCGCATAAGCGAAATTAATCACCGCCGGGATTCTTCAGGCATGATGCAGAAGAATAAACTCGACGAGGCTTTCGCCAACGGCATGGTTTGCACTTCCGACAAAGAGCAGCTTAAACAGTGCAATGTTTATGTAATCTCTGTTCCTACACCTGTAGACGACAGTCACCGTCCCGACACCAAGTGTCTGGAAGAGGCAAGCAGTCTTGTGGGCGAGGTTATTGGCAGAGAAAATGTAGTGGTCTATGAGTCTACGGTCTATCCCGGACTCACAGAGGAATTTTGTCTGCCCATCATTGAGCGACGTTCCGGACTAAAACTCAATGTAGACTTCTATGGAGGATACAGCCCTGAGCGCATCAATCCTGTGGACAAGGAGCACACCGTGGAAAACATTCTCAAGATAACTTCCGGCACCACCCCTGAAATTGCAGAGTTCATAAATCAAATGTATGCCTCCGTACTTAAATATGGCACGTATAAGGCTGCATCCATAAAGATTGCCGAAGCTGCCAAGATTATGGAGAACACACAGCGCGATGTGAACATCGCCTTTATGAACGAGATGACCATTCTGCTCGACAAACTGGGGCTTAATCCCACCGAGGTTATAAAGGCTGCCAGCACCAAATGGAACTTTCTCCCTTTTCAGCCTGGACTCGTGGGTGGTCACTGCATCAGTGTAGACCCATATTATCTTATCAGTCTGGCTGAGAAACACGGATTTACCCCCAACGTTATGAAGAGTGCGCGCGCCGTTAACGAATATATGGGCACGTATATGGCAGACCGTGTGGTAGACAAGATGAGCCGACGCGGCATAAATCCTAAAGATGCCAATGTACTGGTTATTGGTTTCTCTTTCAAGGAGAACTGTCCCGACACACGCAACACCAAAGTGGCTTTGGTTTATCAGGAACTTAAGAAATATGTTGGCAATGTCACCGTTTATGACCCATGGGTAAGCAAGATGGAGGCACAGAATGCGTTTAAGATAAGTGTGGAGACTGAATTTGAAAACATCAAAGGCAACAAGTATGATGCCATTCTGCTCTGCGTGAAACATGATTGCTTCAAGGCAATAGAACTCGAATCTCTGGAAAATCCCGACTGCGTGGTGTATGACTTAAAGGAAAGCGTTACGCCTTCTACTACATCAAAGGCTAAACAAACGGAATTGGAATGTGCCTGCACTGCCAATAATGCGTAAGCAATATAGCAAGACTAATTAATAAAAAGTAAAAACAAAATAGTTTTTTAATTATAAAAAAAATCATATTATGATCAAGAAACAAGTAATCAAGACCAAGAAGTTCATCGCAGGCGGTTATGCCGCTTTGTCCCTTTTGGCTGTATGCTCGCTCAGTTCATGTAGCGATGATACAAGTTCAGACGGTACGTCACTTAATGTTACCGGCTTGGAAGTTACCGTGGGTGATGCTGATGCTCTAAACGCTTCTCTCGTAACCAACTATAAAGCAACAGCTAATGCCACTAAATCTAGAGCCGTAGATGCAAGCATATTCGCAAGCGTTGAAAACTTAACAATGCCAGAAGAACCAACCGTACCGACTGCCACTGAATTAACAACTGACCAGCAATGGGTCACTCATTCTGGAAATTACAAAGTATCAACAGGAAAAAGTTTTGAGATCACAAGTTCTTTTAATTTAAATAATACAGTAATTTATGTAAGTGGTACTGCTACACTATCAGGAAATTGGAATTCTGGTTCAAACAATACTACAATTTATGTTCTATCAGGAGGTAAATTAATTATAAATGAATCTGAACTCCAAAAGGTCGATGTTTATAATTATGGCACTATAACGAGCACAAATGGTTTTGGAATCCAATCTGGTTCTAGCCTGTACACAACTGGTGATGTTACCAAGCTAACTAAGTCTCAAGGAACCTTATATGTAGGTGGTAGCATTAAAGAAAGCAGCAATAATATAGAATTAACAAGCCCTGCTAAGACCAAAGTTGTAGGTGATATGCAATGTAATAATCTAACAATGCAATCTTCCTTGTATGTAGGAGGTAATCTGACACTTAATACATCATCATGGAATCAAACAGCATTAGTAAATGTTGTTGGCAACATGACATCAACAAGTGACATTTCTCTTGATGGTACCACTCATTGTGGCGGAGCATTTACAGCGCCTAACATTACTATAGGTAATAGTGGACAGCTATATTCGGACTGCTCTGTAAAAACCCCTGGCGCATTTAAAATAAACAGCAACAACACGTTTATAGAACTTTCTTACCTTGAAGCTGCCAGTATTTATCAATGTGCAAGCAGTACTATCAAGCTATATAACGGCAGTTATATTAATTGTTCCGGTCAATACGAGAACCAGAATAACGGGCAAGGATCTGTAACTTTATATAATGATGCAACAACTGCTGTTGTTAAGGCTGCATCCGTAAAATGGAACAAGAGCGACGACAAATGCAATATATTCAGAACACCGGGAACAGGTTCCATAATAGCATTGGACGTGAAAAAATACTATGACAATAGTAACAAGGAATTAGCTTATGGTACAGATTTCCAGTTTGAAGGAGCCAATTTAAAGTTTGTTTCAGACGGAACTTCAACAACTGATGACGGATACAAAGCATATATAGCCAAAAGTGATTGTAACCCGGGATACGGAAACACTCCATCAACAGGTCCACACCTTGATTTGGTAACAGATATAGATTACGATCATGACCATGATATTTCTGCAACTTGTGTACAGCCATATAACGGGAAAATATATCTCTCTTATCATCTTAGAGGTACAGGGCAAAGCGGATGTTTGGAAGTGCTTAGCACAGACGCATCTACCAATAAGACCACTTTATTGCAATTTCTGCAGGATAAGAACAATGAATTGGATTTCAATCATCTAATGATAGACCCTGATACCAAACGTCTTTACACAGCTGGAAATTCAAGCAAGAAGGGAGCTATTGTAACATACATTGACTTGAAGTCTGACGGACTTATGAATACCACAGCCAACGAAACTGCGGAGGGGACATACTTACCACTTCAGATGATTCAGTTGGAATCTGCTGCTACAAAGACAACCAATGATGCCAACTGCATAATCCGTAATGGAAACTTGCTTAGTGTGGCAATGACATCAGGTCTGAAGAGTTTCAATGCTTCTACATTAGAGGAAACAGAAACTGTTACCACTCCAGGAAAGGCAAAACATATTGCTATAAATGGAACTACGGTTGCCGTGGCTTATCTTGCAAACGCAGTAACTTCTACAGATGAAGCTGCACCTGTAACTATAAAAACATATACATCTAATGGTTCATTAGCTCTTGACCAAGCTAAGCAGACTATCAGTGGCGGTACCATTCAGCCTAATGACGGAAAGAATGTTCTTGCCATAGACGGCAATAACCTGTATATCAGTTTGGGTCGTGACGGTTTCGCAAGTATAAATGCAACTACAGGTGAAAAACAATGGACTTATCAGCCGGAAAACATATTGAACTCTGACGGTACTTATAAAGGATATTGCAACGGATGCACTTATGACAGTAAATACATATATTTGGCATACGGTTCTTATGGCTTAATTGTACTCGACAAAACAACACATAAACTTGTTGATATGTGCAAAGATGTAAAATCAGCCAACTATGTCACTCTAGACAATGGGTATATATATGTAGCATACGGTAGAGACCGCCTGCAGGTATTCAAACTTGTAGAATAGTAAACATTCCTCTTAAGGAAAAAAAGTGGGGGCATTGAGAAAATCCCCCACATTATAAAACAAATAGAAATGAGTATTTATATATTTTTAATGTTTAACATAAAGCTTTATGAAAATGAAAAAACAAATGTTTAATTCCTTTATTACAAAGGGCGGAGCAGCCTTGTCGCTTGCTCTCGCAGTATGTGCATTCAGCGCTTGCTCTAGTAGTGATGACGCTAATGACAACCCAAATCCAGGAACAACAGATCCTGATGTAACTACAGAAACGGTTACTGTTAACAACAATGTAGATGTTAGTTCTCGTGTAACTATAGAATCTACAGGAGCAAAAATTGCAACCCGTTCCAACACAGCATCAGACATTGCAAAGATTGCAACATTAGGAAGCTATTCTGATGGTACAAATACTTTATCAGCAACAGGTGTTGACCAAGCAGGAAGTAATGTTATGGTTTCTTATCATTGGAATGGCACAGATGATGATATCAGTGGTGCTATAGAATCTGTTAATTATAATACAACAGATGGCATAACGGTTAAATCTCAGATGTTAACAAACACAACAGGTGTAGATAATCGTGAGTTCAACAACGTTCTTGTTTCTGGTAACAAGGCTTACTTTGTAGGTGCAAGCAATAAGAAAGGTGGCATTGTAGCTTCTATTGCTATAAGCGATAATAAATTTGATGAAGCTGGCGTTCTTTCTGTAGCACGTACTACAGGTTGGTACAATCTTGGTAATGGCAAAGACGGTGTACATGCCGCTGATGTAAATAGTATTGCTGCATGCAGTGATGGTAGTCTACTTATCGCTTCTACCGCAGGCTTTGAGTCATTCTCTACAGCACTTGCAAGTACATCCAACTACATTTTTGCAACTGCTCTTCCTGCATGGAAAACATATCATGCTAAATCAGTATCAGTATCTGGCACAAATGCTGCAGCCATTATCGTTGATTCTGCTGAAACAAGCAAAGCACGTCTTGTTACATGGACTGTTGGTAACTTTACAAGCATGAAATCTATAGAAATAGGTACTACAGCTCTTACTCCAACCAAAGGTAAATTCACAGTTAAGCTTGATGGTACAACAGCTTACGTAACAATGGGTACACAAGGTGTTATGGCTTATGACATCAGCGGAGAAACAATAGCTGCAAAAACAGGTTGGGAGCAATTTGTTCTTACATCAACCAATCCTTCATATCCTGCAACAGCTAATGGACTTGACGTAGACGATGATTATGTTTATGTAGCATACGGTGCCAACGGTATTTACATGCTAAACAAAACTAACGGTGCAGAAATTGCTCATTTCAACTCTTCAAATTTGAAATGGGACGGAAATGGAACAACTCCAACAATGGCTTCAGCCAATGCTATCAAGGTTGTAAACGGTTACATCTATGTAGCTCAGGGTAAAGACGGTCTTGTTGTTTACAAATACAAATAATAAAGATTAGTTCTTTAAATCACACAATAAAGAGACCGATATATGCTATCAAGGCATATATCGGTTTTTTGCTTTCTATGAAATACACAGGTACGATTCGCACCAATTATCAAATTACATTACCTCCATAAAGGTTCCAACTCCCACCCTTTTGGAAAACCGAGAGCAGACTGATCAATTTCAGGATATTTTTCAAACATAATACGCAACTTGACTACCATATCATTGTTTGGCGATATTATATCTAGAAAATGTTTAATAATACAAATGTTATAATAAATCCTACGTTTATCAGAAGGTATCGTTATCCAAGGACGTTTCATCCGCTTCATATCGTTTGGAATAATCTTATTAACCTTGTTCCAAACACGAGCATGATGACAGCAAGCATTACGAGTTAGTGTTAATATAGACAACCATGACTCAAACACAGGCGCATTAAGATAAAAACGTTTGGCTATATGCTTTTTGAGAGCCTTGTCCTTCAAATTTCTGTAATACATATTTACACCCCCCATGGGCAAAAGTTCTCCAAGAATCCATGCAGGTGGAAATGGTTCTGAATATGTTCTTTTGAAATGTTCTATAAATTCTTATGTTGAATGTTCGTATTCTTTTGACAGTAAGTTTAAACTCTTGTTGAAAATTGTTTGATCACGAAAATATAATGGATTGGTGAGCCAATAAATATCACCAGTTCGTTCTGCTGTCATATTCATTACAGCTTCTCTAACAGCTATTTCTATTTTCTCAATTTCATTAAAAAGAAGCAAACGTAGTTTTTTGTCAAAACGATACAGCATTATGACCTTGGCAAACGAAGCACCTGCCTTATACCGATGTAAAACTTTAGGAGTTTTCAACAAAGGATGCATATATGCAGACAATCTATAATAGCCGATATTCTCTAAATATCGCTGAGCCTTCTTGCTATCACTGATTTCCAATCCACGATTTTTTAACAGAGAAACAAGTACTTGTGGGGACTTGTATTCTTTTCCAAAACTTCTTTTAGTCATAGACCTATAAACAAAAAAAGTCCAGCCTATTTAAGCATTACAAAGAGGCTCGGCCGGAACTAACATTGCAAAGATACAAAATATATTTATTACCACAAACTTTTTAACGATAAAATCATCAAAAGCAATTTCTTTAACATTTACTATTAACAATTCATAGGCGTTTCGCACTAAGGGAGACAGAAGGCTAAAAAAATTAATTTGCAAATGCGCATACACTTCATTTTCATTACCAAGTAATTTTACAAATTCTTTTCATGTTTCACCGTAAAATATTGATACGCGGTTATTTGTGGTGAAACATACGTGCCGGCAATATAGCCTGAAACGGAGATTAATTCAATGCAAACTGCACGGCAATATACTGCATAATACAAGCCAATATAGCCACTTACACTTGCTAAAGTGCATACTTATATCAGCAACACATCATTCACCGCAAATCGTACTATATCAATATATTGCGGTGAAACCATTTTATGGATTTTATTATTTCACGTATGAAAGTGAATGATTTGTATACCATTGCAATGACGACACTCATTACGTTCACCCAAATAATTAATATTGATTTTTGTGTTATTCAGAAATAAGTATTATCTTTGCGATGTTGTTATTTAAAATCAACGGCAAATGAAACAATTCTGGTTCACATTAATTATAATGCTCATTCTCATGTCTTGTTCCTCACAAGAGAAACGATATGTCATAGGTTCATCTCAATGCTCCAAGGATATATGGAGAGACAAACTGAATGATGAACTGAAACTGGGAACATACCATTATAATAATGTGAAGATAGAAACTGTTTCTGCCAATGATGACGACAAACTGCAAATAAAACAGATACGACATTTCATTGATGACGGTGTTGACTTGCTCATTGTGTCACCTAACCAAATGCACTCCATAACATCCATTGTTGACAGGGCTTACGATAAGGGCATTCCGGTGATTTTGTTTGACCGTAAGACTGATTCCGGAAAATATACTGCTTTCATCAGTGCCGACAATGTGGAAATTGGAAGAGTCATGGGGGAATTCATTGCTACAAGACTCTACGGCAGGGGCAACGTGCTGGAAATAATGGGGCTGTCAACTTCTTCGCCTGCCATAGACAGGCACAGGGGCTTCATGGAAGCCATGAAACGGTATCCACATATCAACATTCTGAAATCTCTGCAAGCCAACTGGACTGAGAAAAAAGCTATGGAGGTTACAGCCGCATATCTGAAAACAAATAATGAAAAAATAGACTTTGTGTTCGGACAGAATGACCGTATGGCTATGGGAGCCCGTATGGCTTTAGGCAGCAAGGCTGATTCTGTAAGATTCTGCGGAATTGACGGGCTTGCTACGCCCGGAGGAGGCATAGAACTGGTGCGCGACGGGAAACTGGACGCTTCGTATATATACCCCACCCACGGTGACGAGGTGTTAAGGTTGGCAATGAACATCCTTACCCACAAACCTTATAAAAAAGAAAACCATCTGAAGGCGGCACTTGTAACAAAAGACAATGCCGGAGTGCTGCTGATGCAGAATGAGGAGATGGAACGCCAGCGCAGTATGCTGGATGAAGTGCATGCCAAGATTATTGAAGCTAACAATACCCTAAACAGACAACTGGTGTATCTTTCCATTCTTGTAATATTGGTGGTATTGCTCATAGCCGCGGCAGTAATAACTTACAGGGCTTATCTGATAAAAGCCATATACAGCAGTAAACTGGAAGAGAGCAACCGGCGGCAGAAAGAACTTACGGAGGAAATGAAGAATATGACGGAAGCCCAGTTGAACTTCTACACCAACGTTAGTCATGAACTGCGCACACCTCTTACTCTGATTGCAGACCCAGTAGACAGAATGCTTGAAGAGGATATGCCTGAAGAGGAAAACCGCAAACTGCTGAAAGTGATGAAAAGAAATATAAGTTCTCTTGTAAGACTGGTGAATGACATTCTTGAATTCCGCAAACTGCAGCAGCATCAGGAGGTTCTGCAGCCTGAATCTTTTAATTTAACCGCTGCAGTAAGGCAATGGAACTCTCTGGTGGAACAGGCAATGAGCAGGCATGGAATAAATATCACAATAAATTCTGAAGAGTCTGATACGGATAATATAACAGCCGACAAAGAGAAACTTGCCACGGTGTATTTCTGTATTCTTGGCAATATTACGCGATATAATGTAAGGGGAAATGTAACGGTAAACATAAGCCGCAAAGACAGCCGCTATATGTGGACGGTAAATATTGCAGATCTGATATTGTCTGATACAGAACTTAAAGATGTATTTACCAAATTCTTCCGGTCTGAAGCCACAACCGGAAGCACCGGTATAAGACTGGCACTGGTAAACGAACTGATATTGCTGCATCTCGGCAAAGTGAGCATTTCATCAGAAACAGAACATGGCACGGAAATAAAGATATATCTGCCTATAAGGCAAGACGACTATACCATAAACAATAATAATATCGCAAGAGTAACACATCCTGAAAACATAGTGCTGGAACAGCTTGACACTCCTCAGCCAGGCAGAGCCGTAAACTCAGAAGATGACAACCGCCCCACTATTCTCATTATGGATGACAATAACGACGTGCGTGCTTACATAACGTCCATACTAAGCAGAAAATATAATATAGAAAATGCAGTGAACGGCAAAGAGGGACTGGAAAAGGCACGTGAGACCGTTCCCGATTTAGTATTGAGCGATGTTATGATGCCGGTGATGGACGGACTGGAGCTTTGCAGACAATTGAAAAGTGAAACCGCGACAAGTCATATTCCGGTAATTCTGCTCACGGCACGTTCAATGAGCAGTCAGCAGGTAGAAGGCTATGAACAAGGAGCAGATGCCTATATCACAAAACCATTTGAAAGCAAACTGCTGCTGGTACAGATAGAGAGTCTGCTGAAAAACCGCATCCTTCTGCGCAACATATTCTCTGCCGAAACAGTAAGAACAGAAGAAAAATCTCTTGAAAAAGAAGATAGCAGCATACAGAAGCTAAGTATGCGTGACCGTGATTTCATAGACCGCTTTACAAAAGACATTGAAGACAAGTTGGCTGACTCTGACCTGAATGTGGAAACTATAGGCAACGACCTGAACCTGAGCAGAGTGCAACTCTACAGAAAGGTGAAGGCTCTGACGGGCTGTACTCCTGTGGACCTGCTGAGAAGAGCAAGGCTGCAGCGTGCCAGGCATTTATTGCAGACCACCCCAATGAATATTTCAGAAGCAGCCTACGAAGTGGGATTCTCTTCTCCTTCATATTTTACAAAGTGCTTTAAGGATGAATACGGCATACAGCCGGGAGAAATAGGTAAATAGCAAATATGTTACATTTATGGCATAATTGTTTCAATGTATCATTTTTGCTAGCCCATGAATGATTTTTTAAAGGTCTATAACTGTTTAGAAGTTAATTTTGTGGCATTATTACAAACCTAAAAGTTGTATAGCAATGAAAACCAAACTTAACACTATCCTGACAAAATGCGGACTTACTATTATAGTTTCCACATTTGTATTGACAACCAATGCACAGGAAAAAACAGAATCACCAACCTCTGATAACAAGAAGGAGGAAGGCAATCGCAATGTTATGCTGAACGCTGCAAGTGCCAATGGTCCACGGGAAATCCAGATTGGTCTGCCTTCTGCAGATGTAAATGTTCTGGAGAACGGACTTCCTGTTACTTATGCTACAAATCCACACTCCGTAAATTCCAACTGGCGTTCTGATGCAAGTCTCTCTCACACCGGACTGCTGAAAATTTCAGAAACAGCCATCACCACCGGCAATATAGGATACGCAGTGAATTCTTTCACACAAATGGGACAAAAAGGATTCCACGGTACATTTAATTATAAGTCTAATCACTATGGACTGCAGGAATTTTCTTTCAACATCAATGGTGACATGGGGCACGACTGGTATTACAGTGCAAGCATGTATCAGGATTTTGACCCGGGAACATTCAAACTGAAATCTTCTACATATCAGGACCGCACACAGATTTACAAGGCTGCCCTGACTAAATATTACAACAACCATCGTGGAGAATTCACAGCAATGTATCATTACAGCAATTCTCATCCGGGATATACTTACGCAACACAAAGCGCACCTTTTATATATGTTGGTGACGGAAGCGTAAGAGAATATGGAAACTTCAAACTGGGAACAACAAGTTATCTGCCTGAAGACGGAACTATGGTTTACCGTGATATGCGCACGGGGGAACTGAAACAGACAAATCTTTATGATGCCAGCGCAAACCATTCAAGTGAAATTTCTTTGATGAACACTTATAAATGGGACAACGGGCTTACATGGAAAGCCATAGCAAGATATGACCATGCACGCGGGGCTCTGGTATATCAGACACCTATGTCGCTGATTAATGTGAAGGGCAACAGTGACTATAATTATATGCAGCAAAATATAGACGGAAGTTACTCTGCATATACAGGAAACTATGTGCAGACACGTATGTCATGCCTCAACTCTGGAACTAAAGATGAACTGCTGTTTACTTCTGAGCTGTCTAAAAAGCTGAGCAACTCTACATTCAGATTAGGAATAAACGAATGGTATTATCATATTGACTATATGTCATGCACAACTATGTATGACCAGAGTGTTCCGGAAGACGGCAGCTACGCAAAACGCGTGTATGACGCAAATCAGCACAGCTATTATTTCTATGACTACAACAAAAACGCATCTGAATACTACAAGGGATATGAGAACAAGGCTGCTGTATACTTCACTCATGACTGGGACATTACTCCGAAATTGAACCTGTACTATGGTGCAAGACTTGAATGGCAGAAACTGAACGGCGAAAATGCAGCTGTGACAAATGCCAACGGTAATTACATGGGACGCTTTACCGACTATTATATTGGAGCTACTGCGGCAGACGGAACAAAGATTGTTCCGACAAAACTTAATTATAACTGGTTTAACTATGACTTCACTGCTGCAGCCACATACAAATTGACTGACAAATTCGGATTTACGGGAGACTTCACCTATATAGTACAGCATCCTAAATTCGAGAACTTTGCTTCGGCAACTCTCCCTAATACAGAAAAGATAAGCGTGCCTCTGGGACGTGTAGGCATTTACTATAACAACCCATGGCTTAGTCTTACATCTCTGTTCTCTTACATTTCAAAGACCAACAACAACTCCACGCTGAATCTTCAACACAACGGTGAAATAATGGCTGCTCCTCTTACTTACGATATACAGACAATAGGCTGGACTACTGACGTGGTGGCTCATCCACTCAAAGGATTCGACTTGCACTTTCTTTTCACTTACCAAAAACCTACTTACAAGAAATATGAAACAAGCATAACATTCTCTGACGGATACGTGGGCAACATCAATGCCACGGGTAACATCGTGGCTGAAGTTCCACAAGTGCTCATTGAATTCGACCCGAGCTATATGCTTACAAAGAATCTGAAAATATGGACTTCGTTCCGTTACTTCAGCAAGACTTACGCCAATATCAACGAGGCTTATTACTTCAATGGGCATTGGGAGACTTTCGGAGGACTCAACTGGCAGGTGAACAAGAAACTTGCTTTGGGCTGCACCGTCGTGAACTTCCTCAACCAAACCGGAGCAAAAGGCAGTATTGCCGGCGCAGAACTGATAACAAAGGATGAAGCCAAAGACATTAAGAATACTCTTATGACAGGCAGTTACCTGCGCCCATTCACTGTAGAGTTTACTGCTTCTGTAAAATTCTGAAATAACATATACAAAGAGATGCGCAAGAAACGCATCTCTTGAAAAAACAAATCTAAAAACCTTTGACAATGAAAACTTTCAACATTATAAAATCAACAATATGCTTTGCCACAATGCTTTCTGCAATACCGGCAATGGCTCAGAAAATGAATATCACAAGTCATGGTGATACTACAATAATAAAAATAACCAATCCTGCAAAATACCTTATTCTGCCTGTTGAAGAAAACAAGGAACAGGCACAGGTGCTTCTGGATACCGGTGAACCTACTGACACATGGATGGATATTCGTCTGGCTCAGGGCAAAACCGATTACTGTGTACCTTTCGCGCTGGGCAACGGCAAAACTGCAACTGTGAAGATTCTGAACTTAAAGAAGAATGCCATTGCCCTTTCGAAAATGAAACTTTCTAACAACTGGGATGTGGTAAACACAGACTATTATCGCCCTATATATCATCACACTCCATCTTACGGTTGGATGAACGATGCCAACGGGCTGGTATATAAAGACGGTGAATATCACCTGTATTTCCAATATAACCCATACGGTTCAAAATGGGGCAACATGCACTGGGGACACGCCGTAAGTTCTGATATGCTACACTGGAAGGAACTTTCTCCTGCCATTGCACGCGATACTCTGGGACATATATTCTCCGGTTCATCTGTAATTGACAAAGACAACTGTGCCGGCTTCGGCAAAAATGCTATCATTGCTTTCTATACTTCTGCCAGTGACAAAAACGGACAGATACAATGTATGGCTTACAGTAACGACAATGGCAGCACATTTACGAAATATAGTGATAATCCAATTCTCACCCCTTTTGACGGGCTCGCAAACTTCCGCGATCCGAAAGTGTTCTGGTATGCTCCTAAGAAAGCATGGTATATGATTGTTTCTGCTGACAAGGAAATGCGATTCTACCGTTCGCATAATCTTACAGACTGGACTTACATAAGTGCTTTCGGCAAAGGATTCGGCGCACAGCCTAATCAATTTGAATGTCCTGACTTCTTCCCTCTCACGGTAAACGGCAAACAGAAATATGTGATGATTGTGAACATCAATCCCGGATGTCTCTTTGGCGGCAGTGCCACTGAATATTTCGTAGGCGACTTCGATGGCAACACTTTCCGCTGCGATGACAAACCGGAAGTAGCAAAGTTTCTTGATTTCGGCAAAGACCATTATGCCACTGTCACATTTTCGAATACCGACAACAGAGTAATTGCCGTGCCATGGATGAGCAACTGGCAATATGCCAACGTTACACCTATAAAACAATACAGAGGAGCAAATGCTCTGCCACGTGAACTGAGTCTGTTTGAAAAGAACGGAGAAACATATATGGCTGCTAACGTAATACCGGAAATGCGAAACCTGCGCAAGCAGACCCGCACTATAGCAGATATGCAGATTGAAGGAACAAAGAACGTGCAGAATCTATTCAATAACAACGACGGTGCCTTCGAGATTGAGACTGACATTACTCCGGGTAATGCTTCTGTGGCAGGACTTAACATTTATAATGATAAAGGCGAAAAAGCTAAAATCTATATTGACCTTAAAGCCGGCAAAATTGTAATGGACCGAACAGAAAGCGGACTGACAGACTTTGGAAAACTGGCTGAACCTCACGACATTGAAAAAGAATTTGACTTACATGAACACAAGGGTACTAATACTCCGATGCGCCAGGTTAATTCTATAAACTACAAGAATGATTTTGCTCTTGGCACATGGGCACCTCTGAACCTTTGCGATGGCAATACATATCATCTTGACATCTTCGTAGACAAATGCTCCATAGAAATATTTGTCAATGGCGGAAGAATTGCAATGACTAATTTGGTATTCCCTACCAAACCCTATAATAACATAAGTTTCTTCAGCGAAGGGAGCAATGCGAAGATAGCAAATACAAAAGTATATAAGTTGGAAATGTAACTCTTTTGAAGAATGAAAAACAAGTCTATATATATAATCCCGGTGATGCTATGCTTCTTTGCCATGGGATTTGTCGACCTGGTGGGCATTGCTTCCAATTATGTAAAGGCCGACCTTGGGCTCAATGACGCAACTGCCAATATATTTCCCTCATTGGTATTTTTCTGGTTTCTGCTTTTCTCGGTACCGACAGGTATACTGATGAATCATATTGGGCGTAAGCGTACTGTACTGTTGTCTCTCATAGTTACTGTAATATCGTTGCTGCTGCCTATCTTCGGCGAAACATTTCCACTTATGCTTATGTCATTCTCTCTGCTAGGCATAGGAAATGCCCTGATGCAGACATCACTGAATCCTCTTGTCACCGGTATTATTACCGGTGACAAGGTGGCAAGTACACTCACTTTCGGACAGTTTATCAAAGCTATAGCTTCCTTTATGGCTCCATATATTGCAATGTGGGGTGCCATGGCTACAATACCGACATTCGGACTGGGATGGCGCATATTGTTTCCTGTCTATATGATCATAGGTATTATTGCTTCACTGCTGTTACTTGCCACACCGATAAAGGAAGAACAGACCACCGGCAGAAACAGTTCTTCTTTCGCAGACTGTTTCAGACTGCTCGGCAAGCCGATTGTTCTGTTGTCATTCATTGGTATAATGTGTCATGTGGGCATTGATGTGGGCACAAACACCACTGCTCCGAAAATACTAATGGAACGACTGGGAATGACGCTCAACGACGCGGCTTTCGCCACTAGTCTTTATTTTGCGTTCCGCACTGTAGGCTGTCTTACCGGCTCTTACTTTCTACGGGTGATGAGCCACAGAACATTCTTCTTCATAAGCGTAATAATGATGATGCTTGCCATGGCCGGTATGTTTGCAGGAACTTCCAAAATGGTTCTGTATGCAGCAATAGCATTAGTGGGTTACGGCAACTCCAACATATTCTCAATAGTTTATTCACAGGCTCTGCTCTCTGTGCCTGAAAAACAGAACGAAGTAAGCGGACTGATGATAATGGGACTTTTCGGTGGTACGGTATTTCCACTGCTGATGGGATTTGCCGGTGACGCTGCAGGTCAGGCTGGTGCTGTGACTGTAATGGCAGTCGGAGTGGTTTATCTACTGGCATATATCAAGAACGTAAAGAAATAAAATTCAATAACAATGAAACAGATAGTAGTTGGTCTGGGAGAGGCTCTTTGGGATTGCCTTCCTGATGGAAAAAAACTTGGTGGAGCACCTGCAAACTTCGCATTTCACGCAAGTCAGTTTGACACCGATGCCATAGCCATAAGTGCCGTGGGCAAAGATGATCTTGGCGATGAAACATTGCGTGAACTGGAAAGTAAAGAATTGAAGCATATAATGCCACGCGTAGACTTCCCTACCGGTACGGTGCAGGTGAAACTTGATGCACAGGGTATTCCAACTTACGACATCATGGAAGGAGTGGCATGGGATAACATTCCTTTTACTGATGATATTAAAAAGGTTGCAGAGAACTGCCGTGCCGTATGCTTTGGCTCTCTGGCACAGCGCAATGCTGCCAGCCGAAAGACTATCTATCAATTTCTGGACAGTACGCCTAATGACTGCATGAAAATTTTCGACATCAACCTGAGGCAGAACTTCTATTCTAAAGAGGTGATACGAAAATCCATAAAACGCTGCAATATACTGAAAATAAATGATGAAGAACTTGTTACTTTAGGACGTATATTCGGCTACCCGGGACTGGACATGGAAAACAAGTGCTGGCTTATACTTGGCAAATATAATCTGGATATGCTGGTACTTACATGTGGCATCAATGGCAGTTACGTGTTCACTCCTGGCAATATGAGCTTTCAGGAAACTCCAAAGGTCGAAGTTGCTGACACCGTTGGAGCAGGAGATTCTTTCACAGGTAGTTTCTGCGGTTCTATTCTTAACGGTAAATCTGTGGCTGAAGCTCATAGGATTGCTGTAAATGTGAGTGCATACGTATGTACACAAAATGGCGCAATGCCACATATTCCTGATTCTTTAAAATAATACGGCGTACATAAAAAATGTCAAATGCTCTGATATAAGAAGATTTATAATTACCTTTGCGCAAAAAGTAATGCACTATGGGAAGAAATAAATTTTCAGAAAAAGAGATTAAAGACATTGGCAAACTGCTAAGGCTGAAGAATTCAGGCAACAGAGCACAGCAGAAAATAATACGCCATCAGTTGCGTGTTGATTTTGAATTCAACATTTCTGATTTCAACGAACAGGGAAAGGCTTTCGGTGAGGAAGAGCTCCATGATGCCATTAACCGTGGTGCCATATTCATTCTTGATGATGCTACTGTGGCATCTATGAAAGAGAAACGGGCTCGGGACAAGGCAAAGGATGACGCTGAAAAAGAAAAAGAAGCTATTGCCAATGGCGCAACCGACTGGAAGGAAGCCATGAAAGAATGGAAGGAATGGAAAGATAAAGAAGAATAATATAAAAATATATCCCGGAATATTCTATATGAACATTCCGGGATTTTTTATTATAATAAACAGCTGAAAGCATCAGCCCCTTCCTCTACAAAAAACTTTATGTCACTTTCGGGCATGAACTTAAAATCCTTAAAACGAAAGAACTGAACTGCCGCGAACTTATGATCACGGGCTAGACATATCTCTGCCCTGACATTACCCATTCCGAAACTCTTTGGCTTTCCCTTTGATTTAACCTCATCGGCAATTTTATCAATTGGCAAATCTGCCAATTCCTCAAACTTAGCACCTTGTTCTGGGGAATAATCTTTTACCATAGCCTCTACAACACTGCCTGTAGGTTTATATACTATTGTTCTGCCTAATCCGAACATTGATTTTCTGATAGCTATATTTTCATTCCTGACCATAGCATCCGCTATAGCCATGTTTTTTAAACTTGACATAATATACTTGTATGTTTTTATAAAATATTGAACTTGATAATTTCATGGAACAGCAATATGCTCCACGCATTTATAAAAAAAATACTATATATCAACGGATTATATGCCTCAGAGTGATATAATAATCACAAGAGGCTATGACGGGAAGACGGGAAGAAACGGAGCTTGTCCCATAACGACCGCCATAAGATGGTTTTAAAATTTGCTTATACAGAAAGCAGAATGGTGCTCTGCCATTATTATAATAGTCTTTGAAACCATTCTCTGAAATTAATCTTCCCGGTCGCGTACCGCAAATGCTGAATATCTCACTTACATCTGACAGGACTGCCTCTTTGGGATGACTACAGATTACAACACTGCTAACGGATTCTTTTTCAGATGTCTTTTCTACAGCAGACGAAGCCCACATACTGCTTCCATTCAGGAGAAGTATGAGTAATAAAAACCATATTTTAAACACTTGCTTCATTTCACTAAAAAGACGTCTTATATAAAAGAATGATGCAAAATTAGTAATAAATAGAATATTCATTAACTTTTTTATGATGAATTCACGCTTCAACCCACAATTTATAATTTATTTGTGAATTATCTCTAGTTTTTTATTACTTTTGCACTTAAATTTAATTATAAAGTAATATGGCAAAAGTTTTGATTACAGGTGCCAATAAAGGCATTGGATTTGGCATAGCTAAATATTTGGGACTATGCGGATGGCACATACTTCTAGGTGCACGTAATGAGCAGAAAGCTGAAAAGGCTATAGAAAATCTGAAGTCTCTGGGAATAAAGGAAGCTGAATGGGTAAACATCAATCTGTCTGACATAGACCAGCTTGAGGCTTCCATAGAGATAATTAAGAAACAACATCCTGACCTGAATATGCTGATAAACAATGCCGGTATTCCGGGAAACATGGCTGTGCCCAGTTACGAAAGTGACATCAAAGACATCATAGAAACAGTGCAGGTAAACTATATTGGCACCTTTGCTCTTACGAAGGGACTTGTCCCCTTAATTGCCGGAAACAAAGGGCGCATAGTAAATGTAACCGTACCGACATCAGTAAATCCATACTGGAATCCACTGGCATACAAAGCTAGCAAGGCCGGGCAGAACGTAATGACGGAAACCATGGCTTTCGACTTTGACAAGAATAATATTCCTGTAGAGATATATTGTGTTCATCCGGGACCTACAACTACCGATCTCAACGGAAATATGACCGGGGAAGGATTTCATACCTCAGACCTTGTAGGAAAGAAAATTGTAGACATTATCAATGATGGGAAACGTCATCAGGGAGAATTCATAGAGATTTATCCTATTGTAAAAGAATAAATATCAAATTGGCAAATGAAGTTTTATATATCTTCATTTGCCAATTACAAAAGACAAACGTTTATTTTACATAGCAATAAGGCTTATTGCAAAGCCGCCGCCAGGAGCTTCATGCATAGTAAGTCTATCCCCTTTTCTTATTATTTTTTTCGTAATTATATATGCCTTAGGATTTTTGTCGTATGAAGCATCTTTCGCATCAGCATATATAGTAGCTTGATATTTTATTCCTTTTTTAAGAAAGTCAAACTTAATACTTGCCGTATGACCATTTTCATCACATTTACCTCCTACAAACCAGTTTTCTGTTCCTTTAGCCTTACGTGCCACAGTGATATAATCAGCAGGTTCAGCTTCCAAATATTTTGAATCGTCCCAATCACATGCAACATCCTTGATAAACTGAAACGCATCTTTATACTTAGCATAATTTTCGGGAAGGTCAGCTGCCATCTGCAAAGGACTGTACATGGTTACATAAAGTGCCAATTGTCCAACAAGCGTTGTATGGATATAGTTTTTATTGCTGCTCCATGTTTCCAACTGTGTTTCCAATATACCGGGAGTGTAATCCATAGGTCCACCTTGAAGACGTGTAAAAGGTAAAATAACAGTATGGTCAGGCCGACTACCGCCAAAAGCTTCATATTCAGTTCCTCGTGCACTCTCATTACCCACAAGATTTGGCCATGTACGGCACAATCCGGTAGGTCGTGTTGCCTCATGTGCATTTACCATTATGTGATGTTCTGCAGCTTGTTCCACAACATACTGATAATGATTGTTCATAGACTGACTGTAATGATGGTCACCACGAGGAATAATATCACCCACATAACCGGTCTTCACGGCATCATAACCATATTTATTCATCAGGCTGAAAGCTTTGTCCAGATGGCGTTCATAATTCAATGTACTAGATGATGTTTCATGGTGCATTAATAACTTCACACCTTTGGAATGAGCATATCCGTTTAGATAATCTATATCGAAATCCGGATATGGCGTAACAAAATCAAACACATAGTCTTTCTGATGTCCAAACCAGTCTTCCCATCCTACATTCCATCCTTCCACCAAAACTTCCTGCATTCCATTAGCAGCAGCAAAATCAATATATTTCTTTACATTAGCTGTTGTGGCACCATGACGACCATTAGGAGTTGCCTTACTCCAGTCTATTTCATCAAGTTTTACAGAAGGATAATCATCAGTATAATTCCAACTGCTCTTGCCTACTATCATTTCCCACCATACTCCACAATATTTGGTTGGATGAATCCATGATGTATCCTTGATTTTACATGGTTCATTTAGATTTAAAATCAAATGACTTGATAACATATCACGTGCATCATCACTTACCATAACGGTACGCCATGGAGTCCGGCAAGGCGTCTGCATATATCCCTTCATACCTGTAGCATCAGGAGTGAGCCAACTTTCAAATACCATATTCTTGTCGTCAAGATTAAGATGCATTGTTGCATAATCAACACACGCGGCTTCATGTATATTGATGTAAAGTCCTTCTGCTGTCTTCATCTGCAGAGCCGTCTGTACACCTGTAGGAGAAAATACTCCTACAGAAGAGTTGTTCCAATTTACGGCATCATGAAATCTACTTCTTATTTCAGATAACTTTGATTCTTGAGTTTCCTGTTCCTGAGTATCATAATCTCCGGGAATCCACCACGCTTTATGATTTCCATTCATTGCAAACTGTGTATGCTCTTCCTTAATTACAAAATAATTAAGTGATTGCTGTTGCGGGAATTCATAGCGCAATCCCATACCTTCATTATACACCCGAAAACGAATTATAATGTTGCGATTTGCCGAAGGCTGATTTAAATAAACTTCCAATTCATTATAATGATTTCTGATATAACGGTTTTCACCCCAAACAGGCTTCCAAGTATCATCAAAGGTTGAAACTTTGGAATTTGTTATTTTAAAACCATCCATCAAATCGGTTTCATCCATCCCCCTTGAAGCATGCTTGTCTTTTGCTAATTGCAGTCCAAGATGACTAGGCTTTATTACAGTCTTACCTTTATATACCATACTATAAGTGGGTTGTCCACTTTCAGAAAGACTAAATGACAGAGAGATGTTTCCATCAGGGGATTTCACTTTCTGTCCCAAAGCTATAGTCGGGACTAGAAAGAGCATGACCACGAGAGTAGATAATATATACTTCATAATTTATATTTATTTTTCGATTACAATCATTGTCCAATATTTGAGTGAAGGCAAACTGATATTGACATATCCCTTCTCTACCGTGAAATTCAATTCTACAGGAACACCTCCAAGACTGTCAGGTGTTGCTGCCCATATTTTCTTTACACCAGCAGCTTTAATGCGAAGCGGAAGATTTGTAATAAGTTCCGGTTCAGGCTGTGTTCCGTCAATATCACGCCAACTCAAGCTATTCGCCTGCTCAAAGTTCAACAGATTAATCACTTGTCTGTTTTCCAAAGTTTTGGAATATGCAGTAACCGTGCCTAGTTTTGGCGGCCATACATTAACAGTCACACTGTTATTGCCAGAGTAGACATCAGCAACAGTCTCTATTCCTCCATTACGCAACAAATGCTCGTATGATGTAAGAAAATCATAATAATGAATCATTGACGCTTTCAATTCCTCACTCATCTTAAGATTACTATTAGGGAAGTATTCATGACACAACATGTGATCACCCAATTCCAAATGCGAGCCACCCAAAGAAAACATCACTGCGTCTGTAAGCAAGATGCCCGGAGTGTTGAATGTTCCACTAGCTGCACTTTTATTATAATTCATATATGCCGCGAAAACAGTATTCAGGGTATTGTTACTATAACTATTGTTTTCTTTTATTACTTTATACAAATCATTAAACTTATCTTCTCCACTCCACATTTCATTATATAGGAAGTCTACATCCTTTGTACCGGCAATCTTGCTTTGACCGTATTTGGAAACTGCATTCATCACAAGACTCTTGTCTGTATTGTGTGTTTTCATTGCCGTTATAAAAGAAGCAAAGCCTTCTGGTAAATTCACCTGTGAACCATAATAATCATATACGGTTCCACGATTGCCGACCTGATCTATATGAAAACCATCGAAATCAAAACTGGCATATACATAATCATTACATTTAACCAAATAATTCTGCCAGGATTTATTCCCAGGGTCCATTATATAAATATCACTTTTCCAATCAGAAGATAATGACAGTTTATCCTCTTTTGCATGAGCTTTGTCTGTATACAGATTCCATTGAGAACTTACACCATCCTGAGCTGCATCAGAAAGAGAGCCATAACAGAGATTATAAAACATACTTTTCATACCATAAGAATGCTGTATTGAAATGTAATCTTTAACAACATCCGACAAAATCTGACGATTTGCTATATCTGTGTATTCTGCATCAGGATTACCGGCTGTACCGGCTAAAGGTTTATGATGCTTGCAATGCCAGTCATAAAACTGTATGCCGTTTATATGACAACGGTTCAGAAAAGCCATTTCACCGGCAACCGTTTCCTTAGTTTTACCGGCATCGTATGTGGCAACAAATCCATAACGCGGATACCTGGACCAAGAACTCGATACGTCAACAGCACAAGTACCATAAATAGTTTCAGAATTATCAACTCCAGATGTATAAACATCTACCATGTAACCTGTATAATCTGACTGCGGAGCCGTCCATTTCCACGTATTACCAGAAACGGTTTCTTCGGATATGACATCAGCTCCTACACGATAACGCACCTTGGCACCGGCAGGAATAGAACCTGCCACATTGAATGTGATTTCCTCACCAGGCTTGTAATTCACTTTGTTTGTAGACATAGTAAGTGTAAAATCTGCAGAAGTATTAACAGCAGAAGATATAATATCCGTAGGAATATTCTGCGATGGATTTGCCAATTCATCTGCATCATTGCACGAAACTATAAGCAAAGGTAATATTAATAAAGAATGTATCATTTTCATTTTGATTTATATTAATGTTTAACAATAGAGACTGTCTCTTCCAACTGATTCACTGTTACAGTATAGGTTCCTGATGACGTAATTTTCCATTTCTGATCAATATCACCTACATTGAGGTCCAGATATTGCGATTTAAAATCAGCATCACCTTTATTTATAAACAATGCATGTTCGGCACTGCCTGTAGGTTCAACATCATTACCAGACGCAGGCATAAACCAAGCTCCATTCCAGTCACTCTGCCTATCACAGGAAAGTTTCATTTCTCCCGCATTCAGAGTTCCGGTCCATGTAAAAATATACGGACTGTCTGTAGCTTCCATGCTTGTAGCATCACCAAGATCCCATCCATTAGGAGTAGCGTCACCTACAAGATAAATCATGCTGTAAGGCGAGAACTCATGCATCATCATGCGCTCTTTTCCATCACGAATATCTACACATATCTTATAAGCCTTGTTGCACTCTTCATCCTTCAAATACCACTTGTCATCAGGGTCAAAACCGGTTACAAGTTCCATAGATGTATCTGAATAAGGCGCATTAACCTGAGTTGCTTTATACATATTTTCCCAAGAACCTACTGATGTACCGAACTTGAATTCTCCACCTTTTCCTGATTCAAAATAGCTACCATAACGGAACAAATATGAATCTAACACATCACGTGTCATTTCCACAAATCCCCATCCTGTAGGATTTCCTACAAAATAAAGGTTTTCAAATTTAGGTTTAGAGCCGTCAGACTCAATAACAGAAAGTTTACCTGTAAGCAAATTAGCTGTTAGTTTATAATAATGAGCCTTCGTGATATTAAATTTAAGGTCATTATCTTCATCATTAGAGCGCAATATCATATTGCCCATACCATCATTGTTATACGAAGGAAGAAATTGCCCTGACGTTGTAATAAACTTAAAGTCACCAACTTTCAAATTTCCTTCCCATGTAAATATGCCATTATCTGTTCTTGTCATTTCCGTGGCATTATCTGCACTCCACCCATTTGGAGCAGCATCTCCAATAATATAAAGTTTAGATGTTACAGGTAAATAAGGAACTGCAGAAAAAGACACTGTGGAAGTCTGTACATCCTGTCCGTCGACAATAGCAGATACACGCGCCTCAATTGTTGAGGCTTTACCGGCAACACCACCAAATTTATCAAGTAACAGATTATTCAGATTTTCCTGATTCAAGCTCCATGTATAAACTTGATTTTCCTTATCCACTACAGTATAGGCATTGGCAAAGTTATCACCGACCTTATCCAATTCCAACAAATAACAGATTCTCTTACCTGTACCATAATTCTGACCTGTGGTCCAATTAAAAGTAATGGCCTCATTTGCATGAGATTGTTCATCAAGAGTATCAGCGGGTTGTTCCATAGAGAGCGCAAGTACATCACGTCCCTTATCCATCTCAGCATAATCATTGTCAGTGCAGGCTGAAAAAGAAAAGCCGCACAGCAATATTGCTAATATGCTTATTATATTATGTTTCATTTCTATTTTTTTTAAGTAAATTGTTTAATAACCGGGATTTTGAGTCATCAGACTGTTGGCATCCATCTCTGTCTGAGGAATAGGAAAGAGCAGGCGGTTTTTATTAGCTCTGGTCTTGCCTATTGAGTGCAAGAATTTCACAGCGTATTCTCCATCACCAATGCGAATCATATCAAACCAGCGATGTCCTTCAAAAGCCAGTTCCATGCGACGTTCATGTATTATCTTTTCACGCATCTCTTCCTGTGACAAATTTGACACATCATCCAACCCTGCACGCTTACGCACAATGTTCAAGGGAACTGCTGCCAAATCAGTTTCACCCATTTCATTCAAAGCCTCAGCCTTCATCAGCAGCACGTCTGCATAACGGTAGACCACAAAATTTGCGGGATTGGTATTATATTCAGGAGAAACAGCTTTTGTAACAAGAAACTTGCGTACATTACACCTCGTATTGGAATAGGATGCCTTATATTGTTTCCCATCGAAATCAGGACAACCGTCATATAACACAGTCATGTCTTTACGTTTATCACCATTTTCATATTGGCTGACAAATTCTGATGTAGGCTGATTCCACCCATAGCTGCCGGCAACGAAATCAGAATTGCGCGGTCCCATAAAAGTGGACAGCCAACTGGATTGAGGATTATTACCCCAGAAATCATATTCGGTATTACCAGAGAACTGAACTTCAAATATAGATTCAGGTCCATTATTCACTGTAGCATCAAAATTATCAATATAGTTGCACTTGCTTAAATCATATCCCAGCGCAGCAACAGAATCACAGAGATTTACCACATGACGGTAATAATCTTTATTTTGTGGCGCACGTGTGATATATATATCTGCCATCATTGTAAGAGCAGCATCTTTACAGGCACGGCCCACATTTTCATCATCAAGATTACTCTTTGCAGGAAGAATGTCTATAGCTTTCTGGCAGTCACTCATTATCTGCCTATACGTATCATCCAATGACGCACGTGCTATGGCTGTAGATTCTCCAGGATTGAAAGGCTCCAGTCTCAAAGGCACACCTCCATATAATCTGGCAAGAACATAATAATAATGAGATCTTAAGAAATAAGCCTCTCCCAAAGAACGTTCTTTTATACTTCCTTTTTCCGGTTTCTGTCCTTCAAGGGCATGTATAAGAATATTGCACTGTCCTATTCCGACCCATGGAGAGCGCCACATATACAGAGCCATGCCATTGTCGCTCAAAGTTGTAAAATTGGAAGCCTGAACTGTTTCAAGTCCATCTGTGCCGCCACCGGCTCCCACCTCACTGTTGCCTGCAACTATATCAAGAGTCCAAATACGCTGATTATACATATTTGATGACTGCAAAGTACGATAGCAGGCATTTGCCATTGCCACAGCCACATCATCATCAACACTTGTTTCCGGATCTACGGTGTTCTTTGGCGATTTATCCAGGAAACTGTCTCCACATGACGACAAACTAACCAGCGTCACGACACTCAATATAATGATATATATTTTCTTCATTGTATTATGCTTTTAAAAATTGAAATTGAGTCCTATATTGTAAGTTCTTGAAATAGGATAAGTGGAAAGGTCTATGCCATTCACTCCTACTTCAGGATCCAAGCCTGAATAACCTGTTATTGTGGCTACGTTTTCACATGAAAATTGCAGGCGGGCATTTTCTATATACAGATGCTTCAGCCAATTCTTGGGGAAGTTATATGCCAGAGATATTGTTTTCAGTCTCAGATAAGAGCCATTCTCTACATAACGGTCTGAGATACGGTTGTTTTGATTAGGGTCACCAAATACAGCCCTAGGCATTACATTACTCGTACCTTCACCAGTCCAACGATTCAACACATCAGTGGTCTGATTATAAGCTGCAGACATACCGGTAAGATCAATATTATTGGCATTGAAGATTTTGTTGCCTGCAACACCTTGCAAATATATATTCAATTCAAATCCTCTATAAGTAAGAACATTACCCATTGAAAAGAGATGTGTCGGATTAGGATTGCCTATAACAGTCCTGTCGTTATCATCAATTACTCCATTATTGTCCAAATCCTTAAAACGTATGTCACCAGGCTCAGCACCCGCCTGCACTGCATGATTTTCTACATCCTGCTCATTCTGGAAAATTCCATCAGTAACATATCCATAGAATACATTGATAGGATAATTCTTATCAAGCATAGTCACATACGAGTTGTTTATCTGATTTATATAATACGGAACACTACTGTTTAGGTCTTTTATCTTATTTTTATTATAGGTGTAAGACACATTGGTCTCCCATCCCACAATACCTTTGAGATTCACTGTGTTTAGTGTCAGTTCTATACCAGTATTACGCACCTTACCGGCATTAGTATATGTTGTACTGGTGTCTTCGAAGCCGGAAGTTATAGGAATAGAGGCCTTTACAAGCATATCACGGGTGTTCTTTATATAAGCATCCATTGTTAGCATGACGCGCGAATCAAACAACACGGCATCAAAACCTATATTAGACTGTGCCACTTCTTCCCAATGAATATTTGGATTTGACAGTGAGGAAGACACCAGAGCTGACTGTTCGTTACCGCTGTATCCAAGAGGATAAACACTTGTATTATAAGAAGCCAGATAACCGTAATTGCTCACACTTGCCTGACTGCCGGTAACACCATATCCTGCACGTATTTTCAAATCACTAAGAACTTTTGTTTTCTTAAACCAAGGTTCCTCAGATATACGCCATGCAAGAGATACTGACGGAAACGTACCCCAACGGTGATTACGTCCGAAACGACTTGAGCCATCACGACGCAACGTAGCTGTAAGCAGATATTTGCTGTCATAATCATAGTTGAAACGAGCCATATAAGAAAATAGTGACCATTCTGTTTCATTGCCGCCTATGGCATACATCTTCTCACCATTATCCATCTCGTGAACATTTTCAAAAGCAAAGTTGTTTTTCTGGGCATTCAGATAATCACAGTCATTCCATTGGGCTGAAGTTCCAGCCATAAGACCAAAATGATGTTTCTTTGCAAAAGTATAATCAAAGATGAAATAATTATCCCACAGATACGTAAATGACTTATTGTCTGACTTATATCGACTACTTTCTTCTGTAGCACTAGGCTTCCATGCGTATGCAGGAGTAAAATTATCTATATACCAGAACTTTGCATCAAGACCAAATGTACTTTTGAATTTAAGCCATTTGGTAAAAGACAATTCTGCTGTTATATTACCGAGAAAATTATAACCACTAGTCTTTTGGCTGTCTGTTTCTGTAGGACCTATCGGGTTACGTGTACTGCCATACCAACGTGAATTACCTTCAGGACCAGTCCATTCTCCGCTTTCATCTTTAACCGCATATATTGGCAAAGCACGATAGGTGTTACCTAGATTATAACTGCCTTGCTTCTTTCTGTCTGCACTTATAGTAATATTATTAGAAAACTTCAACCAGTCTGTCACTTGTGCATCCGCATTTTCCTGAAATGTGAAACGGCGATAATTCACGCTCCTTACAATACCAGTCTGATCTAAAAAGCCTCCTGAAACATAATAATGAGACTTATCATTGCCTCCACTGTAACTGAGTGTATAATTCTGCATATATGCAGTGCGCAACAGCTCATCAACCCAATTGGTTCCATCGCCAAGAGAAACAGCATTAGACCATTCCGGATTCTGGTCATAACCGGCATTTGCCATCATATCATTATTTAATGACGCATACTGGCTTGCATTAAGAAGATTAGGAGTGTTTATGGCTTTCTGAATAGAAAAATTTGCAGAAAGAGAAATATGTCCCTTGCCTTCTCTACCCTTCTTTGTAGTTATCATCACAACACCATTGGCACCACGGGAACCATAAATAGCCGTGGCTGAAGCGTCCTTAAGTACATCTAGTCTTTCTATATCTGCCATATTAAGAGAACCCAGACCAAGATCCGTAGGCACACCATCTATAACAACAAGTGGATCACAGTTGTTTATAGAGCCAAGCCCACGTATTTTTATTGAAACATTGTCACCTGGCTTTCCTGCATCCACAACTTGCAGACCGGCAATTTTTCCCTGAATGGCCTGCCCAATATTAGCAACAGGAGATGACTCTATGTCTTTGGACGCAAGAGAACCTACCGCACCGGTAAGATCACTCTTGCGCATTGTTCCATATCCTACGACAACCACCTCATTTAATGACCGGGCGTCTTCCTTCAACAGAACATCAATATTTCTATGACCATTAACTGCAACATCAGCAGTTTTGAAACCTACATAGGAAACTGTCAAATTACCGTTTGACGGAACTTCGATAGTAAATTTTCCATCAAAATCGGTTACGGTGGCATTAGATGTACCTTTCTGTAATACGGTAGCTCCGATTATAGTCTCTCCGGTATCGTCTTTCACAACACCGTTAACTTTAATTGTCTGTGCCATTATCGCAACATGTGCTACCAAACACATCAGGCAAAAGACAATTCGGTTAGGTAAATGATTAAGAAGCTTTTGCATAATAAAAATTGTTTTTAGTTATATAATAAATCTGCTGCAAAATTAATTCAATAATAAGTCAAGTGTTCTTGTAAGGACACATAAAGGAGATTTTAACAATTAAGTATTTCACATTAAGTATCTTTTTATCAGTAAGTTACATTGATTTATAAAAAAAACAAAGTAGAAGCTTGTACATTAGAAAATAATGTTTATCTTTGCAGAAAACATATTTTTATGACCAGAATCTTAATATTAATCATCTTACTTGGATTATCCGGTATGTCAAAAGCCAACAATGAGTATTGGCTTAATAAACTAGACAGTACGCTGGTTCTCAAGGATACATTCAAGAAAAACAAAATACAGAGAATTAATTTCCTGCAACAGGAATTCAATAGTATGAAATCCTCAACAGAGCAACTGCGAATACTGGATATCATATATAAAGAGTATTATGTGTTTCAATTTGATTCCGCAAAGAATTATGTCAACATAGGATTAAATCTTGCAAGAAAAGTCAACAATGCATATTACACTAATCTGTTTACCTTAAGAAAAGCTGAATTGCTTGCCATAGGAGGTCTGTATGGTGAGGCTGTCAACAGTATGAAAACCATAGACATAAACAAATTACCCCACGGACTTGCCTTTTACTATTATTTTACATATAATAGAATTTATATACTGTGGAGCGACTATTGCAACGATGCCGAATACACACCTCTATATAAACAGAAAGCTAAAGATTATCTCAGACTGGCAATACAGCATCTAAAGCCTTCTGATGAAGGATACGACTACTATCTTGGAGAATATTATGTATATGTTGAGAACAATAAAGCAAAAGCGCATCTATGCTATGTCAATTCTCTGAAAAGGTGCGCAGAAGAGTCAAGAATATACGCCATGTCGGCTTTTGCTCTTGCCGGGAACTATGGTCAGGATGCCAATCCTGACGAATTTCTAAAATATAATGTAATAGCCTGTGTTTGTGACCTGAAAAGCTGTACTATGGAGAATATGGCATTGCAGACCATAGCCATGTTTTTATTTGAACGTAACCACAATGACCTGAAAAGACCTGAAAGATATATCAACATTAGTATGGATGATGCTAAATTCTATAACAACAGACTGAGAAAACTGGAAATAGCACAAAAGCTGCCACTTATAGTATCTACATATCATTTAAGAGTAAAAGAGCAAAATAACCGGTTGCGGTTTGCACTTGCATTCATTTCTATATTAACAATAGGAACTCTCATTGCCATGTATTGGATTCATCATCAGAACAAGTTGCTTTCTGCACAACGTATCATTGTAGGCAGAAACAACGAACTTTTAAGCCAGCTTAATAAAAAACTGAATAATCTGAACACCAGACTTATGGAAACAAACAGCAAGCGGGAAACTTTGGCAAAGCTATATATTAATCTGTGCGCAAAATACATAGAGAAATTAAATACTTACAAAACCACTGTAAAAAGAAAAATAAAAGCCAACCAAGTTAATGATCTTCTTTCTACACTTTCTTCCTCGCGTTTGTCAGAAGAAGATGCAGCAATATTCATGACAAACTTTGACAAGGCTTTTCTTGATTTGTATCCGTCTTTTATTAAGGAATTCAATAATCTTATGACATCTGAAGGAAAAATCAAAGTAGAGTCAGACCATTCTCTAACAACAGAACTCAGAATATTCGCCTTGATACGTCTTGGGGTTAAAGATAGCAGTGAAATAGCAGATCTACTGTTCTATTCTCCACATACTATATACAATTACCGTTCTGCAGTTAAAAACAAGGCCATAGACAAAGACTCTTTTGAAAGAAACGTACGCCAATTATGTATCACGAACAGTTAATTTGTTCCCCTCCTAATTTAATATATCAATTGGCTATATGTCAGCATTTTGAAGAACCAGCTGATAACAAGACCTAGCATGGAACATCTGATAGAATGTTTCGACAAAGCAAATCGCATAAAACTTCTCAATGCCCTTAAGGCACAGCCTGCGCAAACTGATGTAACGAAGCTGAACATTGAAATTCTTAACAGCATTATATATGGTAAACAGAACAAATAAATAACTGCATAATCCATGACACTGACAACTTTTGACCCATATCAATGACATAACTGACGATTTTTGATTCAAGTCAAAATAGAGTCCTTTTTAATAAATTTGTAAACTATATGCAACGCCAGATTAATAATTCGGCGTTATCTTTGCACCGTAATCAGTGATTTATAAAAGTAATAAGAATAGAAGGAGCGCAAATGGCACTCCAGACAAAAGGTTTAAAAAGGATAACATTATGGTAACATTTATGATGATTTTAGCAGTTGTAGTTGCAGTAGCCGTACAGGCTGTCAACTTGAACAACAAAACACAGATGGGCAAATAACAGTAACCCATCTGCATTGCAAAGTGAGAATTGAAAACATTGGTATGAAAAAAATTAAACATAGAAAGGGATAACAAAATGAAAAGTATGTATTACATTATAAAGAAAGCACTTAGAATATCTGTAAATAAATACATCAGATGTATGAATATGTATGGAGAAGCCTTGCTAAAAAGTTACGAAATAGTATAATCGCTCTTGTTTCTTCAATAGGTGCCAAAACAACAAACTGCAACAGAAGTTTATTCTTCCGTTGCAGTTTTTTTTACAATTATCAGTAATTTAGGTATTTTATTCTGTAAAAAAGGAAATATGTTTATCAAAAATTATATCTTTCACCTGAGGCACTGGTAAAAATCTACAAGGCTTTGGGCGTAAAAGCCGAAGGAAGAGTTGCCGTAAAGATATCTACAAGTGAGGGCACTAACCATAATTACCTGAAACCAACACTGATTAGCAATCTTGTTGATGAAGTGAACGGTACTATAGTGGAAAACCGCACTGCTTATCCCGGTGACAGCATGGAAACCACAGACCATTGCAAACAACACGGAACTCATACCATAGACTGGGCTGAGAAAATAGGATTAGGAAGTAAAAAATATGAAATCGTGAATATTGACAGATAATGAAAAAATACTTTTTATTGCTTGTAGCCTTGGGGCAGTGGAAAAAATCTTCTGGCACAGAAATATGAAATCAATGCCAGATACCCCATGCCGAGAGCCAGCATAATGGGAGGAATAAAGCATAAACTTGTAACTAACACATAAACAAGCACCGTCTTAACCGCAAATAAAGAAAAATTGTTAAAAAAGCACATTATTTTCTGATAAGTCTATTATCTTATTAGTTTTTTTGAAATAATTTTTCTTTATTTGCAAAAGGTTTCTTTCAACAAGAGCCATACCTACACATTAAACAATAAAGCAATGCATAAGACACACTTATTCTTATATACTGCGACACTGTCTATTTTATCCGGTTGCAGTTACCATGACATCTATGAGAATGAAAACAGCAACCATAACAACATTCAGCCTGTAACATCCATATTCATGGGTACCGACCGACATGAATGCGGTGACGGCAATAATCTCACTGCACTGTTGCAAGTTGCTTCCAGCAATATGTCGGAAGTTAAGCCAACACTGATTTTTCTTGGCGGTGACTATGTTGGCAAAGGTCCAGACCGAGATTCTTTGGGACATCCCACATTCAATATGTCTGATGTTTCTGATGAGGTTTCAAAAGCTATGGGTAATAGCAAATATGAAGAACTCTTCACATACGGCTCTCATGACATAGGGGCAAATGAAGGCTATAAGCCTTTTTTCAGTGGTCCGCATGCCAGAAATGGCTATTATGTATATGGTATAAGTTATGCACAGATGGTATATGCCAATGACTCTACAATGAACAGTGATTCTACATATATATATGAGGGACTTGATTTGAATGATGCTTTCGGCTGCAACGCAGAAGTAGCAACCGGTAGATTCACAGCATGGGTGAACAGTCTTTCAGACCACTCTCCTATCATCATGCTTACACATGTACCAATGCATGCCAGAAGAAACGATAACCATGGTGGTGAACTATGGTTTGACGCAATCAGCAAAGCTGCCGAAAATCACAGCATTGCCTTATTCTTCGGACACAACCACACCTTGGGAGAACGAGGTGACTCTACCGACCAAAGCGTCTATTTGCTAAATACCGGTGATTCCATAAGTGTGCAAGGACAAGACAGCGTATACCAGCACAAGTTAAACTTCACATACGGTAATGCCGGTTACATAAAACTGGGCTATTCTTCTCTGCTAACTTTTAAAGATACCGACAACAATGGCAAATATGACAGGCTGGTGATACGCAGATATTCCATAAATGCTGATGACGCATCCAAAATAGGAAGCATCGGCAAACTAAATTCTTGCAATATTACACTAAAGGAATAATAAGAGCGTATTCTCCTACCTTGACTGTCGCTGAGTATTTACGAAGTTTTTCTTACATATACAAATTTTACCATCAATTTATACATAAGATTTCTATATATACTATTCACAGACCAGATGTTTCATGGGATGACCTCCCCATGCACTATCATTCTTATATTTGAATCCGACATGCATATAAAGTTGTTCTGCCTTGGGATTTTCCTTGTCAACCAGCAGTCCCAAATGCGGAATATGCAACATTGAGGCTTTACGCCTTGTTGCATTGAGCAATTTGGTTGCTATACCTTGATGACGATACTCTTCATCTACCGCCAGACTATCAACATACAGTTCTCCAGCCTCAGTTTCATCATCCATATTGCTGTAATCAATACCAAAAGCCTCACGGGCGGCATTTACAAAGACCTCTCGTTTCTGATGCAGCAAAGCTCCATCATAACTTACGCACGCCCCCACTATTCTATTGCCATCAAGAGCCACCAGAGTATTTCTGTAACTATACTGACTGTCTTCCCTTTTCACCAAGTATATCATCATATCACGAAAATCATCCAATGAATGATTCTGTCCGGCAAAATATCTGCAACAGTCATAATCCATAGCACTCATTATAAGCGAAGCTATAACATCAGCCTGGCATACTGTAGCATCTTTAATTACAATACACATAAATAAAAAAAATTAAGATTGCCATGGAAGTTTCTCCGCTATACATCTTACTTTTGATGTGTAGCGTCTGTCTTCAGCATAGCCTATACGGTCTAAAAAGCGATAATAATCTCCATCAATATACTTATATTGCACGTCATCACGATAAGCCTTGACACTTTCCTGCCAAGTGGAAAATTCATAATAACTGCCATCTGAATGATGCCGCAACCCAAACAGATTATGATATTGCAGACATAGAGAACTAGTGAAATTTCCGGTTTCCAACAATGCCTGAGCCAATACGATGTTTCTAAACTTAACGTCATATTCGCCAAGCACTTCATAAAGATTGTCTATTGTAAGAGAATCCTTACCTGAACCATATCCGTAATCTTCAACAGAAATCTCAGCCACTAACGGAGCCCGCCTGTCAGAATGAGCTTTTCCCGGCATACTATCAGGCTTTATATCCTGTGCCCGCACATTCATAGCTGCGATTATACAAATAATAATATATATAGTTTTCTTATTCATCATTTTTCAAGAAACAGTTAATATAAAACGGCAAATGGGATTTATTATTGCCGTTTATCATGAAAAAAGACACAACCAGCCATTCTAATATCACATAAAAACCTTTGGGGTTAAGAATAATATTAGTAATTTTGCAGCATGAAACAAGACAACACTTTATTCTATCACTTTGTAGCATTCATAACAGTTTCTATATGGGGTTCCACATTTGTATGGACCAAACTGTTATTGCACAACGGTCTGTCTCCTGCCCATATATTTACATTGCGATTCTTTCTTGCATACATTCTGCTGCTTATATTTTCTGTTGCCAACTGGAAATACAAACATCGTGACATTAATAATTTCAAATGGATGGCAGACAACTGGAAAGACGAATTGTTGATGGTTGGATTAGGCATAAGCGGTGGCTCTCTGTACTTCTTAACGGAAAATGCCGCCATGCTTTATACCACAGCTACCAATACGTCACTCATAGTGTGTTCCTGCCCATTGTTTGCTACATTCATTATCGGTCTGTTCTATAAAAGTGAGCGATTCCAACCTATACAGATTCTTGGTTCTGTAATTGCTCTGACCGGTATGGGTATAGTGGTACTCAACGGACACTTTGTGCTTCACCTCTCACCACTTGGTGATACACTGGCATTCAGTGCCTGCCTGTGCTGGGCTGTATATTCATTATTGATGAAACCGGCAACAGAACGATATTCAGCTATGTTCATAACACGCAAGGTCTTTCTATACGGAATTCTGACCATGATACCTTACTACATAATAGATCCGGGCTTTCCACCTATGGAAGTTCTGCTGCGCCCACAGGTAATATCCAACTTGCTTTTTCTCGGATGTGTGGCATCCATGATATGCTTCCTCACATGGAACTGGTGCATATCCAAATTGGGAACAGTGAAAGCCACCAACTGGGTTTATTTCAATCCTGTTACCACCATAACCTTTGCATGGTGGATACTGGATGAAAATATTACTATATACTTTTTGATAGGTTCCATTCTGATTCTGTCAGGAATGTTTATCTGCAATAAAAGAACCAGTAAAGAATAACATCATAAAGCATTGTCTTTACTATTCAGATAGTCTCCAAATATTTTTGCCGCTAGTTTCACTTTCAGTGCGCATGGCTTGCCTTTATATTCTTCAGGTATAGGCTGATGCAAGGCAGGACCATCAGCCTTGTTATACCCTTTAAGTCCTAATATCTCACCACATACAGCAGAGCCATATTGCTCTTTAAACTGTTCCGTCATGTCCTTGATAACCTTGAATGCGGTCAGCATACCAGTTTTATCCTCCGGTGTAGTATTACCTTCCTCAAGACCTACCAGTACAGATAGTCCCACAACAGCACCACATGTCATCCGCTGGCGACCTATGCCTCCACCAAACGCGGCAGCCAACTTCGTAGCCTGCTCTTTTGAAAATCCGTATCTGTCGGCAAAAGCCACCACTACAGCCTGACCGCAATTATATCCATTTACAAAATTATCTGCAGCCACTTCGGCTGCACTTTTCTTTTTATCCATTATATATATCTATTTAATCTTAGCTTTACAAATCATCTGTGTCATATTGCCCATAGGACAGAACACACACCATGTGCGTGGACGAAACATAATCGTGAGCACCACTCCTACTATAAGAGAAGTTAGCATTATGCCATAAAGACCAAAGGCAAACTGCGCCATCCATGGCTCTACCTCTACCGGATACGCCCAATGCCAAGGCACATTGAATGTCCACAACAAATGAACCGTTTCCGAAAGGTCTCTCATGCCCATGCCAACAAGTATCGTGGCATACACCATGCTTACAAAGAAAAACATGAAGAAAACAAGAAATCCGTTTCTGAACCATTTTGAAGACAACCACCCCGGAGCTGCTCTATGAGAAGACAGCCTCATCTGATTTCCTATAAGCATGAACAACTGACCACGACCACAATAACGATTACACCATATCTTACTACCACCAAAAATGGCTATTCCCAATGGAATGAGAAAGCATATCACTCCCAGCCAGGCAAACACAATATTGAAAAATCCCATGGTGAAATACACCGTAGAAACTATCCACATATAATCATACCAATGCCTATTTCCGTTTTTCATTACACATTTATTCTATTCATTACACCTGCCGGACAAGCCTTGACACACAAGCCACATCCCACACATAAATTTTTATCCACAACAGCATAAGCACCATGATATATAGCAACAGCATCACGAGGACACGTCTTCACGCACACACCACAAGCCACACATCTGCCTTTATCATTATCAGCCTTGAATCTACTCATCTTGTTCTCCTTTACTATGAGCCAGACATTTCAAATTGTCCGGTACACATATATTATCACAATTAAGACTTGCCAACAGTTCCTTTCCCTTGGCTGTAACAACAAATTTCATGCATCGCAAATCTTCCTTACAGGCTTTTCTCCTTATCAGAGTACGTTTCTCCAAAGAAGCAATAACCTTGGATGCATTAGAATGAGAGAGTCCCATCTCTTCAGATATTTCACCTGAAGAGATGTTCTCATTTTCCGAGACTATGCACAGCATTACAGCCTCATTGATATTAAGTCCCAAGTGCTTCTGCAGTTCATTCTCAAAAGTCACAATTGCACGATATATATTTCTAATCCTGCAAATACATTCTTTTTTCATTTACACATCAGTCTTTCAAAAGCACTTTCTTTATTATTTCATCCAATTGCATTCTGTTCATTGCCCCCACCTGCATGGTAGGCTGCCCCTGCATAGGAATGAAAATCAACGTTGGTACAGACTGAACTCCGAACATTCCGGCAAGTTCCTGTTCCTGGTCTATATCCACCTTATACACATGTATTCTGTCTTTATATTCTCCGGCAACAGAGTCCAGAGCCGGAGCCATTGACTTGCAAGGTCCGCACCATGTGGCGTGAAAATCAATTATTGCCGGTTTGTCTCCGCAATAATCCCATTTATCCGGATTCTTCTCATAATCCATAACTTTGCTTTTAAACTCAGAAAGAGTCAAATTCATTGTATTCATTTTCTTTACCTCCTTTTTGTTTTCTGTTTTCTTTGCCGACTTTACTTCAGAACATCCTACAGTCAAAAGTCCGGCTAGCAACATTGTCAATAACTTGATACGCATAATTAAATTTATTATATTATTTCCACTGGAAACTTTTGCAAATATAATAGTATAAAGCTATTAAAACAAATTTCCACTGGAAAACGAACACATATATAACTTGTTTTAACAGGTATATTATTATCATTAACACCTATAAACTAAAAAACAAAATAGAGAGTAACATTCAGAGCCATAACAGAAAAAAAAACAATCAACTCGTATTATATATCATAACGCCTTACGTTATGATATATAATACGAGTTAATATGGCATATAATACAAAAGGAGATGACCTATTTATGCAGCACATTGTCACGTGCTATCATGCAGGCACCCACAACCCCGGCACGTTCTTTTAACTTGGAAATCAGAATTTTGGTATCTTTGTTTACCAAATTCAAAGAATATTTAAGCACTGCAGATTTTATGGCATGCATTATATAATCACCGGTAGAAGACATGATACCGCCTACAACAACAAGTTCAGGATTGAATATATTTATCAGTCCGGCAATAGACTGTCCCAGTTTCTTTCCTATCTCTTCTACGACATCTATACACAACGAGTCTTCATTATTGACAGCTTCTATAAGGTCATCAAGCGTAAAATCACCATTTTCATCAGTCTTCAGTATAGAGGTTTCACCATTTGCAAGACGCTCTCTGACAACACGATAGAAGGCACTGCCTGAAGCTTCTGTCTCCAGGCATCCTTTCTTGCCGCAATGACATATTATCTCATTGTCAAAAGCATGAACGTGTCCGAATTCTCCGGCAAATCCAGACTTACCTTTATACAAGTTTCCGTCTATGATAATGCCCAGACCGAGCCCCCAGCTGAGATTTATAAACAACACATTTTTCTCTCCATGCACGCATCCCTGCATATATTCTCCAAACGTCATTGCACGGGTATCATTCTCTATACTTACAGTACAGTTGATTTTATCACTTATCAAACTGTTCAATGATGTTTCTGAGAAATTGAAGATACTGAAACTGTAACCACTGTCGGAATTGACACGACCGGAGATATTGATATTCACATCCAGTATCTTGTTTTCCGCAACATTGCAGTTATCCATAAATTCAGTGATAATTCCACAGAGTTCATCCAGAGATTCCATGGTATTCTCCAACCTATACTGTTTGTTCATCTCCAAGTCAACAAGGTCACCACAGAAGTTCATCAGCCCTATGTTGACAGAATTTCTATTGACATCAACACCGACAAAATATCCGGAATCAGGGTTCAGACCGTAAAGATTAGGACGTCTTCCCTCATCAGTTTCAAGCTTGCCATATTCATTGACAACACCCTCATCACACAGTTCATTGATAAACTTGGATATAGTAGGAATACTAAGTCCCAGTTCTCTGCCAAGATCTGCATTTGTAGAGTTGCCATTCGCTATAAGATATTCTATAATCTTATTTTTGAAAATGACATTTTTATTGTCTTTATCGTTGTTGCTGAATGTCATATATTATATATTACTTAAGTTCTTGATTGCAAAGTTACAAAAAATATATCATATTTAAAACATTGCAGGCAAATTCCATCCCATAATAGCTGATATCTGTGGTATAAGAGTCATGGCTATCTTTGTCTGTCCCTGATAATTAGGATGCCAGTCTGAGCCCAAATCCCGTTCATAAGTAACAATATCAGGCATAGGTTGAGCCAAATGCACATTCTTTAGTTCTGCAACATCTTTTGCCAACTGCTTTATCGCAGCCTGCAGATAAGGATTTGCCGAATGTGGAGTTATGCAGACAACAGGAATATTGCCATAATGTCCACACACGGTAGCTATCATCTTCTTGTAATTACCCACATACTGCTCTACATTTGGAATATTACCCGGTGAATAATCATTGGTACCAAGATTTATTATAACCAGACTCGGCTTATATGCACTGAAACTATATGAAACGGTATCGGCTGCATCAAACAGTTGCGTGAACCGTGTTGACATACTTTTATGTGAAACCTGAAGACTGTCGCCCCAGTCGCGTACCATTCCCTGACCTGAATGAGCCACAAGAGAATAATCAGCATCAAAATAACGAGCAATGATACAACCGTATGCCTTGTTGCAGTTTTCTGTGGCAAGTATGAAATGCTCCAGCGCATTATGCCCTTCTGTGCCATATCCACAAGTATAAGAATCGCCAAACACCTCTATCATTCTCTTTTTTGGCGCAACAGCCTTAAGGTTTCCTCCATTACTTATTTGCACAGAATGAATTGTGGTGCATCCATACTCCCCCTCTGTGCATTTCTGCAGACGCAGACAGTGTGTCTTTTTATCCAGTCCCTCTGCCAATACCACCTTATGGGGAGTTTTCCCAGTAATATGTATCTTGCGTATCAACTTACCGTCTATGAATATATTGTGATAGCTCTCACCTGACTCTGATACCACTACGGCAAGTTTTCCACCGGTAAATTCAGTTTGCCAGTATGTACCAATCCAGTCATAACGCACACTGCCATCAGGCAATGCCTGCGTTCTGCCGGTATAACTTACCTGCGGGTCACAGGCTTTTACAACTTTGTCTGCCAATACATCCATAAATGTAAGACTGCAGAACAGGAATAACAAAAGTGTTTTCTTCATTTAATATTTAGTTTATAGATTTATTATTAATAAAACTGCCTTTTTGAATATTTATTGTTCATGTTTTCCAAAACCATCTCTTCCATGTGCACAAAGATGCTACTCCCATGCTCAATGACGTAAGCAGCACACCCTTAAGAAATCCTGTCCATGGACCTGAAGACATGGAGTCTATCAAAGGATATACATCTGTGATGGAAAGAAGCGGAATAACCACCATTGAAGATGCCACATAAGCTACCATAGGATTTTTTCCGGTCATCTCTAGCGGAACGGATACGCAGCGCACATGATAGTAATCACTGATAACAGAAAAGAACAACAACCCCATGAAAGCCAAGCCCGTGGTTACAAAGAGATAACTCATCGTAACGTCATCTTTACGTATGCCACCTTCAAAGGCTTCTATAACAAGTCCCAGCAAAAGGAAATAGCACCCCATCTTGCAGAGTTTAAACCAAAAAGAAGCATCGGCATCGGCTTTGCGTAACAACAGCCACATAGCTATCATCATACATAAAGACAAAATCAGATTAAGAATGAGTAGGCGATTATAAAGACAAACCACATTTGTTACTATTATTGAAAATGCCAAGACGGCTGTCCATGGTGCTATATGCCTATTACTCTGTCTACATGACTTTTCATTCCTTAACCAATCTGTCAACAACTCACCTGCTACCGTACCCGGGATGATAATAAGCAGATACTCCAGAAAACTGAATTTGTAAAGCCATGCTGCCGGAGTAAAATCATACAGCCATTGCTGCCACGACATATCTGTCTTAGACGACATAAACAGAGCCATGATTAACGGTATCAGAGCCAATCGTGCCACAGGACGGTGTATAGTACACAGATAAATAACAGAACCGACAAGAGATACGTTTGCCAATATAAGTATTATTATGTCACTGTCATAAAGCGAGAACGGCTTGCCCTCAGAATACGGTTGAACCAACAACAGCAATATGGCAATGGCGTAAGATGCTCCATTGACCACACGATTCCATAAATCGGACAGGTGAAAAGGATTGCGCATGAACATTACAAACATCCAGAGAAATGCAACAAAGCTCATAGCGTATTTCACTGTTTCATTGTCATAACCCAACATAAACGGAAAACAATGAATTATATAAATGGAAAAGAATATCAGTTTCATCCATCTTACAACACTTTTCCATACTAGTTTTAATCTACTTTCTCCCTTTTCAAACTGGCGACCAAGCGACAAAGGAATGGCAGCACCCATAGAGAAAAGGAAAAACGGGAATATAAGGTCCACCCATGTTATACCATATATCGCAGGATTGAATATATGGTCAGGAGGCGGCACCTGGGCATGATACATCCATCGGGGAAGTATATTGAAAACTTCTGTAGCCGAGAGTATCATGGTCATAATGGCGTAACCTCTCAGAGCATCCAGTGCATGCGCACGATTAGACTTCGTTATCATTTCAGTTCGCCTCCTTCGCGCATACCTTTTTCTACTTCTTTCCATAGTTCAGGGCGATTTATCAGATGCACAACATCAAAAAGCATCAGACCGTCGCTTTCCCTGAGATTCATCTTTATAGCCTCACTAAGTAATCCGGGAGTATTATAAAGTTGGTCTATGAGAACACCTCCAAGAAATTTATGTCCACCAAGTATACCACGCAATTTTCTGCAAGAACCTTCCACGCAATACCAGTCTCCACTCTGTGCCTCTGAATCTGTTTCATTCCACACACAGTGTTGATTTTCACGATAGTCTTTAATTGATATATCGGTGTAATAATTGCCGGTAGTGTACAAATCCAACAGTTCCATATATCCGGTTTTCTTATAATCAGGGGTAGCCCAGTCATAATCTTTAGAAGGGTCATACGTCTTACTGGCGAAGTTAACACCCACCTCATAATAAGAAGGATACCATGCTCCGGTGTAAGTTCCGAAACTCACGTTAGGGTTTATATCTTTAACGGCCTTACGCAACTGCGCCATGGCATTATAGATATTGTGAGAGCGCCATTCTATCCACTTGTTAAACCACACGCCACGACTAACATGATATTTCCCGTCATCACCTTTTTCCCATTTGAATATATCTTCCGGAAAATGCTTTACCCTCTTGCCTATATAATGCTGAAAAAGCATGCGTGAATGACTGGAGAAGTCTGCCTCTATGCCATCATATCTTACGCGGTCTAGCAGAACACCGTCTAGAGAAGGATAGGCTTTTACAAGATCCTGCAACACACTGACTATGTGCTTACGGTAATTCTCATTCATTGGGTCTACCATTGCGCCATATTTCTCTTTCTGTTCTGTAATTGGTTTCAGTCCCTGAGGAGTATATACCGTGGTTGCCCATTCAGGATGACCACAGTATATAAGTCCACGGTCATAATAATTATGTCCGGCAACAAAGCAGTTTAATGATGCCTGTACACGCATTCCAAGCTTATGAGCAGTATTCAGAAACCGCCCCAGATAATCAAAGTCAGGACGCTTTACGCCCTGCCAGTCACGCATAAGCGGAGCATGCGGAGTCTTGAAGAAAACTTCTCCTGTGATAGGACGCACGTCAACCACGACATCAGTAAAACCAAGGTCGTGACATTTATTCAAATAATAGTCTATGCTGTCGGGATTGCTGAAGCGTGCAAAATTAGCTTCGCCATCTATCCACATCATAGCAGGCTTTCTGCCCTGCTGCCCCATAACCAGCAGAGGCAGCATAAGCAGAGACAATAGAAATGAAAACTTTTTCATGATTAGTGATAATAAATTGTTATTTTATTTTTTATTGTTAGTCCAGTAACGTTCTATATCTTCAAGCGACTTGCCGGCTGTTTCCGGTACTAGCCGCCACATTATCAACATATAAGGCACACACATCACGGCGAAAAGCAGGAATGTGCCTGCAGCCGACAAGTTCTGCAACATCCATGGGGTGAGCTGTCCTATAAGATAGGTACCTATCCATAAAGAAAATCCTGCTATAGACATGGCTAGTCCTCGCACACTGTTGGGATACATCTCTGATAACAATACAAAAACCACGGCACTTATGGATATTGCGGTACAGAACACATATAGCAAGAAGAATGTGAGCATAAAAGCCACAGACAGATGCATTGATTCATGAAACATGAAATAGAAGGCTATCGCAACGAGGCATATTATCATACCCGATACTCCATAATAGATAAGTTTTTTGCGCCCAACCCTGTCTATTATCAACATTGCTATTATGGTAGTAAGAGTATTCACCACACCAACAAGAACCTGGCATAGCAATGGGTCTTCCATACCTGCATCCTTGAATATTGAAGGACCATAATAAAGTACGGCATTTACCCCCATGAACTGTCCTAAAATAGCTATGCACACTCCTATTATCACAGCTTTAAGTATTCCAGGACGCAACAACAACCTCCATTCAGACTTCACTTCTGACGAGATAGTGGATTTAGTATCTGAAATCTGACGGCTAATCTCAGACGCTGACAAATATATTTTATGAAATATAACCGCAGCCCTCTCTTCTTGATTACGCACAATGAGCCAACGGGGACTTTCAGGAATAAGAAAGAGTATGAAGAAGAAAAGCAACGCCGGAACAGCTTCCATTCCCAGCATACTACGCCACACTTCATTTACAAACAACAGTTGCAGCCACGAATTGCAGAAATGGGAGGTCTCTGAAACATCAAGCAATATATAGTTGATGAAATAAGCAGCAAGGAAACCCACCGTTACTGCCAGTTGATATAAAGATACCATCTGGCCACGGTACTTGGTTATTGATATTTCTGAGATATAAACAGGGGCTACAACTGATATTATCCCTATTCCTACGCCACCGACAATGCGACTGACCACCAGCATTTGAAAGTTGCCGCTGACAGAACAGCCTATGGCTGAAAGAGTAAACAGAGCCGCAGATATGAACATCGTAGGACGACGACCAAGACCATCGCTCATAAATCCTGCCATGGCAACACCACAGATAGAGCCTATAAGAGCACAGCCTACATACCAGCCTTGCTGCATCACGCTTAGATTGAACTGCCTGACAACTTGGTCTATTGTTCCGGAAATAACAGCCGTGTCATAACCAAAAAGCAATCCGCCAAGAGCAGCTATGACTGCAAGAAAAAACACATAACCTAATCTTACGTTTTCAATATCATCTTATATTAAAATACTCTTTATAGCGATCGAAAAGATGGTGAGCCTGAACATAAGCTGATTGAGGACTCATGAAATGAGAAAACTCAAAAGTGATAGCCTTGTCATAATGACAGCGTTTGGCTGCCTCCAATTTCAAACGAAGCTTATCAAACTTAATTGGTAGAAAATGTATTGGCATATCACGGTCGAAAGTCTCTGCGTTTGTCCAGCATTGCATACCATAGCGATTCGCAAGTTTCTTGTTCACGGAAAAGAAAGCATCCAGTTCATCATAGTCTATATGACCATCCTGAAAAGCACAGGCATCCACAACATCGTGAATACCGTCAAAGATTTCATTCCACTCACGCTCATGTTCTGCCACACTTACAGCTTGGTCATTGCTAAGTTTACCAGTTCCCATGACAGCCTTCTTACCGTCTATCCATGGAGATATGAATACAGGCAGACCTCCGGAAACATCTTTGCACTGTTTGCCCATAGCGTGAAAAGCAGGTATGGCACCTTTGGTTTTGCGGCTTATCTCCGTACTTATATACCATCCTCCAAAACTTTTATGATGTCCATATTTCTTCCACACTTCATCTATTACGTATCTATTGTCATCTATTTCCTGCTGCATGTCACCGGTATCCCAATAATGCCCGGAATCATAAAGACCGAAATAGAATTTCATTCCATATTTATCAGACAGTCTGAGATACAGGTCTATCAAGTCAACAGATGGCATATAGCAGCCTTTCTTTAATAAATAAGGTGAAGGATAAGTAATAAACTTTCTGTAACCTGAACGGATTACAATAACAGTATCAATACCGATACTGCGCATATAGCGAAAATCCTGGTCCCATTCTTTCTCACCCCAGTTCTGGTGAGGAATGTCATGAGATATCTCATCAAGGAAAGTTCCGGTAATCTTTAAACCGTTGTTCTTAGGAACTATGAGTCCCCCACCATTACCTTCTATTGGAACAAATTCTTTACTAGAGGCAATCATTTCATTGCCCTTAGCCAGAAGAGGAGCCATTGTGGCTGCTGCTCCGGACATAAGCATCTTTTTTAAAAAGCTTCTTCTACTCGTCATAATTGTATATATAATAGGTATTAAAAATTAAATTTGCGATTTCGGGCGCAATTTACAAATATTTTTAATATATTCCAAAGATTCTTCCAATTTATTTTGGAAGTTACATAAAAATAACTTATATTTGCCACAAATATATAAAATATACTGAAGTTTATTTAATGTCTAACTTAATTTTTTTATAACCATGATGAATTTTCATATTCAAAAAGGTTCTATGTTTATCAAATCATTACTTATTACTTTCATGGCACTCTTTCTTATGGTAATATCCGTACAGGCACAGAATGTTGTGAAAGGAAAAGTTAAAGATGCATCAGGAACCGAATTACCAGGTGTCAGCGTATCGGTAAATGGCGATACAAGTTATGGAACTATAACTGACATAGATGGAAATTTCAGCATCAATGCCTCCGGCAAGGATGTGCTGGTCTTCTCTTATATAGGTATGAAGACACAGCGTATTAAGATTGGCGTTCATCGTAATATAGATGTTACGATGAATGATGATGAATCAACACTGAACGATGTGGTGGTGGTAGGTTATGGCAAGGCAAAGAAACAGACGCTTACGGGTGCTGTGTCTGCCATAAAAGGCGATGAGCTCCTACAAGGACCTTCTACCAACGTATCAAGTGTACTGGGTGGAAAACTGCCCGGACTCTCTTCTATACAAGAATCTGGAGAACCTGGCGATGACCAGGCATCTCTTAGAATAAGAGGTTCCCAATATGGAGTTCTCTATATTGTAGACGGTATGCCACGTTCTATAAATGACGTGGATCCTAATGACATAGAGAGCGTATCTGTTTTGAAAGACGGTGCGTCTGCTGCTGTTTATGGTCTTAATGCTGCAGGTGGTGTTGTTATTATCACTACTAAAAAGGGTAAGGCAGGAAAGACTCAGATAACATACGACGGACAGTATGGTATATCTGTAAATGCCAACTTCCCTAAGTTTATGAACGGACCTGAGTATGCTGATTATTACAATATGGCTGACCTTATGGATAAGTTGACAGGGACTACCATAACATGCAGAGAAGACTATACCCCTGTCTTTACACGCAAGAATATAGAAGCCATGCTCAACGGTGACCCTACTGACGGTTGGGACAATGTGAATTATGTAGATAAGGTGTTCGGTACAGGAACAAACTCTAAGCACAATGTAACCTTACAGGGAGGAAGCGAAACTGCTCATTATTATCTGTCTGGCGGATATATGAACCAGAAAGGTAATATAGACAACTTTGATTATCGACGCTACAATATGCGTGTTAATCTGGATGCCAAGATTGGCAATGACTGGAAGGTGACCTTCGGTTCTGTAGGAACTGTAGGAAAGCGTAAGACTCCTGGATATTCATCAGGCGGTTCTGATGGCAGTGAATCTAGTACAGAAGTAGGATGGCTGTCAATAGGTCATCAGGCAATAATGATGCATCCATTCTTACCGGAAACATACAATGGATTATACACAGGAACACTCCCTAATAATTCAGCCGTATCATACAGTCCACTTGCTGCAATATATGATTCAGGTTATAAAAAGACAAACAGTTTTGAATCACAGTCTAATCTTAGCATAGAGTATGCTGCTCCATGGCTAAAGGGCTTAACCTTAAAAGCTACCGGTTCATACGACTATCTTTCATCAAGAAACAAGAATGTGGACACCCCATATCAAACATATACCATGTCTCTTTCATCAGATAATTTCGGCACATATAACCTGAATGATGACCCTCGCAGTTCTGTAAAGAATCTCAATCATGTAGGTGAAGGGCAATATACCACAGAACAACTTGTAGGACAATTAAGTGCAGAATACGCCAACAAGTTTGGCAATCACAATATAGATGCCATGCTTCTGGTTGAGGCACGTGACTTCAAGACATCTGATTTCGTCGCATACGCACTTGGTGTGCCTTTCTACGAATTGGCAGAACTAAGTTATGGCAAAGCTCTCACAGACAGTTCACCGATTTCAGGTACAAGCGGACATACACGTACAGCCGGCTATGTATTCAGAATGAAATATGACTATGCCAATACCTATCTGGCAGAATTCAGCGGCAGATATGACGGCTCTTACAATTTCAGCGGTAATGTATCCAACAAGCGTTGGGGATTCTTCCCTTCTCTTTCTGTAGGTTGGCGCATATCACAGGAAAAATTCATGCAGAGCACTCATAGTTGGCTTAGTGATCTTAAGTTACGTGGTTCTGTGGGACTGTTAGGTAATGATGGCGTTTCTGCTTATTCATTCCTCAGCACCTATTCTTTTGGAAACAACAGAATTATAAATGGTACAACAGTCAATTCACTATACACTACAGGCATTGCCAATCCAGAATTGACATGGTCAAAGACCCGTTCACAGAATATAGGTCTGGATGCAACATTATGGGACGGTCTGCTTGGATTTGAATTTGACTATTTCTACAATTACAACTATGACCTTCTCGCTGCTATGGGTGGTGACAAGTCACCTTCTATGGGCGGATATTATCCTACCTACGAGAACAACAACGCATACGATGTAAAAGGATTTGAGATTACTGTTTCCCACCGTAACAAATTCAGACTTGCCAGCAAGCCTTTCAATTATAATGTGAGTTGGAACATGACAGAGTCAAAGAGCAAATGGCTTAAATATCCTGATTCTCCAAATACTCAGTCATGGCGTAAGGTTGTAGGCACAAGTGTTGATGCCTCATCAGTATGGATTGCAGAAGGACTATACCGCACAGAAGAAGAAATTACCAATTCCGCATGGTATGGCACACGTCCTAACCTTGGTGATATAAAATACAAAGACCTTAACGGTGACGGCAAGATAGACGAACAAGATAAGACTCGCATAGGCAGAAGCAATCGTCCTGAAATAACTATGGGACTGAATATCACAGCCAACTGGAATGGATTTGATTTTGCAGCCCAGTTTACAGGAGGTTTCAAATTTGACGTTTCTTTATTGGGAACATACTATAATGGTTATGATGATAACACTGTATGGACTCAGACATTCAAGGAGGGAGCTAACTCTCCATTGTGGCTGGTACAGAATTCTTACAGTATTGATAATCCGAATGCTGAATATCCACGTCTTACACTTGGCAACGTAAGTCATGGCGGAGACAACGGACTGGCCTCAACATTCTGGATGCGCAAAGGTGACTACGTGCGTCTTAAGACATTGCAATTAGGCTATTCTATTCCTATGAGCATCATGCGCAAGATAGGACTGCAGAAAATACGCATCTTCGTAGAAGGTTCTAATCTATTCACCATAGACAGTCTGCCTTCAGGAATTGACCCTGAATCACCTAGCGTGAACAATGGTTACTATCCACAGCAGAGAACCTATATGGGTGGTATTAATATTACATTCTAACCGATTTAAAAACGAAAAGATATGAAAGCTAAATATATAGGCTTATGCCTCTTTGCCGCCATGGGATTATCGTCTTGCAACAGTTATCTTGATATCGATCCTACGGACAAGGCAACCGACAAACTAGTATGGAGCAATGTCAGCTATGCAAAAATGGCAGTAAACTATTTCTATTCTGATATTGCGCGCTTAGGCAGTTTCAATGACTATCAGTGTGCAGCCGGAATGACAGAAGGTCTTACCGATGAATTCAAATATGGTAATATGACTTACAATTCCGAAATGTATATTCCCAATGAGATTTCATACGGAGGAAATGTACTCACTGCCAGTTATACAGATGTTTACTTGGGAGTATGGGGTACCACCTATGACGACATACGCCGTGTAAACGAAGCTCTGTCTAAATTAAAGTCCAGTGGCTTTGACGCTTCCACAGAAACACGTCTTGAAGCTGAGTTGAGATTCTTCCGCGGCATGTATTACTTCGAGTTGATGAAACGCTATCATCAAGTAATACTGTATGATGAGGACATGTCTCAGATATCCACCAATAAAGCTCTTAACACAGAAGAAGAAGGATGGAACTTTATTTACAATGATTTAAAGTTTGCAGGTGAGAAACTTCAGGTAAGTACAAGCCCTACAGGTCGTCTTACCAGTGGTGCAGCATACGCACTGATGTCCAGAGCCATGCTATATTGCAAAAACTGGACTGCCGTAAAGGATGCCTGCAAGAAGATACTCGCTATGGGATATTCGCTTACATCAACATACAGTGCTGCGTTCACCAGTGGAAACAGTGAGGATATATTTCAATATACATACAGTGCTGCTGATAATATATCTCATAACTTCGACGGTTATTATGCTCCTGGCGGAGATAAGAGCAATGACGGCAATTCCATGTATGGAGGATATGGAACTCCTACACAGGATATGGTAGAGGAATATGAACTTGCAACAGGCGGTAAAGCCGACTGGAGTAAATGGCATTCAACAACCGGTGTAACAGATACTCCTCCATACGACAAACTGGAGCCACGATTCAAAGCCTCTATACTATATAATGAATCAAAGTGGAAAGAACGTACCATAGAACCTTATGTAGGTGGTACCGATGGATGGTGCACATGGGAGAAAGACGCACAGAATGTAGGACGCACCACAACGGGATATTATCTACGTAAACTTGTAGATGAAACTCATCATTTCTCGTCTACACAGTCAAGTACACAACCGTTTATAGCTTTCCGTCTGGCAGAAGTATATCTCAATTATGCTGAGGCTTGTTACCGTACTAATGCCAATGACTCTGCAATGCTATATATAAATAAAGTGCGCGAGCGTGTGTCACTGCCTGATGTAAAGGGACTTTCCGGCGACAATCTTTTCACAGCTTTACAACATGAGCGAAAAGTTGAACTTGCATTTGAAGGACTTTATTACTGGGATATGCGGCGTTGGGGATTATCAGAAACCGCATTTACAGGCATACGCCGTCATGGACTGAAGATAGAAAAGAATGCTAACGACACATTTACTTATACATACGTGAATGTAGACAATCAGAATCTGAACTATCCGGCAAAGATGAACCAACTGCCTCTTCCTCTTGCTGAGATTAACAACAATTCTCAAGTTGAACAGTTTGCAGAATGGAAATAATAAAAATAATTTTGTATTATGAAAAATAAATTTATCTATATATTTGCATCATTGGCAACACTCTTTATGCTCAGCGCATGCGAGAGTGAGGAATTTGTAAATCCTACAGCCAACCGCTCGGGCATTACAAGTCTGGCTGCCTATTTCACCTCGGGTGATAATTCAGGAAAGTTAGCCATAGACTATAAAATAGACAGCAGCGCCAATGTTACTGACTTTGTGATTCCTGTTCCATGGTATTATCCTGAAGAAAGTGACAATACCACAGAGCAATACATGAGTGCTATGAAGGTTGTTGCCACTATAGAAAACAACTGTACTATAAGTCCTGCCATAACAGTGCTTGATCTTAACAAGAAGAATGAGTTTACATTCACAAACCCGGACGGTTCTCAACGCAAGATTACCATATCCGGAGAAATGGCAAAGCCTTCTTCTTGCGTCATCAAGGCTTTTAATACAGAACCTGGTGGATTATCTGGTGTTATTGATGAAGACACAAAGACGGTGTCACTTGTAACAACTGCTGATTTGTCAGAAATGAAATCAGAAGCTACGATTTCGCCACATGCCACTATTAGTCCCGACCCTGCTGAAGTGCACAACTTCAACAATGGTTTCCAATTTACTGTAACAGCAGCTAATGGAATAAACAAAGCTGTATATACAGTAAAGAAACAGATTCCTGCAAAGATAGAAAATGGGTATCGTTCTGGAAGTGAACTTAAGATGTTTGAAAATGACATGACAACACTCGGTGTAACAGATGCAAATGCTGTTCACCCCACTTTGGCTTCTATTGGCAGTTACGTAATACTTAATCTTGGTACAGGAGCTGCACCTCAGTATTTCAAGAAAGCTACAGGTTCACGTGTTGGTACAATCAATATTGGAAGTGCCAATCCTAACGGAGCTATAACAAGCGACTGTGCAGGAAACATAATTATGTGTAATTATGCAGCCAGTGGCAAGACTCTTAAGATTTACAAGACTAACGATGTGACAACTGCACCAACAGAGTTTATTAGCTATAATAACAATCTTGGTATTAATGTTGGTTCCAGATTACATGTTCAGGGAGATCTTAACGGTAATGCTGTAATCACTGCTACATGTGAGAATTCAAACAGTTATATACGTTGGATTGTCAAGAATGGTAAACCTGATGAAGCGAAAGTTGTCGGTATGACAGGAATTGCATCATCATGGAATAGTTACGACAATATAGCTAAAGTTATAAACCGTTCTGCAGATGGAAATAGTGGCGTTTTTGTAGACTATTACAATGGTGGAGCTTGTCCTCTTTATTATGCCGCCGATGGAAAAGCTGCGACACAATTACTTAGTGCGAACAGCAATACAGATTTAGATTATGGATTTAATACAGCGCCTATTGACACACGTGACTTCAATGGTAGCAAATATCTTGCATTATTCGAAATGGGATATTGGCCAGATTGGGGAATGTCAGGAACCATATATCTTTATGATGCCACTAATCCTTCGTCCATTACAGGAAACACCAATACAAGTTCTGCTCTTAAATATAAATACAAAGTAAGTGATTTGTTTGGTTCAGTGGGCTATGCTGCAGACGGACGTTTCGGAGATGTTTTGATGACACCGTCTGCTGATGGTTACTTCATGTACATATTCTACGCAAGTAATACCCATCTGTCATTCGGCGGAATTCAAATTGATTGTATTGCAAAATAAATATTTAAAATCAGAAGAAAATGAAGAACAAAATATTATATACTGTCCTTGCATCTATAGCTATCACATTCTCATTCTCTGCATGTGGCGACACTACAGAGCATGAGGACACCCTTGCCAACTGGAAATGGGACAAAAAGGAGGTCAATGATTCCGTTGTGAGTCAAGGCTGGATAAACGTAGACTCTGCTTATGGCAATTTCCCGGCTTATCTTAATGTCTACAAGTCTCCCTCAAAGATAGACGGACAGAACACAATAGCTTATCTGGCTGTTGCCGACATGAGCCGTGCCAGCTTCGGAGTATTGGGAAATGTACATTGGAGTGATGCTGCACAGGGCAATGGCAATGAAAGCATTTATACTTTAACAGAATTCTATAACAACAATGCTTCTCCTTTAATAGTCATCAATGGTGGACTGTTTTTTGAGTCAAATGGATTCTATTTTTCACAGAGTGCTGTTTACAAAGACGGCAGTATGCTTTCTTACAACCAGAACTATTGGTCAGAGGATTGGACTAACTTCTGGTATCCTACAATAGGATTCTTCTATCAGAAGAAAGACGGAACTTTTGCTGCTACATGGACTTATTATGCCGGTAATGGCGTAGATTACAGTTACAAACAATGTAAGAAGATTGATAAGACTACACCTGAAACTGAAGCTCCTGATGCTACACATCCTTCACAAGGTACTCCAATGAATGACGGAACTGCTGTTAACGGTATAGGAGGAGTAAGCGTTTTGATTCACAACGGAGTAATAATGAACACATGGGAAGATGAGTTGTTGGATGTTTCTGCTAACAGTTATCAGCCTCGCACCGCAATAGGTTATGATGCTAATAGCAAGAAGTTATTCTTCTTTGTATGCGAAGGTCGTGAAATGACCAAAGGCGTAAAGGGACTCACCACGGCAGAAGTGGCAACTGCTCTTAAAGCATTGGGATGTACAGAAGCTCTGAACCTTGACGGAGGCGGTTCTTCAAATATGCTTATAAACGGTAAAAAGACTATTCTGCCATGCGACGGTGCTGAACGGAAAGTTCTTGATGCCTGCTTCATAAAATAAGAATAAAGGATGGTAAAAAAGTTGTTGATAACATTTATCTCTGTCACTGCTCTCCTCTGCATCACTGCATGTGGAGGGGACAGTGACAAGGTTGTCAGCCAGGACAATGGGAACGGTAACAACGGAGGGAATACCAATGTTACCAAAACAGAGAAGCCACGGTATATTTGGATAGATGCCGAAGCCAATTTTCCACGTTATGCTGACAGCAAAGACAACATACGTACTGACCTTGCAAAGGTTAAGTCGGTTGGCTTTACAGACATTGTTGTCGATGTGCGCCCTTCCATGGGGGATGTGTTATATAATACATCATACACCGACCAGATAAAGAAGCTAGACTATTGGCAAGGTTCACAATATAAATTTTATGAACGCAAAGCTACATGGGACTATCTGCAGGCTTTTATCGACATAGGGCATGAACTGGGACTAAAGGTGGAAGCTGCGTTCAACACTTTTACCGGAGGTTGTCTTTATCCATACGGACTGGGAACACAGGGAATGGTATTCCGTGATGACTCTAAACGTTCGTGGGTGACAACGCTGAACTTATCTCAGGGACTTACAAATGAAATGGACCTTAATTCTACAGATCCAAGCACAGCAGAATATCATGGAACGAAGTTTCTTAATCCATGCAATGATGAAGTACAGAATTATCTGTTGAATCTGATTGCTGACCTTTGCAAATACGACATAGACGGAATTGTTCTTGACCGTTGCCGATATGACGAATTACAGTCTGACTTTTCTGAAGATACCAAACAGAAGTTTATGGAATACTTGGGAGTTACAAGTCTCAACTTCCCTGCCGATGTGATGATACCAGGAACTACAGAGGCCTCAGCGTCACAGCCTAAATATTTTAAAGACTTCATGGCTTTCAGAGCCAAGACGATAAATGACTTCATTGCAAAAGTGGTGGCAAAGGTGCGTAGCATAAAGAGTAAGATAAACGTAGGAGTCTATGTTGGGGCTTGGTATTCTGATTATTATAAGGTTGGGGTCAACTGGGCTAGTTCTTCCTATAATGCCCAACGTGACTATCCTCTCTGGGCTAATGCCAAATATAAGGATTACGGATTTGCCCAACGGCTGGACTTTATGCTTTTGGGATGCTATGCTTCAGCGTCAAGTGTATATGGAAATACGGAATGGACCATGCAGGGATTTTGCACTGAGGCTGGCAAGAAGATAGATAATGCGACGAAGTTTTCCGGAGGTCCTGATGTGGGAAATGCCGATGGATTTGAAAACGGAGGAGCCTATAAAGCTGTAACCAACAGTGTTGATGCCTGTATCAATTCTTCTTACGGTTATTTTGTCTTCGACATAAGTCAGGTGAGAGATTACGACTACTGGTCAGCACTGCAACAAGGAATAAACAAATACTTAAACACCTTAAAGTGATATGAACAATAAAGACTATTTAAGAGAATGGGCAACATCTTACAAAGATGACCTTGTAAACAACATTATGCCGTTCTGGATGGAACATGGGTGCGACAGGAAACATGGCGGTGTCTACACGTGTGTAGACCAAGACGGTTCGCTTATGGACACCACGAAGTCGGTTTGGTTTCAGGGGCGCTTTGCTTTTGTCTGCTCATTTGCATACAATAATGTGGAGAAGAACCAGCAATGGTTGGATGCGGCTAAAAGCACTCTAGATTTCATCGAGAAATATTGTTTCGACAAAGACGGGCACATGTATTTTTCAATCACCGATGATGGTAAACCGTTACGCAAACGCCGCTATGTTTTCTCTGAAACATTCGCTGCCATAGCCATGTCAGAATATGCTCTGGCCACCGGAGATATGACTTATGCCAATAAGGCAATGAAGATTTTTGAAGATACTCAGAGGTTTCTTACCACACCGGGATTCCTGGAACCTAAGTTTGAACCTGATGTTCAACTTCAGAGTCACAGTATAATAATGATTCTTATCAATGTGGGGTCACGCATACGGTCTGTTATCAACGACCCAAAACTGACCGTTCAGATTGATGAGTCTGTTGACAAGTTACGCCGTTACTTCATGCATCCGGAGTTTAAATGTCTGCTGGAGAGTGTAGGTCCTAAGGGTGAATTCATAGACACTAATGCCACACGAACCATAAATCCCGGACATTGCATAGAGACTTCTTGGTTTATAATGGAGGAATCAAGACTTCGCGGATGGGACAAAGACTTGCTTGACACTGCCCTCACCATATTCAACTGGTCATGGGACTGGGGATGGGATAAGCAGTATGGCGGCATAATCAATTTCCGCGACTGCCGCAATCTGCCGCAGCAGGATTATTCTCAGGACATGAAGTTCTGGTGGCCGCAGTGCGAAACCATCATTGCTTCTCTGTATGCTTATCTTGCAACGGGAGATGATGTGTATCTGGAACGCCACCGCAAAATTAGCGAATGGACTTATTCTCATTTCCCTGACAAGCAATATGGAGAATGGTTTGGTTATCTGCATCGTGACGGTACCGTGGCACAGCCTGCCAAAGGCAATCTGTTCAAAGGTCCGTTCCATATTCCAAGAATGATGACTAAGGCTTATACACTTTGTAATGACATATTAAAGCAAATGTAGTTATGAATCGCTTATTCATTTTTATGTTGGTTCTGCTCGCCTCTTTAACGGGGCGGGCTCAACTGTTAAAATTCCACTCTAACGGGGAATTCAAAATAGTTCAGTTCACAGACATTCATTATCAGGACAATGCCGAGTCTAAAGTAGCCCTTGACTGCATAGACAAAGTGCTTGATGCCGAGAAGCCTGACCTTATAGTGCTCACGGGTGATATTATCTGGGGCAAACCTGCCAAAGGTAATCTGCTGACTGTATTGAACTGTATTTCAAAACACAATATACCCTTTGCCTATGAGTTTGGTAATCACGACTGGGAACAGGGATTATCTAATCGTGAACTTTACAGCATAGCACGCAGTGTGAAAAATAATATATTGCCGGATTTAAGCACACAGCCGGAACTGGACTACACTCTTAAGATACGTTCACACGACGGCAGCAATGATGCAGCTGTTCTATATTGTATGGACTCGCATGCCTATCCCAAGGGATTTCCCGATGACAAATCAAAAGGAACATACGCATGGCTCACATTTGAACAGGTGGAATGGTATCGCCAACAAAGTAAGGCTATCACAGCAGCCAATGACGGCAAGCCTCTTCCTGCTCTTGCCTTCTTCCATATTGCCCTGCCTGAATACCATGCAGCTGCAAAAGACGAGAATGCAGTTCTGATAGGCACACGCCGTGAAGAGGCTTGCTCTCCTGAATTCAACAGTGGCATGTTTCTTGCTATGATGGAAGGTGAAGACGTTATGGGAATATTTGTCGGTCATGACCATGATAATGATTATTCTGTGATGTGGCATAACATTCTGCTGGCTTACGGACGTTATTCCGGTGGAAACACTGTGTATAACCATCTGCCTAACGGTGGTCGCGTGATAATACTGAAAGAAGGCAAACACGAATTTGAGACTTATATCCGTGAGCGCAAAGGGCAAATTGTAGACCGCTCTGCTTATCCTTATAGTTACATTGCCGACGATTGGACCAAACGTCCGCTTGAAAAATAATAAAACCTGTAAAATATGAAAAAACACCTTATTATGGCTATGGCTTGCATGATGACTTTGGCAGGTCATGCCACCGTAACAGCCGATTATCAGCAAGTGGTGCCTCTGCCCCAAACTATCAAAGCAATCAAGGGGGGTAACTTTGTGCTTAATCGGAACACTGTTATCTGTTATACTGCCGGCAGTAATGACATGAAGCGCAATGCCGAATTCCTTTCAGATTATATCTCTGATATGACAAAACTGAAAATAGGAGTTGTCCCTTCTTCGTCTTCAAAGACAAAAGCTGCCATCCGACTTGTTCTTAACAGAAAGGCAACACGCAATATTCCTACAGAAGGTTATCTGCTTAAAGTTGATAAAGGGAGTGTAGAGATATTGGCTTCCTCCGCATCCGGAATATTCTATGGCATACAGACATTGCGCAAGTCGCTTCCTATACTTTCAACTTCTGATGACGTTGCACTACCAGCCGCAATAATCACGGATGCTCCCCGCTTCGGTTATCGTGGAATGCACCTTGACTGCGCCCGACATTTCTTCCCCGTAAAATTCGTCAAGGAATATATAGATATGCTGGCACTGCACAATATGAATCGCTTTCACTGGCATCTCACAGACGACCAGGGATGGAGATTCGAGGTAGCCAAATATCCGAAGCTGATAGAAGTAGGTTCTATGCGTTCCGGCACGGTGATAGGTCACAACAGTGAAGTGGAAGACGGTATTCCCCATGGAGGTTATTATACCGACGTCGAGATACGCGACATCGTGAAATATGCTGCTGACAGATATATCACTATAATTCCGGAAGTGGATATGCCGGGGCACATGATGGCAGCTTTGGCTGCATATCCTGAACTGGGATGTACGGGCGGACCTTATCAGACAGGACGTTACTGGGGTGTTTATGATAATATTCTATGTGCGGGAAACGAAAAGGTCTATCAATTCGTTAAAGATGTGTTGGATAAGGTGTGCGAGCTCTTTCCCGGTGAATATATTCATATCGGTGGTGACGAGAGTCCTCGGACGAAATGGGAAAAATGTCCCAAATGTCAGGCTAAGATAGAAAGCGAAGGCATCAAGGCTTCAGGTAAAAAGACTAAAGAAGCTCTGCTGCAGGGGTACTTTGACCGTCGCATACAGAAGTATCTGGAATCCAAAGGCAGAAAGATTATCGGTTGGGATGAACTGTTGGGGTGTGACGTAGACACCACTGCCACAATAATGTCATGGCAGGGTTCTGAACCCGGAGCTATAGGCGCATCTTTAGGACATGATGTGATAATGGCACCGCAGTCTCATCTTTATTTCGACCATTACCAGAACAATGACCATCAGAATGAGCCTATGGCTCTTGGCGGTTTCTCTGATGTTGAGAAGGTATATAGTCTGGAACCTGTGGCTCCTTCACTGACTTCATCGGCAAAGAAACATATTATCGGTGTTCAGGCTAACTTATGGACAGAATATATTTCTACTATCAACCATGCCGAATATATGATATTGCCACGAATGGCAGCATTGTCAGAGGTACAATGGCAGAAACCTTCAAATAAAGATTTCAGTATATTCAAAGACCGTCTCACAAAGTTCCGCCATATATATGAATTGTATGGTTGGCATTATGCTCACCATTTATGGCCTGAAGAATTCCGCAAAGAAGCCAAGAAGTATTGATTATAAACATCACAAAACGTATTTGCATTGAATCACATTCTCCTGCCACGCAAGAGGATAAACCTATTACTGAAGTATAAACCATATTGGTATGCGTTTCTTTTCTCTATATATCATTATATTATATGGTGCATAACGCAGACCGATATGGGCTCAGTGTCTTTTCAAAATAAATATGCTTACAAATATAAGGACAAAAAAAATCCCTGCAATCTCGAAAGATTACAAGGAAACACCCCTAGTGGGCGTTGACGGATTCGAACCGCCGACCCTCTGCTTGTAAGGCAGATGCTC